>JBBRBG010000141.1:0-24042 GCA_038206055.1 Haliangiales bacterium
GAGGAGGTGCATCTGAAGAACGTCCGCCAGCTGACCTTCGGCGCCGACAACGCCGAGGCGTACTGGGCGTTCGGCGGCGACAAGCTGATCATGCAGACGAACCACGCACCCTACAAGTGCGACCAGATCGAGGTCCTGAACGTCAAGGACAACACCAGCAAGCTGGTCTCGACGGGAAAGGGCCGCACGACGTGCAGCTACTTCCTCAAGGGCGATCAGGAGATCATCTACGCGTCGACGCACGAGGTCTCGCCGGAGTGCCCCACGCCTCCGGATATGACGAAGGGCTACCTGTGGGGCCTGTTCGACTACAACATCTACAAGGCGAACCCGGATGGCTCGAACCTCCGCAAGCTGACGAACGAGAAGGGCTACAACGCCGAGGCCACGGTGTGCGCCACGGATGGCAGCATCCTGTTCACGTCCGATCGTTCGGGTGATCTCGAGCTGTGGCGGATGGATGCCGACGGCAAGAACCTGAAGCAGCTCACCAACGGACCCGGCTATGACGGCGGCGCGTTCTTCTCTCAGGACTGCTCGAAGATCGTGTGGCGCTCGTCGCGACCGACCGGCAAGGACCTCGAGGAGTACAAGGCGCTGCTCGCGCAGAAGCTGGTCAAGCCGACGAAGATGGACCTCTACGTCGCCAACGCCGATGGCTCCGACGCGCGCCAGGTCACCTACCTCCCCGGCGCCTCGTTCGCGCCGTTCTTCTTCCCGAACGGGAAGCGGATCATCTTCGCCTCGAACTACCTGAACCCGAAAAGCGGCGAGTTCGATCTGTTCGCGGTGGATACCGATGGCACGCACCTCGAGCGCATCACGTTCGCCGGCGGCTTCGATGGCTTCCCGATGTTCTCGCCCGATGGCAAGACGCTGTCGTTCTCGTCGAACCGGCGCGATGTCGTGGGCGACAACTACCGGATCACCGGCACCAAGGCCGGCGTGCACGACACGAACGTGTTCCTCGCGGACTGGGTCGAGGCTCCGCCGAAGACGGCCGCCCCCGAGACCGAGGCCGCTGATCGGTTCGGCGCCGTCGTCGCGTATCTCGCGGATGACGCGCAGGAGGGCCGTGGCGTCGGCACGAAGGGCCTCGAGGCATCGCAGGCGATGGTCGAGAAGCAGCTCGCCACGTACGGTGTCGAGCCCGGCGCGGCCGGCGGCTCGTGGCGGATGCCGTTCGAGGTGACCACCGAGGTCAAGCGCGGTGCAGCCACCGCGCTGCTGCTCGACGGCAAGCCGGTCGACGGCGTGGAGTTCGGACCCACCGCGGCGAGCGGCAGTGGCGCGGCGAGCGGCACGATCGTCGCGGCGGGCTGGGGCATCGTCGACAAGGACACGAAGCTCGACGACTACAAGGGCAAGGACGTGCGCGGGAAGATCGTCCTCGTGCATCGCTTCACCTCACCCGACGTCAAGCTCGATCCGGGGGCAACGGCGCGCTTCGGCGACCTCCGCTACAAGGCGTTCACGGCGAAGAACAAGGGAGCGAAGGCGCTGATCGTCATCGACGACGGCGATCTGAAGCAGGAGGAGGCGCCGCTGCCGAAGCTCGCGGCCGCGGAGAGCGAGTCCGCGATCCCGATCCTCGTGATCACCCGCAAGGTCGGCGCCGGGCTCGACAAGGGCTCGCACACCGCGAAGATCACCGTCGCCCTCGATCAGGTCCGCACGAAGACCTCGAACGTCGTCGGCGTGATCCGCGCGGGTGCAGCAACCAAGCTCCCCGGCGTGATCGTCGTCGGTGCGCACGTCGATCACCTCGGCATGGGCGGCGCGAGCGCACTCGATCCCAACGTCGTTGGTATCCACAACGGCGCCGACGACAACGCATCGGGGGTTGCGGGCATTCTCGAGATCGCGCGCGGGCTATCGACGAAGAAGGCGGAGCTGCAGCGCGATGTCTACATCGTCGCGTTCTCCGCCGAGGAGATGGGCGACCTCGGGTCGTTCTACTACACGAAGAATCCACCGACGAAGGATCCCGTGTTCGCCATGATCAACCTCGACATGGTCGGCCGCATGCGCATGAACCAGCTGCACATCAACGGCGGCGACTCGGCAAAGGAGTGGAAGGAGCTCGTCCTACCCGCATGCACGGCGGCGAAGGTCGATTGCACGATCGGCGGCTCGGGCTACGGTCCGTCGGACCACATGCCGTTCTATGTCGCCGGCGCACCGGTGCTGTTCCTGTTCACCGGCAACCACCTCGACTATCACACCGTCACCGACGACGCCGGTAAGATCAATGCGATCGGCGGCGCGCGCGTCGCGCAGATCGCCGCCGACGTCGCACTCGCGACCGCGAACACCAAGGCGCTGACGTACGTGAAGGCGCCGCCCGAGACGATGGGCAACGGCGATGTGCGCCGCCGCGGGGCCTCGCTCGGCACCGTGCCGTCGTACAGCGAAGATCCGAACCAGCCGAAAGGCGTGCTGCTCACCGACGTGATCCCCGACGGTGCCGCGGCGAAGGCCGGGCTCAAGGGCGGAGACCTGATCGTGCAGATCGGAACCACCGAGATCGCGAACGTCAACGACCTCATGTACGTGCTCGAGACCGCAAAGCCCGGGCAGACGACGACGGTCACGTTCGTGCGCAACGGCAAGACCGAGAAGGTCAACGCGACGTTCGGTCAGCCGCGCGGAAGAAAGTAGCAAGCCCCACGAACGTCAAGCCGGGCGCGCGAGGTCGCAGGCTTCGAGCAGGCACAGCATCCGCCCGGTCTTCAGCCGCTCGACGCGCTCTGACTGCATCTCGACGAGGTCGCCGACGGTGCGCTTGCCGTCGAGCAGATCGCAGACCTGGACGAGGCCTTTGACCTCGAAGCGCTCGGGTCCCACGCGCCGCGTGCGCGACGCGCGGAGGCGCAACGAGCCGTTCTTCGCGATCCAGGTCTCGATGTAATCGTCAGACAGTGCCATCGCGCCGGCGCCGAGAATCTCGAACGCATTGAAGTCGAGCGGGAACGCCTCGCGCGGGTTCTCGCGTCCCGCGTACCACCCGAAGCCGCCCTTGTTCCAGGTGCAGACGTCGATGATCTTCGAGCGAACCTGGCGGGTCAGGTGGCGGAACACCTCGAGCGGCTTCAACAGGCCAAGGCCCACGAGCGTGTCACCGAGCTTGCCGCCGTAGTGCGGCATCATCGCGAGCGCCATCGCGAGCTCGCCATCGGAGAGCACGCCCTTCGAGACGAGGTAGTTGCCGAACAGCTCCGACGCGACGTTGGACGAGACGTACTCGGGCTGACCGTCGCGAACGTAGATCTCCTTCTTGATGCCGCCAACGGCGACGACGAGGAGGCCGGTCGCGCGCGCGGTCATCAGGCGGAACAGGACACGCAACGGGGACGTGGTGTGGAACTCGCCGGCGTCATCGGGAGGCTCGGCGATGTCGGAGAGCGATGGCGGCGTGGGCGGCCGCTTCCGCATCGCCTCCTCTTGCGACGGCGGCTTGATGCCGAGGTCCTTCGTGCGGACCGGCTCCTCGGTGAGATCGTCGAAGGCCCGCATCTGCGAGTCCTCGGTCTGCGCATGCATCCCGGGCGGCACGGGCGCGCTGTCCGGCGCCTCGTCGATGATGATGCCGACGCCTTCGGATGGCTCGGGCAGCGTGATCGCCTCGACGGCCGCGCTGATCGTGTCCGCGATCGGGACCTCGACAACGCCGGCGTGGCGCGGCGCCGTACCGGTCGCGGTACGCGCTTTGATCGGCGGCAGCGGCACGCTCGGCGGCGGCGGCACCTGCAACGGCGGCCCGCCGGCCTTGACGACCGGGCGACCGGCGACCGTCTCCGCGCGCTTGCTCGCCTGCGCGGCGGCAGAGGATGCCGCCAGATCGCTGACCGAGATCGCGCGCGCGGGCTTCGCTGCTTCGTCGGCGGCAGGCTCGTACGACAGCGAGATCACCGGCATCGAGTCGCCGCCGTCGACGATGATCATCGGTGCGCCGTCGTTCTCGCTCGGCACCCGGCTGACCGCCGGACGCTCGGCCGGGATCGGCTGCTCGGAGCCGGTGGCCTTGTTGCGGCGCTCGCGGACCGACTCACGGAGATCGACGACGACATCCGCCACGTTCTTGGGCCCGACGCGGTGGCGGTGCTCGTACATCCACTCCGAGAGGGCGTCGCGGAACTGGGCGGCGCTCTGCCAGCGCTCGTCGACCGGCTTCTTCAGCGCCTTGCGTACGATGTCGCTGAGGCCCAGCTCGATATCCATCCCGTACTTCTCGTAGCGCGCGAGCTTCGCGTCGCGGACCATCAGCAGCACGTCGAGCTCGTTCGCCGCGGCAAACAGGCGCCGGCCGGTGAGCAGCTCGGCGAGCACCACGCCGACGGAGAACACGTCGCTGCGCGCATCGAGGCTCTGCTCGATCACCTGCTCGGGCGACATGTAGCCGTACTTGCCCTTCAGCGTGCCCGACTTGCTCTTGTGCGCACGCTCCGGATCCTTTGCGCGCGCGATGCCGAAGTCGACGAGCTTGATGTCGCCGCGCACGCTGAGGAGCACGTTCGACGGCGAGATATCGCGATGGACGATGCCCATCGGCTGGCCGTCCTCGCCCAGGAGGTTGTGGGCGTAGTCGAGGGCGTCGAGGGTCTCGTGGGCGATCCATGCCGCGAGCTGCGGATCGACACGGCGGCGTCGCGAGGCGAACTCCCGCAACAGGGCGAGAACGTCGATGCCATCGACGTACTCCATCGCGATGAACAGCTGGTCATCGACTTTGCCCAGCTCGAACGTCTGCGCGATCTTCGGATGGACCAGGCGAACCGTCAGCTTCGCCTCGTCGATGAACATCGCGTTGTAGGTCTCGTCGGCGACCAGGTGCGGCAATAGCCGCTTGATCACGAGCTTCTTCTGGAAGCCGTGCTCGCCCGGCGAGGTCGCGACAAACAGCTCCGCCATCCCCCCCAGGGCGAGGCGCTCGACGAGCTGATAGCGGCCGAAACCGAGCGGAAAATCGCCCACGGAAACCAGAATCGTATCACACGGGTAGTGAGGGTCCTGGTTACGACCGGCGCATCAATAAGTGACCCGCGCGCTCGAGCGAGTGGGCCACCGCGCTATCGAGTCGGTCGAAATGCTGAAACGCCAGATTGGCCGCCGCCGTCGCCACCGCACAGCGCTCGCGCAGGGGCCTGCGCGCGTTCGACATGAGAACTTGTAGAACGCTGCCCTCGGCCTGCTCCAAGAATCCCTTGTACCCGACGTCAAACGCGTGCTCGCCGCTCTCCGCGAGGCCGCTGGTGTCGACGATCAGGCACGGCGCACCGGTACCGACCGCGAGCATCCACGCACGCGATAGCAGGCCATCGATCACGCCCGCATTCGGCGACCCGACGAGGAACACGGCCGGAACCTTCGGGAGTAGCTCGACCACCGGCGTGCCCAGCTCGAGCTGGTCGCTCTGGCGCTCGCGCAGGCTCTGCAGCCCCGAGGCGGCGAACGTGTCGAGCGCGACCACCGTCAGCCACTCGAACAGGCGGTTCACTTTCACCGCGTCCTCGGCGGAGACGATCCCGGCGATCACGTCGCGCAGCTCGAGGAGCAAGGCCGCGATATCGAACCCGGTCGCGTTCTCGCTCGAGAACTGCGCACCGAGGAATGCAGCATTTCGCTCCAGCTCCCGCGTGGCATCGGTGCCGGGCCGGAGCTCGTCACCATGCGTGGCCGCGACCACCAGGGCCTCGACCATGTTGGCGACCTGGGAGCTGTGCACCTGGGGGTTGGTGGCCCGGCGGAACCGCAGCGGGGACCTCTCGAACCGGGCGATCCAGCTCGCGAGAATCTCGCTCGATCGCTCACGGATCAAGGCCGCGAGCCCCGGTGCTTCACTCACAGGGGGAGCGTAGCAAGCAGCCGAGCACGTCGCCATGATAGGATCGGCTAGGGTGAAGCTCACTTCGGTCGCTCGTTCGGATGTCGGTCGCAAGCGCCAGATCAACGAAGACGCGTTCTTCCGCGACGACGAGCGTGGGTTCTACGTTGTTGCCGACGGTGTAGGTGGCCACAACAAGGGTGAGATCGCGAGCCGCGAGGCGGTCGAGCAGCTCACGATGTGGATCTACGGAGCCACCCGGGACCTCGATCGCCTGGTCGAACGGGTGATCGCGGGAGACTCGGAGTGCGTGTGGGACATCCGCCGACTCCTGGAGAGCGGCGTCAAGAACGCCTGTTACATGGTGTTCGGCATGGCCGAGCTCGATCCCGAGAAGAAGGGCATGTCGACTACCCTGTCGGCGATGCTCGTTCGCGCGAACCTCGCGTTCGCCGTCCACGTCGGTGACAGCCGCGTCTATCGCGTGCGCAAGGAGAACGTCCTGCAGCTCACCGAGGACCACACGCTGATCAACTACAAGGTCAAGCACGGCATGATGACCAAGCAGGAGGCCGAGAAGGCCGCCGGCAAGAACGTCATCACGCGCGCGGTTGGCCACAAGGACTACGTCCAGGTCGACACCGCCGACATCGACACCGCCGTTGGCGACCGATTTCTGCTGTGCAGCGACGGCCTCCACGGCTACTTCAACAGCGACAAGGACGTCTCGGACCTGTGCTCCGACGGCGAGCTCGAAGAGTGCGCCGAGGCCGCCGTGGCCATGGCGAACCAGCGCGGCGGCAAGGACAACATCACGGCCGTCGTGATCGAAGTGAAGGCGTAGCCTTTGACCGCTCGCTCGTTGGAATAGCTCGGGTCATACCTGGGTTCCTCCTGGGAAACCGTTCGGCACCCCGGGTGTCACAGGCCTGATGACCCGCCGCTCTCGACGCACACACCTGGCTCTCGCAGCGCTCGCGGTCATCGTCGTCGCCGCGATCGGCTTCGGCACCGGGACCCCCGCAACGACCTCCACGGTGGATCGCGACGCATCGGCGTCCACCGCACGGCCGCGTACGATCGATCCCGCATTCACCGACGCGCTCGCCCGTACGGGCCGGTCCGCCAAGCTCCCGTTCTCCGCGTCCTCCGGCGACGACTCGGCCGAGGTCACGATTGCCGGGACCATCGTCGACGCGAAGACCGGTGCACCGGTCGGTAACGTCGAGGTCGTGTTCCGCAACGAGAGCGGAGAGGAGACCGTGGTCGCCGGTGCCGACGGGCGCTACAAGATCACGCTCGTGCGCGGCCACTATCGCGCGTTCGTGCGCGACGAATCGGTGCTCTCCGTCGGGCGGCCCGAGGTTTCGCGGCTGCCCTCCCTGCCCTCCGCCGACACCGCCGGGGTCCCCGACGAAGGGCTGATGCCGATCGTCGTCGCCTTCCGCGATGCCGATAGTGTCGATCTCAGCGTCGTCCGCGGCGGCACGATCACCGGCCAGGTGATCGACCTGCGCGGCAAGCCGATCTCCGGCGCCGTGGTTCGCGCGCGTGGCGGTGGCGCACGTCCCGCACTCGGCACGGACGTCGCCGAGACCGATTCGACGGGGCGGTTCGAGTTGCATCTGCCTGCGGGTGGATACGCTCTCGAAGCCACGCACGATCGCTACGCCGGCGTCGGCGGCTTCCAGGAGAAGATCCTGCTCGAGGCGGGTGGCAAGCACGCCAGCACGCTGACCTTGACCGCGGGCTGCGTGATCGCCGGCAGGGTCGTCGACGCAAAGGGTAAGCCGACGGGCGATGGCGCGATCGAGAAGCGCTGGGGCGTCTCGGATCTCGAGTTCGGTCCTGCGGGGCGCGTCGAGTCCGATGGCACGTTCCGCTGGGTCACCACCGACGAGGTCGATGTCACCCTGCGCGCGTGGCCGTGGAAGTCACCGCCCTCCGCGAGCCGCACGTTCACGTGTCGCGACGGCGCGCGGTTCACCGACGTGGTGTTCAAGCTGCAGGACAAGGCCCCCGATATCGAGGGCACGCTCGCCGACGAGACCGGCGCTCCTGTGCCGTTCGCGTTCGTCGACTTCGCGCCGCAGGATCCAGGTGGCATCGGCCAGCAGGAGCGCACCGATGCCGAAGGCCACTGGCAGGTGTTCAATATGCCCGCGGGTCGCTATCGGGTGAGTGCGAGCGCCCCGGGGCACGGCGTCACCGTCGAGGCCGTGCTCGCACCGAAGCGCGACGTGGCGCTGCAACTCGGCGGCGTCGGCCGCATCGAGGGCACCACCACGCTGCTCGCGAACGGCACGTTCGAGCTCTCCGACGTGGTGTGCGCCGACTCCGGCCGCGCACGCAACGGCATCATGCTCGCGCAGCAGCACCGGCTCGTGCAGGTGGTGGCGGGCCGGTTCACGATCGACGACGTGCCCGCGTGCACGATCTGGGCGCAGGCCACGTGGCGCGATCAGCACGTGCGGATCGATGTCGAGGTTCCACCGAACGCCTCGGGCACCGTCGAGCTCGACCTCGGGCCGCCGCATGCGAAGACCGTGCACGGCACGGTGCGCGACGATGCCGGGCGCCCGGCCGTGAACGCGCTCGTCACCGCGGCGTACAAGTCCGATCGCAATACGAGCACGCGCACCGACAGCACCGGGCGCTACTCGCTGCAGACCTTCTCTGGCGCGACCATCATGGCGGACGGCGAAGGGAACTCGGGTCTCGCGCCGGTCGGCATGGCGAATATCGACGACGAGGAAGTCGACGTCACGCTCGGCACCGGAGAGCGCTCGCGAGACTGGGACGATTAGGTTAACGAGCGTAAGCGTTCGACATCGAGAACCGCCTCGACGGATCATTCGCTCGGGTGCTCGTGCGCCCCGAAGTCGCGAAGGGACCCGAAGCAGAGTCTCCTGGGGAGAGAGCCTCTTCTTGGGGAGCTTCGGGTCATCGGGGCGCAGCGGAACCAGCGAGCCGTCGTCGCGTGCGGACGCCGGCCGCGGCGCATTCACGCACTTCAGCTCTGGGATTACTCTAGGACGATCAGTCAAACGCGATCGACATCGCGGAGCCACCGGAGAGAACGGGCTTGTCGTCCTTCGGCAGCAACAGGATCGAGTAGATCTCGAGTCCGAGCACCATGCCCTTGAACCGCACCAGGTCGATGCCGGCGCCCGCGCCGCTCGCGATGCCGGCGTGCTTCGTGTCCTTCGGGATCATCGTGGTCTTGTCGATGCACTGGTTGCAGTGAAACGTGCCCCCGCCGGCGCCAAGGCTGACCCACACGGATCCGGTGAGCCAGTACTGCGCACCCGCGAGCGCGTAGGTGACGTTGTTCGCCACCAGATCACCATTGGTCCCCACGCGGTGCGGCTGCGCGCCGCCGCCGATCAGGAACGTGAACACGGCGCGGGGCGTGGCGACGTGGCCAACCTTGAGCGCGACGGTTCCGCCCGTGCCGGTGTTGCCGTGAAACGTGAGCGATGGGCCGAGCGCGGCGCTGAACACCACGCCGCGCCGGTGCTCGACGGATTCGAGGTTCGCGTTGGCCGCGCGGTCGGCGGCGGGCTCGGGATCGGGTTTGTCCTCTTCCTTGGCGTCGTCGGCGTGGGCGAACTGAAGGCCCGCGATCGTTACAAGCGCGATCGCGGCGATCTTCACTTCGTGACCTCGAGCACGGGAAACGCCCGCTTGTCCCCGAGGTGGGGCTGCTCCGGGAGCATGAGGCGGGCAACCGGCTCGCCGCCGATCAGGTGCTTCTCGATGATCTCGGTCACGTCATCGACGGTGACGTGCCCGTACCAGACCTGCTCCGGGTAAACCACGAGGGTCACCCCCTGCTCGCATTGATCCAGGCATCCCGCGTTGTTGGCGCGGATGAGCTTGGACAGACCACGGGCGGTCAGCTCGGACTTCAGCCGATCTCTGACCTCGACACCGCCGCGGAGCTTGCACGACCCCCGCGGATGGTCCGCGGCGCGTTCGTTGACACAGACGAACACGTGGCGCTGGAAGCTCGGCATCCGCGCGCAGGTTAGCACGCACGTCTCACCCGGACCTACTGCGGCACAGTTGAAGACAATCCTGGGTTGTCGCATGCTTGTGCTCGTCGGACTCCGTCGGGGGAGTCCGTCCAGAGCCTATGAGCGAGTCGCGTCCACAGTCGCCGGCAGGCGCATCGCTGGTCGGTGAGGTGCTGGGCAACTACCGCCTGACCGCCGAGCTGTCGAGCGGCGGCATGGGGACGGTCTATCGCGCCCAGCACGAGCTCCTCGGGCGTACGGCCGCGATCAAGCTCCTGCGGCCCGAGCTGTCGAGCGACGACGTGCTCGTGCAGCGGTTCTTCAACGAGGCGAAGGCCGCCACGGCGATCCGCCACCCCGGCATCATCGAGGTCTACGACTTCGGCTACACCGCGGACGGTCGCGCGTACCTCGTCATGGAGTACCTCGATGGCGAGCCGCTCGGCACGCGCATCCAGCGCCGCGGCCGGCTCACGGAGCTCGAGGCGGCTTCGATCGCGCGCAGCATCGCCAGCGCACTCAAGGCCGCGCACGCGAAGGGCATCATTCATCGCGATCTCAAGCCGGATAACGTGTTCCTCGTCCCGGATCCCGACGGCACGGGTGATCGCGTCAAGGTGCTCGACTTCGGCGTCGCGAAGCTCGCGGATCCAGCGCCGTCGAACGTGCGCCACACCCAGACCGGCGCGCTGATGGGCACGCCGCTGTACATGGCACCCGAACAGGCCCGCGCGGCCGGAACGATCGACGAGCGCGCGGACCTCTACTCGCTCGGCTGCATGCTCTACGAGATGCTCGTCGGCAAGCCGCCGTTCGTGGCGGAGGGCGCCGGCGAGATCATCGCGATGCAGCTGTTCGGTCAGGTCCAGCCACCGACCGAGCGCCTCGCATCGCTGACGCCGGAGATGAACGCGATCGTGATGCAGCTCCTCGAGAAGGAGCCGCACGATCGGTTCCAGAACGCGGGCGCGGTGCAGCAAGCGCTCGCGAGTGTGAGCGCGAAGCTGTCCTCACGGCTGTCGGCGGAGATCAACGCCGCCGACTCGCGGCCGCAGATGATCCCGCCGACGTTGCCGCACGGTAGCCCGCTGCATCTCAGCCTGATCGATGGACCACCGCAGCAGCCGGATAAGCGGTCGTCGATGCCGATCGTCGCCGCGCTGATCACGATCGTGCTCGTGGCCGTCGCCGGGGTCTTCGTGCTCACGCGATCCTCCTCGGACGATGCGCCGGAGAAGAAGCCCGACCCTCCAGCACCACAGCCGGTCGTGAGTCCTCCGACGCCCCCGGCAAAGATGGCCGCGCCCGAGATCAAGCAGATCATCGAGACGCCGAAGCAGCCAACGACGCAACCGCCGGTTCCGACGGCGCCGAAGAAGAAGCCCGAGAAGACGGTGAAGACGACGATCACGAAGCCGGATCCCGGTGCCGATACGGGGCCAGTTACTCATCCCGGCATGCACACGACCGAAGGCGCGCCGATCGAACCAGATCTCGGGCCGGTGAAGAAGCCCGAACCGCCGAAGGATCCGTGATGTCTCGCCTCGTCCATACCGGCCTCGTACTGGCTACGTTGGTCGCGCCCGCGTTCGCACAGCCGGTCGTGGCACCGGAGCCAGCGGGCCCGCTCGCACAGGTCCGCGATGACAAGCAGCTCGCCGAGACCCTCAGCTCGATCACCCAGGATCCGGCGATCGCCGTCGACGATCCCGCGACGCGCTCGCTCGCACAGGCGCTGATGATCGAGGGCGTCAAGCAACTCCAGGCGAAGTCGTACGACCAGGCGCTCGCGAACTTCCTCGAGGCCTACACGAAGTTCCCGAGCCCGAAGATCCTTCTCAACATCGCGTCCACACTGCGCGACATGGGACGGCTCGCCGACGCGGCGAACACGTACCAGCGCTACCTCCTCGATCCCGCGACCGGCGCCGAGCGCGTCGCGGAGGTCAAGGAGCTGCTGCTCCGGCTCGACGAGCAGCTCACGATCCTCACCGTGCGCGTGTTCCCGAGCGGGTCCGACATCTCGATCGATGCCGGCCCGTTCATCCCGGTCGGCTCGTCGCTGCTCACCCGCGTACGCTCCGGCATTCACCTCGTCCGCGTGCGCAAGGACAAGGGCGCGAACGAGGTCACGGTCAACGGCTTCGAGGGCGAGATCAAGGAGGTCTCGGCCACCGTGACCGTCGCTCCAGTCGACACGAGCCCGACGAACCCGCCGCCGGGACCGACGATCACGACGAACCCCGAGATCGATCACAACCTCATCGCCGCGGCGCCCGAGCACGTCGATGGCTGGCTGATCACGGGCACGCAGTACAGCGCAGACAGCGGCACCGGTCGCGAGCGCAAGGTGCGCTCGGGGTACTCGGGCCCCGTGGTGTCGGCGATCGTCCCGCACTACGAGGCGACCTCGGATGGCCGCGCGATCGTGCATGACGACGACGACGAGTCGATCAGCTCCGGGGTGATCGCAGCGGTGCGCATCGACGGCGAAGGTCGCGGGTTCGCAGGCGCGATCGGCCTCGCGATCTCCAGGTCGCATCTGGAAGCCGAGCTGATGTTCCTCAAGTCCGACTCGACCGGCGGCTACCTCGGCCTGCGCTATCGCTTGTTCACGTCGTGGATGCGTCCGTACGTCGGGGTCGGCATGCCCGGCTTCGCCTACAAGCTGACGAACGCGATGACGAACGAGACCTCGACCAAGCTGGCGGTCGGGTTGCGCGCCGCCATCGGCGTCGAGTTCCGCATCAACGGTCACCTCAGCGTCCAGGGCGACATCGGCTACGAGCACTTCTTCGTCGATCCCGAGACCACGCACCTCGATGCAAACATCTTCGTTCCGACTCTCGGAGTGATCGGCCGCCTGTGACCCGCAGCCGCTGGATCAAGCGCGCCATCGCAGCGGGGGGATTCCTCGGTGTCGCGACCGCGATCGTCGTCGCCGCGGCGGGCGTGCAGCTCGTCGTTCAACCGCCCGTGATCACCGTGTCGCTGATGCTCAACCAGCCGGGCAGCGGTGCGAGCAACTTGCAGAACATCGGCGATGCCACCGGCAGCGTCGGTTCGATCGTCGCCGACAGCTCGTGCTCCGGCGGCGTGACGCCGACCGCAAACCCGGGGTGGCCGTTCACCGTGCCGCCGGCCACCGGGCACATGGTGGGCATCGGCTGCACCGCGTCTTCGACGTACGGGATCCGGCGCTGCAAGGAGAACGTCCTCGGCGGCGGTGCACAGATCCTGACGAGCTACACCGGCCTGTGCATGACCGAGGGCAGCACGATGTTCGCATCGTCGAGTAGCCACGACTTCAACGACGTCATGGTCGGCGGCGAGAGCGCGGTGGCACCGCTCACGATCGTCAACACCAGCGGGAACCCACAGCACACGATCGTCTCGATCCAGCTCGGTGACCACGACGGCAACTTCAAGGTCCACTCGCCGTGCCTGATGGACGGCCCCGGTTGCGACGCGGCGATCGTCGTCGGGACAGGCCAGATGTTCATCGTCAACGTCAGCTGCACGCCGCAGTCCGTTGGCCCGAAGACCGCGCAGCTCTACGTGGTCGGCAACGGCGGCACCCGACTGTTCCCTGCGATTCTCCTCAGCTGTAACGGCACGAGCGGAAGCACGATGCCGGCGATCTCCGTCAACCCCCCGAGCGTCACGCTCTCGAGCGACGTCAATTCGGGCATGTCGAGCTCCAACGTCACCGTCAGCAACATCGGCATGGGCAACCTGACGATCGGTGGTCTGACGAAGGCGGGCAGCCCCGACTGGACGTACATGACCTCGGGCCTGTGCCCGACGTTTCCGTGCACGCTGCCGCCGACCGCAAGCTTCATGATCTCGACCACGTTCGCGCCGAGCGCGATCGGCATGCGCAACGCGACGCTCACGATCGCCTCCGACGACCCGAACACACCGATGTTCCAGATCCAGCTCACCGGCACCGGCCTCGGGGCGAACATCGCGCTCGCATCGACCCTCGGCATGCCGGCGACCCTCGATCTCGGCACGACGCCGATCGGGATCCCGACGATGGCGACGTTCGATCTGCGCAACGATGGCAACGTGCTGCTGACGCCGGTGAACCTCACGCTCACCCAGCCCGGCGCCGAGCTCTCTGTCTCGCCGAACCCGACCACCATCAACGCGTCGTCGACCCGCACCATCACCGTGGGCTGCACGCCCACGTCGTCCCAGCTGTTCACCGCGCAGCTCGACATCACCGCGCCGAACGCGCTCACCGGCAGTCCGATCTCGATCGCCGTGAAGTGCACCGGCACCTCGGGCAGTCTGTACTCCACCCCCTCGAGTATCCAGCTCGGAGAGATCCGCACCGGCAGCCCGCGCGTGACGAAGTCGATCGCGCTCAAGACCGCCGGCACCTCGCTGACGATCTCGCCACCGCCGTCGCTGTCGCCTTCCGTCCCAGACCTCTCCGTCACCACGCCGAGCTCGACGATGATCACGCTCGCGACGCCCGCGACCTTCGATCTGAATGTTGATGCGACCACCGATCACGATCTCGCGACTTCGATCGAGGTCACCGCAAGCGGCGACAGCCTCTCGATCCCCGTTACCGGCAAGGTGGTCACCGCGAAGATCGACTACCCGCCGACTCTCATGATCGGCAGCTTCTGCGTCAACCAGCCGACGACCGGCACGACCGCGCGTATGAGCGCGACCGGCACCGCCACGATCGGCCTCCCGACGCAGCCGGTGATGAACAAGATGTCGTCGTCGCCGTTCCAGCTCTCGTACAGCTCGCCGGTCAGCTATCCATACTCGCTGCCGCCGAACCAGAGCGCGATGGCCGAGGTCACGCCCCTGCGCCAGATGTCGAAGGGGATGCAGAGCGACGACGTGGTGTGGGCCACCGACGTCTCCGGCGAGGCCGCGCCGCGCACCACGGTGACCGCCGAGTTCATCGCCGATGGCGGCGCCATCGCTCCGCAGCTCGCCGACTTCGGCACCGTGATGCTCCGCGAGATCGGCGATCCCAAGGTGATCAAGATCCAGAACTGCGGCATGGAGCCGATGTCGCTCTCGGGTCCGGACATCTCACCCAGCGGCGAGTTCAGCGATGACAGTGCGGCGGCGCTACCGGCGATGCTCGCACCGAATGCGATCGCGACCATCAACGTGAAGTTCCGCCCGACCAAGGTCGGCACACGAATGGCGACCCTGACGGTCAACTCCTCGAAGGGCCCGCTCGGCGTCACGCTCCTCGGTCAGGGCATCGCGGCGCCCGGCAAGACGCCTGACTCCACAAGCTTCTATGCCTGCGACTGCACCACCAGTCGACCCACAGACGCGTGGCCCGCCGTGCTCGTCCTGCTCGTGCTGCGCCGAAGGCGGCGCCGGTGAAGAAGGCCACGCGTCGCGCGACCGCGTTCGCGATCGTCCTCGTCACGGCGGGTGTCGTCGCTGCCGCGGGGGGCACACCAAGCTTCCACCCCGTGCCGCCCGTGCTGGTCATCCACAGCACGGCGCCGATGGGCACGACCGGGACGATCTCCCTGCAGAACGACGATGCCGTGGACGTCACCGTCGGCTCGATCACGCGTGCGCTGTCGTGCGACGCGGAGGTCACCGCAACGGTCGCGGTGGGCCCGCCGTTCGACGTCACAGCGACAAGCGCGCAGCCGCTGACGATCCACTGCAGTGGCGCGCCGATGACCGGGATGAAGCGCTGCCTGTTCCACGTCAACAATGGATCGGGATCGGGCTCGGGCTCGGCGTACTTCGACACCGAGGGCGTGTGCGAGTACGGGCTGATGCCAAGCCTCGGGCCGAATTCTTCGACGCTCAACTTCGGCGACGTGGCGGTCGGCGGCTCGTCGATGGTCACCACCGCGGTCCACAACAACAGCCCGACGACGATCACCCAGCTCTACTTTCAGACCACCGATCTCGATGACAACTTCAAGATCGGGATGCCGTGCAATCCCGACGCGCGCGAGTGCGATGCCACGATCTCGGGTGTGTCGATGGGCTCCGACGCTTCGTTCGTCGTCAAGTGCACGCCGCAGACGGCGGGGCTGCACACGGCGGCGCTCTACGTCGCTTCCAACTCCTCGCAGTACGCGTCGGCGCCGATCATGCTGACGTGCAACGGTGTGAGCTCGGCGAACCCGGCACTGTCGCTGACCGGGAGCCCCGTCGACATCGGCGCGATCGAGGTCATCAACGCCACCGGCTCTGGCGCGGTCCACCTGCGCAACGCCGGTAGCGGCACGCTGCAGATCAAGAGCGTCCAGGTCACGGGCGCAACCGGTGCGGACTGGACGTACCTCGCGAGCGGGCAGTGCTCGGGCGCGCTGCCACCGATCTGCAACCTGACCGCGAACCAGCAGGTCGACATCGATGTCACGTTCGATCCGAGCGCGATCGGCACGCGCGACGCATCACTGTTGGTCCAGTACTACGACACGGCCGATCGCTCGACGTCGGTCCCCTTGATGGGCGTGGGGCGCGGCGCGACGCTGTCGCTCGTCGGCGGCCCGACCTCGATCGACTTCGGCCTCGTGCCGGTCAACGTGATCTCGCAGGTGACGTTCCAGCTCGCGAACCAGGGCAACCGCGATCTGACCACCGTGACACTCGGCGGCGCACCTTCGGGGCCGTTCGCGCTGTCGCCGTCGCCGACGGCCTCGGTGGCGATGAACAGCGCCACCACGATCACCGCATCGTGCCACCCCACGGCGGCCGGCACGTTCGCCACCACGTTCACCGCGAGCGCGCCCGACGCGTTCATGAGCCCACCGATCTCGATCCCGGCGACCTGCCAGGGCACCACGATGGCGGTCTACTCGAACCCGACGACGATCTCGCTCGGCGAGATCCGCACGCTGACCACTCCCGTACCGACGCCGGTGATGCTCCTCGGCACCACGCCCGTCCAGATCACGGGCATCGCACTCGAGACCGTCAACCCGCGGCTCTCCCTCACCGGCGCGCCGGGGACGACGCCGGTGGCCGTGCAACTCCACGTCGATCCGTCCTCGGATGGCGACCTCGCGAACGCGATCCTCGTGACCTCGAACGCCGGCATGCTGCGGATCCCGATCACCGGCAAGGTGGTGACGGCCGACTTCACGGTGCCGCCGGTGATCTCGCTCGGCACGTTCTGCGTCAACGCCCCCACCACGGCGAGCGCTCTCGCGCTGACCTCCACCGGCACGGCGACGATCCGGCTCACCGCACCGCACATGAGCTCCGTGAGCTCCGCATTCGATCTCGCGCTGTCGACGCCGTCGTCGTATCCGTCGATCATCACGCCGGGCGCGCAGGCCACCGTCGGGATCACGCCGAAGCGGCAGTCGGTCGCCGGTGGGCAACACGACGAGATCGTGTGGTCGACCGACGTGGCGAACCGTACCGAGGAGCGCACGATGGTGAGCGCGCTGTTCGTGGCCGATGGTGGCGCGATCGCGCCGTCGTCACTGATGTTCGGCAAGGTGCCGATTCACATCGACACGAGGATGCCGCAGAGCGTGACGTTCCAGAACTGCGACACCACGCCGATCATGATCGCCGATCCGGAGCTCGATCCGCCCTTCACGATCGATTCGCCGAACTTCCCGCACACCCTCGCGCCGAACGAGACCGTCACGTTCAGCGTGGGGTTCCATCCCACGAAGCTCGGTGTGTACGTGCAGACGATGCGCATCACCTCGATGCAGCTCTCCGCGCCCCTCGAGGTCTCGCTCACCGGCGAGGCGATCAGCGGTAGCGGCGATGGCGACGGTGGGCTCGGTGACGGTCTCGATCCGAAGAGCTTCTACGGTTGCTCCGGCTGCAGCGCGCGTGAGCCGAGCGGCGGCCTGTTGATCGGTCTCGCGTTTGCCGCCGCGCTCCGCCGTCGCCGCCGCCGCTGATGCTGGATGGGCTGCGTCACCGCTTCGCGACGGTCGCGGCCGCTGCTCCGCGCGCGTTCTGGTACGTGTGGTGGGGCACGCTGATCAATCGCCTCGGTGGCTTCGTCGTGCCGTTGCTCACCATCTATCTCACGAAGGAGCGCGCGCTCTCGGTCTCGGATGCCGGCGGCGTGGTCGCGGTATTCGGCGCCGGGCAGATCCTCGCGTCGATCGTCGGCGGGCAGCTCAGCGACCGTGTCGGCCGCAAGTTCACGATGCTGGTGTCGCTGTTCGGCGGCGCGATCGCGATGGTCGGCCTCGGCCTCGTCCACGACATCGTGCACATCGCCATCATGGTCGGTGTCGTCGGCTTCATCGGCGAGGTCTATCGGCCGGCCGTGCTCGCGTTCGTGGCCGACGTGATCCCAGCGGAGCACCGCGTCGACGCGTACGGTCTCCTCTACTGGGTGATCAACCTCGGGTTCGCGATCGCTGCCGTCGTCGGTGGCCTGGTCGCCTCGTTCGACTTCCAGATCCTGTTCTTCGCCGATGCGATCACGATGGCCGTGTTCGGCGTGATCGTGATGCGCGCCGTGCCCGAGACGCGGCCGAAAACGGTGCCGAAGGCCGAGCGCCCGACGCCCAGTCGCTCGTGGGTGACCGATCGCGTGTTCGTGGTCTACGTGGTCCTCGCGCTCGTGATGTCGCTCCTGCCGCAGCAGACCGCGGCGCCGCTCTCGGCGCACATGACCTGGCAGGGCTTCTCGCCCGCGGGCTACGGCCTCGTGCTCGGGTTCAACGGCCTGCTCATCATCATCGTGCAGCCGCTACTCACCACGTGGGTCGCGCAGCGGGATGCTTCGCGCGTGATCGCGGTCGCGTCACTGCTCTACGGCGCCGGCATGGCGCTGCACGGCCTCGCGCCCAGCCTCCTCGTCCACGCGGGCGCCGTGATGGTGTGGACGCTCGGCGAGATCATCGAGTCGCCGACGCGCTCGGCGCTGGTCGCCGCGATGGCGCCGGCCGATGCGCGCGGCCGCTACCAGGGCGCGCTCGTGCTCGCGTGGGGGTGCTCGACGCTGATCGCCCCCAAGCTCGGCACGTGGTTGTGGGAGCACGAGGGTCCCGGCACGTTGTGGTTCGGGTGCCTCGGCGTCGGCGCGGTGGTCGCGCTCGCGATGCTCGTCACCGCGCCGGCGCGGAGGAAGCGCCTCGCAGCTTCTTCAGCTCCGTGAAGAACAGCTCGATCTCCGACGGCTTCGTGTAGAAGTGCGGCGCGATCCGGATGCCCGCGGCGGGCCGGTGATCGCAGAAGAACTTGCGGCGGTTGAGCTCGCGGCACACATCGGCGGCGCCGACGAAGTCGAACACCACGCTGCCGCCGCGCTGCTCGGCCGTGCGCGGGCTGTTCAGCTTCATACCGAGCTCGTCGACCCAGTCGATGCACATCTGCGTCATCACCAGGCTCTTGTCGCGGATCTTGCGCACGCCGATCTCGCCGATGATGTTCTGGCCCGCGCGCGACTGGTACAGCGCCGCGACCGCCGGTGTACCGCCCATGTAGCGCCACACGTTGTCGGCGTAGGTCTGCCCGGGCATCGTGAACGCGAACGGCGCCTCGTTGCCGAACCAGCCGGTGACGCGCGGCGAAAACTGCTCGATCACATCCTTGCGCACGTAGACCCATGCTGCGCCCGGGCCACCGCACACATACTTGACCGAGCCGGCGCACGCGAACGACACGCCGAGATCGACGACATCGATCGGCACCGTGCCGATCGACTGGTAGCAATCGAGGATCACGTGCGCGCCGACTTCCTTCGCGCGCGCGGCGATCTTCTTGATGTCCTGGATGTACGCCGAGGAGAACACGACGTGCGAGATCGGCACGACGAGCGTCTTCTCGTCGATCGCCGCGCACATCGCATCGGTATCGATCGTCATGCCGTCCTTCGAGGGCACCAGCACGCAGTCCGCGCCGCGCCGCTTCTCCTCCTGCCACACGTACGACACCGTGGGGAACTGCAGCGCCTCGTAGACGATCTTGTTGCGCTCGGGCGTGTACTCGAAGCACGACGCGAGCATCGCCATGATGCCCGACACGTTCTGGTGCATCACCACGGTGCCCGCGGGCGCCGAGATGATCTTGCAGATCCGCTCCGCCGCGCGATCCACCTCGGGCAGCCAGTCACTCCACGCCGTGATCGACTTCGTCTGCCACAGATCGAAGTACGCGCACAGATCCTCCTTCGCCTTCGCCGGCACACACCCCAGCGAGTGCGAGATCAAATGGACGCAGTCCTCGAGCGAAGGAAACAGCTTCCGGTACTCGAGAAGACTCTCTGCGACGGGGTCAGCCATCCCCGTGGGATATCACGGAGGCGGAGGCTCGGGCGTCGGCGTAGGCGTAGGCGGCGACTTCTTCTCTCTCACGATCGGCGGGGGCTCCGTCTCCTCCCCCACCAGGACAGTGTGTCCCTCGCCGCCAAGCAGAATCGCGAGCGCCACGATGCCGAACAGCGCCACCGCGCCGCCGGCTCCGATGATCCCGCACGTGCCGTGGTTGTCGAAGTCCGTCCCGACCTCGCACGATCCGAGCGCGACCGTGCCACCCACGATGCCCGCGGTGATCGCCGGGTGCTTCACGCCGAAGGCACATCCGGTGACCGAGATGGCCAGAACAAGAGCGAGCGCGCGCATCAGCCGTGATAGCCGGGTTCGTTGCCCTTCGCCGCCTGCGCCGCCGTCCAGTCGCCGAACACCTCGTCGCGCACGTCCCACAGAGCCGGGAAGAACCGGGTCTTCCTGCCGCTCTCGAGCAGATCGGAGTGCTTGCCCTTGAGCGACGGCGTGCCCGTTCCGATGATCCGGTAGACCAGCATCAGGTGGCGATAGCGCCACGTCTGCAGCAGCTGATCGTAGTCGACCAGGCCTTCGCAGAGCTGGAACAGTTGATGGTGCGCGTGCGGATCATCGTAGATCTGGCGCAGCGTCACGCCCTGATTCTCCAGGAACACGGTGAACGCCGGCCACACGAGCTCGCCGGGTAGCTTCAGCATCGTGCGGAACCCGGGCGACTCCTGACCCGAGCCGCGACCGAGGCCAGTGCGGATCGTCATGTAGTCGGTCGGCGCCATCGTATCGAGTAGCTCGACGGAGTGGAGCAGCACGTGCTGCACCGTGGAGATCCGGCGCAGCGTGGTGATCGCGCGCGCTGCGGCGCCGATCGCGAGCTGCTGGCACACGAACCGGAGCTCGTGCTCGACAAGCTTCATGTACAGCTCGTGCGCCTGGTGCACGACCTGGAACTGCATCTCGTCGTGGCAGCTCAGCGACTCGAACGACTTCTGCAGGGACAGAAGCTCCTCGGTCCGGATGTACTTCTCGTAGTCGGTGAGCCCCACGTCGGCTTGATAACACGAGCACCAGAGCTGGATTTCGGGGATTCCCATGTATTTGATTTAACTGGTAAATCACGAGAGTTGTTAGCACTCGCCGAGAAGGGTTGCCAAGCCGGTGCCCCGTGTCTATAGAAGCCGCATGAAAATCCGTCCACTGCACGACCGCATTCTCGTCAAGCGCCTCGAGGAGGAGACCAAGACCTCCGGTGGCCTGTTCATCCCGGACTCCGCGAAGGAGAAGCCGATCCAGGCCAAGGTGATCGCGGTCGGCGCGGGCAAGCGTGACAAGGACGGCAAGATCATCCCGCTCGACGTGAAGGCCGGCGACAAGGTCCTCTTCTCGAAGTACTCGGGCTCGGAGATCAAGATCGACGGCGACGAGCACCTCATCCTGCGCGAGGACGACCTCCTCGCCGTTCTCGACTGATTCACTCGCTACAACAAGGAACCTGACCAATGGCTGCCAAAGAAATCATTTTTTCCTCTGCTGCTCGTAGCGAGATCGCCAAGGGCCTCAACCTGCTCGCCAACGCGGTGAAGGTCACCCTCGGACCGCGCGGTCGTAACGTCGTCATCGAGAAGTCGTGGGGCGCTCCGACGGTCACCAAGGACGGCGTCACCGTCGCCAAGGAGATCGAGATCGAGAACAAGTTCCAGAACATGGGCGCTCAGATGGTGAAGGAGGTCGCTTCCAAGACCTCCGACGTGGCCGGCGACGGCACCACCACCGCGACCGTGCTCGCGCAGTCGATCTACAACGAGGGCGCGAAGCTCGTCGCTGCCGGTCTCAACCCGATGGACATGAAGCGCGGCATCGACGCCGCGGTCGCGTTGGTCGTCGAGCAGATCAAGGCGATGGCGACCCCGACCAAGGGCAAGGACGATATCGCCCAGGTCGGCACGATCAGCGCGAACGGCGATGCCGAGATCGGCAACATGATCGCCGAGGCGATGAAGAAGGTCGGCAAGGAAGGCGTGATCACGGTCGAAGAGGCCAAGACCATGACCTCCGAGCTCGACGTGGTCGAGGGCATGCAGTTCGACCGCGGCTACCTCTCGCCGTACTTCGTGACGGATAGCGAGCGTATGCAGGTCGTCCTCAACGACCCGTACATCCTCATCCACGAGCGCAAGATCTCGAACATGAAGGAGCTCCTCCCGGTGCTCGAGCAGGTTGCCAAGCTCGGCAAGCCGCTCCTCATCGTGGCCGAGGACGTCGATGGCGAGGCGCTCGCCACGCTCGTCGTCAACAAGCTGCGCGGCACGCTCCAGGTCGCGGCCGTCAAGGCCCCGGGCTTTGGCGATCGCCGCAAGGCGATGCTGCAGGACATCGCGGCCCTCACGGGTGGCGAGGCGTTCACCGAGGATCTCGGCCAGAAGCTCGAGAACCTGACCCTCGCCGAGCTCGGCCGCGCCAAGCGCGTCACGGTCGACAAGGACAACACGACGCTCGTCGACGGTTCGGGTCAGAAGGCCGACATCGACGCGCGCGTGAAGCAGATCCGCAACGCGATCGAGGAGACCACGTCCGACTACGATCGCGAGAAGCTCCAGGAGCGCCTCGCGAAGCTCGTCGGCGGCGTCGCCGTGATCAAGGTCGGCGCGGCCACCGAGGTCGAGATGAAGGAGAAGAAGGCCCGCGTCGAGGACGCGATGTACGCGACCCGCGCGGCCGTCGAAGAGGGCATCGTCCCCGGCGGCGGTGTGGCGCTCATCCGCTGCATCCAGGCGCTCGACAAGCTGACGTTCGATGATGACCGCCGCTACGGCGTCAACATCATCCGCCGCGCGCTCGAAGAGCCGCTGCGTCAGATCGCCGGCAACGCGGGTGTCGACGGCTCGATCGTCGTCGCGAAGGTCAAGGAAGGCTCGGGCGCGTTCGGCTTCAATGCCGCCAAGCTCGAGTACGAGGACCTCGTCAAGGCCGGCGTGATCGACCCGTCGAAGGTCGTCCGCATCGCGATCCAGAACGCGTCCTCGGTGGCGGGCCTGATGCTCACCACGGAGACGCTGATCGCCGAGAAGCCGAAGAAGGAAGACAAGTCGGGCGGCGGCCACGGCGGACACGGTCACGACTTCGAAGACTGATTCGCATCACTAGCGAGGCAACGGGCCGGGCCGCGTGCTCGGCCCGTCGTCGTTTCGGCTACAGCGCGCCGGCGGGGAGCCGCAGCACGAACGTCTTCTGCGCGTCGCCGACCGAGCAGACTCCGACGAGCACGAGGCCGTCCTCGCTCGCGCCCATCACGTTCATGAGATTGATATCGTCGGCGAGCTCGATGCCGCTGGCCCGCACGATGTCGGCGAGCGGTCGCATGCCGTCCTGCGCGGTCCACACGAACGCGGTCGGGATGGTAAAGAACGCGTCGCCGACGCCACCGAGCACGAGCTCGCCGTTGCGTGCGATCGCGTTGGGAAACACGCTGTCGGATGGCAACGAGGTCTCGAGCCGCTGCAGCGTGACGATGCCGGTTCCGCGCGTCCATACGAAGCCGTCGTAGCCGCGGATCCCGGCGAGCGTCTTGCCGTCGGCACTAATCGAGAGGACCTCGCTCGGCGTGTCAAGGTTCACTTCGTCGAGGAGGAACCCGGTGCCGTCCTCGCGCCACACCGCCGCGCTGCGATCGATCGGGCCGTTCTGTGCGAAGCCGGCAATGACCTTGCCGTCGTCGGAGATCACCGTCGCGCGGTTCGTCGGTGGGCCGTTGAACATCGAGCCGAGCACCTGCAGCGGCACCAGGCCGGTCGGCTCGGTCCACCGGAATGCGACCGGGTTGCAGCCGTTCCACAGCATGCCGACCGCTGTGCTTCCGTCCGCGCAGATGTCGAACGCGCCACCGATGTCCTGATCGCAGTGCTGCGGATACGGGCTGCCGAGATCGACCCAGTCGGTCTGCTCGGTCCACAGCCCCGCCTGGATCGGCTCGCCGTGGAGC
>JBBRBG010000142.1:0-24027 GCA_038206055.1 Haliangiales bacterium
CGCCCGGGTACGGCTCGGCGCCGCCCATGATCCACTTCGCCGCCGCGGCGAGCGCCGCGCCGAGCGTCTTTGCCCTGTGCGCCGCGGGCGGAGCGAGCGCGAGCAGCGCGAGGTGCCCCGAGACCTCCGGCATCACGACCACGCGCGCATCGGCGGCCCCCGCCGCGTCGATCGCGCTGGTGACCGCGGCCTCGAGGTGGGCGCGATAACGGTCCGCCGAACCGACGATGTCACCGCTCACCGCGAGCTGCACCGCTATCAGCGCGAGCCGCGTCATTCGTCGTGGGTGCTGGCGCCGACGCGCGGGACCGGCGCGGGCGCATCGTTGATCTTCGCGATCACATCGTCGAGCGTGGTCTCGGGGATGGTCACGCGCGTCGGCATGCCGCCGCCGATCTGGAACATGTCGACGAAGTCCCAGCCCGAATCGAACGGCGCCGCGATCGTCAGCATCCCGGAGTCGCGCACGACCGAGACCTGCGCCTTCGCCTGCCCGGCGAGCAGCAGATCCGTCTTGTCGAACGCGCCCGCGGAGCCCTCGGTATCCACGACGGCCACGCGCCCTCGGATCGTGTAGCGCGCCGCGAGCTCCTGCGTCTTCGCATCGCGCTTGTCGTACAGCAGCGCCGCCTCGCGGATCACGTCGTCGTGCACGCCGGGCTTCCGACCGTCCACGAGGAAGCTGATCACCGCGCGCTTCAGCTGATCGTCGCGGAACTTCGCGCGCAGCGCGCGATCGATGCGCATCGCGATCGGCCCCGGTGTTCCGACCCGCGTATCCACCGCGCGTGCGTCGTCATCGGCGCCCGGGTACGGCTCGGCGCCGCCCATGATCCACTTCGCCGCCGCGTACAGGCCGTCGAGATCGACGTGTGTGCAGATGCAATCGATCGGCCCGGTCTGTCGCACGAGATCCTGCGTGACCATCTCGGGGCACGCGCCGTGCTCGGCCTTGGTCGACAGCACGAACCGCGGATCGTTCGCGAACTGGGCGTGCCGCTCGTGATCATGGTGATCGACCCACGCCGCGAGCCGGCTGCCGAGCCCGTCGAGGAACGGCTTGGTCACCAGATCGAACGACACGCTGGTACCCACCGTCGCGGCGAACGCGATATCGAGCACGACCACCCTGCCCTGCAGCTTCTCGGCGCGCGGCAGCACGCGCGGAGAAGCGAACCAGAGCTGCGGCATCGGCATGCGTGACCTTACGCTACTTCGGGCAGTACAGCGTGACGCTCCACCCGTCGTGGAGATAGACCTGCCGCACCGTGCCGCGATCGCCGCACTGCGCGCTGCCGGGGCCGAGCAAGCACAGGGTGCGCTCGCCGCCATCCGCGACGAGCGCGCTGCGCCGCCCGGGCGCGACCTGGCCGACCTGCGCGCCGTCGATCGACACGTCGACGGGATCCGGACAGCGTGTGTTGTCGATGTAGAATGTCGCGCGAGGGCGAGCGCGCTGCGGTGCCTGCTTCGGAATCTCCTCCGGCCGATCCTCGACGATCACGCGATAGCGATCCGGGCTCGCGATCGCGGCGGCGAGTAGACGATCCGTGCAGCCCACGGCGCGAAGCTCGGGGCCCACGCCGCGCGCGAGCTCGGCTCGCAGCTCCGCGATGTCGGCGAGCGCGGTGCGGAACGTCTTCTTCGCGCCCACGAGCTGCGACCGCCCGTTCGGCAGCAGGCCGCCGATCGCACCGACCTCGTCGTGGCGCGCGATGAACCGGTAGTCGGCCTCGAGATCCACGCCGAGCCGCTCGTAGCGACGAAGCTCGTCCTTCGCGGCGGCCCACAGAGGCGCGACTCGACCGAGCGGGCACGTGCGCACCGGGGCCGCCTTCGCGACCGCGCGCGGTCCCTTGTTGAGCGCGCCGAGCACCGAGAGCACCTGGGTCTGATACGCGATGCGCACGGTCGCCATCGTGGTCGCGGTCAGCGCGTACCGATCGAGCGCGGCCTGCAGTCCCTCGGCATCGCCCCATGGCCGCACCACCTCCGGCACGAACGCGAGCGTGAACGTGCCGCCGGCGTCGAGCGCGGCGAGCGCGGCGCGCGCGGGCGCGTAGCTCGGCAGCGCGACGGTCGCGGCGACCAGCTCGGTCCGCGCCTCGGTCTTCGCGCCCGCTTCGATCGATGCGACCGCGGACAGGTAGTGAAGCAAGCCATCGGTCGGCCACGCGATGCGGGCCCGCGCCAGCTCGTCCTGCGCCAGCGCCGGATCCTTGCGCGCGAGCTCGGCGGCGATCAGCGCACGCCACGCCGGCAGGCTCCGTGGCGACTCGCGCACGGCGCGCCGCAGGTACCACGCCGCATCGTTCGCCCGGCCCTGCATCAACGCGATCGCGCCGAGCGCCTGCTCGGCCGCGGGGAGGTCGTCCTTGAACCGCTGGAGCCCGGTGTACGCCCGGTTCGCTTCGACGAGCTTGCCCGCATCGAGCAGCGCCTGCGCCGCCGCGAAGCCGGGGAAGCTCGAGTCTGGAGCGAGCTTGCTCGCGCGGGAGTACCAGGCGAGCGCCGCGGTCAGGTCATTGCGCCGGCGATGGCCATCGCCGATCCGCACGAGCAGCGGCAGATCGGGCGCACGCGCGGCGGCGATCGCCTCGAGCGTGGACGTCGAACGATCCCAGCGCCCGAGCGCTGCGTAACCGGTCGCGAGCTCGGCCTTGACCTCGAGGTCCAACGGAGCGCGCTGCGCGATCGCCTCGAGCTCGGTCACCAGCTGCTGCGTGTCGCTGCGCGACGCGTGGATCAGCACCAGCACGCGACGGGCCGCGAGGTGATCCGGTTGCCGCTTGGTGACCTGGACCAGCTGCCGCTCCGCGCCACTCGCATCGCCGGTCCGCCACATCGCCGCGCCGAGCTGGTACCGCGCCTCCACATCCCACGGCCGCGCCAGCACGAGCTTCCGGAACAGCAGATTCGCGAGGTCGTGCTTGCCGGCATCCGCCGCGGACTGCGCCGCCGCGCGCATCGCCGCGATGTCGTCGGGGGCGAGGTCGTTCGCGTACGCGAACTTCCCTGCGGCGCGCGCGACGAGCTTCGGCTCGCCGCCGCGCTGGGCCTGGAGCTTGTACAGCTCGCCCACCGCGCGCTGCGCCTCGAAGCACTTCGGATCGATGAACACCGCGCGCTCGAGGTCGTGCTCGGCGAGCTTCAGCTGCGCGTCGCGAAACGCCTTCTCGGCGGCCGGATCGGTCGGCGCGTTCGGCGAGAGCGCCCCCGTGAAGTGACCGAGCCCGCGGCCGAGCAACGTCACCGCATAGATGTCGCTCGCGAGCGGGCGCGCGAGCTTCGCGGCGGCCGCCTCGTCGATCTTCATCCCGGTCGCCGTGAAGTCCTCGGCGAGCGCCTCCCCGAGCATCTTGTGATAGGTCGGCACCGGCCCGCGCCGCTGCGCCTCGTGCGCGACGATGGCGACCTTGCCTGTGACCTTCCACAGCGTGATCGCGATCTTGAGCTCCCAGTTCGGTCGCTCGACCCAGCCGGTGATCACCCACGTCGCCCCGCGCGTGGCGGCGAACGCGGCGACCGCCTGGGCGTCGGCGGGCACCGCGGCCCCGGTGACGTAGAGCGGCCCGCCGGTGGACTCGAGCCCGAGCACGCCCTCGGTCTTCTCGGCGATCTCGAACGGGGCACCGGCGATCAGCCAGTCGAACGCGCGCACGCCGGAGTGGTTCTCGAACGGCGCGACCGCGAACCGCGGCGGCAACGCTGCAAGCTCCGGCAGATCCGCCGACTCCACGGGAGAGCTCCCCGCCGGCTTGGCCGTCTGGGCGGTGTCGGCCGTGCCCGCTTGCGGCACCTCCGCGGGCTGAGCGATCGCCATGGTTGCCGTCGCGACCACCGCGACAGCGACGATGGCGTGCGCACGGCGCCAAGACCTCATAGACTGAGCATACCGTGGGCGACGACAAGAGGCCTGCTCAACCGAAGGCCCGCCGGCGCCGTCGGCGGCTTCGCTTCGTGTCGGTGTTCCGGCTGGGCTTCCTGCTCATCATCTATGGTGCGTCGCTCGGAGCGGCTTCGATCTACCTCGCCGTCTCCACGATCAACGAGGAGCTGCCGCAGGACCTCTCCGAGCTGCTCGACTACCAGCCGAACCGAAAGAGCGTCGTGCTGTCGTCGGACGGCGAGGAGATCGGCGCGTTCTCGATCGAGAACCGCCGGATCATCGCCCTCGAGCGCATGCCGCCGCACGTTCCCGCGGCGTTCCTGTCGGCGGAGGACCGGCGGTTCTATCGCCACAAGGGCTTCGACCTCCTCGGCATCGCTCGCGCGGCGTGGACGAACTTCAGCTCCGACGGCTCGATCAAGCAGGGCGGCTCCACGATCACGCAGCAGATCATCAAGCAGACCCTGCTCGCCGGCGAGGAGCAGGTCGGCGCCCTCGACCTGACTCCGGACGAGTACACGAAGCTCCGCAAGGCGCAGAAGTACCGCCGCAAGATGAAGGAG
The DNA here is from genome assembly GCA_038206055.1 of Haliangiales bacterium. Lineage (GTDB taxonomy): Bacteria > Myxococcota_A > Polyangia > Haliangiales > Haliangiaceae > JABFXX01. The sequence continues at coordinate 4,453 of JBBRBG010000142.1, forward strand.
CTGATCCTCGCGGTCCGCCTCGAGCGCGAGCTGTCGAAGGCGCAGATCCTCTCGATCTACCTGAACCACATCTATCTCGGTCACGGCGCGTACGGCGTGGGGGCCGCGGCGCAGACCTACTTCGGCAAGGAGGTCGAGGATCTCACCGTCGCCGAGGCCGCGATGCTCGCCGGGCTCGTCGCGTCACCGACGAAGTACGCGCCGCACCGCAACATGCAGCTCGCGCGTGAACGCCAGCGCTACGTGCTCGGCCACATGCGCGAGGACAAGTACCTGTCCGATGCCGAGTATCAGGCCGCGCTCGACGAGCCGATCGCGCTCGTCGACGAGAGCGACCTCAACCACCTCGCGTCGCCGTACTTCGTCGAGACCGTGCGCCAGATCGCGACGAAACGGTACGGCAACAACGACCTGTTCAAGGGCGGCCTCAAGTTCTACTCGACGCTCGACACCACGATGCAGACCGCCGCCGAGAACGCCCTGCGCCGCGGGCTCGAGAGCCTCGACCGCCGCCTCGGGTTCCGCGGCCCGGTCGGCGCCGTCGGCCAGGCCGCGCGCGGCACGTGGACCGGCGGGCCCGCGCATCCGCTCTCCGGCGCCTCCGACGACACCAGCGCGCTGGCGGATCGCTTGATCGCCGAGCAGCGCTACGGCGCGATGATCGTCGAGCTGACCAAGACCGGTGGCGTGATCGTCGATCTCGGCCCGAAGCGCCTCCCGCTTTCCGACAGCGATGCGAAGGACGTCCGCACGTGGCGCAAGGACAAGACCGGCGATGCCGCGAAGCTTGGCGATCTCCTGCCCGTGCGCCTCGCCTCCGACGCCACCACCGTCACGCTCGCACAGCGACCCGCCCTGCAGGGCGCGATGGTCGTGATCGAGCCGTCGACCGGCCGCGTGCGCGCGATCGTCGGTGGCTACGACTGGACCGGCAGCCAGTTCAACCGCGCAACCCAGGCGAAGCGCCAGGTCGGCAGCTCGATCAAGCCCTTCATCTATGCTGCCGCGCTCGAGTCGGGAAAGACGCCCGTCGAGCGGATGACAGATGGCCCGTTCTCCGTCACCACCGCGACCGGTGTGTGGACGCCTGCGAACTACGACAACAAGTACATGGGGTCGGTGACGCTGATGACGGCGCTCGCCTACTCGCTCAACACGATCAGCGTGCAGCTCGTCGTATCGTTCGGCCTCGATCGCCTGATCGAGATCCTGCGCGGCTTCGGTGTCGAGAGCCCGATTCCTCGCCACATCTCGATCAGCCTCGGCACGCCCGACCTGACGCTCCTCGAGATCGCGAGCGGCTATGCGGGCATCGCCTCGGGCGGCCGCCGGGTCACGCCGCGGTTCTTCGATCTCGTCACCGACACCAGCGGCAAGGTCGTCGAGGATCTGCGCGATGCACCACCCGGTCCGCAGGTGATCTCGCCCGAGGTCGCGTACGTCACGGTCAACCTCATGAAAGGCGTCGTCCAGCGCGGCACTGCGAAGTACGCCGGCACGCTCGGGCGCCCCGCCGCCGGCAAGACCGGCACGTCGGCGAACTACCGCGACGTCTGGTTCACCGGGTTCACCGCCGACCTGCTCGCCGCCGTGTGGATCGGCCGCGACGACTCGACGCCGATCGGCGACAAGATCACCGGCGGCGGCGTCGCCGTGCCGATCTGGGTCGAGTTCATGCAGAAGGCGCATCCGCGCACGCCGATCCGCGACTTCCCGGTGCCACCGAACGTCAGCTTCGCGCGCGTCGAGCCGTGGAGTGGCGATCCTGCTGGCGTGTCCTCGGATCCGGCGGCCGCGGTCTGGATGCCGTTCGTACGTGGTACGCAGCCCGGCCGGTTCCTCTCGGGCGCCGCGATCCGCTCGTTCGATGACCTCGTACCCGCACCGTCGCTCCCCGCACCCGCGGTCAAGTGCGCATCACTCGCGTGTCTCTAGCGTGATAGGGTGCGCGGCATGTCGCGCCGTCGCGTGATCGTCGTTGCACTCCTCGGTGTCCTGTCGGCGTGCCGGTACACGCTCGACGATCCGGTCGACTTCTCGGCCCGCAGCTGTGCGGATGGCACGGTCCCCGCGTGCGTCGAAGCGCCGAACCACTCCGACCTCGCGTGGATCGAGTCCAACGTCTTCAACAAGTGCACGTTCTCCGGCTGCCACAATGGCGCGATGACGGATGGAGGCCGGCTCGACCTCCAGCCGGGCAAAGCGTTCGCCGCCCTGGTCAACAAGGACTCGGGGATCGCCACCGGTCCGCTGCTTTCTGGCAAGGCAAAGCTGGTGGTCCCCGGCGAGCCGAACCACAGTTACCTCCTGGTGATGCTGCGTCAGCTCAAGCCTTCGGAGTTCGACCCGCCGCTCGATAACCCACCCGGGTCCGTCGGCTTCATGCCCCAGAACGCGGGTGGGGCCGTCACGTGCTGCCAGAAGCTCGATGCGGTCACCCGCTGGATCATGGATGGCGCTCTGAACAACTAATGCGGGGTGATCTGGTGCTCCGTGCCACTAAGTCTTCGTAGGGCAAGCGTGATTTCCGAGATTGGGCCCGGTGGTTTGCTTGACGCGGCAACAGGGGTCTCGCTACAACATTCTGAAGCAGCGTTGGGGGCCTAGGCCCGCGCGGAGGCAATGGATCGATGAGCTGGCTAAGTGAACTCTTCCAAAAGGGCGGGCCCTTCTTCATCGTCAACACGTTCTTTCTCGCCATCGTTATTGGCCTGATTGTCGAGCGTGCGATCTACTTCCTGGGGCGCGGGCACCTGAACGCGAAGGCGTTTCTCGAGCAACTCCGCAAGCTCCTGTCGGCGAACAACGTCGATCGCGCCAAGAAGCTGTGCGACGCCACCACCGCTCCCGTCGCCCGCGTGGCGAAGGCCGGTCTCAACCGCCTCCACCGTGGTGAGGCCGCCGTCGCCCAGGCGATGGAAGAGACCATGACGGACACGCTGCCCGAGGTGAAGACCCGCATCGGCGCCCTGTGGTCGCTCGCGAACATCACGACGCTGGTTGGATTGCTCGGCACCATCACCGGCCTCATCCGCACGTTCAGCGCCATCGGTGATGCGAACCCGGCGGACCGTCAGAAGAAGCTGTCGGACGGTATCTCCGAGGCAATGTACAACACCGCGTTCGGTCTCTCGATCGCGCTGATCTGCATGATCGGACACCTCCTGCTCTCCGGGGCGATGAAGAAGGTGATCTCGGATCTCGAGGCGTTCAGCCTCCGGTTCGAGAACCTCCTCGCCGAGGGTGCTGCTGCCGCGCCCGCCGCGAGCCGCGCGCCCGCCGCGCCGACCGACGATGTGAGCGAGTCGGCCTAAGGCATCCCGATGGAGTACTCCGCACAGCGGGTACGATCGAAGACTCGCGCTGCGATCAAGCGGCGTGAGGAGAACATCGAGCAAGAGGAGATGGAGAGCGGCGAGCTCAACCTGATCCCCTATCTCGACATGGTCACAAATCTGATGCTGTTCCTGCTGGCCTCGGTGTCGGCGGGTCTCATCCTGGTGCAGATCGACACGACGTTGCCCGACAAGGCTCCGCCCTCGACGAACGTCACCCAGCCGAGTACGAACCCCGACGACCAGCCGCTCAAGCTGTTCGTCTCGATCAAGCGCGACGAGATGATCCTGTGGTCCGCGAGCGGGCTCGAGGGCACGCTGTCCGCGCCGAAGGCAACGTTCAAGCGCACGGGCAAGGACGGCGAGGCCTGCGATGGCCCGTACATGTGCGAGAGCAACGCGTGCGACGGCGCGAAGCAGCGGTGCGTGCCGAGCAAGGACGAGCCGCAGCCGGTGTTCGACTACCGCGCGCTCAACAAGTCGTTGATCGAGATCGCCACGCGCCGGTACGCCGGCAAGCAGCGCAAGGCCGACACCTATCAGATCATCCTGCAGGCCGATGGCAACGTGCCCTACTCCACCGTCGTCGCGACGATGGCCGCGATGCGCTGCCCGCTCCCCGACCTCGGCGTCGAGGTCACGGGCTGCGCGCTGCCGACCGAGGACGCGGACCTCAAGAAGGCCAAGGAGCCGATCTCGCCCGACGGCAAGCTCTACGACACGTCGCGCGCGACCTACGATCCGAAGAAGATGTCTCTGTTCTCGGAGATCGCGTTCTCGTCGGGGTTTGAATGAGCTTTACGCAGCGAGAGACGCGCCGGATCATGCGCAAGGCCGTCGCGCGCGTACCCGAGGGCGAGGAGATCCGTCACCTCAACATCATGCCGATGATGGACATGATGACGATCTTGCTCGTCGCCTTCATCTTCCAGGCGGCGACCAGCGCCACCGCGCTCACCGCCGGATCGGTGTCGCTTCCAAAGACCCTGTCGAGCGACGAGCTGCCCGAGGGCGCCTCGACCTTGATCATCACGAAGACCGGCATCGTGGTCGAGGGCAAGTCGATCGTCTCGGTGAATAACGGAGACGTCGACGCCGCGGAGAAAGAGGGCGGCGCGCAGGGCATCAAGATCCCGCGCCTGACCAACTTCCTCGCAGCGCTCCACGCGCAGGAAGAGCAGCTGCACCGCCAGAAGCCTGGCTTTGACCCGAGCAAGCCGCAGGATCCGCCCGAGCTCCTGATCATCGCCGACCGCACCACGCCCTACCGGCTGCTGCTGCAGGTGATGTTCTCGGCGAAGCAGAAGGAAGCCGGCTACAAGCACTTCCGCCTGATCGTCCAGAAGTCGTACCCGATCAAAGCCCCGAAGTAGGTCGACCGGATTGGGGGCTCGCCACGGTTGGCGAGCCGGCTATACTCGGAGCATGACCTTCGTAGGCGAACGCCGTGCCCTCGCGGCAGCAGTCTTTGCGTTCTACTTCCTCGCGTACGGGTTGCTCGTCGTCCTCGGGATGGTCCCCCAGGAGATGACCAAGGCGTTCGCCGCGATCGCCGGCGTCTACGGCCTCGCGTTCTTCTCGCTGGTCGCTGGATACTTCTGGGCGCGCTGGTACGCCGTCGGTGTCGGCCTCTACGGTGTGATCACTGCCGCGGTCGGCATGTGGCAGATCGGCGCCGAGCCGATCCTCGTGTTCGTCGGCGGCACGCACCTCGCTGCGACGGTGTTCCTGTGGGGCAACGCGATGAGCGGTCCGTACGACGGTCAGACCGCGTGGCGCGAGAAGCTCCATATGGACGAGAACGCCGTGCAGCGCCTCGGTCGGTCCGTGATCCGCGCGGGCGTCTCGTTGCCGTTCGTCCTCCTCTACGCCTTGATGCCGAAGCCGGAGACCGCCTCGACGGTGCTCTCGCTCCTTGCCCTGGTGCTTGCCGGCGTCGGGTTCCGCGCGCTCGTCAAGCTCCGCACCTGGGGCGTCCTGGCCATGGGCGCCGCCGGCGCCCTGATGGTCACCCTCGCCACCACGGACCTCTATATGGGCGCGAGCGGCGGGTACGCGCTGCGCCCTGCCCTCGGCGGGTTCCTGCTGATCGCCGCGGCGGTGCCGTTCTTCGCGCCGATGGCGCGCTGGGTCGCCGGCGCCCCCACGCGTTGATTCGGTCGCCCCGTCGCGCTACCGTCGGGGTATGGGTAGTGGAAGCCTTGGCGTGCGGATCCTCGCGTGCGCCATCCTCGCGACGAGCGCGTTGACCGGTTGTCAGGCGCTCTACGGCGGTAAGCCGGAGAAGCTCCGGAATCCGGAGAAGAAGAAGAAGCCGCCCGAGCCGCCGGAGGAGGAGATCAAGATCGTGTACGTCGACGACTGCGTCGCAGACTTCCGCGGCGATCCGCTGAAGGCTCGGCCGCAGCCGAGCATCGCGAACCAGCTCGTCGGCGAAGGCGAGACCGCGCTGCAGAGCTCCGAGAAGGCGAAGGAGCCGGCGGGTCAGGCCGAGCTGATCAAGGTCAGCATCGACAAGTTCCGCAACGCGCTGACCAAGGACCCGTACAACAACGACGCGACGCTCCAGCTCGCCGTCGCGTACGACAAGGTCTATCGCAAGGGCTGTGCGCTCGTGATGCTCAAGCGGCTGGCCGCTCTCGAGGCCAACCCGAAGTTCTCCAAGGGCGCGAAGCTCGCGATCGATCGCGTGACGGACACCCCGCAGTGGTTCAAGGGCTATCGCAAGGATGCGATCGCCGCGATCGGCCGGTGAAGAATGAAGCTCCTGGTTAGCCTGATGATCGCAGCCTCCGCGCTGCTCGGTGCGTGTCACGAGAAGCAGGAGCTGACCGCGCCTCCGCCGCCCCTGCGGCCCGAGCCCGATCCCCCCCCCCCGCCGCCCGCCGAGGCCGCGAAGGATTGCGATCCCGTCGAGGGCAACAACGAGCTCAAGCCGATCGGCTTCAACGAGCGCTCGATCCCCGAGGGAGCGAAGCTCGCGGAGCAGGCGAAGGGCGAGCTGAAGACCGCCGAGAGCGCCGAGATCGAGAAGCTGACGCGCGAGGGATACATCAACGACGCCGTCGATCACTTCCTCACCGCTCTCAGCGCCGACCCGTACAACGTCACCGCCACGTACAACCTGGCGGCGGCGTACGCGCGGATCGGGCGCAAGCAGTGCTCGATCAACCTTCTCACGCGCTTGCTCCAGATGCGCCCGCACCAGAGCAAGCACGACGAGGTCGAGAAGCACCTCGATCGCCTGCTCGGCCGCAAGCAGGTCCTCGATCCGGACTTCTCCGAGATGCGCAAGGACGCCCGGTTCCGCGCACTGATCGCGAAGATGTGCGAGAGCACCAACGACGCGAACTGCGTCTACGGCGCCCAGCGCGAAAACCGCGACAAGTAACGGCCGCGTTCGCCCCTGCGACACGCGCGCCCTCCGCGCCTCATCCTGTGAGGCCCTGGCGCTTTACCTGGGCCGCGACGTGCCGTATGACCTAGGTCCGATGCGGACTTCCACGGTTGCCCTGTGTGTCCTCGCGCTCGTTCCCGCGGCTGCCCTGGCGGCACCGAAGGTCCAGCAGAACCCGTCGAGCACGGCCTCCGGCGGCAAGGTCGGCACGGTCTGCGGCGTGAAAGTTCTGCCGCTCGCGATCGGCAACGTGTGGACGTACTCGTGGGTTGCGGCGCCAACGCCCGCCCTACCCGACGTGGTCCGCATCGCCCCGCAGCCGCCGAAGACGTTCACCATCACGGTGAAGAACATCGAGACCGTGGCCGGCGACACCGTCGTCTCGCTCGAAGAGAAGATCACGTACGACCTGACGAAGGATCCGAAGAAGCCGGTCAACGACGACCGGCTCATCAAGTCCACGATCACCTGCAACGCGAAGACGAAGAAGTTCGATATCTCGCCGGACAGCTTCTTCTTCGCCGGCGAGCCCGGTGGCTACCAGGGCCTGACGTTCGACAAGTTCGATCGCAAGGGCACGAGCTGGGAGCTCACGGCCGGCCTGTTCGGCGCGAAGCAGTGGCCCGAGGACATCGTCGCTCACTGGTCGCAGACGCCGACCCCCGCGTCGGGCGCGAAGCTCAACACCGGCAAGCTCGAGATCGAGCGCCGCACCACGCCGTCGGATGCCGAGGCGATCGTCACGAAGGCCGGCTCGTACAAGGCCGAGAAGATCGTCATCAAGACCACGGGCCGCGTCACCATCGAAACGGCGAAGTCGAAGGACTTCAAGCCCGCCGAGATGCCCGCTGACTGGCTCAACCAGCTCTGGTTCGCCGAGGGCTACGGCGTGGTGCAGGCGCTCAACCGCTACGCGCACATGTACCAGCTCGTCGATTCGCAGCTGAAGTGATCTGGCGGCTCACCAAGCCGCTGCGGAGCGCGATCCGCGCCGGCCATCCGTGGATCTACGACCGTGCGCTCGCGCCGCCGAAGGGGCTGCGCGCCGGCGACATCGTCACCGTCGCCGACGACGACGGCCCGCTGTGCACCGTGCTCGCGGATCCCGAGTCCCCGATCCGCGCACGCGTGCTCGACCTCGACGTCTCCCGCACCATCGACGCCGGCTGGGTCCGCGGTCGCACCGAGGCTGCCGCGGCGCGGCGCGTGCGCGATCCGCTGCTCGTCGGCTGCACGGGCACGCGCCTCGTGCATGGCGAGGGCGACGCGTGTCCCGGCCTCGTGGTCGATCACTACGACACCACGGCGGTCGTGGTGTTCGATGGCGCGGCGGCCTCGGCGTTCTGGCGCCCTCGCCTCGCCGATGCGATCGCCGGGCTCGAGCGCGGCGGCGTGGTGATCGAGCACGTGTGGGTGCGCGGCGAGCGCGGCCAGCGGGCGCAGGGTACGGCGTGGCGCGGTGATCCGCCCGAGCTGATCGCGATCAACGAGGACAGCGCGCGCTTCAACGTCGACGTGCGCAACGGGCAGAAGACCGGCTTCTTCCTCGATCAGCGCGACAACCGCCGGATGATCCGCCGGCATGCGCTCGGCGCGAGCGTGCTCAACGTGTTCTCCTACACCGGCGGGTTCTCGATCCACGCCGCGCTCGGCGGGGCGCGCACCGTAACGTCGGTCGACATCGCGGCGCCGGCGATCACGGCGCTCGAGGCGAACCTCGTCCTGTCGGGCGTCGATCCGGGCGCGCATGAGTCCGCCGCGATCGATGCCTTCGACTACTTCGCGCGCTCCGCGAAGCGTGGGCGCCGCTGGGAGCTGGTGATCGTCGATCCACCGAGCTTCGCGCCCAGCGAGAAGGCGCGCCCCGCCGCGCTCGCCGCGTACAAGAAGCTCGCGGTCGCGGCGCTCGGCGTCACCGAGCCGGGCGGCCGGTTCGCCCTCGCCTCGTGCTCGTCCCACGTCACCGAGGCCGACCTGCTCGATCTCGTGGCGGGGATCACCCCCTCGCTTCGCCTGAGACTCGCTGGCGGCGCCGGGTCCGACCACCCGGTTCTGCCAGCGTTCCCCGAGGGCAGGTACCTCAAGTTCCTGTTATTCGACGTCGGGTAGCTGCTCACCGAAGTCAGTTCAGTGAGATGTGCTGTGTGCAACCTGGTTGGCAGATCCTACCGGCAAATTCAGTAGTTGACGCAGGGTCGTACACTTCGTTACAGAGCTGCCCATGCGCTCGATCCTCACGTCGCTGGTGGTGGCCGTTCTCGTGTCCTGCGGTGGCGGAACCAACGATGGCCCGGCAAAGGCACTTTGCAGCGACGGACTCGATAACGACGGCGATGGGCTGGTCGACTTCCCGGAAGACCCAGGATGCGTCTCGGACACCGACGAGACCGAGGAGAGCGATCCGTCCCCCCAGTGCCGGGACGGACGCGATAACGACAACGACGGCTTCACGGACTATCCGTCGGATCCCGGCTGCACCGCTCCGAACCAGGACGACGAGGTCGATGACTGCCCGAGCGGTCCGAACTGCCCGGAGTGCGGGAACGGCAAGGACGACGACATGAACGGGTCGACGGACTACCCCGATGACCCGGGGTGCACGGCCGCGGCCGACAACACCGAGCTGATCAACAACCCGGTCGCGTGCGGCGCAGGACTGATGGTGAAGTCGATCCCCACGACGAACACGGACGACGGCATGCTCGACGGTACGAGCACCTCGTTGGTCACGTCGCCGTGCGGCGGCGGCGCCGGCTCGCCCGCGGTTGCGTACCAGCTCTACCTCCAGAAGCCGAAGGTCGTCGTGGTCTCCACCGACGACGCGAACACCACGGCCGACACCGTGATCGATATCCGCAAGAATGAGTGCACCACGGCAGCTGCCGAGGTCGCGTGCAACGACAACATCGTCGGCAGCACGGGCAAGGCCTCCTCGGTCACCGTATCGCTCGCCGCCGGCAACTACTACATCATCGTCGGCGCCCACGACTCGTCCTCGGGCGGCGCGTACTCGTTGACGGTCAAGCTGTTCGCCGGCGAGGGCTCGACGTGCTCGCAGACGACCGAGTGCGGCCCCGGCCTCGTGTGCCGCATCCCGCTCAACGGCACCGTCCTGTCGTGCCAGCAACCGAAGTGCAAGGACGGCGTCGACGACGACGGCGACGGCAAGAACGACTATCCGACCGATCCGGGCTGCATCACGCCCGACGACAACGACGAGGCCGATAGCTGCCCCGGCGTCGGGCCGAACTGCCCCGAGTGCGGGGACGGCGTCGACAACGACAGCGACACGAAGACCGACTACCCGATGGACACCACGTGCATGGCGGCCGGCGACTCGAGCGAGGCGTGCGTGACCACCGATGGCGTGACGCTCTTGACCTCTCCGATGACGATGGACACCACCGTCGGCGCCTTCAACGACGTCCACCCGGCGTGCGCCTCCACGAGCTCGCACACCGCGCCGGATCAGACGTACCGGCTCGATGTCCCGACGCTGACCTCGCTCGATCTCAACATCATCAACCAGGTCCCGGCGTTCTGGGACACCGTCACGGTGCTCTACAACTCGACCTGCGGCGGCACGGCGGTCGCGTGCAGCGACGCAACGGCGATGCACCTGAATGCTGTCGCGGCGGGTGCCTACTTCTTTGTCGTCGATGGTTGGAGCTCGGGCATGGGCGCGTACACGATCCAGATCGCGGGCAAGATCGCGAATGGTCAGAGCTGCGAGAGCCTGCTCGCCCAGTCCGGCGCGCTGACCTGCGGCACCGGCTACGCGTGCAAGGGCACCATGGGCGCACGGACCTGCGCGCCGGCGCTGTGCGGCGATGGCATCGACAACGATGGCGACGGCAAGATCGACTATCCGTTCGACCCGGGTTGCGACTCCGTCGCGGACGATACGGAAGCCGACCCGGCGACCCCGCCGGTGTGCGCCGATGGTCTGGACAACGACGCCGACGCGCTGACCGACTGGCCGACTGACTATGGTTGTGCGGCGGCGTCCGGAACGAGCGAGGTGTTCTGCCCGACGGAGACCAACCCGACGGCTTTGATCACCGCCTCGGCGACGATGGGAACCACGGTCGGCAAGACGAACGACTTCGCGACGCAAACCTGCCAGAGCAGCGCGTCGGGACCTGACGTGACGTATGCGCTCTCGCTGCCGGTTCCGGTCGCGACGCTCGTGCTCGATACCAACAACGCGGGCTTCGACTCGATCATCGCCGTCAAGGATGCACAGTGCACCACCGCGGTCGGTTGCGACGACGACACGGGGACTCCGAACACCGAGTCGCTGCTGACGATGACGAACGTCGCCCCCGGAACGTACGCGGTGACCGTTGACGGATACTCCGGCGCCGCCGGCGCGTTCACGCTGACGATCAAGGGCACCGTCGCCGCGCAGACGTCCTGCGCGTCGCCGCTGTTCACCGGTGGTGCGGCCGCGATGCTCGTGTGTCCCACCGGGACGACGTGCACCGGTTCGCCCAAGAAGTGTCAGTAGCTGCGCATGTGAAGAGAAACCAGTGAGCCCGCGTGCGAGATCGCGCGCGGGTGATCCTGTGTGACGCTCGCGCTCATTGACGGAGTGACATTCACTTGCAACGGTGTCGCCCTCGGAGGCCACCCTGATGCGCGCGACTAGCTTTGCGATCGTGACGGCGTTTTGCACCGTCATCTCTGCCTGCGGCGATAACTCGATGACTCAGGTCGACTCCCAGTCGATCGACGTGGTCACCGGACCGAAATGCAGCGACGGCATCGACAACGATGGCGACGGCAAGACGGACTATCCGAACGATCCGGGCTGCACCGCGCCGAACCAGGATGACGAGCTGGATGACTGCCCCGCGGGACCGAACTGCCCGCAGTGCGCGAACGGCATCGACGATGACGGCAACGGCTCGACGGACTATCCGAACGATCCGGGCTGCGCCTCTGCGTCCGATCAGTTCGAGTTCGTCAATAACCCTGTCGCGTGCGGCGCGGGCCTCATCATCAAGCAACTGCCGAGCAACGGCATGGACACCGGCACGCTCGATGGTGCGATGAGCAGGTCGGGCCTCGCCACCTCCTGCGGTGGCGGCGCGAATGCGGCTGCGTACGCCTACCAGATCTCGCTGACCGATCCGAAGGTGCTGGTCGCGAACACCCTCGGCTCGACGATGGACACCGTGCTCGACCTGCGCGGATCGAACTGTTCGACCACCGAGATCGAGTGTAACGACAATGCGGCCGCCCTCACCGATGGCACGTCGAAGCTCACCCGCTCGCTCCCCGCGGGAAACTACTACCTGATCGTCGAAGGCAAGGACACGACCGAGTTCGGTGCGTACACGCTCGAGGTGAATCTGTTCACCGGCGAGGGCGAGAGCTGCAACGCTACCAGCCAGTGCGGCCCCGGCCTCGTCTGCCGCACGCCCCTCAACGGCACGGTGGGCATGGTCTGCTCGAAGCCGCAGTGCAGCGACAACGTCGATGACGACGGCGACGGCAAGAACGACTACCCGACCGATCCGGGCTGCGATTCGCCCGACGACAACGACGAGACGGACACGTGCCCGAACGGTGCGACGTGCCCGGCGTGCAGCAACGGGCTCGACGACGACAACGACACCTTGATCGACTACCCGCTCGACACCTCGTGCACCTCGGCGGCGGGTAACAGCGAGGCCTGCAGCGGCGAGCAGGATCCCATCCTGGCGATCACGGCACCGACCACCAGCGGCACGCTGGTGGGCGCGCACGACAACCACAACCCCAGCTGCGGCCTCGATGGCGGCGGCGACATCCTCTACACGTTGAAGCTGCCGGCGATGCGCTCGATCGTCCTCGATACCGAGGGCACGACCGGCGATACCCTGCTCTCGTTGCTCACCGCAACTTGTGCCGAGCCGAGCCTGGCGTGCGATGACGACGGCGGCACCTCGGGCAACTCGTCGCGCCTCGCGCTGACGACCCTCAACGCCGGCATCTACATCGTCGCCGTCGACAACTACAACGCGACGAAGCCGCCCGCGCCGTACGATCTCCACGTCACCGGCGTGATCCAGCCCGGCGGCGCCTGCAACCCCACCGATACGCTCGGCGGCGCGCTCGCCTGCCCGGTCTCGAATCCGTGCGTCGGCGTGGCCGGTAGCCTCCGCTGCATGCCGAGCGCCTGTGGCGACGGCATCGACAATGACGGCGACGGCAAGACCGACTTCCCGATGGACCCGGGCTGCAGCTCGCTCGACGACACGAGCGAGGCCGACAGCTGCCCGGGCGTGGGGCCGAACTGCCCCGAGTGCTCGGATGGCGTCGACAACGACGGCGACGGCATGACCGACTACCCGGCCGACACCAACTGCACGTCGCCCGGCCAGGCCTCCGAGGGCTGCCCGAGCACCGATGGCGTCACGGCGCTGACGATGCCCGTGACCGGGCCCGACACGACCGTCGGGCTCAACAACGACGTCCGCCCGGCGTGCGCATCGTCGACAGGGATGGCGCCCGACAAGACCTACAGCCTGCAGTTGCCGGCACTGAAGAACCTGTCGATCGTCGGCGTCAGCAGCTTCGACGGCGTCCTCGCGCTCTATGACTCGACATGCGGCGGGACCGCGCTCGCGTGCTCTGACCCCGAGACGATCACGCGCAACAACTCGCCCGCGGGCCAGTACTTCCTCGTGGTCGACGGCTGGTCGACTGGCTCGGGAACGACGACGCTGACCATCAGCGGCACGATCCAGAACGGCGGCAACTGCGAGTTGCCGCTCGCTCAGAGCGGCGCACTGGTCTGTGGCAACGGGTTCGCATGCCTCGGCACGGCGGGCTCGCGCACCTGCCGACCGGCGGCGTGCAACGACGGCCTCGACAACGACGGCGACGGCATCGCGGACTACCCGAATGATCCGGGTTGCGCGTCGCCGAACGACACCGACGAGTCCGATAACTGCCCGAACGGCCCCGGTTGCCCGGCGTGCAGCGACGGTCTCGATAACGACGGCGACCTCCTCATCGACTATCCGAACGATCCGAGCTGCGGCACGGCATCGGGGACGTCCGAGGCGTGCCCGGCGAGCGAGGCAGTCCAGCCGCTGGTGCTGCCGATGACCTCGGGCACCACCGTCGGCGCGGTCAACGACGGCACGACCTCCTGTGGTAGCTCCACGAACACGGCTGGCGACCTGACCTATTCGCTCACGGTCCCCACGCTGAGCAGCCTGCGGATCACGAACGTCAACACGTTCGACGCGGCGGTCCAGCTCCTCGACAGCACCTGCGGCGGCACACCGCTGCAGTGCGCGGACGAGCCGGAGAACATCGTGCTTGGCGCGGTCGCCGCGGGGACCTACTACTACGTCGTCGACGGCTACAGCTCGGCCACCGGGCCGTACTCGATCAACCTGGCGGGAACGATCGCGACGGGTGCGAGCTGCGAGGGCGTGCTGGCGCAGTCGGGTGCCTTGACGTGCGGCTCCGGCTTCGCGTGCAAGGGCGCGACGGGCGCACGCACCTGTCAGGTCGCCGCGTGCGGTGACGGCGTTGACAACGACACCGACGGCAAGACCGACTACCCGCTCGATCCCGGCTGCAGCTCGCCGTCCGACGACGACGAGACCGATCCGACGACGCTGCCCGCGTGCGCGAACGGCGCGGACGACGACACCGACCTGCTGGTCGACTACCCGGCCGACTACGGCTGCGCGGCCGCCAGTTCGACGAGCGAGGTGTTCTGCCCGACCGAGGTCGATCCGAACACGGCGATCGCGACGACGCCCGTCACCGGGACCACGGTCGGCCTCGGCAACAACTTCGCCACCACGACGTGCCAGGGCACTGCGACCGGACCGGATGTCGCGTACGGCCTGCAGCTCCCCGTCCCCGTCGCCACGCTCGTGCTCGACCTGAGCGGCTCCGCGTTCGACACCGTGATCACGCTGCGCGATCCGCAGTGCACCGCGGAGATCGCATGCGACGACGACACCGGCGCGGGGACGACGTCGATGCTGACGTTGACCAACGTCGCAGCGGGCAACTACGCGGTCGAGATCGACGGCTACTCCGGCGGCAGCGGCACGTACACGCTGGCCGTCAAGGGAACGGTCGCCGCGGGCACCTCGTGCGCATCGCCGCTGTTCGCTGCGGGCGTCCTCGCTTGCCCAGCCGCCACGACCTGCTCCGGAACGACGCCGGTCTGCCAGTAGTCGAAGCTAGGCGGCCTTGAGTCGTCCGCGACGCGCGCCTTCCACCCGGAGGGCCGCGGCGCGGGCGTTCATCACGCGCTCCTCGGCGTCGTCGCGGTGGTCGTAGCCGAGGAGATGACACAGCCCGTGCGAGGCGAGGTGCAGGAGCTCCACGGCGAGCCCGCGCTTCGCCTGCTTGCGCGCGGTGTCGACGGAGATCACGATGTCGCCGAGCAGCTCCGGGTGCAGCGCGCCCGCGGGACCTTCGCGCTGCGCGAACGCCAGCACGTCGGTCGCCTTGTCCTTGTTGCGGAACTCGCGGTTGAGCACGCGGATCTCCTTGTCGGTGGTCAGCCGCAGGCCGACCTCGAAGTCCGCGTGGCCATCGGTCTTCGCCGCGGCGCGCACCATGCGGCCGACCTCGGCCTGGAGACGCTTGCGCAGCGCTGCCGGGAGCGCGACGCCGTCGTCGACCGCGAGATCGAGCGCCATCGCTACGAGCGGTCGGGGCGCTGCGTGATCGCCCAGACACGCGACTGCAGGAAGATGTCGAACAGCTCGCTGTCGAGCTGGCCGCGCTTGACCTCCGACCCGACGATGTCGAGCGCCTTCTCCGTGGGCATCGCCTTCTTGTACGGACGATCGCTGGCGGTCAGGGCGTCGTAGATGTCGCTGATCGCCATCATGCGCGCGGGGATCGGAATCTGGTCGCCCTTGAGCGCCTTCGGATAGCCGGAGCCGTCGAGCTTCTCGTGGTGCGCGTGCGCGATATCCGGAACGTCGCGGAGCGTGCGGCTCCACGGGATGCGGCTGAGGAACGAGAACGAGTGGACGACGTGGCTGTTGATCTCCAGGCGCTCCTTCTCGGTCAGCGAGCCGCGGCGGATCTGCAGGCACGAAGCTTCGTCGTGCGTGAGCACCGGGTGGTTGATGCCTTCATCGTCGTGGAACGACATCCCGGCGATCGTGGCAATCCGCTCGAACCCGCCCTGATCGAGCACGGTCGGCTCGTTGGAGGCCAGGATGAACTTGATGACGTCGTCGAGCTCGGCGACCTTGGCGATGATGTCGTGGTCGACCTTCGCGAGCTGCTCGGCGACCTGCTCGCGCGATGCCTCGGTCAGGTAGCGGACCTTGGACTCGAGGCCCTCGATCTTGTAGCCGCGCTTGATGAGCTGGAAGCGCTGCAGGATCATCTCGCGCTCGTGCTCGTACAGCTTCTTCGCCTTGACCAGCACGTGCTCGCGCACGCCGACCTTGCCGAAGTCATGGAGCAGCGCCGCGTACTCGATCTGCTTGAGGTCATCGCGCGAGAACCGGACCTCGCGGTAGTGGCCCGTCTCGCTCCGACCGACCGCCTTCGCGAGCCCGACCGTGAGCTCGGCGACACGCTCGGAGTGACCCGACGTGGTGGGATCGCGTGACTCGATCGCGGTGACGGCGGCCTTCACGAAGCCATCGAACAGCGTCTTCACTTCCTCGTAGAGGAGGACGTTCTCGAGCGCGATGCCGGCCTGCGACGCGAGGGCGAAGATGTACGCCTCGGAGACGTCGTCGAATGGCACGACGCCGCTCTCGAAGTCGCTGGGCAGGTCGAGCGTGATCCAGCCCTTCGCGCGCTTGTTGATCAGCTGGATGACGCCGATCACCTCCGCGCGCGCCGAGATCATCGGCACCGCGAGCACCGAGCGCGTCTGGTAGCGGTACTTGTCGTCGAACGTGCGGTCGTGGACGAAGCCCCACGGGTTATTGCCCGAGCCCGGCTCGTCGAGCGAGTACAGGTCCGGCACGTTGATCCGGTCCGCCGAGAGCACGCTCTGGCCGACGATCGATGTCGACGACACGCTCATCGTGAAGCCGGCCGGCGGCAGCGTTCGCGAATCGTTCTGCGACACCGCGAACCGCAGCTTGCGCTGCGAGACATCCTCCTCGGCGCCCTCGACCACGTAGATCGAGCCGGCGTCCGCGTTCGTGACCTCGCACGCGCGGCGCAGGATGATCGCGAGCAGCGACTGGATGTCGCGCTCCTGCGACAGCGCCCTGCCGATCGAGATCAGCATGTCGTTCTCGTGGCGGCTGCGCTCGAGCTCGAGCTCCAGCGCCGCCGAAGCCATGCGCTGCGCGATCGTCTCGGACCGGGCACGGAGCGCGAGCAACAGCCGTGTCATGCCGATCGGCGCCGCGACCGCCGTCATGTCGGCATCGGCGGGCATCGTGTCGAGCCGCGCCTCTTCGAGCTCGGCATCCGTGCCGACCACGATCAGCGCATAGTTACCGGACCGCGCGCGCACCAGGTGCGGAGCCAGCTGCTCCGCATCGCGCCACACCTCGGGCCAGGCGAGCACCAGCAGCACCGGCATCCGGGCTCGCTGCGCCACCACCTCCAGCTCGATCCACCCGTCGCCCTGCCGGCGCACGCGATAGCCGATCATCCGCCGGTCGCGAGAGACCGCGTTGACCAGGTCGTCTGGGCTGGTCACCACCACGTTCACGAATCTATCCCATCCGCCTTTGGGGCGGGTGCCGCGGACGGCTCTTCCCTCGACTGGAACTTCGCCCGGTCGCGGGCGTCGTAGGCGCGGATCAGCGCGGCGACCAGCGGATGGCGGACCACGTCCGCGTCGGTGAACTCGACGATGCCGATGCCCCGGATCCCCTCGACCAGCTCCAGGGCATCCCGAAGGCCGCTGCGCTCGCCGCGCGGCAGGTCGGTCTGCGTGACGTCGCCCGTGATCACGGCCTTCGAGTCGAAGCCCATGCGGGTGAGGAACATCTTCATCTGCGGCGCCGAGGTGTTCTGCGCCTCGTCGAGGATGATGAACGATCCGCTCAAAGTCCTACCCCGCATGAATGCCAGGGGCGCGATCTCGATCGTACCATCCGCCATGAACCGCTCGAGCTTCTCGGGCTCGACCATGTCGTGCAGCGCGTCGTAGAGCGGGCGCAGATACGGATCGACCTTCTCCTCGAGCGTGCCGGGCAGAAAGCCGAGGCGCTCGCCGGCCTCGACCGCGGGCCGCGTCAGGATGATCCGGCGGACCTGCTTGTCGAGGAGCGCGCGCACGGCGAGCGCGACGGCGAGGTACGTCTTGCCGGTGCCGGCCGGGCCGACGGCGAACATGATGTCGTTCGTGCGGACGAGGTCGACGTACTTCTTCTGCTGCGCGCCCTTGGGCGCGATCGGACGACCGGAGCGCGGCGTGAGGATGGTGTCGCCGAACACGCCCTGGATCGAGGCGCCGCCGGAGTCCCCCTTGAGGAGCTGCACGGCACGCACGACGTCATCGGAGGACAGGGCCTTGCCGGCGAGCGCGAGGTCGTAGAGCTGCTCGAGCGCGCTCTTCGCGATGTCGACCGCGGCCTCCTCGCCCTCGATCGTGATCTCGTTGCCGCGCAGGTTGACCTGCGCTCCCGCGGTGCGCTCGATCAGCTTGAGGCGTGCGTTGTTGCTGCCGATCAGGGCCTGCAGTGCCTCGGGATCGTCGAAGGCGAGCTTCTCGCGCCGGATGGTCTTGGGCTGCGTCACGACGGGAGGCCTCGTATAGCATGCGCGCATATGCCCGGTACCGCATTGCCCCGCCTGGTCGAGGTCATGGAGCGCCTGCTCGGCCCCGACGGATGTCCGTGGGACAAGGAGCAGACGCTCGAGACGCTCCGCCCATTCCTCGTCGAGGAGACGTATGAAGTGCTCGACGCGCTCGCTCGCGACGACGTCGCCGGGCATCGCGAGGAGCTCGGCGACGTGATGTTCCAGATCGTGTTCCATGCGGCGATCCGCCAGCGCGAGGGCGCGTTCGATATCGACGACGTGTGCAACGCGATCAGCGACAAGCTGATCCATCGCCACCCGCACATCTTCGCCCAGACCAAGGGCATCGAGACCTCGGAGCAGGTGCTGCAGCAGTGGGGCGAGATCAAGGCGGCGGAGAAGGCGGCCAAGGGCATCCGGACCGATCGGATCCTGTCGGGCGTGAAGCCCGGCCCTGGTCTCGCGCGCGCCCAGAAGATCGGGACGAAGGCCGGCAAGGTCGGCTTTGACTGGCCGGGATGGCAGGGCTCGTTCGGCAAGATCGAGGAGGAGGTGAAGGAGGTGCGCGAGGCGATCGAGTCCAAGGACCAGGCCGAGATCCACCACGAGATCGGCGACCTCTTGCTCGCGGTGGTCAACGTCGCGCGCAAGGTCGGCGTCGATGCCGAGCAGGCCATGATCGATGCGACCCTGCGGTTCCAGCGCCGGTTCGAGTTTGTCGAGGACCGGCTGACCGACCGTGGCAAGACGCCCCAGACATCGAATCTGGAGGAGATGGACGCGCTTTGGGACGACGCAAAACGCGCCGGCGTGAAGTGACCGACCTGCCGCGCGAATGTGGCGCTTTTTTGAGCAACCATGATCGAGTGGGTGCGATCTCGGCCAGATCGCCGATTCATTCGGCCCCTGGTCATCAGGTTATCCACACCCATGTGTGTGTACTCCCGCATAGTCACGGGAGTTTTCCCGGGCGGGAGCGAGGCTTGACACCTGGGGCAGAAGCACGGTAAACGCTCGCCTCCGCAGGAGAATCGATCACGTGGCTAACATCGCATCGGCGCAGAAGCAGAACCGGAAGATGATCAAGAATCGCGCGCGCAACCGCGCCGCGATGGCGACGCTTCGCACCGCCGTGAAGAA
>JBBRBG010000143.1:0-23994 GCA_038206055.1 Haliangiales bacterium
TGCGCAGGCGAAGGAGACGCGCGACAAGGACGGCAAGGAGAAGGAGCCCAAGGGCGAGCTCACGCGCGCTCAGGTCCAGGCAATCGTCGATCCCGACAAGCTCGTCGATGCGGCCGCGCCGTACCTCGAGCTCGAGCGCGATGACCTGACCACGCTCCTCATCGAGACCGACACGATGAAGCGCCTCGAGCGGATCATCCCGTCGCTCGAGCGCCAGGCCACCGTGCTCCGCCTCAAGGCGGATATCGGCGCGGAGCTCGAAGGCGAGTCGAGCCGTACGCACCGCGAGCGCGTGCTGCGCGATCGCATGCGGCAGATCCAGGAGGAGCTCGGCGAGCAGGACGACAACGCCGAGATCGACGACCTCCGCAAGAAGATCGAAGACAGCAAGATGAGCGACGAGGTCCGCGCGGTTGCGAAGAAGCAGCTCTCGCGCATGAGCCAGATGGCGTCGTCATCGCCCGAGTACAACATCGCGCGCACCTACGTCGAGAACCTTCTCGAGATCCCGTGGAACGTGATGACCGAGGATCGTCTCGACGTGTCCGCGGCCCGCGCGATCCTCGAAGCCGAGCACTCCGGGCTCGACAAGGTGAAGCGCCGCATCCTCGAGTTCCTCGCGGTGCGCAAGCTCGCGCCAAGCAAGCACGGCCCGATCCTTCTGCTCGTCGGCCCGCCGGGCGTCGGCAAGACGTCCCTCGGTCGCTCGATCGCGAGCGCACTCGGCCGCAAGTACGTCCGCATCTCGCTCGGCGGCGTGCGTGACGAGGCCGAGGTTCGCGGCCACCGCCGCACGTACATCGGCGCCCTGCCCGGTCGCATCGTCACCGGCCTCAAGAAGGCCGGATCGATGAACCCCGTGTTCGTCCTCGACGAGATCGACAAGCTCGCCGCCGACATGCGCGGCGATCCGGCGGCCGCGATGCTCGAGGTCCTCGACCCCGAGCAGAACAAGGACTTCGTCGATCACTACGTCGAGGTGCCGGTCGATCTCTCGAAGACCATGTTCATCTGCACCGCGAACCAGCTCGACACGATCAGCCAGCCGCTGCTCGACCGTATGGAGACCGTGGAGCTCTCCGGCTACACGAGCGTCGAGAAGCTCGCGATCGCAAAGAACCATTTGCTGCCCAAGCAACTCGGGGAGCACGGCATCGGCAAGGACCAGCTCGACATCTCGGACGAGGTCCTCACCGAGATCATTCACAGCTACACGCGTGAAGCCGGCGTGCGTAACCTCGAGCGAGAGATCGCGGCCGTCTGCCGCGGCGCCGCGGTCAAGGTCGCCGAGGGCGCCACCGGGATCGAGCTCGGCCTGCCGCAGCTCGAGGAGATCCTCGGACCGCCGCGCTACGTCTCCGATACCGCGGAGCGCAAGCCCGAGATCGGCGTGATCACCGGCCTCGCGTGGACTCCGGTCGGCGGCGACATCATGTTCATCGAGTGCCGCATCTATCCCGGCAAGGGCGAGGTTCGCCTGACCGGTCAGATGGGCGACGTGATGAAGGAGAGCGCGCAGGCGGCAATGTCGTGGACGCGCTCGAACGCCACGCGGCTCGGCATCGATGCGGCGAAGATCGCCAACTCGGATGTCCACATCCACCTGCCGCAGGGCGGCATCAAGAAGGACGGTCCGTCCGCCGGCGTCGCGCTGACCTGCGCGGTGGTCTCGGTGTTCACGAACCGCCCGATCCGCAACGACGTCGCGATCACCGGCGAGATCGATCTGCGCGGCAATGCGCTGCCGATCGGCGGCCTCAAGGAGAAGATCCTCGCCGCGCACCGCGCCGGCATCAAGATCGTGTTCATCCCGTATCGCAACGAGAAGGACATCCTCGACATCCCGGACGAGATCAAGAACGAGCTCGATATCCGGACGATGAAGAAGATCGACGACGCGATCGCCGTCGCACTCGAGCCTGCACCGGCGGTCCCCGAGCCCGAGCCGGCGATCCCACCGCCCACCGCGCCGAGCCGCGGCAACGTCGGCGAGCGCCTGCCCTCGTGATCCGGACGGCTGCGGCCGTCGCAGTCAGTCTCTTGCTCGCCTCGGGCTGCAAGAGCAAGAAGGAGCTCGACGCGGTCGACAGCGTCGGCATGGCTCCCGCCGTCGCGCCTGCGCCCGTGTCGCAGGAGCCGCGCCAGGTCGGCGCGCTGCTGATCGAGGCGCAGCGCAAGGCCGGCGCGTACGCGGTGTCGCGGCTCATCGTCCAGTACGTCGGTCCCGATGGGCTGATGGACCCGGCGTTCGCCAGCGTCGAGCTGTGGTACGGCCAAACCAAGACCACCGCCGACGATCCATCGCGGAAGACCGGCGCACCGGTGGTCGTACGTGCGGCCACCAATCGCTCCGACTGCCCGCGGATCACATGGGCGAACGGTCGCTGGGAGTCGCATATGGCCGGCTGCCCCGCGCAGATCACCGCGCTCCACTGCACGGTGCCCGTGATCTGGGAGCGCGCGATCACGCAGGGCGCACCGCGCGATGCCGTCGCCAAGCTCGTGACCTCCGGCTCCACGTGGCGATTCGAGATCGACGATCAAGTGCGCGACGTCCACTTCCACAAGAGCTTCCCGGATGACTGCGGCGCGATCGCCGAGGCGCCCGATCCGAACGTCGTCCAGGATCTGCCGCCGCCCGAGACCCTCGATCGCGCGATGATCTCGAACGCGATCGGCGTCGTGAAGCCGAAGGTGACCGCGTGCTCCGCCGACTCGCCCGCGAGGGGCGTGGTCAAGGTGACCGCGAAGATCACGCCCGAAGGCGCGGTGTCCACCGTCACCGTGCGCGACACGCCCGACCGCGCGCTCGGCGAGTGCGTGAAGCGAGCGGTCGCATCGGCGACGTTCACGAAGACCCAGCGCGGCGGCTCGTTCAGCTATCCTTTCGTGTTCTGACCATGCGCGCGCTCGTCCTTGCCCTCGTCGTCCTGGTCGCGTGCAAGAGCGAAGATCGCGAACGCGTCGGCGAAGCGATCGCGAAGTCGCGGGGTTTCGCCGACGAGATCTGCGCCTGCAAGGATCCTGCGTGCACGCGAGCTGTGATGGCGAGGGTGACGAAGTGGGCGGTCGACATGGGCAACAATGCCAGCAGGGGCGATGAACCGAAGCCCAACGACGAGGAGCGGAAGGAGTTGGCGGCGATCGCCGATCGGTTGGGGACCTGCATGAGCCGGTTCGGGCCGCCGAGCGCGGCGCCGGCGCGCTAGGATTCAGCGGATGCGCCTTCCAGTCCTGGCGCGCCCCTCCTCGCCGACGTGCTCGCGAAGCAGACGTTCGATCAAGCCGGCACGACCGCGAGCGTCACCCTGCTCCGCTTCTCGTACGTGCGCGAGGACGGCGTGCTCGATCCGACCTACGGCGCCGCGGAAGTCCACCTCGGCAAACCGAAGCGCAAGAAGGTCGCTGACGAACCGACCGATCGGTGCTCCGCTGCCCCCGGACCCGAAGGACGTGGACGATGCGATGGCGCGCTGCCCCGTCTACGAATGGAAGGGCGGCGTGCGCACCGACGGCGAAGGCAGTTGCTGGGCATTCGGCGAGCTCACGCGTCCGCGCTGCAGCGCGGTCGAAGTGTGGAAGCAAGCGATCGAGGAAGGCGCGCCGGCGAAGGGCCTCGCGATCCTCGAGCTCGGTGCCGGTGAGCCACAGTCGTGGACCTTCACGATCGACGACGAGCCGCGTGGCATCCACTTCTCGAAGCCGGTGCCGGATGTCTGCGATCCCACCCTCGAGAAGCCCATTCCTCGTACGGAATAGCGGCGGCATCTACTCCGCACGCCACGACGGAGCTCGCTGGTTCAGTTGCGCCCCGTCGACCCGAAGCTCCCCAAGAAGAGGCTTTCTCCTCCAGGAGAAGACTCTGCTTCGGGTCGCTTCACGACTTCGGGGCGCACGATCACACGAGCGCATGAGGCGGCGTAGCTCCTAGCTGCGAGGCGCGAGCTTGTAGATCTTGCCGGTGAGCTCGAGGATGTACACCTCGCCGTCGGCGTCGACACCGAACGAGCTGACCTGCGCGAGGATGCCGTCGCGATCGATGGCGCCCTTCCAGTCCCAGTGCTCGCGCGTGTAGCCCGCGGTCCACTTCAGGCTGCGCAGCAGGCCGGTGCAGTAGTCCGCGTAGAAGTACCGGCCGTCGAGCATCGGCAGCGCCTTGCCGCGGTAGACGAACCCGCCGGTGACGGAGCAGCCCTCGTCGTGCGAGTAGTCCGCGATCGGCGCGGTGAACCCGTCCTTCGCGCAGTCGTCTTTCGTGAAGCAGTGGTTGCCCTCGACGACATTCCACCCGAAGTTCTTCTGGCCCGCGCCCGCCGCGACCGCGTACACGTTCTCCCACAGGTTCTGCCCGACATCGCCGATGTACAGATCGCCGGTCTTCGCATCGAACGAGAACCGCCACGGATTGCGCGAGCCGAGGTGCACCCGCTCGGGCTCCGGCTTCGCCGCATCCGCATCGAACCGCAGGATCTTGCCGAGCAACACCTTCGGGTTCTGACCGTTCGCCTCCGGATCACCTGCGCTGCCGCCATCGCCCATGCCGGTGTAGAGCTTGCCGTCGGGGCCGAACACGAGGTGGCCGCCGTTGTGGTTCGAGAACGGCTGATGGATCGTGACCAGCTCGCGCCTGGATGCCGGATCGACGACATCGGGATCCTTGCTCACCGTGTACTCGACGATGTGCGTCGCACCGTCCGTGTCGTCCGTGTAGTTGACGTAGAGCTTGCCGTTCGCCTGAAACTTCGGATGGAATGCGAGCCCGAGCAGCCCCTGCTCGTTGCCATCGGAGATACCGCCGACGGTGAGGAACGGCTTCGGCGCGATCTTGCCGGCCTCGATGATGCGGATGCGTCCGAGGTGCTGCTCGACCACGAACCACCGCTTGCGCGCGTCGCCCGGCGCGACCGCCATCGCAACCGGACGCGACAGTCCCTTCGCGACCTCGATCAGCTCGAGCTTGTCGGCGATGTCCTTCGGGACCGCCACCAGCTCGGCGGTGCCCGGCGGAGCAGCTGCGATCCCTGGTTTCGGGTCCTTGGACGTGGTCGGGAGTGGTTCGACCGCTCCGGTCCGCTCAGGGCTCGGTCCGTCCTTGTGACACCCGGCGAACACGAGCAACAGCGCAACAAGGCGGGTCATCCGGATAGGTCGTGCCACACGCCCCCGCGTTAGCCAATCGGGTTGCCAGTAATCGCAACGGCAGCCGGCTACTCGACTAGCCGCCCCGTACACGCCTCACCGCTCCGGATGCGCAACGTACCGATCATCCACCGTCCGGACCGTTGTCGACACCTCACCGTGATGGCACATCGCGTGCTCATCCGTTTCACCGGGAACCAAGCCATGCAGATGACCTCATTTATCGCCGCAGGGTACGGGAACGCGAAGAACCGCAAGGACCTGAGCCACTACTTCGAGTACTCGAGCCAGGGCGTCGAGGTTGTCGAGGATGGTCTCAAGGAGATCTCGTTCGGCGAGTACCTGGTCGACCAGGGCATCGTCGATCGCTTCCAGCTGTTCCGCGCACTCCAGCTCCAGGATCGCAGCCGGGGCACACGCCTCGGCGAGGCCGTCGCTGCGCTCGGTTACGCGCCCATCGGCGCCGTCGAGCGCCTGTATCAGCGGTTCACCGCGCTCGCGACGGTGACCGTCTAGGCGTCTAGTCCATCAAGCGAATGACGGCGTCGGTATAGCCGGCCGTGTTCATCTTGCCGCCGAGGTCTCCGGTTCGGGTCTCGGCATTCGCCAGCGCCGCGATCACGCCCTTGCGCAGGCGCGCCGCTGCCTCGTCCTGCTGCAGGTGGTCCAGCATCATGGCCGCCGACAGCATGAGGCCCGTGGGGTTCGCGATGCCCTTGCCCGCGATGTCGGGCGCCGTCCCGTGCACCGCCTCGAACATCGCGCAGCCCGAGTCGCCGATGTTCGCCGCCGGCGCCACGCCGAGCCCGCCGATCAGGCCCGCGGTGAGATCCGAGAGGATGTCGCCGAACAGGTTCATCGTGACGATCATGTCGAACCGCTCGGGCTGTAGCACCAGCTTCATCGCGGTCGCGTCGACGATCATGTCGTCGAACTGGATGTCGGGGTAACGCGCCGCGACCTCCTTGCCGGTATCGAGGAACAGGCCGTTCGACATCTTCAGGATGTTCGCCTTGTGGACAAGCGTGATCCGTTTGCGCCCGTGGCGCCGCGCGTACTCGAACGCGTAGACGATGCAGCGCTCGCTGCCGAACTTCGTGATGATCGCGATCGACTCCGCCGCCGTGCGCCGCGGATCCACGTAGTGCTCCACGCCCGCGTAGAGGTCCTCGGTGTTCTCGCGCACGATCACCAGGTCGACGTTCGTGTACCGGCTCGGCACGCCCGGAATCGTCTTCGCCGGGCGAACGTTCGCGTACATGTCGAACTGCTGGCGCAACGTCACGTTGACCGAGCGATACCCCCCGCCGCTCGGCGTGGCGAGCGGGCCCTTGAGCGCGACCTGCGTCTTCTTCAGCGAATCGATCGTCGCCTGCGGCAGTGGATCCTTGTGCCGCTCGACACCTGCCAGGCCCGCATCGACGCGCTCCCAGTCGACCTGCGCGCCGGCCGCATCGAGGGCCTTCACCGTGGCTGCGGCGATCTCCGGGCCAATACCATCGCCCTCGATGAGGCTGACGAGGGTTCGCTTCGTGGTCACGTGGGCGTCCTTTCCTGTGGTCGCGGGTCGATCTCGAGCTGCTCGTCGACCACGCGGACCGCGTAGGTGACGAGACATACGTCCGATGCTTCGGGCTGGCAGCCGGTCGCAGTGGAGAACCGCCACCCGTGATTCGGGCAGATCAGGTGCCCGCGCGAGACGATGCCCTCCGCCAGGTCGCCGCCGCGGTGCAGGCACCGGCGCTGCATCGCGAAGTAGCGGTCGCCATCGCGGCCGACGATGATCTCGACTCCGTCTACATCGACGGCCACGACATCACCCGGACGTACCTCGGAGGTCTTGGCCACGACGCGCCACTGCTCGCTCACCAGGAGACTCTCGCACAATGCCGCGACACCTGCGCGCGGTGAGCGGTCGCGCACGTCACCGGCGGCGAACGATCTGCGCTCACCGGTCGCTCACCATCGGCGCGAACAGCTCGGAGCATCCTTGGTGATACGTTGTGATCGTGGCGTTCGATGCATACGGAGCAGTGCTCGGGCGGGTGCTGTACCCGGCCTGGGAACGCCTCCGTGGACGGCCCACGTTCCCGCTGCTCCACCAGCTCCAGAAGAGCGAACGCAGCTCGCTCGACGAGCTCACCGCACAGCGCACCGGCTACCTCCGCCGCCTCCTGCGCCACGCGTATCAGCACACCACGTACTATCGCGAGGCGTTCGACGCCGTCGGCCTCGATCCGAACGACATCCAGACGGTCGATGATCTGCGTTCCGTGCCGATCCTCGATCGCGCGACCGCACAGACCACCGTCGACGCGCGCACCGCAGCGTGGCCGATCGTCGCCGTCACCAAGACCACCAGCGGCTCCACCGGTCAGCCACTCGTGGTGCGGTTCAGCGCCGAGAGCCGCCACTGGCGCGACGCCACCCGCTGGCGCGGCTTCGGCTGGGGCGGCTATCACATGGGCGACAAGGCGCTGCACCTGTGGGGTGTCGCGGCTGTTGCGCCGTCGCCGCTGACCCGCGCGAAGATCGCGATCGATCGCAAGCTGCGCCGCGATATCTACGCGAGCTGCATGGTGCGCTCGCCCGAGCAGCTCCGCGGCATGGTCGAGTTGATCCGCACCGAACGGCCGCAGATCCTCGCCGGCTACGCACAGGCGCTCGCCGACCTCGCGCGCTTCGTCAACGCCGAAGGCCTGCGCGACTGGGACACCATCCCCGTGATCTACGGCGCGGAGCGGCTGTGGGAGCACGACCGCGCCGACCTCGCGCAGGCGTTCGGCCCCGCCGTGTTCGAGACCTATGGCTGCCGCGAGTTCATGCTGATGGGCAGCGAGTGCGAGGCCCACGACGGCCTGCACGAGTCCGCCGAGAACCTGATCGTCGAGCTCCTCGTTCGCGAGCCCGATGGCACCACGCGCGCCGCGCGCCCCGGCGAAAAGGGAGAGGTCGCCGTCACCGACCTCCACAATCTCGCCTGCCCGTTCATCCGGTACCTGACCGGGGACCTCGCCACCGCACGCGAGCAATCCCCGTGCGCATGCGGCCGTACGCTGCCGCGATTCGGCGCGGTCGAGGGCCGCGTCACCGACACGATGCGCGACCGCGACGGCAACCCCGTCGAGGGCATCCTGTTCAACATCCTGTTTCTCAACATGGCGAAGCACACACGGCAGTTCCAGGCCGTCCAGCGCGCCGATGGGTCGCTCGTCCTCAAGGTCGTGCCCATGTCCGAGGGCCACCTACCGCCCGAGGTCGAGGGGCTGATTCGCGAGTTCGTCGGCACGCACCTGCGCGGCATCCCGCTCGTCATCGAGCTGGTCAAGGAGATCCCGTTGACCTCGGCCGGCAAGCTCCGTCGCGTCGTCGTCGAGGGCAAGGGGTGGACACCGTCGCACGACCTCGGCATCGGCGGCGAGTCCGCGCACAACTAGGCGTCGTCGACGCTCGGCGCACCATCGATCGTCAGGCCGTACGTCTTCATCTTCGTGTAGATGCTCGCCCGACTGATGCCGAGCCGCTTCGCCGCGACGGCGGGGCTGCGATCACGCCGGAGCGCGACAGCGATCGCGGCGCGCTCGACGGCGCGGATGGTCCGCTCCGTCAGATCCTTGAGGACCTCGCCCTCTCCGAGCCGGGACAGATCGATCGCCGGCAGATCCACGCGGTCGTCGCCGTCGTCTTGTTTGCCGGAGCTCGGGCGATCGAGACCGAGCATGTCGAGATCGTGGGTGCGGATCATCTCGCCGTCGCACAGGATGGCGGCGCGCGACAGAACGTTCTCGAGCTCGCGGATGTTGCCCGGCCACCGGTAGCTCGCGAGGCGCTGCAGCGCCTTCGCGGTGATCTGCGTCGGGTACGGGACCTCGCCCCCCGCGAACGACTTCGCGGCCCCACGGCGCTTCGCGAGGATGTGCGCGGCGAGTAGCGGGATGTCCTCCTTGCGCTCGCGCAGCGGCGGCACCTGCACCGGGAACACGGCGAGGCGCCAGTAGAGATCCTCGCGGAACTGGCCCCGTGCGACGAGCGCCTTGAGATCCTTGTTCGTGGCTGCGACGACGCGCACGTCGATCGCGACCGGTCGATCGCCGCCGACGGGCTTGATCTCGCGCTCCTGGAGTACGCGCAACAGCTTGTTCTGCACCGAGGCGTCGATGTCGCCGATCTCGTCGAGGAAGATCGTCCCGCCGTTCGCTTCGCGGAACAGACCGCGGCGCGCGCGGCTGGCGCCGGTGAACGCGCCCTTCTCGTGGCCGAACAGCTCCGCTTCGAGCAGCGAGGGCGCGAGCGCGGAGCAATCGAACGCGACAAACGGGCCTTCGGCACGCGGGCCGACGCGATGGATCGTGCGTGCAAGTAGCTCCTTGCCGGTGCCCGACTCTCCGACGATCAGCACGGTCGCGTCCGACGCGGCGACACGGTTGATCATCTGCAGGAGCTGGCGCATCAGCGCGGAGTCGCCGATGACTTCGCCAAGACCGCGCGCCTTCTCGACCTCGCCGCGCAGGCGGCGGACCTCGCGCGCGAGAGCGCCGTGCGAGATCGCGCGCTCGACGACCGATCGGATCTCGGCCGCCTCCGCGGACTTCTTGAGCACGTCGAGCGCGCCGGCCCGCATCGCGCGGACCGCGAAGCCCACCGTCGGCGCCTCGCTCCAGATCACGACGACCGTATCGGGCGCCACGGTGCGAAGGCGATGGAGCAGGTGCAGCGCTCCATCGTCGTCCTCGCCGAGCGCCGGATCGAACAACACGACGTCGAACGCGGAGCCCGTGACGCGCTCGAGCGCGGCCACCGGCGTGACGACCGCCTCGACATCCATCCCGACCAGCGCGCCGGTTCCCGAAGCGATCGTCGAGGCGCCGGCGTCGACGATCAGGACGTGGCGGACCGGCACCTCTGAAGCATACTCCGAGCTGTCCAATCGTCTAGACGGTGTCCACATGCCTGGACAACTGAGATGCCTGAACCATACCCAAGTGTCTAGAACTACTTGTTCAAGCAGTTGGACAAGGCTGGCTCGGTTGGTGCGTATACCCCTCTCGCAAGGAGGGCTTCGATGCAGGCACCCACCACCATGGACGCTGACCCGGTTCGGACCCGATCCTACGTGAAGGCGATCGCGCTCAAGTACGTGCGCGACGATCAGGACGCCGAGGATGTCACCCAGGACGCGATGCTCCTGGCGCACCGGTACCGTGACTCGTTCCGCGGCGAGTCCCGGTTTTCGACCTGGCTGTATCGCGTGACCGCCACCGCCGCGCTGATGTTCCTGCGCAAGCAGCGCCGTCTCGCGCGCGAGATTCCGGCGAGCGGCTCGGTGAAGGATGAGGAGGGCACGCCGTGGCTCGAGCAGCACCCGGCGCCGACGGATCTCCGCGCCGAGGTGATCGCGAAGGTCGACCTCGGCCTCGTCTCCGAGGCTGTCGCGCGGCTCGGAGCGAAGTACCCGGCGGTGTTCTGGAAGCGCTACGCCGAGGGACGCACGGAGACGGAGATCGCGGCGGACCTCGGGCTCTCCGTCGCTGCCGTGAAGACGCGGGCGTTCCGCGCGCGGCAGGCAGCCATGGCCGCCGTGCGCTGAATTTCGACTAGCGCGACGCCGAGGCCGCGCGCGGCTCGGGGCGATCGAACGCGAGCGTGGGATAGCTGGTGTGCACGGAGCAGAACACGCGGCCGGCGTGCGTGTGCCGCAGCTCCAGCGCGCGGTGCTTCGCTGCGCACCCGTCGGCGCATAGCTCGATCACTTCGACATGCTCGTCCTCGAGCAGCTCCACCACCAGCCACTGACCGGGATAGGCGACGCGCATGTCCATCCACTGCATGAGGCTCGAACCTACTCTCCTCCCGTGACGCGACAAGTTTTGACCGTGTCGATTTCGACAGGCCGATCTGTGGGCCCCCGCCCACACCTCTAGCTAACCTCTCGCAGCTCCTCGATTTCGCCCTGGCCCAGGGGGTGAACTATCTGGGGTTCATGCTGCACACGCTCCTGCCTCTCATCTCCGTTGCCCTGGGCCTCTCGGCACCCGCGCCGGTCGTGGGACCCGGCGAGGAGCCGGTCACAATCGCCGCGCCGCGCACCGCGCAGGTCCGCCTCGCCGTGACGCTCGCCGAGGCCGACGCGATCCACGCAATCCACGCGAAGCGCGGCGCGATCGTGTTCGCCATCGATCGCGATGGCGAGGCGTTCGAGGTGATCGCGACGATGCGCACCCGGGGCCGGGCCAAAGGCGAGGTCATCGCGCTGTCGATCACGGATGTCGGACCGGCGATCGGCGATCCGGGTGGGCTGACGTGGCTCGGCGCGGAGCTCGCCGAGGCGACCGCGGTCACCGGCCTCGCGGTGGACAAGGATGGTGCGGTCACGATCACCACCAGCGATGGCCGCGCGTACATGGCGATTCCCGGTCGTGGCTCGGGGGGCAACACCGCGGTCGAGGCGCGCTGGGCCGCGGCGTGGAGTGTCGACGACGACACCTGACGCGCTACAGTGCCGCGTGGCCAAGCCTGCGCACGATCCGACGACGGACCCGGATGTTCCAAAGGGCATGTCGATCGATCTGCTCAAGGACCTCCACCTGCTCACACGCGACGGTCAGCTCAACGCCGACGCTCGCCGCAAGCTGAAGCAGATCCGCCACCTCGTCGGCCTGCTCCGCCCCGCACTCGATGATTCCTTCGCCCGCACCCCGGACCCGGTCGTCGTCGACTGTGGTGCCGGCAAGAGCTACCTCGGCGCGGTGCTCTACGAGCTCGTGCTCGGCCCCGCCGGCAAGGGCTCGCTCGTCGCGATCGAGGCGCGGCCCGAGCTCTCCGAACAGGCCGCCGCTCGCGCCGCGCGGTTCGGGCAGGCCCGGTTCTCCGTCGCCACCGGCGCGATCGCGGCGGCGCCACTCGCGAGGAAGCCGAACGTGGTCACCGCGCTGCACGCCTGTGACACCGCGACCGACGACGCGCTCGTCCTCGCGATCGCGCAGCAGGCAGATCACGTCGCCGTGGTGCCGTGCTGCCAGGCCGAGGTCGCGCGCCAGCTCGAGAAGTCCAAGCCCGCCGACGCCGCCACCGCGGCGCTGTTCGCGCACCCGCTGCACCGGCGCGAGCTCGGCTCGCACCTGACGAACGTCGTGCGCGGCCTCGTGCTCGAGGCCCACGGCTACAAGGTCACCGTCACCGAGCTCGTCGGCTGGGAGCACTCCGCGAAGAACGAGCTGATCCTCGGCAAGCGCGTGCAGAAGTTCGATCCCAAGGCCCGCGCCGAGCTGCGCGCCGTGCTCGATCGGTTCGGTATCGAGCCCGCGCTCGTGCGCGAGCTTCGCGCCCGCGGCCTCGATCCGACCACCGTGCCTACGGCTGCGTAAACGTCGCCGGTCAGCCACGCTTCGCGTTCGGCGCCGGCGATGCCGATGCCGCGCTGGTGCACGGCGAATCTGCAGGGCTCCATGACGTCGTCCTCCGACACAGCGACCTGCCATCAACCTGCTTCCGGTTTCTCCTCCTCTGGTTCGGTTCTCTCCGTTTCTGTGGTTTCTGTTCTGTCGGCGTCGGTGTCTGTTGACGGCGGTTCTACGTCGCCGAGGGAAATCGGCGCGTCGGCAAAGACCGCCGCCACTTCTTCCGCATGGCGCTCGCGAGCGCCGCCGAGGTCACGATGGAGCTCGACCAGGCGGTCGCGCTCGAGTACATCGCGCCCGCGCTGGTCGCCGAGGCACTCGAGCTCGCGGATCGAGTCCGCGCGATGACCTACCGGCTCTCCACCCGGTGAGCCTCCCCACGCCGCGCGCGCCTTGCTGTCCGAATATGGGGTCCGACCCCATTGTCGGACACACGACCGCGACCTACTCGAGCGTGCAGGCCATCGAGCAGCCGTCGCCATCGACGCGGTTGCCGTCGTCACACATCTCACCGGCTTCGAGGATGCCGTCGCCGCAGAGACAGCCTTCGAGCTGGCACTGCGCACTGCAGCCGTCACCGGCGACGAGGTTGCCATCGTCACACGTCTCGCCGGCTTCGACGATCCCGTTGCCACAGACGACGAGGTGCTCCACGTTGCAGCTCGCGTCGCAGCCGTCACCGGCGATGTGGTTGCCATCGTCGCACATCTCACCGGCTTCGATGATGCCGTCGCCGCAGTGCCAGCTCGTAGGCTGTCTCTGCGCACTGCAGCCGTCACCGGCAACGAGGTTGCCGTCGTCGCATGCCTCGCTCGCTTCGCGGACGCCGTCGCCACACACGACGACGTGCTCCGGGCGGCAGCTCGCATCGCAGCCGTCACCGGCGACGAGGTTGCCGTCGTCACAGAGCTCCGGCGCTTCGAGGACGCCGTCGCCACACACGACGAGGTGCTCCAGGCGGCAGCTCGCATCGCAGCCGTCACCGATCACGAGGTTGCCGTCGTCGCAGGCCTCGGGCGCTTCGACGAGCCCGTCACCGCAGACGACGACGTGAGGAGCGGGCACCCCGCAGCCGAGGATCGAGACCGCGTTGGTATCGAGCGTCACCGCTGCGTTGCGAGCTAGCACGCGCCCGCTCACGGTCGCACCCGTGTTCAGCGTGATGCTGGCGAGCGCGAGAATGTTTCCCTTGAAGGCGGTGGTCGTCCCGAGCGCCGCAGAGCTGCCGACCTGCCAGAACACGTTGCAGTCCCCGCCGCTGTTCAAAACGACGACCGACGAGTTGCTCGCCGTCGTGAGCGTGCTGCCGATCTGAAACACGAAGATCGCGGCGGGATCGCCGAGCGCGTCGAGCCGGAGCGTGCCCGTGAGCTGTGCTGACGACGCGAAGTGATAGACGCCGGGGGTGAGCGTCAGGCCGCCGAGGTCCTGCCCCGAGAGATCCTGGGTGGGCGCCTCGCCGGCGAGCGCGACGTACGCCGTCGTGAGGTCGGCCTGGGCCTGGAGCGCGGCCGCATCGCCGGCATGGATGGAACCGCCAACGACGAGGCCGGGCGGGAACCCCGTGATCGCGAGCCCCGGATCTACCCCGAGGTCTCCGTGGACGACGGTGGCGCCCGTATTGGTCACGGTCGACCCGCCGAGCACCGCGAAGCTCTGCGAGCTGCCGAGGACGGTCTGATCGAGGGGAGCACTCGTCTCGTTGAGGGTCGGCACGCTGCAGCCTCCCAGGACGAGGATGGTCAGTACCGCAAGCCCGCGTGGAGTCTCTACCTTGGTCATTTCAGACAGCAGTGCAAGCACGGGCCCGTCGCCGGAACGGCGCAAGCCGGTTGATTCACTCGCGCGATCCGCGACGCGTCCTGGCAAACCGCGCAGCGGGCGGCGGACCGCCCACTACGGCGGCGTGATCACCTGCCAGCGCACGATCGCCGCATCGACCGCGAGCGTGACGTTGCGAATGGAACGGATGGGCTGGTCGAGGACCCAGGTGTAGATCCGCCCCGTGTACCAGCCCCAGCGTGGCAGGTCGACCGCGAGGCCGCCGAGCCAGCACGGCGTGGACGACGAGACCGGGTTGCCGGCCTCGTCCTCGAGCTCGAGGACAACGCGGTGCGGTTCGCCACACGCGAGCGGATCCCAGCTCGCGACCAGGCGCGAGACGGGCTCCGGCTCGTCGGGAACGTTCGCGACGCACGCGCCGAACAGGAACCAGAACGTGAGGGCACAGAGCCAGGGGAGAAGGACGCAGGAGATGATCGTTCGCATGCGCGGGCGCATCGCATCAGGCGTGCCGATGCGATGTCCGCGAGATCATTGATCGCGGTTGTCCGTGTCCGGCCGGTGGGCGGACGGGCGTCCGGGACGCGGACGGCTTACCGCTGGAGCGCGACCGACAGCGCCTCGGCGAGCTGCTCGACCGAGTGCGGCTTCGCGACGAACGCCTTCACGCCGAGGTCGAGGATCGCCTGGACCTCTTCGTTGACCGAGTAGCCACTCATCAGCAGCACGGGCACCGCCGGATCGATCTCGCGCAGGGCGACGTAGGTGGCGCGCCCGCTCATCTGCGGCATCACCATGTCGAGCACGATGCCGCGGATCTCCTCTTTATGCGCGCGGTAGATCTCGACGGCATCGGTGCCGCTCGTCGCTTCGACCGTGGAGTAGCCGAGGGTCTCCACTGCCTTCGCCACCGCACGCCGCACGATCGCATCGTCGTCGACGATCATCAGCATCCCCGAGCCCGGGGGAACCGCGGCGACCCGGCGCGGTGCGACCGCGGGCTCCATGGCGCGTCCTGTCGATGGCAGGAACACGCGGAGCGTGGTGCCGCGGCCATCGAGCCCGGCATCGACCTCCACGGAACCACCGTGCAGCTCGACGATGCCGAGCACCGTGGCGAGGCCAAGGCCGGTGCCGCGATCGGGTCCCTTGGTCTTGGTCGTGAAGTACGGCTCGAACACGCGATCGCGAACCCCGGGATCGACGCCCGCGCCGTTGTCGCAGACCTCGAGCACCACGTGGGGACCCGACGTCGCCGCACCGAGCGCGTGCGGCGGCGGCGCGGCCAGGAGCTCGTCGCGGGTGCGGATCACCACACGGCCGCCCTCGCCCACCGCGTCGCGCGCGTTGCCGACGAGGTTCATGATCACCTGCTCGAGCTGGCTCTGATCACCGACGAGCACGCCGCGATTCTCGGCCTGGAGCTCGAGCTCGAGCTCGACCCCGGTCGACGTGCGCTTGAGCAGCTCGCTGATCGATGCGACCACGTCGGACAGGCACAGCGTGGTCGCGCGGTGCTTGCCGCGGCGCGCGAAGCCGAGCAGCGAGCGAGTCAGCGCCGCCGAGCGCTCGGTGATGTCATCGATCAGCTTCAGCGCTTCCTTGCGCTTGGCGTCGGGCTCCGACGACGCGAGGTCCGCCGCGATCAGCTTGATGCCGAAGATCAGATTGTTGAAGTCGTGCGCGATGCCGCCGGCCAGCGTGCCGATCGCCTCCATGCGCTGCGCGCGGTGCAACCGCTCGTCGCTCTCCGCGCGCGCCCGCTCGGCGCCGACCTCGCGCGTGATGTCGAAGAACGCGATGATGACATGCGTGATCACGCCGCCGGCGTCCATCACGGGGCGGCCGAACGCGCGGACGTCCACACACGAGCCATCGGGGCGCCGGATCGTGATGTCGTCATTGATGACGACCTGGCGCTCCTGCAGGGCGCGCACGAACGGTAGCCGCTCCTCGGGGTACGGCTTGCCGTCGCGCGTGAGAATGCCGTAGGGCTCGGCGTAGTTGCCGACCTGCGCCGCCTTGACGCCGGTGCCCATGATCGTCGCGAACGTTCGGTTCGCGTAGACCTCCTCGCCGCTGGGTGCACGCGCGACCCAGATGCCGACGGGGAGATCCTCACCAAGGGCGAGGATGATGTCGTGGTCGCTCGGTACTGCCATCGACGCTAGGTCGACAAGCTACACTACTTGCCGACGCGCTGGAGCAACTTGGCCATGTCGTCGGCGTGCTCTTCTTCCTTCGCGAGCAGCTCCTCGATCAGGCGACGCGTGGTGATGTCGTCGTTGCCGAGCCAGCGCACGATCTCGGAGTACGTGGCGACCGCGATGCGCTCGGCGATCAGGTCTTCCTTGATCATCTCGGTCAGCGTCTCCGCGGTGCCATACTGCGCGTGGCTGCGGGTGGCGAGGCCTTCCGGATTCAGGTTCGGCGTGCCACCGAGCTCGGTGATGCGCTTCGCCACCTTGTCGGCGTGCTCCTGCTCCTCGTTCGCGTGCTCGAGGAACTCTTTCTCGACGCCCGAGGCGTGAATTCCGGACGCCATGAAGTAGTGGTTGCGGTAGCGGAGGGTGCACACCGTCTCGGTCGCGAGCACCTCGTTGAGCACCTCGACGACCTTCTCCTTGTCCGCCTTGTAGAACGCGGTGACGGCGCCATCGCCGATCTTCTCCATGGCGCGACGACGGATCTCTTCGATATCAGCCTTGAACGTGTTCATGCCTGCGAGTCCCTCGCAAATGCCGAGCCGCGCCAAGGCACTGAAACTTGTCGGCGGTCCACGCGCGCCGGCGACACGATGTGCCCGCGCGCGCACCCACCTTGTGGCACCATCGCTCCGCAGTGCTTCGTTGGCCCGGGAACTTCCTCCATTTCATCTGGCTGGTTTTGGTCGTGGTGTTCAGCGGGCTGATGTACGGCATCGCCCGGCTCGGCATCTTCCTGTTCGTGTGGGGGCGCCGCCGCCGCCGCGCGCTCGCGCATCTCCGCGGCTGGATGCTGCGGCAGACGATGACGGCGCTCGGCGCGACGTTCATCAAGCTCGGGCAGGTGATGTCGACGCGACCGGACCTGTTCGAGCCGCAGCTCATCAACCAGCTCCGCCGCCTCCAGGACAAGCTCCCACCGTTCGGCTTCCGGTACGTCAAGGCCACGGCGGAGGCGCAGCTCGGCAAGCCGCTGACCGAGGTGTTCTCCGAGTTCGACGAGGTCGCGATCGCCGCGGCGAGTGTGGCTCAGGTCCACCGCGCCCGCCTGAAGGATGGTCGCGAGGTCGCGGTGAAGGTGCTGCGGCCCGGCGTGCGCCGCCAGGTCGAGCGCGACAAAGCGCTGCTGATCGGCAGCGCGAAGATGATCGCGCTGCGGCCGAAGTGGCGACTGAACGATCCCGTCGGCCATACGCAGCACTTCGTCGAAGCGATCTACGAGCAGACTGATCTGCGGATCGAGGCGGAGAACTACCAGCGGTTCGCGGCCAACTTCAAAGGTCGCCCGCGCGTCAGGTTCCCCGAGATCCACGGCGACCTCTCCGGCGAGAAAGTCCTGGTCATGGAGTTCGTCCGCGGCGTCAAGGTCGACGCCCTACCCGCCGACCGCCCGCCCGAGTTCAAGAAGCAGCTCGCCGAGACGGTCCGGATGGCGATGTTCAAGATGTGCTTCGAGGACGGCTTCGTGCACGCCGACATGCACCCCGGCAACATGGTGGTGCAGGACGACGGCACGCTGATCATCTTCGATGCCGGACTCGCCAAGCTGCTCGCCGAGGACATCCTGATCCAGTTCATCGACATGACGAAGTGCCTCGCGATGGGCACTCCGGATGACCTGGTGAACCACCTCAAGCGGTTCCACACGTACCTCGGCACGATCGACTGGGAGTCGCTGCGCAAGGAGGTCGCCGAGTTCGCATCGAAGTTCCGCGCGAAGGACGTGGCGAAGCTCGAGTACGGCGAGCTGATCGGCGAGATGTTCGAGATCGGTCGCAAGTACCGGGTTCACCCGGTCACCGACATGATGCTGGTGTTCGTCGCTCTCATCACCGCCCAGGGTATCGGCAAGATGCTCGAGCCCGACCACAACGTGTTCGGGGCGGTCGCACAGTTCCTGATGCCCATCCTGATGAAGCGCAACGAGCACATCCCCCAGACCGCCGAGGCCAAGGCGGCAGGTGCTGGCACGTCGGCGGCGTCCGCCTAACTCGGCCTGAACGCTGCGACATTTTGTCTTGTGTGGCGCCCGCGCACGTGGGAAAGAAGGCCCCTCATGCAACACACCTCGTCCGGCGAGCGGGGCCACGCGGCACCGCCACCGTCACCGACTTCCTCCATCCGCGGCCTGTTCGAGCGCGTGCTCCCCGCGATCACTCCGCGGCGGTCGACCGAAGCCGAAGGGATCATCCGCGAGCTATTCGGACTCGCGGACATCGAGATCGGCGGCACCCGGCCCGGTGACATCCAGGTCAACGACCAGAAGTTCTACGAGCGCACCCTCCGCGGCGCCTCGCTGGGCTTTGGCGAGTCCTACATGGATGGCGAGTGGGAGACCGACGCGCTCGACGTGACCATCGACAAGGTCATGCGCGCGAACCTCAAGCAGAAGGTCAAGGGCAGCTGGAAGCTCAAGGCGCTCACCGCCAAGGCACTCCTGCTGAACCTCCAGTCGAAGGCGCGCTCGGGCCCGTCGGTCGAGGCTCACTATGACATCGGCAACGACCTCTACACCCGTATGCTCGACGACCGCATGGTCTACACGTGCGGCTACTGGAAGACGGCCAAGACGCTTCAGGAGTCCCAGGACGCGAAGCTCGACCTCGTCGCGCGCAAGGTCGGCCTCAAGCCGGGCATGCGCGTCCTCGACATGGGCTGCGGCTGGGGCGGCATGGCGAGCTGGGCGGCCGAGAAGTACGGCTGCTCGGTGCTCGGCGTGTCCCTCTCGAAGGACCAGGTCGCGCTCGGCAACGAGCTGTGGGGCCCCAAGGGCAAGAAGCTCGACGTCGAGCTGAAGCTGATGGACTACCGCGATGTCCGCGGCCAGTTCGACCGCGTGATCTCGATCGGCATGATGGAGCACGTCGGCCCGAAGAATCACCGCGACATGCTGCAGGGCATGCACGACCGGCTCAAGGATGACGGCGTCGCCCTCATCCACACGATCGCGAACAACCGCTCGCTCCGCCACGGCACGGCGTGGGTCGAGAAGTACATCTTCCCGAACGCGGTCGCACCGTCACTGGCGCAGATGGGCCGCGCGATGGAGGGCCTGTTCGTCCCCGAGGATCTCCACAACATCGGCCCGGACTACGATCCGACCCTGATGGCGTGGTGGGACAACTTCGATCGCACGTACTCGGAGATCAGCCACCGATACGACCGCAAGTTCTATCTGATGTGGAAGTTCTACCTGCTCGCCGCCGCCGGTGCGGCGCGCAGCCGCGATGCCCAGCTGTATCAGGTCGTGATGACCAAGACGGGCACGGCCAAGCCCGACTACGTACGTCAGAGCTAGTCCGATAATGGGGTCCGACCCCATTGTCGGACACCAGCCGCTCTCGATCTACGCAGCGAGCTTAGCGTCGTCGTGACCGACGAGGCCCGCGCGAACATGCAGCGGGTCGGAAGCTTCGCGCTCCCAGCCCGAGGCCATGTACGCCGCCGCATCGAGGAGCGCCGAGATGTACGGCTCGCTCAGGTACGGGACGCCGTGCTTCTCGCACCAGGCGCGCGTGATGCGCGCGGCGAGTGGGAGGTTCTGGTGCGGGATCTTCGGGAACAGGTGGTGCTCGGCCTGGTAGTCGAGGCCGATGAAGAAGAACGAGATGAACTTCGGCATCTCGAGGTTCCGCGTGGTCTCGAGCTGGTGGACCCAGTCCTTGTTCTGCTCGCGCACGATCGGCAGACCTGCGTGCGCGGGCAGGAACACGAGGGCGAGGAACACGCCGACGCCCATCCACACCGCGGCGTAGAACAGGAGCGCATGGAGCGGTCCAAAGATCAGCGACGGGACGACCATCCAGAGTGCGTAGTGGAGGACGAGCGCAACGGCATCCTGGCCCCATTCGCGGGTGTAGCCGGTCTTCTTCCACGACTGCCGCATGAAGATCAGCGACGAGCGGCGCATGCCGGCGGCCATCATGGTCGACATCGGCCAGAACGCCCATTTCTGGAACGTGCGCTGGAACCAACGGAGGCGCGGGGTGGCGCGCTCGTGATCACCCTTCGACGACACGAACGGCCACGGACGGATATCAGGATCGACGCCCTCGACGTTCGGATGACCGTGGTGCAGGCGGTCGTGCTTCTCGCGCCAGTACTGCAGCGAGAGGCCGGAGAACACGGGGAATGCGAAGTACGCCATCAAGGCGTTGCGCGACGGCGACTTCGAGGTGCTGCGGTGGCTACCTTCGTGACCCATCATCGCCGCTGCGGTCGAGAGCACGGCGCAGACCGGGACCAGGCAAAATGCAGCGACCCACCCGAACATGTAGATGGCGGAGATGCATGCTGCGAGGCCGGCGAGAAGAACTCCGAGCTTGAGCCAGCTACGCAGTTCGCGGTGCTCGAAGACGCCCGCCAGGCGCAATTCTTGGCGAAGACTTCCAAGCTCGGGAATGGCTTGCATTGCCCTTGAGATACGATGACTTCGGTCAAAAAGGCGAGAGTTTCCTGTCATGAATTGACCAGGATTCTCAGGTCGGACCTTTCAATCGACCGATATGGTTCTTTCGGTGGCCTGTTCTTGGGCTGTGCAACCGATGAGTATCCGAGAACCCGACAGGTGGGACGAGGCGATCCGGCGGTTCGACCACCGGGTCTACCTGTCGGTGCTCGCGCTGGGGATCCCGCCCGAGCGTGCGCGGGAGATCTCCCAGGCGGCGTGGACTCGGCTGATGGAGAAACATGCGGCCGGTGGGCTCGCCGAGCTCGAGCTTCCGGGCCTCGCGATCCGGCAGGCGCGGTTCCTCGGACTCAACGAGCTCGCGCGCGGCAAGACCGAGAAGCGCGTGCTCGCCGCCGTTCCGGATCGCGAGCCGGCCCCGGACCCCGAGCGCGAGCTCGCGGGAAAGCTGCAGCTCGATCGAGTGCTCGCCGCGCTCGAGACGTGCTCGCCGACCGCACGCAGGGTGTTCCGGTTGATCTACGCCACGCCGAACGGCACCGCCGCGAGTGCGGCGCGAGAGCTCGGCCTGTCGCTCCAGCGCGTCCGCCAGATCCTGTGCGAGACGCGCGCCCACATTCGCAAGACCCTCGAGGAGGTGCAGCCGTGAAGCCCACCCGTGATGATATCGCGCTCTACGCCAGCGGCAGCTACGACGGTGACGTCGCGGCGCTCGAGGCGGCGATCGCTTGTGATGAGACGCTCCGCGCCCAGCTCGCGGAGGAAGCGCAGCTCGAGGAGCTGCTTCGCGATGCCGCGGCAAGCGCGACGTTCTGCCCGGCATGCGCGGACCTCGTGCGCGAGGAACGCTGCCGGTCGTGCGGGACGGCCGTCTCGCCCGGCGGCTACGCCGTCGAGCGCGTGCTCGTCGCGAACGCGCACGGTCGCATGTACGTGGCGCGCGATGCCGACGGCAAGCAGGTCGCGCTCAAGGAGCTCGCGTTCGTGCAGTCGCCCGGAGCCGATGCCGTCGCGGCGTTCGAACGCGAAGCGAAGTTCCTGCGCGCGCTCGCGCATCCGGCGATCCCGCGATTCTGCGCATCGTTCGAGGAAGGCGAAGGCGTCAACACGCGCTACTACCTCGCGCAGGAGCTGGTCACCGGCGAGGCGCTCGATGCGCGGCTCGAGCAGCACTTCTACGCGGAGACGGAGATCGTCGAGCTCGCGACGCAAGTGCTGACGGTGCTGGTCTACCTGCAAGGCCTGTCGCCGATGGTGATCCACCGGGACATCAAGCCCGCAAACCTCCTGAGGCGCGCCGATGGCTCGATCGCGCTCGTCGATTTTGGAGCGGCGCACGTCCAGGGCACGACCGCCGGCTCGACCTCGATCGGCACGTTCGGCTACATGCCGATCGAGCAGCTCGCCGGCCAGGTCGATGCGACCACCGATCCGTACGCGCTCGGCGCGACGCTCGTCCATCTGCTCACGCGGCAGGAGCCGTGGCGCGTGATGAACGCGGAGCTGATCGGAACGATCAATGTTTCGCTGCCGCTGCGCCGGTTCCTCGAGAAGCTCGTCGCACCGCGCCGCGAGGATCGGTTCCCGAACGCGGCCGCGGCCCTCGCCGGCCTCGAGGAGCGAGGTGCGATCCGCGCCAAGCGCGCGCCGCCGATCTGGCGGCCCGTCGCGATCGCCGTCGCGGCGGCGGTGGCGCTCGCCGGCGCGGGGACCGTGGGCTTCGCGCTTCGCGGCAGCTCCGAGAAGATGCCCATGACCGCGAGCGTCCCCAGCTCGGGGCTGCTGCCCGACGCGTGCATCATGTATGCGGCCGAGACCGCTAACGTCTCGCGCTGCATGAACGTCCCGGCCGAGACGCGGCAGCGGTTCACCGCCCCGCTGTCGTCGCTGATGCAGGCCAACATCCGATCCGAGGGCGAGTTCGAGGAACGCTCGTCCGCGTGCACGAGCATGCTCGACGAGCTCCGCGCCGCCGCGCTTCCGCCGTGCGTGCCCGACATGGAGGTCGGCGTTCCGCCGACGCCGCCGACACCGCCGACGCCGCCGACGCCGCCAACGCCGCCAACGCCGCCGACGATGGGCTACCGCATCGTTACCGCGCCGCACGCGTTCCTCAACGCGAAGAAGATCTCGACCGACTTCAAGGCGGCTCCGATCGCCGACGTCCTGCGGTTCTTCGCGAAGGCCTGCGACGCGAACGTCGTGCTGCCCGACTACATCAAGGCGACGATCACGCTCACCCTCGATCAGGTGCCATGTGACCAGGCGGTCGAAGTGCTGCTCGAGGCGCACGGTCTCTGGTATCGCTACATCCCCGAGGGGAAATTGCTCGAGGTGTTGCCGCGCAAGGAGCTCGACCAGATCGACTCGATGGACGACGAGCGCGAGCGCCAGGGCTACGTCGATCCGGCCGATCTGCCGGACGGACCGCGCGTCGACCTCGACATGAAAGACGCGCCACTCCAGGACGTGCTGCACATGCTGGCGGCGCAGGCGAAGATCAATCTGGTCGTCCCCGAGTCGATCCGCGGCAAGCTCACCGTGACGTTGACGAAGGTCCCGTGGACCGTCGCGGTGAAGGGGATCCTCGAGAGCCACGGGCTGTGGTTCCGCTATCGCGCGAACGGCAAGGTGCTGCGGATCGCGGCACGCAAGGAGCTCGATCAGGAGGACGCGGCGGCCCGCGAGCGCGAGCGCCGATAGATCGACGCTTGCCTACTACTGGACGGCGGCGGGCTTCCGCACCACGAGGATGCCTTCGATCTGCTCGGCGCGAACCGCGCCGAACGCCGAGATCTCGTGCTCGTTCGCGTACTGGTTGTTCGACAGGCTCGCGATATCGAGCCACGCACGCGTCATGTCGAGGTGGTTGGTGCCGGCGTACAGGCTCTGGATCGACATCGTCTTCGGGCCGGGCATCAGCGTGGCAACGCTGGTGTCGTTGCCGGTGAGGATATCCTTGAACGGGATGCGCATCAGGAAGATGAAGCCCGCGGTGCCGCCCGACGGCGTGCCGGCGGTGTCCCACTGGTGCGACGCGCCAAGCGTGATCGAGCACGCGACG
>JBBRBG010000144.1:0-23891 GCA_038206055.1 Haliangiales bacterium
TCACCGCGAGCGCAAGGAGATCACGCTGTTCTTCGAGGCGAAGCAGCCGGTGCCCGCCTCGGCGATCCGCCAGGGCCTCGCGGGCGTGCTGCCAAAGTACATGCTGCCGACGGTGTTCAAGCAGATGGAGGCGCTGCCACGGAACC
The DNA here is from genome assembly GCA_038206055.1 of Haliangiales bacterium. Taxonomy (GTDB): domain Bacteria; phylum Myxococcota_A; class Polyangia; order Haliangiales; family Haliangiaceae; genus JABFXX01. The sequence continues at coordinate 147 of JBBRBG010000144.1, forward strand.
CGAACGGCAAGATCGACCGCAACGGGCTCACGGCGCTGCTCCTGGAGCCGTCGTGAACCCGCTCGCCAGCGTGGCCGACGTTTACGAGCAACTGGCCGCGGCGAAGCGTGCCGGATCGGTCACCACGAACTTCTATCCGACGCCGGAGAAGCTGCAGCGCTGGGTCGATGGCGGTGACCTGTATTCGCTCACGGCCGCGAACGTGCTGTTCGTCCTGCGCCGCGATCGTGATTTCCTGCACCTGTACTACCTCGCGAACCAGCCTGCCGATCTGGTCGCAGCGCTGCGCGAGCTCGTGAACTCGCCGCGTGAGACCATGACCGTCGACGTGATCGGCAAGCGCGATCAGGTCGCCGCGATCTCCGACATGTTCGCGACGGTTGGCTTTCGCCCGCACTCCACGCTGCACCGGATGACGAGGACGACCGCCGGGGAGGCGCCCGCGGCGGAGACCGACGCCGAGGTCGTGTGGGCCGACTGTGCCGAAGGCAAGGCGCTCGCCGAGATGCTCGAGGCCATGCTCGATCGACACGCGGAGCAGATTCCCGATACCGCCGAGATGGCGGAGGCCGCCGCCGCGAAGAAGATCCTCGTGATCCACGCCGACGGCGCGATCGCGGGTCAGCTGTTCTTCGAAGTGACGGGCCAGTCGTCGATCCTGCGCCACTGGGTCGTCGACGCTGCGTTCCGCGACCGCCGCGTGGGCGCGCGGCTGATGCGCCGCTACTTCGCGGAGTGCAAAGATGTCCGTCGGTTCACGCTCTGGGTCATCTCCGATAACGACAACGCGATCGATCGCTACAAGCACTACGGCTACCAGCTGGATGGCCTGGTCGATCAAGTGCTCATGAGGCAGGCCGTATGAAGACAGTGCTGGAAGTGCTCAATGGCATCCGACCGGAGTCCGACTTCACGAAGTCCGAGGACTTCATCGCCGACGGGATGCTCGACTCGTTCGACGTGATCACGCTGACGAGCGACCTCGACGAGACCTACGGCATCTCGATCGCCGGCACCGATATCCTGCCGGAGAACCTCAAGAGCATCGCGACCATCACGAGCCTCTTGAAGAAGTACGGGGTCAACCTGTGAACTTCAGCTTCACGAACAAGCGCATCGCCGGCGTGCTCACGGTGCTCCCGGCGAACGAGCGCACCTTCATGGAGGACATGAAGGACTTTGACTTCCCCGAGGCGAAGTCGTTGAAGCTGAAGACAGTGATGGGCTACGACAAGCATCGGATCGTCAAGAACGACCAGACGTGCGTCTCGGACCTCGCCGTGCACGGCTTCAAGCACCTGTTCGAGCGCGGCGTCCTCAAGCCCGATGACCTCGACGCACTCGTCGTGATCACGCAGTCGCCCGACTACTACATGCCGGCGTCCAGCAACGTGATCCAGGGCCGACTTGAGCTCAAGAAGGACATGCTCTGCCTGGACATCAGCCAGGGCTGCGCGGGCTTCATCGTGGGCCTGATGCAGGCGTTCATGATGCTGGATCAGGCGTCGATCAAGAAGGTGGCGGTCGTCAACGCCGATGTCCTGAGCCGGAAGGTCTCGCGCAAGGACAAGAACAGCTTCCCGCTGATCGGCGACGCGGCGTGCATCACCATCGTCGAGAAGGCCGATGACGGCCAGACGATCCACGCGAACCTCAAGATGGACGGCACGGGACACGAGGTGCTGATGATCCCGGCCGGCGGGTTCCGCATGCCATCGACGGCGCAGACCGCGGTGCTCGAGGACGTCGGGGACAACAACTTCCGCGCGAAGGACAACCTGACCATGAACGGGACGGCGGTGTTCAACTTCGTCCAGGTCGAAGTTCCGCCGATGATCGAGGCGCTGCTGCAGCAGGCGGAGCTGTCGGCCGACAACGTCGACTACTTCATGTTCCACCAGCCGAACAAGTTCATGCTGAACAAGCTGGCCGACAAGATGAAGGTCCCTCGCGATCGCATGCCGGCCAATATCGTCGAAAACTTCGGCAACGCCAGCGGTGCCACGATTCCGACCAACATCACCTTCAACCTGGCCGAGCAGCTCACGGCCGGATCGAAGAAGCTCTGCATGGCCGGCTTCGGTGTTGGCCTGACCTGGGCATCGCTCGTGATGCAGGTGGGTCCACTGGCATTTTGCGAGATGATCGACTACCAGGAGACAGCTTAAATGGATCAGTTCTACGAACGGCTCGCTGTGGTCATCGAGGAGGATTCGGTGAAGCCCGATGACGTGCTCTCCAGCTTCGAGCAGTGGGACTCGCTCACCGCGCTGTCGGTGATCGCCATGATCGAAGAGCACTACGCGGTCAACGTCTCCGGCGAGGACCTCGCCGAAGCACGCACGGCCGGCGCGCTGGAAGCATTCGTCGCCGGCAAGCGGACCAAGTAGAGACGCGGCGATGCAGGCGTACACGCTCATCACGGGTGCGTCGTCGGGCATCGGTGCGGCCATTGCCAGGCGCCTCGGCGCCGACCGGACGGTGATCCTCGGCTGCCGTGACGCCGCGAAGGTGAGCGACGAGGGCCGCCACCTGGTGTGGACGCACGATCTGCGCGACGTCGAGGGCATCTCTGCATCGCTCGGCAGCTTCCTCGAGCAGAAGCAGGCGACGGTCGATTGCTTCGTTCACTCCGCCGGTGTGGTCAAGGTCATGCCGGCGCGCCTGAATGACTTCGCTGCGGTGCAGGAGGTCATGAACGTGAACGTCCTGTCGGCGTTCCAGGTCGTGGCCACGCTGCTGAAGAAGCACAACAAGGGCGTGCTGAAGAACCTCCTGTTCATCTCGAGCACCTACAGCATCAAGGGCGTCAAGGGCCAGGCCGCGTACTCGGCGAGCAAGGGCGCGCTCGACGCGATGATGCAGTCCCTCGCGGTCGAGCTCGCACCAGCGGTGCGCGTCAACTCCGTGCTGCCCGGCGGCGTGCGCACGCCGATGTCGGAGCGCGCGTTCACCGACCCGAAGCACCTCGAGAAGATGAAGGAGGAGTACCTCCTGCGGTTCGGCGAGGTCGACGACATCGTGAACGCGGTCGAGTTCCTCCTCTCGGAGAAGGCCGGCTGGATCACCGGGCAGAGGTTCGTCGTCGACGGCGGGCAGACCGCGCACTAGGAGCGATATGAAGGACACCGTTCTGTTTCAGGGAGTGACGAGCTCGGATCTCCTGCGTTGCCTCGAAGCCGTCGACGCGGCCGATTGCCGCGTGTTGTTCGTCCACTCCGAGATGTCGTTCGGCCGTCCCAACCCGCAGCTGAGCAAGACCGCGTTGCTGCAAGGGGTGCTCGACACGCTGCTCGAGCTGAGAGTTCCTACCCTGGTCGTGCCGACGTTCACATTCAGCTTCTGCAACGGCGTCGCCTACAACGTGCAGCAGTCGCGCTCGAAGATGGGCGTGTTCAACGAGTACGTCCGCCGCCTGCCCGAGACGGAGCGCTCGGTCGATCCGCTGATGTCGTGTGCCGCGCTCGGCGCGGACAAGTCGATCGTGCGGGACCTCGGGCACAACTCGATCGGCGAGGGCTGCACGTTCGACAAGATCCACGCGGCGAAGACAGGCCGGTTCCTGTTCCTCGGCGTCGGCGCGGCGAAGTGCATGACGTACACGCACTACGTCGAGGAGCGCGAGCACGTGCCCTACCGATACGATCGTCCGTTCAGCGGCACCATCGTCGACGGCGAGCGCGAGTATCAGGACACGTACAACCTGTACGTTCGCTACAAGGGCGTGGTGCCTGAGTCGACCACGAAGTTCGAAGACCACATCGTGCGCGCCGGCCTGATGAAGCAGGTCCCCTGCGGCGACAACTTCGTCTCGAGCATCTCCGAGCCGGTCGCCTACGACGCGATCGCCGGCAAGATCCGCGAGGACGGCGGCTACTTCCTCGCCTCGCCCGCGCCCGCGCAGAAGGACCCCACGTTCGAGCTCGCCGCCGAGATGGTGGCGCTCTAGGTGCAGGTCGCGAAGCACGACATCGACAGCCAGGTGCTCGGCCGCGCCATCCTCGAGGTGAGCGGCCCGTACAACGGCGAGCTCGCGCGCCTCGAGGAGCAATACCTCAGCGAGCATCACCCGATGTACGTGCTCTACAAGGCGCCGATCGAGGACGTCGCCTCGATCCAGGCCCTCGAGGACCACGGGTTCCGGTTCGTCGAGACCCAGCTTCGCCTGACCCAGCGGCTGCGCAAGCCGTTCGACACCGGCAAGACGCCGTACGTGTTCGAGCGCGTGACGACCGAGGACCACCTGCGCGAGGTGCTCGAGATCGCGGGCAACACCTTCACCGACGACCGCTTCCTGGTCGACCCGAAGCTCCCCGACTCCCACGCGATCTCGTCCGCGCGCTACCAGGCCTACGTGCGCCAGTCGTTCGTGCGCGAGAACGAGCGCGTCTACCGCCTCGTCAACCCGGCCACCGGCAAGACCATCGCGTTCAAGACCCACCGGATCGTCAATCCCGACGAGGCGCTGATGCTGCTCGGCGGCGTGCACGCCGACTACAAGGCCGCCGGCCTCGCCGCGATCAACGCCTATTGCGACTTCAACGAGCTGATCAAGAACGGCGTGAAGCGCTTCACCACGCACGTCTCGGCGCGGAACTACGGCGTGATGAACCTCGAGATCAGCGGCTTCCAGTACCGGATCAAGCAGACGTTCATCGTGCTCCGCAAGCTGTACGCGTGATCACTCGATGTGTTCGGACAGCGCAGCGAACGTCGCCGTATCGATGACGGTTCGCTCGCCGGGATAACCGTAGGCGGTCTCGGGGTACGCCACACACGCGTTCTCGGTCGCATAGTAGGCGGTGAGTTCTGCGCCGACCGTGGTGACCTCCCAACCGACGTCGAGCGACACCGCATCGCATGATTGTTTCGTCGGGCGCGCCCCGAACTCACCGAGCTTGTTGTCGACGGGCGGCACGCCTTCGCATGCCCCTGCCAACTCGGTGTTTGGAGAGTCGCACGACGCGGAGACGTACCCGTGCTCGAAGTCCAGATGCTTTGGCCGGCGCAATGAATACGGGAGACAACGGAACACGCCATCCTTCGCGACGAGGGCGAAACACTCGCGGCCAAGGGCACGATCCCAGTTGGCGACCGGAATCGAGATTCCATCCGGCCCCGTCCACATCAGATATCCGAGCCGTCCTGTGGATGCATCGGGCTCGACGGTTCCGGTTGGATACGTCGAGGTCGGCGTGGCGCGGAAAAGCTTTGCGTTTGGCGTCGCGGACCTCTCGGTGCACGTACCGAGCTTCTTTTCGTAAAACTTGAACCCGGCCGGGCCGCTGGCGAGCGTCGTGTCGACGGTGTAGACGGTGAACTCCGCACCGCACAGCGAAGGGTCCTCCGTGACGACTTCAGTCGCGGCCGACGTGTCCTGTGGCACGCGATTCCAGTAGTACGCGCGGCTCGTGCAGGCCGCGTCGCTGTAGACCGCCGTCACGGCCGGCGCCGCTGTGGGCAGACAGTGGGTCGTGCCCGAGCGCAAGCCGCCCAGTGGTCGACAGGCTCCGCTGGGGAACGCGAGAGTGCCGAGATCGAGCGAGCTGCCATCGCCGAATCCGTAGTGCTGGTGGACGAAACCGCCGACCTGCGTGTCGTGGTGCTCCGTGGCTCCGAACGTGGTGGGCGGAACCTCGGTCCAGTCGAACGCAAAGAAATCGTACGAGACGTCGCTGGACGCCTGACTCTCGAACAACATGCACGCAGAGCCGAAGTACGTATAGACCGCGCCGGTGTGCGGCGCCGTCAGCGCATACGTCCGCTTGTCACTTCGATTGACCGCGTACTTGTCGCCGCCGCACGGCGATCTCGGTGCCTGCGCGAGAGGCGCGGTGCACGCCGCGTCACGCCAGTACTGGGCGACGCTCTGGACCTCGGCATGAGTCGGCATGCAGCGCTCGACCCCGTCGATCGCTTTCGTGACCTCGCAATCGGTGTCGAGCAGCGTGTCGCGCCAGCCGCCGAAGATCGGTTCCCCTCCGTCGACGGGCGTCCACAGCCGCGCACGAAACCGCGAGCCACTCGTCCAGAACGGATGGAACACGGGTGGCGGCGCGTCGGGCCCGGCATCCGGGCTGGCCGCCGGGTCGCCACATCCGACGACGACAAGCGCCACGATAACGACGGGCCGATGCAGCCTCACAAGAGCAATGTACCACCCCCTCGACGAGCCGCGTAGGTTCTACGTATGCTCGGGTCGATGATCTCCGACGCTACTGTGAGCGCCAGCACGCTCGAGGATGTTCCCTTCGACAAGCTCCGCGAGCTGCTCGGCACGCACACGTTCGCCCGCGTCACCGGGCTGTTCTCGCACGACGAGGTCCTCGCGGCGCGCGCCAAGCTCGAGTCGCGGTTCGACGTCAAGAACGACCGCAAGCACGACCCGAAGGACGCCGACGCCATCCGCAAGAACTTCCAGAAGCTGATCGTCGGTGGCACTCGCGGCACCAACGCGTGCCCGCGGTTCCTCCGCATGTTCTACAATCCGACGTTCGACGAAGACATCTTCGGGATGCACGCGATCTTTCGCCGGCTGATCCAGTTCCGGAATCTCTTGTACTCGCTGCCCCGGGACTTCACCTGCAACGGCACCGAGAACGGGATGTGGTCGGCATCGCGGATCAACCACTACCCGCGCGGCGGCGGCTTCATGGCGCCGCACACGGACGTAGGGACGAATTCGGTCGCCGCCGACATGGGGATGGAGCGCTACGTCCAGCTCCTGCTGCTGCTGACGAAGAAGGGCGTGGACTATCACGAGGGCGGCGCGTACATCGATCACGACGGCAAGCGCTACTTCTTCGAGTCGGAGTGCGAGATCGGCGACGTGGTGATCTACGACGGCCGCGTCAATCACGGCGTCGAGGAGGTCGACCCGATGGAGCCGCTCGATCTGGCCTCGTTCGCCGGCCGCCACGTCGCGCTCGTCACGCTGTTCAAGCACTTCACGAAGGACAGCGAAGCCGAGTACAAGGCGCTCATGCGAGCAGCCCCCACGTCCTAGGGTTCCGAGACCTCGAGGTGGCGGAGCTCGAAGCCGGCGTGGGTGCCGGGCTTGACCGCGATGAACACGTGCAGGTCGCGGATGTCGCGCGGGTTCGCCGTGCTGTCGGCGAGCTCGAACCGGCGCGCGCGGAAGCCGGGGACCAGGGTGACCGGGCCGGCGAACCCGAACTGTTGCGACACGGGATCCAGGTCCCAGCGCCAGCGGATCGACCGGTCGCTCTCGGTCTGGGCGGAGACGTAGACACCCAGGATGTTCTCGGAGTCGATCAGCGTGAGGTCGAAGCGCGCTGCACTCAGCCCGTGAACCGGGACACGGATGCCGGCGTGTTCCGCACCTTCCCCCGGCGAAGCGCAGTGGTCGCTCGGCGCAGCGCTCGCGGTGCATCGGATCCCGCCATCGACCGGTGCAACGACGATCGCGGTCGCTGGGTGGAGAAACGACGAGACGTGCTGCTCGTGAGGAGCCGCGAACGCAACCGAGCGGAACGTCCGGCCGGTCACGTCGGGGGGACCGTCGAGCTCCGCGGTGTACGCAGCCTGGTTGCGCGCGAGCAGATCCCACTCCTCGCTGCCTCGCACGAGCGGCGTGGTGACCAGCCGATAGAGCTCCGAACGAAGCGCCGACGGCATCCCGGCCGCACTGTCGACTAGCGAGAGCCTGATCGCGGGATTTCCGACCCTGCGCCGGATCCACTCCTCGAACCCTTCGTGCCCATACGGCGTGGCGACGAGGTACGCGTCTGGATTGTCGATCATCTTGTGCAGGAGCTCGGAGCCGCTCTGGATCCCGAAGCGATGGATGTATTCGAACCACGGAGCCGTGAAGGTTCCCCAGCCGCTCGGAAGGGCGTCGTAGCCACGCGGATCCGCGAGTAGCGGATCCATCTCGGTGATGCCGACCGCCACCATGATGATCCCGTGGCGCGCATTCACCCGGTCGGCGAACTCGCGCAGCGTGGTGTGATATCGCCACGAATCGCGATCGGACCACGCGATCACACCGCGCGCCCACACGAACATGAATAGCGAGATCAGCAGCAACCCGATCGCAGAACGGCTCGGTCTGGTTTCGGTTGGCGCACGATTCGCGATTTCACCGACGAGGAAGACGAACATCCCGAACGCAGCCACCGTATAGAACGAGAGCGCGATGCGCTGCGGAAAGCGCGAGATGGCGGCCATCGCTACCGGCACGAGCGTCAGGAAGACGAGGTTTCCGATGCTGAACCACAGGACGCGCCGACGATCGACGACCCCGAGCCACACGAGAAGGATCGCGCCCGCGACCGAGCTGAGAAACAGCCACACGCTCGCAGCCGAGTGAACGGCGATGCCGCGCAGCACGGCGAAGCTCTCCGCGAGACCTACCGAGGTGGGAATCCCGCCGGTGTCGGCCAACCGCCGGACCTTCTCGAGCGTGAACTCGGTGTCATCGGCCAGCAGCCAGTTCGAGAAGTCTCGATACTCGTCGACGGTCCAACCCGCGCGCTCGAGGAGCTCGGGGGCACGCTTGTCGAGGTTTCCGAACGCCGCCGCTTCACTGATCCGGCCGCGCACCGTGTTGAACTCCTCGTACTCCGCACCCGGCGACTGCGGGATCCGGCTCTGCATCACGAAGACGATCACGAGGGGAGCGAGAAAGGCGATCACGGCCGCGGGTCGCGGGAGGTAGCGCTTGCGCACGAAGTGGACCCCGACCCAGCAGAGCAGCGGGAGCAACGCGGCCACCATCGCGAAGATGGCAGCCTGGCGGAGCGCGAAGCCCGCGGCGAAGACGAGGCCGTAGATCAGTGCGCGCAGCGGGGACGCACGGGTCCCCGTGGACTGGCACGTCTGCAGGTGCGCGACGAACGCGACCATCGCAGTGCCGAGCGCGGAGATCGATACGGTCGTCCAGGTGACACCGACCGCGAGGATGATGTGGCTGGCGACGATCATGACGGCGCCGATCCGCGTGGCGATGCTTCCGAGCCCGTGCCGGCTGTCGATGAGCTCCATGCAGGTGTGAATCAGCACAGCCCCGGTCGCGATGATCAACCCGTAGAGATAGAGCCCATACCAGGGCAGGTCGGGAGCCAGTTGATATGCAGATACCAGTACCCGGTTCAGCAGGGGCGACATCCACGGCGTGTATGCGCCCAGCCGAAGGTACAGGACGAACCCCGGATCGTCGTTGACGAGGTACGCGCGCGGCAGCAGCGTGGCGATCAGGACGACGAGCGCCGTCGAACCGCAGAGCGCGATCGCAACTCGCCGAAGCTGCTCGCGTGGAGTGCTTGCTGGCTGCGACACGATCAGGCGGCGGTCGTTTTCTCGAGAACGAAGTAGTGAGAGGGCACGAGCGGCCACCGCCACGTGAGGCGAACACCGAGCCGGTTGACCAGCGTCAATACCTTGCCCACGAGCTCGAGAACGCCGGTTCGGTTCTCGGTAGGCGCGGGGAGAACCTCGACCACGCGCAGCCCGACGCGGGCGCACATTGCCTTCATGCCGAGCGGCGAGATCAGCAACACGTGATAGGGAGTCGCCAACCAGGTCCCGAGATCTGGGACAAGCCGCTTGGGAAACATCGCCATGTAAGCGCGAGCGATGACCTGGCCGAGATACGCGGTCGGCTGCAGCGTGACGATTCGCCCGTTCGGTTGCAGCAAGGAGGCGAGTGACTTCAACGCACGTTCGTGCGTGGCGAGGTGCTCGAACACGTTGCTCATGAACACACCCTGGAAGCGCTCGGCGCCCGCGGGTGGATCGTCGATGTAGCCCTGCTGCACCTCGAAGCCGCGGTCTCGCAGCGCGGCGGCCATCTGCTTCGATGCTTCCAGACCCACGGCCCGGATGCCGGCGCTCTTCAGGTCGGTCATGAACAGGCCGTGGCCCGGACCGACCTCGAGGACGGGGCCTGGCGAGCAGTGCTTCTTGACGAGGTTCAGCGAGAACTGGCGCTGGCGCGCGTGGATCGTGGCGATCACGGAGTCATCGGGCAGATGGCCGACCTCGGCGTAATCGTCCGCGTAGATCGCCGTGAGCTGCTCTACCGTGGGCACGGGATCCATCTGCATCGAGTCGCACTCGCGACAGGCGACGTAGGAGCAGTCCTTCTTGGGGCCGACCAACCGGGTCTCACCGCCACAAGCCAGACAGGGGCCAAACGTCGCCATTTCGGCGCCCAACCTATTCGATCATGGTCGCCGAGTCATCGAAGATGGCTCGCAGATCGGCTCGATCACAACGGATTCGACCACGGACCGAACTGTCCTCGGCTCCGGCTGCACGTCCTCGAAACGGATGATGTTGATCCCCACACGCACCGCGGACTGCGGGATTCGCACCGACACCGACGCCGCGCCCCATTGTGGATCTCCACACGTGAGGACCTTGGCGCCGTTGAATACGAGATCGACGCGTGCCGCCGCATCGAGCGTGACCGACAGTTGTTGATCGCAGACCCGCTCGACGCGCACCATCAGCTCTGCTCGGTTGCCCCCACCCACGTCGAGCACATCGATCCCCTTCTCTGTCTCCACCACGGTGCAGGCGTTTCGAGCGGGATGCGTGCTCACCGTGATCGGATTCTGGCACTGCCCATACCCCGTGATGCTCGAGTTGGAGGCGAGCGCGTCGGGATCGACGGGGTCACCCCAGCCCCGTAGCTGGTGCCTGAGCGCTGCGGGACCGCCGAAGTCGATCCGCTTCACGACGGGCAGCGAGCGCCCTACCGCCTCGAGTGTCGCCGAGCGATCGATCCGATAGATGTCGAAGTTGCCGAGGTGCAGCACCCGCTTCGCCCCCACGGCATCGAGAGTGCGCATGACCTGGGCGTCATAGACCGAGATCAGCTCGTTCACCTTCGCCCGGATCAGATACGGCCAACCATCGGCAGACGCCATCCGGCGGCCCAGCACCTGCCTGATCGAACGATCGACGAACCGGGAGCCGGGCGTGGTGAAGATCACGGCATGCGCATAGTCCGCGCCGGTGTAGTCGAAGAGCTCCAGCATCCCGAGCTGGACGCTCGCCGGATTGCGCTCGGGCCGCATGACTGTCCAGTTGTGGCGACCGAAAGCCGCCACGATCGGGCCGTCCGCGAGGAGGTTCGACAACACGAAGCTGTTGCGATCGCTCTGCGCCAGGTACTCGTTGGCCCGAGCGAGATCGTCGCGACCGATCACCTCGCGGGGCTGCGAGAACACGAGCCAGAGTCCCCACAACGGTCCGATCACGCACCAGGTGAATGCGAACGCGCGGCGGAGCCAGCGGCCGTGGTCGAAGATCCGTGCGATCAACAGCCCCGAGCCGATCGCGTAGAGCGGCAGCAGCAACTGCGTACGCAGCGTGGCCGATTCCGGGTGCGGCGGTGGCAGATACCGGAACAGCAGGGCGGCAACCAGCATCCAGGTCGTGCCGTCCTCGATCGCGGCCTTCACCGAGGCCGCCCGCAACGCACGCCACAGCGTCCAGGCCAGCGTGATCCAGACCATCGGTGTCAGCAGCGCCGTGTACCGGCGAATCAGCGTCGCGTACGTGGCCGCGACCTGCTGGTCGAGCGCGAACTGCCAGGTCTTCGGGGACACCGCGAATGGCGACCGGAACAGCAGAGCGAGCAGTGCGCCGAAGGTGCACACCGCCACCACGACTCGCCAGTTGCCGCGCTTGACGTAGACGGTGAACAGCACACCGAGTGGCAGAAATAGCCAATCATTGGAGGAGGTCACCATGCACACGAACGTCCCGCAGAGCGCTGCGACGTAGTGACGCCGCTGCCCGGTCTCGAGTCCCCGGACCACGCCCCATAACGCCAGGAAGCACGCGGCATGTACGATCGGCGTCCGATGGAGGCTGTCTGCGAACATCAGCCACACCGCACTCGTTGCGGTCATCGCCGTCGCGATGATCGCCACCGTGTCGTTCCACATCCGGCGCGCGTACTGGAACAACAGCCACGCGGCGAGTCCCGAGAAGACGAGTGCGAGTAGTCGAAATACGGTGATCTGGTCGACGCCGACGAGCTTTGCGACCGCACCGTAGACCATCACCGGGACAGGATGGTCGTGCTCGAGACCCTTGATCGAGCTCATCACCGAGGCGTCGGTCCACGCATCACCGACGTTCAGCCGCAGCGGCTCACCGGCGTGAAGTACCAGGTACCCGAACGCGAGCGCGATGCACGCGAGCAGGTAGAACCGGAGGTACTTCGGCATCAACGCCTACCTCTATCATCAATCCACCTACATGTTACAGTCGCGCGACGTGAGTCGCCGCGAAGATTTGCTCGACAGAATCCGCCCGCAGCTCGCTTGTCCGTCGTGCAAGTCTCGGCTCGACGATCGTGTCGGTGATCACAGCGAGCTCGTGTGCTCGAGCTGCGGGAAGACAGCAGTCCGCCACGGCGGCGCATATCACTTTCGCGCCCTCACCCCCGAGGCCCAGAAGGACGACTGGCTCAACGCGCTCAAGGCGCGAGTGAAGCACCGCGCCGGGCGGCTCTACCCGCTCGCGCACGCGGCGCTCGGCCCGGTCTACGGCGTTTCGGGCGTCAAGGCGTTCGTGGCGTCGTTCGGCGCGACGGACCTCGTCGTCGATCTCGGAGCCGGGACAACCCAGTACGATGATCGAGTCGTGTGCGTCGATGGCTTCGCCTATGACACGGTGAACGTCGTCTGCGACCTCGGCGAGCTACCGTTCGCGGATGGATCGGTCGACGGCATCATCAGCCAGGCGGTCCTCGAGCATGTCCCGGACCCGGCGGTGCACGTCGCGGAGATGCTCCGCGTGCTGCGCCCCGGCGGACGCGTGCTGTGCTTCGTCCCGTTCATGCAGCCGTTTCATGCGTCGCCCTACGACTTCAGCCGGCTCACGATCCCGGGCCTTCGCCACCTGTTCGAGAGCTTCACCGTGACCGAGACACGCGTCGCGGGGGGCCCGACGTCAGGTCTGTTGTGGACACTCCAGGAGTGGCTCGCGATGGTGGGCTCGATGGGCAGCGAGCGGCTCTATCGCATCCTCGTGCCATTGATGTGGACCCTGTCCCCGCTCAAGTACCTCGACGTGATTCTGATGCATCACCCCGCAGCGCACGTGATCGCTTCCGGGTTCTCGATCGAGGCTAGGAAGCCGGCGTAGCGTCGCTCGGCACCTCGGCCTCCGTCGGTACGGCCCCCTCGCGCTTCAACGTCAGATACGGAATCACGCCGAACAGGCAGGGCACGATCTGCCCGATCAGATACACGTTCAGCACGTTCGCTCCGCCGGTCAGCCCGACCATGGCGAACAGCTGATCGAACGCGACGTGCCCGACTCCGAATCCCGCATACGAGATCGGGAGTAGAACACTCAACATCCCGAGTGGATAGACGGCGGCCATCTGCGTGACCGAGACGTGGTGGCCGAGGACCATGCTCGCGACGGCGGAGAACCAGATGATCCCGGCGACGTGGATCACGATCGAGAGGCCAAGACCTGTCACGAGCGCCCACGGTCGCTCCGAGATCAGCCGTGTCGCCGCGACCAGCCGCGCGAGCAGCTTCGCGAAGCGGGACGAGGTCGCAGACACGGTCTCGAAGCGCGCCCCGAACCGGCGCACGACCACCAGTCCGAGGATCGGAACGATCAGCGTCACGATCGCGAGGACGGCGATCGCGATCGTCGCATCGCCCCACCGCGAGTTTCCCGAGCCCAGGCGCGCCGCCATATTGAGCACCACGGCGACCATGACCAGGCCGGCGAGGGCGAGCAGCCGATCGAGCAGCGCGACCAGAAACACGCGCGGCCGACGCGCGGGCTCCAGGTCGCGACCGACGTAGATCGCCTTCACGACCTCGCCTCCGATGTTGCCCGGTGCAACGACGTTGAAGAACGCGCCGGTGAACGTGAGCTGGACCGCACGCCCGAACGCCAGCGGGATACCCGAGATGCCGAGCAACATGCGCCAGCGCACCGCGGCGACGAGGAACGTGCCCACGAAGATCGCGAGATTCGCGACCAGCAACCCGGGGTGATCGAAGAACACCGAGAGCGTGCGGAAGTCGACCGAGCCAGAGCGGACCAACCACACGAGCAGCAGACCGGCGATGAGCAGCCGGATGAGGAGAACGACGTGCCGCCGGCTCATCGCTTGGCGCCGTAGTACGCCGTCTGGAACCGCGAGTGCTCCTCGCTCGCCACCGCGTCGCGCCAGGACGCGTTCGCGAGGTACCAGCGCACCGTCTCGGCGAGCTGGACCGCGAGCGTCTTCGACGCGGTCCAGCCGAGCGCGCGACTCGCCTTCGTACAGTCGATCGCGTAGCGGAAGTCGTGGCCCTTGCGGTCCGCCACAAACTTGACTAGCGCGCGCGACGTACCCTGCGCGCGCCGCATCTCGGCGTCGACGATGTCCGCGAGGATCTCGACCAGCTTGAGATTCGAGGTCTCCTCGCCGCTGCCGAAGTTGTAGCTCTCGCCGACCTCGCCGCGCGTCATGGCGGCCCACAGCCCGGTGCAGTGGTCATCGACGTGCAGCCACTCGCGGACCTGCTTGCCCTCGCCGTACACCGGCAGCGGCTTGCCGGTGGCCGCATTCAAGATCATCAGCGGCAGGAGCTTCTCCGGAAGCTGATAGGGCCCGTAGTTGTTGCAGCAGTTCGTGATCACGACCGGAAAGCCGTGCGTTCGAAAGTACGACCGCGCGAGTAGATCCGACGACGCCTTCGACGCGGCGTACGGCGAGTTGGGAGCGTATGCGGTCTTCTCGGTGAAGTGCCCGGTCTCGCCGAGTGCGCCGTAGACTTCGTCGGTCGAGACGTGGACGAACCGCGTCGAGTCGAAGCGATCGGCCCACGCGCGGCGGGCGGCCTCGAGCAGCGTGAACGTCCCGGTCACGTTGGTGCGGATGAACACATCCGCGGCTTCGATGCTGCGATCGACATGCGATTCGGCCGCGAGGTGAAGGATCGCATCGATGGCATGCTCCGCGAGCACGCGCTCCACCAGTGTGCGGTCACAGATGTCGCCGTGAACGAATGTGAACCGTGCGTCCTCCGTCACGCCGTCGAGGTTCGCGAGGTGTCCTGCGTACGTCAGGGCATCGAGGACGACCACCTTCTCGAGACGCGCGCCGACGCCGCCCGCGGCCAACATGTGGCGCGTCAGGTTGCTGCCGATGAAGCCAGCGCCTCCGGTGATCAGCAGTCTTCGCGGCTCGAACATCGACGAAACCTATACCAGCTGCGCGTCGCGCTTCGCGAGCGCTATGTCGCTATCGACCATCATGGCCACGAGCGCCTCGAAGCTGACCTTCGGCTCCCAGCCGAAGTCGCGCTTCGCCTTCGACGCGTCTCCGAGCAGCACGTCGACCTCCGCGGGGCGGATCTGCCGCGGATCGAGCTGCACGAAGTCCTCCCAGTTCAGCTTCGCGCGGCCGAATGCGAGGGCCAGGAACTCCTTCACGCTGTGCGTCT
The DNA here is from genome assembly GCA_038206055.1 of Haliangiales bacterium. Lineage (GTDB taxonomy): Bacteria > Myxococcota_A > Polyangia > Haliangiales > Haliangiaceae > JABFXX01. The sequence goes on from JBBRBG010000144.1 coordinate 15,587, forward strand.
CGCCGGTGGCCACCACGTAGTCATCGGGTGTGTCGAGCTGGAGCATCTGCCACATCGCCAGCACGTAGTCGCCGGCAAAGCCCCAGTCGCGCTTTGCATCGAGGTTGCCGAGCGAGAGCGTCTTCTCGAGCCCGGCGACGATCCGGCCGACCGCGCGCGTGATCTTGCGCGTCACGAAGTTCTCGCCGCGCCGCGGACTCTCGTGGTTGAACAGGATGCCGTTGCAGGCGTACATCCCGTACGCCTCGCGGTAGTTCTGCGTCAGGTAGAAGCCGTAGGCCTTCGCCACGGCATACGGGCTACGCGGATGGAACGGCGTGGTCTCGCGCTGCGGCGATTCCACGACCTTGCCGTACAGCTCCGACGACGACGCCTGATAGAACTTCGTCGTCAGGCCCGAGATCCGGATCGCCTCGAGCAGGCGGCCGACGCCCGCCCCCGTGACGTCACACGTGTACTCGGGCAGCTCGAAGCTGACGCGCACGTGACTCTGCGCCGCGAGGTTGTAGACCTCGTCCGGTTTGACGTTGCGGATCACCGTGTGCAGCGACGTGGAGTCGACGAGGTCGCCGTAGTGCAGCTTGATGCGATCGCGCACGTGGTCGATGCGGCCGGTGTTGAACGTGCTCGAGCGGCGAACGAGGCCATGGACCTCGTAACCCTTCTCGAGCAACAGCTCCGCGAGGTACGAGCCATCCTGGCCCGAGATCCCGGTGATCAGTGCGCGCTTCATGTGCTCTCCTCTCGTGCCACGGCAGCGAGGTCGTGTTCTGCGATCGCTCGCACGAGCTCGCGGAACGTCAGGGTCGGCGCCCAGGCGAGGGCGCGCAGCTTCGTCGAGTCACCGACGAGCCGCACGATGTCGGCGCGGCGGAACAACGCCGGATCGGTCACGAGCACCTTTGTCGGATCGAGCCCGAACACCTCGCAACAGGTGCTCGCGATCTCGGCCACCGCATGCGCCTCGCCTGAGGCGACCACGTAGTCACCCGGCGGCGCGCCGAGGGCGAACATCTCGGCCGCGCGCGCGAGGTCATCGGCGTGGAGGAAGTCGCGGATCGCGGCCGTGTTGCCGAGCGTGAGCCGGTCCGCGCGGCCGAGCTTCACCCGCGCGAGGCCACGGGTGATCTTGCGGAACACGAACGTCTCCGCACGCCGTATGGACTCGCCGAGATTGAAGATGAGGTTCGTCGCGCGCGCGCCCATCTCGTCGCGCGCGAGCTTGACCACGGCGTGCCCTGCCGCCTTGGCCACGCCGTACGGCGAGACCGGCGCGATCGCCGTGGCCTCGCTCTGGAGTGCGTCCGCGCTGTTGCCGAAGATCTCTGCGCTGCTCGCGTTCACCAGCGTGATGCCACGCGCCTGCGCGGCGTACGCGAGGGCCGCGGTGGTCCGTGCGTTCGCATCGAACGTATCCATCGGCGCTGCCCACGACGCGCCGACACTCGTCTTGCCGGCGAGGTGGACGATCGCATCGAGCGCACCACAGCCATCGAGCAGCGCCGCAACATCTCCCGCCTCCAGGGCGCCGGGACGCATCTCGACACCGGGCCGCGCAGGTCCTGCCTGATCGATTCCGAGGACCATGTGCCGGCCGGCGATCAATCGATCCGCGAGGAACGATCCGATCTGGCCGGCGACGCCGGTAACCAACACGCGCGCCATGACCGGCAGTGACCTTAAGTGGTCACCGTCGACCGAGCAAGCAATCGTGGTCGGCTACCCGAAAGGCGCGAACCACGACGTCGGTGTCATGCACCGTGCCGAGTATCACCGTCGGTTGCGCGAGGGTTGTCTCGCGACATACCGTCGAGATATAGGGGATCCCGTGCCGCGTCTTCTCGTGTCGCTCGCGATGTACAACGAGGCCGAGAACGTTCGGCCGCTGTGCCTCGCGATCCGCGAGCACGCACCCGACTGCGCGATCCTGCTGATCGACGACAGCTCGCCCGATGGGACCGGCGCGATCTGCGACGAGCTCGTGACCGAGCTGCCCGAGATCCACGTCGTCCATCGCGCCGGCAAGCAGGGCCTCGGCAGCGCGATCGTCCACGCGATGAAGTATGCGGTCGAGCACGGCTACGACTACTACCTGAACCTCGACGCCGACTTCAGTCATCCACCGCGGTTCATCCCTGCCCTGCTCGCCGGAATGGCCGATCACGACGTGATGATCGGATCTCGCTACATCCCCGGCGGCGGCGTCGAGGGCGAGTTCGGGCTGCGCCGCAAGGCGATGTCGTTCGGGATCAACGGCCTGGCGCGCGTCTGCCTCGGCCTCGAGACCCGCGACAACAGCGGCAGCTTCCGCTGCTACCGCGTCGCGAAGCTCGCGCAGATCGACTTCGCGACCGTGCGCTCGCGCGGCTACTCGTTCATGGAGGAGATCCTGTTCCTCTGCCGGCAGGTCGGCTGCACGTTCGGCGAGACACCGATCCTGTTCGAGGATCGTCGCGCCGGCCGCTCGAAGCTGAACAAGGCCGAAGTGGTGCGCTCCGTCGGCATCATCGTGCAACTGGGTCTGTCGCGAGCCGTCGCAGCGCTGCGCCCGTGATCACGAGCGGGCTCGTGGCTGTCACGCGGTACCTGATCCCGACCTCTCCAGTCGTCTCGAACGAGATCGCCGGCTCTCCTGCGCTCGAGACCACCGCGCCGATCTCGATCTGAGCGCGCGCCGTTCCCTCGAGCTGGAGGGTCCACGTGTAGTGGCCGCGCGGAAGCTCGCCGAGCGGACCCTCGAGGCTGAAGCCCGTGAGGATCTGCACGCCCCGATCGTCCGCGAAGACCCCGGGCCGGGCGATGCGGGTGAACGCGAACATCGCCGGCACCCGCTGGATCTCGACGCCGGCGAACAGGGCTGCCGGCAGCGGCGCCCGCGAGCACACGAACAGATTGGTGCGAGTCGCGTGGACGCATGTATCGAGCTGGTTCGCCGCCAGCGCGGGCAACAGCGAGAGGCCGCTGCTCCGGGTGTGGAACGCGAGAGCGTCGGGTCGGTCTTGCCCGTGCCAGAGCTCGGCGAGGCCAAAGCCCTCCTGGACGAGGGCCGCCACCGCGTCGTCGACGAACACCCTGCCGAAGTCGGCATGGTGAGCGAGCAGCGTATCCGCGAAGCCGTGCACGGACTCGCGATCCATGGGCTGCAACAGCGCCATGTCCCAGACGGTTCGCGTGATGGCCGGGCGACCGCGGTACGCGCCGAGGGTCGAGGACACGCAGATCACCGCGAACAGCGCTGCGGCCACGCCGGGCGAAAGGCGTCGAGCCGGCTGCGCGAGGCGCGCGCCGTAGACGTAGAACCAGAACATCGCGACGAGGAAAGGACCCGCGGTGTAGGCGCTGAATGCCGCCTTCGCACCGTCGAATGCGGTGAAGTTGAACAGGAACCACGGGATCGTCATGGCCCAGCCGAACAGATAGCGCGCGTCGCGACGAACGATCGCGATCAGCACCGTGGCGAGGAACGGATAGTAGATGAGCTGGCAGTCTGTCCCGAAGTCACGTACGCGCTCGGAGATCAGCGCCCACGAGAGATGCGCGTAGTGCGGTGAGCCGAAGTACACCGGCGTCAAGCGATCGACAGGGCTCCACAGCAAGCGCTGGCAGGCGAACCCGGCGAGGCTCGCGCCCACCGCAACGGCGATCGTCACGAGCAAGCGCCGCTGGCTCGGCAACATCTCCGTGCCGCGCCACTTGAGGTAGACGAGCGGCGCCAGCGCCAGCGCCACGTGCAGGCCGCAGTCCTGCCGTACGGAGACCGCAAGCGCGATCATGATCCAGGTCAAGCGGGTGCGGCCGGTGACCACCGCCGCGAGCACCAGACAGATCAGCGCCGGGGTCGCCGCCTCGTAGTGGGGATAGCTGACCATCACGATCACGATCCCGCTGAACGAGAATGCGAGCGCCGCCGCGAGCGGGAGCGCGAGGTCACGGAGCGAACGCCTCGCGCTGATCTGCGACGACAGCGCGTACACGACGAAGCCGATCGGCAGGTAGACCAGCGCCTGAACCACCGCGAACCACTCGAACCGCCGCACCGGGACGACGTAACTCAGCATCGAGAGCGCGGAGATGATCGGCGAGAAGTAGACCTGATAGAACGAGGTCGCGTAGTCGCAGGCGATCGGCGGCGGAGCCAGGCCGAGTCCCGAGCGATAGACAACGCCCGACAGCAGACCCGAGTCGAGGAGAAACGGCGCGCGCGCGAAGAAGTGATTGGTGATGAAGCGCGCGACTCCCAACGAGAGCAGCAGGGCCGGAATCACACCGACGATCAGGAACGGCAGACGGTCGGACAGCCAGCGCTTCACGTCGTGACCCCCTTCACCGTACTCGCTCGACGATCGTCTCTCCTTTGACCACGTTCGATTTTTGGCAACAACTGCGACTCCGCTGTCAGAGCTCGGCGACTCCGATCACGCCCGCATGGATCACGTGCGCACTGACGCTTCGAGATCTCTAGAGTGGCGCAGTGGGCGTTGCCAACTCGCGACAGATCTACTTCGTCGCGGCGCTCTTCGGTCTCGCGACGTTCGTGATCGTCTACGGCCCCGGCCAGCTGCTCGGCACGAACGCGTACTGGCAACTGCCGCAGGCCGACGAGCGCATGGCGCTGATGGGCTATCGCTACTTCCTTCACGACACCTGGCACTGGCCGCTGTTCGTGAATCAAACGGTCAACGTGCCGTATCCACTTCTCACCGATCGTCTCGCGACCTCCGGGTTGACGATTCCTCGTGACGGTGGCCGCAGTGCAGCGCGACCCGCGGTACCTGCTCGGCTGGCGGGCCACGCTGCCGTGGTTCCTGTTCAGCTTCACCGCCTTCGACGACCAGAAGAGCCACTTCTCGGGATCTCCGCGCGGTACCTGTGCTCGTGATGATCGGCGCCCAGTTGCGGGAACGCTAGGGCGCGAAGCTGCGCACGGCGTCGATCACGGTGCCCTGCTCAGTCTCGGTCATGTCGTTGTAGAGCGGCAGGCGCACGAGCTCGTCGGAGACCCGCTCCGTGACGGGGCACTGGCCGGCCGCGCCGCCATGCGCGAGGCCCATCGGTGAGGTGTTGAGCGCCTGGTAGTGGAACACCGCGGAGGCGCCGTTCGCCTTCACGTGGTCGATGAACGGCGCGCGGCGCTCCGCCGGCAGCAGCAGATAGAACATGTGGAACGTCTGCTCGCAGTGCGCCGGTACGGTCGGCGTGCGGAACCCGCGCGCCGCGGCCCAGCCGGCGAGCTCGGCGTTGTAACGGTTCCAGATCCGGGCGCGGCGCGCCTGGATCTCGTCGCGCTGCTCGAGCTGCGAGACGAGTAGTGCACCGAGGATGTCGGAGAGGATGTAGCTCGAGCCGAGGTCGACCCACGTGTACTTGTCGACCTGGCCGCGGAAGAACCGGCTGCGGTTCGTGCCCTTCTCCCGCAGGATCTCGGCGCGCTCGGTGAATCGCGGATCGTTGACGAGGAGCGCGCCGCCTTCCCCGCACGTGAAGTTCTTGGTGTCGTGGAAGCTCTGGGTGGCGAGCGCACCGAGCGTGCCGAGCATCTTCCCCCGGTAGGTGCCGAACAGGCCGTGCGCGTTGTCCTCGATGACGACCGCGTTCGCCTTCGCTGCGATCGCGTTGATCGCATCCATCTCGCAGCCGACGCCCGCGTAGTGCACCGGCACGATCGCCTTGGTGCGCGGCGACACCAGCGACTCGAGCTGGCGCTCGTCGAGGTTCAGCGTATCGGGGCGAATGTCCGCGAAGATCGGCCGCGCGCCGCGGAGCACGAACGCATTGACGGTGGACACGAACGTGAACGCCGGGACGATGACCTCGTCGCCGGGCTGGAGATCGAGCAGCAGCGCCGACATCTCCAGCGCGTGCGTGCACGAGGTCACGGCGAGCGCGCGCGGGGTGCCGAGCGCGGTCTCGAGGATCTTCTCCGCGCGCCGGCAGAACGGGCCATCGCCGCTGAGCTTGCCGGCGGCGAGCGCGTCACGGATCGCCGCGAGGCCCGGCTCGAGGAGTCCTGGACGCGTGAACGGGATCATCGCTTCTCGTGCTCGCGGGCGATCTCGAGGAGGTACTGGCCGTACTCGGTCTTCTCGAGCTTCTTGCCGCAGGCTTCGAGTCCCGCCTTGTCGATGAAGCCCTTGCGGAACGCGATCTCCTCGAGACAGCCGATCTTGAGGCCCTGGCGCGTCTCGATGGTCTGGATGAAGTTGCTCGCCTGCAGCATCGCATCGGGCGAGCCGGTGTCGAGCCACGCGGTGCCGCGACCGAACAGCGTCAGATTCAGCGTGCCGTCGGCGAGGTAGAACTTGTTGACGTCGGTGATCTCGATCTCGCCCCGCGGAGAGGGCGCGAGGTTCTTCGCGATCTCGACGACGCGGTTGTCGTAGAAGTACAGACCCGGCACGGCGTAGTGCGACTTCGGTTGCGCGGGCTTCTCCTCGAGAGAGAGCACCTTGCCCGCCGCGTCGAACTCGACGACGCCGAACTGCGTGGGGTCCTTGACGTAGATTCCGAAGATGTGGGCGCCGTGCTCGATGTCGGCCGCGGCCTCGAACAGCGCGGTGAGGCCCATGCCGTAGAACAGGTTGTCACCGAGGATCAGGCACACGCTATCGCTGCCGATGAACTTCTCGCCGACGATGAACGCGTCCGCGAGTCCGCGGGGCGAGCCCTGCTCGGCGTAGGTCAGGCGGATGCCGAAGTCGCTGCCGTCCCCGAGCGTGTTCTCGAACGCGGGGCGATCGCGCGGCGTGGTGATCAGGAGGATGTCCTGAATGCCGCCGAGCATCAGCGTGCTCAGCGGGTAGTAGATCATCGGCTTGTCGTAGACGGCGAGCAGCTGCTTGCTGACCCCGCGGGTCATCGGATACAGCCGCGTGCCAGCGCCACCAGCGAGGACGATTCCCTTCATTTGGCCCCGCACGATGACACAAGATCGAGGGTGGCGACCGGAAGCTCCGTGCCGTAGTCGCGCGGCATCAGGTTCTCGAGCTCGACGACGTTGATCCCCTTCGTCAGCGACGCAGCGGGTACCGAGAAGGTCGTGGTGCGCCCCGGGGCTGAGGTCGCGGTGAAGCCATGGACCGAGAGCCGCGTGTAACCGATGGATGCGAACGTGAATGTCAGGCGGAGGTCGCAGACGTCGTCGACACGGATCATCAACTGCGCCGCCTCGACCAGCGCCTCGTGCTTCACCAGGATGCCGGTCTTGGTCAGCACCGTCTTGCAGGTATCGCCGCGCGGATCGGTGCGCTGCAGCGAGCAGCGCCAGAAGCCGCTGATGCCGCTCGAGGGGATGTTGTCTGTCCCGAAGAGCGCGGGAGGCGCCCAGCCGAGCATGAAGTGGCGCTGCGCGGTGAGGCTGCCGAAGTCGATGTGCTGCGTGGATGGGACCTTCTCGCCGAGCAGCCCCATCACCGTGGCGCGGTCGATGCGATAGACGACGTAGTTCTTCAGCTCGAGGACCTTCTCGGCGTGCACCGCGACGAGGTTCTTGTGGACGCGGCGATCGTACTCGGCGATCACGGCGTTGGTCTTGCTGCGATAGAGCTGCGGCCAACCGGTGATGGCCCACAGGCCGCGCGGCATCGCGAGCGGCCACAGCGACTTGTCGATGAACCGCGAGTTCGGATCATTGAAGATGATCGCGTGAATGTAATCGGTGTCGGTGAGCTGGAACACCCGCATCATCTGCAGCGCCGAGTCCACCGTGTCGTCGGCGTCGAGAGCCGCCCAGCTGTGGTGCTCGAACGAGGCCTGGATGTGACCGTCCGAGAGGAGGTTCGACATCAGGAAGTCGTTGTGGTCGTTCGCGGCGAGGTACGCGTTCGTCTTCGCCACGTCGTCGCGATCGAGCACCGAGCGCGGATGCGTGAACATGAAGAAGAACGACCACAGCGGCGCGGCGATCAGCCACGCCCAGGCGATCCGGCGGAAGACTTCGCGACCGTCGAGCAGGCGATCCAGGAGGAGTGCCGAGCCGATCGCGTAGAACGGCAGCAGGACCTGCGATGCGAGCATCTGCGAGGCAGCAAGCTGGCGAAACAGGTAGAGGAACACGAGCGCGGCGAGCAACATCCAGATCACCGTGTCGCGGAACGCGGCCTTGAGGCTCGGAGCGCGGATCGCCTTGAGCACGTGGTAGCCACCCGCGATCCATGCGAACGGCGTCAACACGAGCGTGATCCGGCGGAACATCGTCGGCAGCGCCGAGGTGAACTTGCGGTCGTGCGTGGAGGTGGCGCGCTCGAGGAACTGCAGGTGCAAGTCCGCGACGAACTCGTTCCAGCCAACGGCGCCGATCACGCAGAGA
>JBBRBG010000145.1:0-23835 GCA_038206055.1 Haliangiales bacterium
TTCATCGGGGTGGCGAGCTTGCCCATCGCCGCGTACTCGAGCGCGGCGGCACGCTGCAGGTGCTTCAGGTTGATCGCCGTGGAGTCCTCCGCAGCGAAGAACGCGGCGCGCAGCACGGCGTTGCGGATGTAGCCGCCAGAGAACTGGTAGTTCGAGGCAAGCGCGCGGAAGTTGAGCGACGGGTCGACGGCGGCCTCCCGCGGGAGCATCGCGCGCCATAGCTTCTCGCGCTCCGCGGCCTCCGGCATCGGGAAGTCGACGCGGAACGAGATGCGGCGGCGGAACGCCTCGTCGATCGACGCGTCGAGGTTCGTCGTCAGGATCGTGATCCCGCTGAACGCCTCCATGCGCTGCAGGAGGTAATTGACCTCGAGGTTCGCGTAGCGATCGACCGACGACTTCACCTCGGTGCGCTTCGCAAACAGCGAGTCCGCCTCGTCGAACAACAGGATCGCGTGCCCGGCCTCGGCCGCGTCGAACACCTGGGCGAGGTTCTTCTCGGTCTCGCCGACGTACTTCGAGACGATGCGCGACAGGTCGATCTGGTAGAGGTCGAGCCCGAGCTCCTCGGCGATGATGCCGGCGACCATGGTCTTCCCGGTGCCGGGCGGCCCCGCAAACAGCGCCGACAGCCCGAGACCCTTCGCGACCTTGCGCCCGAACCCCCACTCCTCGTAGACGCGCCGGCGATGCCGCACGCGCGCGATGAACTCGTGCATTTCGGCGAGGCTGTCCTCGGGCAGTACGAGGTCGGCCCAGGTCTGCCGCCACGCGACGCGCACGCCCATGGTGGACAGCTTGCTATCGAGCGTCGCGCGCACGCCTGCGTGGAGGTCGCCGTCGGTGACCGTCTCGCGTGGACCGCGGCCACGCGCGTGGGCGAGTGCCGAGTCCGCGGCGCGCAGGATCAGGCCCCCCGGGACTGGATAGCGCGCCGCGGCGCGGTCGACGTCGAGCCCCGGCGAGGTCACGCCGAGCGCGCGCCGCCACAGCTCCGCGCGCGCCGCCTCGAGCAGCCGGGGCACCTCGACCACCACGAGCCCGCGCGACAGCGCGATCGGTCGCGTGTCGCGCACGGAGGCGGTCGCCGCGATCGGCCCGAGGAACGCCGCGATCTCGCGGTCGAGCACCACGCCGCGATCGGAGTGCCCGTGCTCGACGGCGGCGCCGAGCAGATCGATCCCGTCGAACATCGGCAACGCGCGGAACAACACCGCTTCGCGCAGCACCGCGCGCAGCACGCGCTGGAGCTCGGCGGGATCGTGCGGCAGTCGATCGCAGTGGACACGGAGCACGCCGCAACCGAGGTGCGCCGCCGCCCCGTAGATCAGCGACTTTCGCCCGGAGCCCTCCGGCCCCGACAGCACGATCACCGGCGCGGTCTGGCCCGCGGCCGCGGCATCGATCGCGTTCATCACGAGCGACGTGGTCTGCGCCTTGACCTCGGCGGGCAGGACCAGCACCTCGTGGGTCGGCAGCATCTGCAGCAGCTCGGCGGTATCGGCGATCTCGCGATCGATTCGCGTGACCCCGTGGACGAGCTCGATCACGCGGGCGTTGACCTTGATCGGCCGGAGCAAGAACGGCGTGTCTTCCTGGTGCCGCCGGCCCCCGACCGCCTCGACGAGCCGGAACCGGAACAGTCGGCTTGTCGAGGACAGCTCCGGGATCAGCTGCCCCCGCGCCTCGGGCGTGCTGTACACGAGCAGCTCGAGTAGCCCGAGGTCGGCGTGCACCCGCGACGACTCGTTGACGAGGTAGCGCATCAGCTGGCGCAGCCGTACGCTGGTCTCGAGCGCGATCAGCACCCAGAGGACGCGCTGCTCGGTCGCGGTCAGCTGGAACGCGCGCCGCAGCTGATCGAACGGCAACGGCTGCCCTTCCGCATGCGCCTCGGCGAGCCGCTGATCGATCCGCTCCTCGCGCGCGCCGATCGCGGCGTCGAGATCTGCGAGCCGCTGTTCGCCCTCCGGCGACGGCGTGAGTCCGCCTTGGAGCAGGGCGAGCACCTCGCCGCCGGAGACGAATGTCCCCGAGAACTGGTCCTTGATCCGCGGGAGGATGCCCTGCTCCCAGTGCGCGTGGATCTGGCGCTCGACGAGCTGCCCGACGAGCGCGAGTGCCTCGTCGAGGTGCTCGCGCGGGCTTCGGTATCCTCGGGTCACCCGCAAACAGCTTACAATGCCCGCCGCGTGACGGATACGGCGGGGAAGCGAGCAGTGCTGCGCGATGTGTTGATCGCGCGGATCGGCGATCCGCCGTTGCAGGTCGCGCTCGCCCTCGTCGCGATCGCGCCGCTCGCGGACCTCGGCGAGCTCGCCGCCGACGTGTCGCTCAGCCCGCGCCAGCGCACGTTCGGGCTGCTCGCGGTCGCGCTGGTGCTCGCCGACGCGCCGGGTACGCCCGCGCCTGCCGATGCGCTCGAGGCGATCGACGATCTCGAGGTTGCGAAGTACGCGATCGACAGCGGGCTCGGCGCCGCGCTCACCGGCGTGCTCCACGCTGCCCCGCGCACCGCGTCGCTCGCGATCACGCGCAAGCTGATCGGGCGGCGCCTGCTCGCGGCCGACGACTACGGGCCACACGTCGTGCAGCTCCTCCTCGACGCCGGTGATCGCGAGCGCGCGATCGAAGTGTGCAGCGCCTCGCTGGCCCGGGTGCTGGCCGCGGCAGTCGGTGCGGAAACGTGGGCTTGGGTGAGGCTCGTGGCGGACTGGAGCCGCGACTGGCCGCTGATCTCCGCGGTCGCCGCCATGCTGGCGCCCCATCCGGAGCTTTCGCAGGTGCTCGTGGAACTCCTCGAAACTCTGCCCGGGGTTCCGGCGAGCGCCGGGAGCACGGTCCGATCGGCGATCGGATGGGCCACAACCCATGGAACCGACGGGGCATTCTGAGGATACTCGCAGGGAGGTCCGGGACTCTTCCACCGTAGAACGGGGGTGGCGGTATCCACGTCCATTGCCATGAAAACGCTCGAACAACAGGCTTCCGCTGTCTTCGGTCGCATCGCGACCTTGGGGAGCGCGTATGGCATCGCCGTCCAGCCGCTGCTCGACAAGCTCGTGTTCGTCTCGGAGGAGGCGGCGGCGTTCGTGATGGTCGCCATGCCACACACGTTCGATCGCATCGCGGTCGCGACGCCGATCCGCCGCGGCGGCGACGTGATCGAGCGGATCGGGCCGTTGTCGGAGGCAGCCGATCCGGATCAGCTCGCGCGGTTCGAGCAGCTCGCCGCGACCGATACGCGCGACCTCTACGCCGAGCTCGAGCAGGGGAACGACGGCTTCGCGTTCTCGCTGCAGGCGTTCGGGAACCGGAAGCTCGACACCGACCTCGAGCGGCTCGCGGTACTTGGAGCCGGCACGGTCGGTGCGCGCGAGGTCGCCGTCCTGCTCGGCGCCGAGACCAACCTGGTTGGCGTCACGGACCGGAGCGGCGGGACATGGACGCTGCACGTCCGCCAGCGCAACCGCAACGATGGTGAGCGCGCCGCAACGCGCGAGCGGATCGCGGCCGCCGGCGCCGCTCTCGGAGTGACGCAGGCGCAGATCAACGTGGCGACCGCACTCCACGATTCGCTCGCGAAGGACGGCGACAGCTACGCCTTCCTGAGGGCGACGAAGTCCGGCCTGTCGCGCGAACTCGGCATCACGTGGGGCGGCGTCGCCTGGGAGCACGTCGTGCGCATGATGATCGAGTTTTATCCGGGCGCGGACACCGCCGCGCGCCTCGGCAAGCTGTCGGGCGCGTTCGACGCCCAGGTCGCCGCCGCCGTCGAGCTCACTCTCCTGCCTACCGAACCGCCGCGCATGCGAGTGGCCGTCACGCTGACAAAGGGGCTCCCCTAGCCATGATCACTGCCACCCCACAAAACCAGCAGGCCCCCAAGCAGCAGAACACCCAGCCCGGCGCTAATGAGCCCGGAGCGGCCGACGCGGGGAAGCAGGCCGGGATCATTCGCGCGCTCGCAACGGTCGGCGAGAAGTGGAAGGCGATCTGCGGCAGCCTGATCAGCGACAGCGAGACCGTCGCGAACCCGCCCGATCCGAAGCAGTTCAAGGAGGACGCATATGCGTACCTCGCGCTGCGCAACGGCGCCGCGGTGGCCGGCATTCAGAGCCTGAAGCTGATCCTCGCCAGCGCCGCAGCGAAGAAGCCGTACTTCCTCCTGCTCGAGGTCGTCGAGACCGAGGCGAAGGTCGACGGCACCCAGCGCGAGGTGATCCACACCGCGCTCGCGGACGTGGCGAAGGGCGCCGATCCGCAGGCCGAGCTCAACAACGTGCTCGTCGGCTACCTCGCGACCAGCGACCACGGCAAGAAGTGGTGGAAGAGCGACGACGCCAAGGAATGGGTCGGAGCATTCGCCGCATACCTCGCGAACGATGCGCTGCTGACGACGCACGCCGGCAAGGGCACCAAGGATGCGCGCAAGGCCGGGCTCCTGCCGATCTCGAACCTCCTGGCGACCGGAACGTTCAGGGCGGCCGATCCGAATGCCGCGAAGGATGCGAAGGACGACAAGAAGGACGCGAAGGGCGCAGACGCGGCGCTCCCCGCCGCTCCGACCGACGCGCAGAAGAAGAAGACCCAGGACGACGCAACTGCGCTGAAGGCGAAGATCACGGCAGTTCTCCCGAAGGAAGGCGAGATCCTCGATCGGTTCCAGATGTCCCAGTGGCACGCCAAGAACGGCATGGTGCTGTTCGAGATCGCCCACCAACCGATCGAGGTCCGCGACCTCCTGTTCCACGACACCGCGTTCATGAAGCGAATCGCGCTCCTCGGCGAGGGCGATAAAAAGGACGGCAACGGTCGCACGATGCAGACCGTCTTCCGCTCGCTCGATCCCGTCGAGGCACTCTACGACGACCTCCAGGGCCAGGAGACCGACAAGGGCGGCGGCACGATCAGCAGCTTCCAGAACGACCAGAAGAAGACGCTGGACATGCTGGATCCGAAGCGTCGGTTCCAGGCGATCCTGAAGTACCTCGCGGCGCACCCGGGCAAGGAAGGTCAGCCCGACCGCATGCGCGCGATGATGCACGCAGGCATCGCGAGCGTGATCTCCGTCCTCGGCGAGCAGCAGCAGAAGGACCTGTGGAAGTACGCGACCCGCGGCAGCCTGGAGGACACGATCCAGGACAAGCTCAACGTCGCGGTCAAGAGCAAGAGCGGCGAGCAGACCGCGCGCACTCTGCTCGGCATGGGCGGCGACGATCGCGCCGTCTACAAGTCGATGCAGGACGACCTGATCTTCCGGCAGAACCTCTGCCAGCCGGAGCTGCGCACTCCGGTGATCATCGACGGCGTCCAGATCGTCCCGTACGACCTCGCGCTCACGTTGTGGGGCCAGAAGCCGGGCGCGGTCGCCGACCTCGGGCAGAAGGGCCCGACCGAGTCCGATCCGGATCACCCGAACGACGAGGACAAGAAGCCGCTCGACGCGGGCGAGCGCAAGACGCTCGACGAGAACGTCTACAACGAGTCGGTCGACCTCCTGGCGAACGACCTCTCCGCCGCCGACAAGTTCGGTGCATCGGTGCGCACCAGCGACACCAACGTCAAGAACCACCTCGAGGACTTCGCGAACAAGTGCGCGAACGAGAAGTGGGTCAAGCTGCTCCGCCGCGGCGGCACCCCGCCGGGGCAGGAGTTCGTGCGTCGGTTCAACCTGAAGACCGGCAAGTCGATCCAGGGTCTCGTCAAGAACGCGTGCAAGGACGCGACGGTCAATACGGTCGAGCGCATCCTCAACATCTCCGTCGACAGCGCGAGCGTCGGCACGGTCGGCGCGGGGATCGGGCTCGCAGGCGAGAAGGACGACAAGGCCGCGATGTCGCTCGAGCAGGCGCTGCGCGAGACGACGAGCGGCACGAACGGCGGCGGCCCGACGATCTCGATCGTGATCCACGCGCAGGCGGCGAAGCTCAAGGACGAGCTGCACTCGACGTTCAATGTCAGCCTGGCGAACGTCAAGGAGATCTGGGCCGAGGCTCAGGCCAAGATCGATCCGCAGCTCAAGACGATCCGCGATCTCACGAAGACGAACGTCTTCACGATCGAGCTGCTCCAGAACGCCTACCAGGAGATCGACGGACCGCTCGGACCTGCGATCGACAACAACGTCTCGAACGACACCAAGAAGAGCGACATCAAGTTCGCGCTGACGCTCACCAACGCCCAGGTCGCGGGCCGGCAGGTCGAGGTCGGCCCCAAGCCCGACGCGAAGGAGACCGCGAAGCAGTCGGCGGAGGATCTGTACGGCTCGACAGCGAAGGACCTGTTCGGCGCGCTGATGCAGCTCGATCGCAACGCGGCCGAGAACCAGTTCGTCAACACGAAGTCGCTGTTGACCTCGTACATGACCCTGCGCACCAAGGGTCAGGAGAGCAACAAGCGGGTCGGCACCGAGATCCCGCCCGATCTGAAGCCGGTCAAGCAGGGCGACGGGATGCCGTCGCCGGAGACGCCGGATGACTTCTATCGCCTGAAGTACGGCCTCACGCCGCACAACCACGCGATCCAGGTCGCGCGGTCGTTCCGCGACGTGGACAACAAGAAGGACGGGAACTTCGAGCGGGGGGACGGGGCGAACAGCTCCCGCACGCCCGACAAGGTCGCGGTCTCGCTCGGCCTCGGGGCCGACGAGGTCGGCGGCGCCGTCAAGGCTCCATCCGAGAAGCCGCTCGTCGACGAGACGAACAAGGGCCTGGTGCGCCCGGGCTTCACCGCGGAGCGCGCCGAGGGGCTCGCGAAGGACATGTGGAAGCTGCTGCACGAGGGCGGCGAGATCCACCTGATCCAGACGATGCTCTACGGCCCCTACAACGACGAGGAACAGCGCCTGATCCGGCTCGCGTTCCGCCAGCTGTCCGGCGGCATCGACTGGCAGTTCTACATCCAGCAGGCGCGCTGGATGAACGAGCAGAACAAGACGCCGGGACAGGCGAACAACATCGGCGACAAGAAGCAGACGATGGTCGGTGGTGAAGGCACCGAGGCCGGGGCGCAAGCCGCCGGCGGCAAGACGATCGTGAAGGTCACCGCCGACAAGGGCGAGCTCGACGCCGCCCTCGCGGTCGCGACGCAGGGCGAGCTCGACATCCGCGACGAGCTGAAGAACGCGATGGCGCACAGCCAACCCGTCTCGAACATGGGCGACGTCAACCAGATCTTCCGGATCATCGATCGCTGCGACGACGGGCAGAAGAAGAAGATCCTCGCCGACCAGAATCTGGTGGCCGAGCTGAAGGGCAAGCTCGACGACAACGCGTGGAAGCGCGTGTACCGCGTGCTCACCGGCCAGGTCAGTCTCAACGATCTCCTCGAGTCGCGCTCGCACGGCGACTACGGCAGCTTCCTCGAGCGCCAGTTCGGCGGCACCGATGAAGCCGGCATGAAAGAGGACATCAAGATGTATGTCCGCAAGATGCGGCAGAAGTTCGAGGAGGATGAACGCAAGGCGGCGCGCCTCAAGCCGGTGCCGCCCTCCGCGATGGAGATGCAGGTCGCGGTCGCGCTCAAGGTGCGCGACGCGTGCCGCCAGTTCGCGGCGAACCCGGAGACCAACCGCATCATCGAGGAGGAGCTGAGCGGCCCGGATCTCTCCGGTACCCGCGATCTGATCATGCATCAGGGTGAGGAGTCGAACGTCGCGGCGGTGGCCGGCGGCGACTCGGCCGACGCCATCATGGCCGAGATCAAGAAGATGAAGAAGGCCGAGCGCGAGCGCCGGCTCAAGGACCCCGAGTACATGTCGTTCCTGACGAAGAAGCTCGCGGGGCCCGATCTCCAGCAGGCATTCGCGCTGCTGCAGTCGGACGCGGAGGACAAGGCGGCTGGGGGAGGCGACGGACTGGATGCGCCGAACGCCGGACCGGGGAACGATCGGCTCGCCGAGCTGAAGAAGCTCGCCGCGCCCGGCGGCGACGGCGACCACAACAGCGTGCTGCAGAAGCTCACCGAGCTCACCCCCGAGGAGCACCAGAAGCTGCTCGCGGATCCGAAGCTGATCTCGTTCGTGCTGTCGAAGTTCGAGCTCACGCCCGAGAAGCGCAAGGTCGCGCAGAAGATCATCGGCTTCGACGCGAAGGACGCCGACAAGACGCTCGGCGACAAGGTGCTGTGGCCCGACGCGAAGGGCGCGCAGAAGTGCATCGGTCGCACGCTGACCGATGAGGACAAGGCGCGCCTCGCGTACCTCAAGGACAACGCGATCAACCGCATCCTCGTCGGCGCGTCGACGTCATGGGACAACCTCCTCGCGCAGGCGGTCGAGGTCTACAAGCTCGACCTGAAGCCGCACGGCGTGGCGCCGACCGCGACGCCGAAGACGGAGCCAGCAGTATCGCAGCAGCCGGATCCGCAGAAGCCGGTCGATCCGGCACTGCTGGTCGATCCGAACAAGGACCTCTACGACAACGTCGAGAAGGAGCTGCGCAATGCGGTGTGGGCCGCGGTCGCCGGCGACGCCGCGGTCAAGGAGCGCATCCAGGACAAGGCGGGCGGCGACGACAGCGTGCTCAGGAACGCCGTGCTGAAGGCGCCAGGTGGCGACCCGACGCAGGCACGCGTCAAGGACCGCTGGCACTGGCTCAAGGATGACTCGAAGGGGGTCGAGGACGCGATCGACAAGGCGTCCGGCGACTTCCTGATCAGCACGTGGATGTCGGTCGGCGAGAAGTCGACCAAGGCGAACGGCCAGGAATCCCTGGGCGTGGTCTACAAGAAGTACCGCGAAGCCTCCGACCTCGCGAAGAAGGAGACTCCGCCGAAGCAGGGCGACGACAAGGCGCCACCGCCGCAATCGCCCGCGAAGCAGGCGATGGAGAACGCGAAGCTCGCGTACATGAACTACGTCATCGACGCCTCGAACCAGTTCGAGCAGGACCTGCTCGTCCAGGGACACGCCGGCGGTCTCGGCGACGACGACAAGGCGACCCAGAAAGACGGGAAGCGCGACCTCACCACGTCCCGCGACAACCCCGAGTACAACAAGTGGCGCGGCATGCTGCGGGCGCGCATCCCGACGCTGCCGAAGCAGAAGATCGCTGCGGAGATCGGCGCGACCAATCGTCCAGACGACGTCGCGCTGCTCGAGAACCCGAACCGCCAGATGCAGACGGATCGCGAGTTCCTGCAGGACGACTACCTACAGAAGTTCGGCACGGTCGGCGCGGGCGCGCGGGTCGCCGGCCCCGAGCGGGCGGGCGTCAACGACGCGATGACCAACTACGGCAAGGAAGCGGCGAAGGCCGAGACCAACGCCGACGGCGGCCACGGCATCATCACCGAAGAAGAGCAGAAGAAGCTCGGCATCTCGAAGGAAGAGGTCGAGCGCGCGATGAAGGAGTTCTCCGCGGCGCGCGCGCAGATCGCGAGCATCGCGGCGACGCTCGTCAGCCTCGTCGTCGGCGCAGCGGTCACGATCCTCACCGGCGGCGCCGGCGCGGGAGTCGCGTGGATGCTCATCGCGGGTGCGATCTCCGGCGCGGCGGGTGCCGCGGGCGCTGCGCTCACGAAGTCGGCGATCCAGGGCAACGAGTTCGACATGAGCCACGAGGGCTTCCAGATGATCGCGGAGGGCGCGATCACGGGTCTCGTCACAGCGGGTACGACGCGCATGGCGTCGAACATCATGACCAAGCTCGCGGGGCCGGTCTCTTCGAAGGCTCAGGCCGGGGCGTTCGCCGATCTCGTGAGCGGTCCGAAGCCGGCGGCGTGGGAGATGATCCTCAAGGCGTCGGGCCGTTCGGGCGCCGAGATGGCGATCTCCCAGACGCTCACGACCTCGATGGAGGCAGGCCTCGCGCCGCTCAACCCGGCGATCTGGGTGCACGGGTGGGACGAGGGCGTGATCAACGCACGCGCGGCGGTCAAGGAGAAGCTGCACGGCGCGGACAAGGCGATCCTGCAGGCCGCGATCATCGGCATCCTCACCGGCGGCGCGACAAAGTCCGTCGAGCTCATCAAGGGTGGGCCGAAGGCGCCCGCGCCGATCGCGCCGACGGACAAGCCGGTGGTCGACCAGCGCCTCAAGACGGCGTCGCAGAGCTGGATCGACAGGAACACCGCTCGGATCGGAGCGAACGCCGAGAAGTACATGCACTTCGACGAGATCGCGCTCCAGGCGTTCGCGAGCTTCGCCGGGTCGAAGCTCATGCAGGCGGCCGGTGACAAACCGATCGACTGGAGCCAGGTGCCGGGTGAGATCTTCACCGAGTTCATCAACGCATGGAACGGCCTCGCGGCGAACGTCCATGCGGACTCGCGCAAGATATCTGTCGAGCGCAAGGCGCGGGTCGACGAAGAGATCAAGCTGCACAAGGACGCGCTCAAGCCCGCTGAGATCGAGCACTACAGGTCACTGAACCCCGAGGTCTCGGTCAGCGAGATCATCACCGTGCAGGAGTACCTCGTTGCACGGCAGGGCATGTTCGAGGCGGCGGTCGCGCACTTCGAGCAGCAGAACAAGGTCCAGCTCACGCCGAAGCAGCGCGCGCTGTTCCAGAACTACTGCCGCGAGCACGCGAAGAGCTCGGGCGAGTACCAGACGCTCTCCAACAGCGATCCGCGGAAGCTGAACATCCCGGGCTTCAACGAGGCCGGGTTCGCGCATCTGGGGCCCGATGCGTCGGGCAACACCACGACCGAGACCGAGAAGAAGGGCCCGCAGCCCGAGGTGAAGCAGGAGACCAAGCCCCAGGACAAGAAAGACGTCAAGCCGGAGGACAAGAAGGAGCAGAAGCCCGACGAGAAGAAACCCGAGGAGCTCAAGGTCGAGAGCGGTGGCGTCGGAGCCGTCGGAGATCTGTTCACGGGTCAGTCGCTCGAGAAGTCCGACATCGCCCGGATCCAGACGGAGATCGGGCGCGCGCTGCCGCTTGTCGCGTCGCTGTTCCCGGGAATGGTCCAGGTCGCCCCGGCGGGGCTCGTCGTCAAGGTCGGCGACAGGTTCATCAAGGTCACCGTGACGACGATGACCGCCGGCGCCGGTGAGGTCGCGCGGTATCACATGACGGGCGACACGGCGACGATCGAGATTTCGGACCGCGTGCGCGACAAGCACGTCGAGCGCGCGATCGCCGACATGGTCGCGGAGATCCACGCGACGAAGGAGGCGCAGCTCGGCGGCAAGGAGCTGCCGAAGCAGAGCGCGCTCGGCGAGGGCGGCACGGGCAAGGAGATGTCGGCGACCGACATCGGCAAGCTCGCGCAGATCAAGGCGCTGCTGCGCCAGCTCGAAGCCGCACAGAACCCCGAGGGCGGCGGCAAGGCGAACGAGGTGATCGTCAAGCAGCTCCAGAACGATCTGAACACGCTGCTCGACAGCCTGGGGCTCGGCGGTCCCGGGGGTGCCGAGAAGGCCAAGGGGCTCATCGGCAAGGGCCTGGAGCCGGGCGATGTGAACCGGCTGATGAACCTCAACCAGCCGAAGGAGGCGCAGCAGCACGCCCTCACCGAGGTGCACGCCGACTTCATCCAGGGCTCGGACTTCCTCGCGCAGGACCACTGGACGGTCAAGCCCGAGGACATCAAGAAGATCGCCCAGGAGGCACTGCTGGGCTCGCTGGCGGCGGGTGTCATCCCCGACGTCAAGTCGATGCACAAGGTGGGCGACGACATCGTCGTCGAGATGACCACCGGCGAGTTCTTCAAGATCAACGTCGCCGTCACGCAGCTCGGGAAGGGGACGCTCGCGCGCTCGTTACTCAACACGGACCGGCTGACGCACGTCATCCAGCTCAACGAGAACATCGCCGAGGTCAACATCCGGCGCGCGACGGCGCACGAGATCGCCGAGCTGGTGGACCTGCACAGGCAGGTGACGGGCGGCAAGAAGCCCGGAACGGTCGATGCGCTCGTTCCCGGCAAGATGCCGCCGGGCGCGCAGCTGTCCGGTCACGACAAGGGCCGCGCCGCGGAGATGAACGTCCTCGGGCTCGATTTCGCGGACGCGGCCAGCAATCCGGCCGAGCAACAGCGCGTTCGCAACGAGATGTTCGCACTGGCCGAGCGGCTTGGCCTCCGAGGCGGCGATCCCGATACGCAGATGCGCAACGCACTCCTCGACCCGCACCTCAGCCCGGATGCGAAGAAGCTCCTCTCCGAGGCGCGTGCGGTCGCGGACCCCAGCGCGAGCTTCAAGAACAAATCGGCGACCCAGGAGAAGCTGAAGACCCAGATGGCCGAGCAAGAGGCGGCCATGAAGAAGGCGCAGGACGAGTCGGCGAAGCTCCCCGAGGGCATGAAGCTCGAGAAACAGGTCGGGGACACGCCGCTGACGGAGGCGCAAAAGCTCAAGAAGGCGTCGGAGATCGAATCACTCAACATCGAGGCCGAAAAGCGCCGCGCGGACAAGAGCGCGGTGGTCTGGGCCGAGCTGATGGCGCTCAAGAAGGATCCGAGGGGCGACTGGTACCAGCTGCCCGAAAAGTTCAAGGACATCCAGATCGGTGGCAACGCGGCGGTGTCCGCGCTGAGCCCCGAGACGCTGTTCTTCGACATCCCGGGCCGCTGGCACGTCGATGCCGGCACCGAGATCGCGCAGACGGCGGGCCAGCTCGGTGCCATGCCGGGCCTCGGCGACGCGCACGACTTCGCCGGTACCAACGAACGTGTGGACCTGAATGCGATCAGGTACATGATCAACGACAAGGCGGCGAAGTCGAACTGCGTCAACGGCTTTGCCCGGATCATGACGATCGAGGGGAACGTCGTGATCGAGGTGCACGTCGGCGGCGAGATGCGCCGGTTCAAGATGCCGGGCGGTACGACGCCGCGGGTCGCGACGGGTTTCCCGCGCGAGCGGTTCCTCGGCGGCGGCGATCCGATCAACACGATCCACGATCTGCGGAGCCGCGCAAAGAAGGCGGGGATCGATGTGGACCCGAAGCTCGAGCACAACTACGGAGAGCGCGACGTCGACATCCGAGAGTGGATCGACTGGATGCAAAAGAAGGCGCCGCCGCCGAAGGACGGCAAGTCGATCCAGGACGTCCTCATGGACCCAGCTCCGGGCTCAGACCCGGACGTCGAGAAACACCTCAACGACAACTTCGAGGCGCTCAAGAAGTGGACGAAGGAGCGTGCAAAGCATGGCCCGGACGGGGACCAGAAGCTGCTCCAGGGCGACGAGGCGAACGAGACCAACTACAAGGATCACCCGGTCACGACCTGGACGGTCGTCGGGTCCGGTGGAACCGCGATCAGCGCCATCGAGATCATCCTCAAGCAAACCGAGGCCCGGAACGGTGCCGGGCCGACCGGTACACCGCCCGGCCCGGTGATCGTGAGGATGCTCGGACCCACCGACTCGGCCGCGCTGAAGGACAACACGCAGTGGCAGGAGCTGAAAAAGAAGTACGGCCAGGAGGGCGAGGGGGCGAACAAGAACCGCCTCCTGTTCGACGAGAAGGGCGAAAGAATGAAGGACTTCAAGATCGGCCCGGATGGGAAGTTCCAGGTCACCGACAAGAACGGCGCGGTCACGTCCAACAGCGAGGGACTGGTGATCTCGATCGGCCGTGACGGGACCATTCCGCCAGCGTTCTCCGACGTGGTCTACCAGGCCGAGCTCGAGCAACGGAAGGTCGAGGGCGAGCTCTTGTTCGACGAGCGGGACCACCAGTACCTCGGCTATCGCATCAAGGTGACCGGGAAGGACAAGAAGGTGCAATCGTTCGATGTCACCGGTGCGACCTCGCGGTTCTTGCCGCCCAAGTACTTCAAGCCCGAGGTCGTCCAGCAGGTCGGTGCGTTGGACGGTCCAGTCGAGCAGCGCGACGCGCCGGATGGCGCGGGACGGTTCGGTGGCGGGCTCTCGTCGTCCGTGAACCAGGCGCTGCGGCTCCGCCAGCAGATGGAAAGGATTCAGAACCAGGGTAAGAAGTAGAGACATGGACACGCCGCAGGACCTCCTCGAAGCGATCTGCATCCAGCCCGACGACGACGCGCTTCGCGAGCGGTACGCGACGATGATCGAGCCGTCCGATCCGGACCACGCAGAGCTGATCAGGCTCCAGCTCGCGCGCGCGAAGCAGGAGCGCGCGGCCGGCGTGGTGAAATCGGATCCGACGGGCCGCGAGGGCAGCCTCCTCACCAAGCACGCCGCGCGGTGGTCGGGCTACATCGCGAAGCTCCTGGTGCCGGACGGCCAGATGCCGGGCGATCTCGGCTGCACGTTCGACCGCGGCTTCATTGCCCACGCCCGCATCGCGATCGAGAACGTGCTCGGCTTGGGCAGCCGGCTCTACATGTTCGCGCCGATCCAGCACCTCGACGTGGCCCCGGGCGAGGGCGACGTTCGTCGCGTGTTCGGCGTCGCAGGACTCGAGCACCTCGACTCGATCTCTCTTCGCGGCCTGAGGCTTGGTGACACCGAAGCGAAGGCGCTCGCGACGTGCGAGAGGCTGTCTCGCGCGACGTGGATGGATCTGTCGGCCAACGAGATCGATGTCCCGGGCGTGATCGCACTCGCGGGGGCGGCGATGATGCAGAACAAGGTCGTCGTCGAGCTCGTGGCGAACCCGTGCGACCCCGTCGAGCAGCCGTACTACGACTACGACGGCACGTTGCTCGACGTGGCAGCGAAGTTCCCGCCCAAGACGATCGAGACGCGCGTCGGGCATCCGGTACGCTGGCTGCACTATCGGTGGGAGAAGAAGCCGAAGCCCGACCGGTTCCACACGCGCTACGTCAGCTAGCCGCGATCTTGCGCAGAGCATAGACCGGAGCCATGGGCGCTTCTGTAACCGCGCGGAACAAAGAGAAGAAATGAGCGTCACGCTCACCGATGAGGAGCTGCGGACGGAGCTCTACGCCCATATCAGGCCCTTGACGGGGGTCACGGAGAACGCGAACGAGTGGGTTCTCGGAACCTGGACGCTCAGCAAGTCCCACACGACGTGGCGCACCGGCTACGCACATCCGCTCGTGGTCGGAGCGAAGTTCACGACGTTCACCTTCGATGTCGATGGCAAGCGGGGCGGGGTATCGGTCTGGTGTTCGAGTCCGCCGGTGAACCGCACGCTTCCCGAGCCTCGAGCTCGACGCTCCCTCCGCGTGCCGCTTCGCTCGCGACTGGAGGGAGCGAATCGCGGCGGCACTCTCGAATGCTGCCGCGCCGTTCACCGATGACGAGCTCCAGGCGCAGGCTGCGGGCAGGACCGAGATGGTCGCAGAAGCTCCCGCGTCGTCGACGTAAGTGTCCCACCTCGCCGAGCTGCTCGCCCGGTTCGGTCCGGTGGCGCTCTCGCTGTCCTGGCGTGACGACGAGATCGCAAGAGCCTAGGATCGTGTCGATGTCGTGGGTTGCCCGCTCTCGCTGCTCTTCGCGCTGGGCCGCTGCAAGGATAAGGCGGCGCCGCCCGAGCCCGCGCCGGCACCGCGGGACCCGCCCGCAGCAACTGCACCTCCGCCCGCGGCCAGCATCGTCGACGGCGATGGCGAGGCAAGTTCGGGTCCCTTCGGTGTTCCGCCTGAGAAGGCGAAGTGAGCTGAAAAGCAGTTAAGCTATCGGCGTGGAGCGCACACGGTGGTTGCTCGCGGTTGTCTGTCTCGTTGCCTGTGGTCCCAAGAAGTCAGGGCCACCATCGGCCCACGGTCTGCGCGATCAGGCCGTGGCGCAGCTCAAGAAGGTCGAGCTTCTCGACTACCAGGCACCGGCATCGGCGGTCCGGGTCGAGGGGCGCACGAAGGCTGCGGAGCTGTTCGGCCAGTCGTGCACAGTCGAGGCGGACGTGTCGGCGTGCGTCTGGGCCGTGTCGCTGTCGGCGTCCCTGCCCGTCGTGGCGGAGACGGACTACGCGCGGATCCGCGCGAGCACCGATGTGCTCGTTCCGATGTGCGTCGCGAAGAACAACGATGCCTGCCGCCTGTTCGATGGCCAGGTGGCGCGCAGCCCGGCGAGCTACCCAAACTCCGACGCAGCCTGCGGGCGAGGGCTCGCGTCGGCCTGCGACGCGACGAGCCGTGCGAACACGAACGACGGGATCGTCGCGCCTCGGACGCCGGCGGACACGCTGCGGCTGGAGAACAAGGCATGCGACCTCGGGGACCCCCATGGCTGTGAGGTCGCGCATCGAGATCTGGTCGACGCGAAGGCCCCCGCTCCGCAGATCGAACAACTACTCGTGAAGCAACAGAAGGCTGCGGCGGCGCGGTGTGACCGAGGCTATGCGACCTCCTGCTCGGTGATTGCGAAAAACTCCAAGCGCACCGAAGCTGCAGCCACGGACGGGTGTACCCGCGGCTACCTCGACGAGTGCGAGCTCCCGGTCGATGACGCCGCGGTCTCCGATCGCCTGCTTGCTCGCGCGTGCTCGTTGACGGGCCGCGGGTGTTCCTCGCTCGCCGATAGCCGCACTGACCCGGCCAAGAAGCGCGACGCACTGGAGCACGCGTGCCAGTTCTTCACCGTCGACGAATGCGTGAAGCTCGTGAAGGGCTACCGCAGCAAGGCGTACCCAGAGCCGGTACCCGCCCGTGCCGATGCGATCGTGGCATATCTGTGCACGCCGGGACCGAACCTTCCTGGGGATGTGTGCAGCCAGGTCAAGCAGTGAACGCGACGGGTCAGTTCAGGTCCCGCCACAGCTGATCGGTGCACCTCTGGAACGTGAAGCAGTTCTTGGACTCCCCGTAGCAGGCGACGAGCTTGGCGGTGTTCTGCGCGTCGGCCTTCAGGTTGCCGACCATCCGCGCGCATTCGCGGCGGGCGAACGGCTCGTCGTCGGCGCATACCTCGTTCGCGCGCTCGCACTCCCGCGGCAGCGTCTCGTCGCCGTGGCGTCGGCTCCCGCTCGAGTCGTGCCCGCGGGCGAGCTGAGACAGGAGCCGGCGGCCGCGCTCGTCGAGTGAGCCGGCAGTGCACTGGAGCACCTCGGAGCAGCTCGCGGCATTCGACGAGCACCCGACAAACGCATCCCAGCCGTCGCCGATGACGTCAGGCAGTTGCGCCGTGCACTCCTTCAGGTCCGCAGCGTCGAACTCCGCCCGGCAGAGCGTGTCGATCCGCTCGCATGGGTTGACCTTGTTGGCGCTGCTGCTGCTACGACCGCCACAACCAGAAACCAACGCCGCCACGAGGAGGATCGAGCGCATGCGAGCGATGGTAGCGTAGCGTTTCTGTGCGCGCCCGGACCGGTGATGGCCACTCCGTAAACACGCGGAACAACTCGCTCCGGACGGTTGTGTCGCTGTGGGCTTGCCGGATGTCGAGCGCGCCGCCGAGCTGGAGTACGCGGCCATGGGCAAGGTTGGCTGAGGAGAACCAATGAGCGTCGCGCTCACCGACGAGGAGCTGCGGACGGAGCTCTACGCCCATATCAGGCCCTTGACGGGGATCACGGAGAACGCCAACGAGTGGGTTCTCGGCACGTGGACTCTCAGCAAGTCGCACACGACGTGGCGCACCGGCTACGCGCATCCCCTCGCGGCTGGAGCAAAGTGGAGCACGTTCACGTTCGACGTCGACGGCAAGAAGGGCATTGGTATGGTGTTCGAGTCCGCTGGTGAACCGCCCTGGACCATGGTCGGCTGGCTCCCGAACAACCAGGCCGAGGATGCGAAAGCCTGGGCGGCGTTCCTGAACGGGGAGATCGCGAAGCGCCACGACGGGGAGCCCGCGGGACCGAACACCACGCACGATCCACATGACGGCTCGGCTGCACAGGAGCACGAGCACCATCGCGAGATGCAGCGCTCCGAGCGCGGCGCGGGCATGAAACCCTACAAGCCGGGACAGTCGTGAAGCGTTCCGCGATGCGCGAGGAAATTGGCGGAAACCTCAGGCCAGGTCCCGCCAGGGGTTCGTTGTAACCACGCGGAACAACTCGCTCCGGGCGGTTGTGTCGCTGTGGGCCGGCGCGTATCGTCGCAGCCGCGGTCCCCGAGCGCCATGGCAGACCTATCATCACTCCTCGCTGTCCTCGAACACGATCCCGATGATGCCCAGGCGCTGGAGGCGCTGTCGGGCGCCGCGCGCCACACGGCGCCGGATGTCCGCGCGAGTCGCTTCGCCGCGGCGCGCAAGGCTCTCGCGGGCCGAGGGCGTCCCGATGCGGTGGTAGGGCTCATCGATAGCGAGCTCGCGACCACGGGCGAGCTCGACAAGAAGATCGATCTGCTGCTCGAGAAGGGGATGATCCTCGACGGCGAGCTGCTCGATGTCACCGCGGCGCGCGCGGCGTTCGATCAGGTGATCGCGCTGCGGCCGGACGATACGATGGCGCGTGAAGCGATCGAGGAGCTCGACGTCGCCGCGAAGAACTGGAAGAAGTTCGCCGAGAAGTACGTCAAGGAGGCGAGCGCGTCCACGGACCGCGGGCTCGCCACGGGGCTGTACGTCAGCGCCGCCGAGGCATTCGTGCGCTACGCCCCGGAGAGCAAGGAGGCCGAGGCCTACTTGCGCAAGGCGCTCGAGGTCGACACGAAGAACACGAAGGCGGCGTTCCACCTCGCGCGGCTGTTGCGGCGTGCGGAGCGCTGGCAGGATCTCGCGAAGCTGCTCGAGGAGCGCGGCGACGGGGCTCCCACGGTGGAGGAGAAGGTCGCGTCGCTGATCGTGCTCGCGGATCTGTATCGCACCAGGCTCCCCGCGCCCGAGCGCGCGGATGCGGCGGTGAAGCGCGTGCTCGTCCTCGATCCGGCGCAGCCGCAGGCGCTGCGCGCGGTCACCGACGTGCTGATGCAGTCGCAGAACTGGCCGGCGCTGGTCCAGACGTACCAGGCCGCGCTCAAGGCGAAGCGCGACGGCGATGACCTCGGCATGTTGCTGCAGATCGCGATGGTCCTGTGGCGGCACATCAACGATCTCGATCAGGCGGAGGAGTACTTCCGGCGCGTGCGGAAGATCGATCCGGGCCATCCGGCCGCGCTCGACTTCTACCGCGTGTACTACCCGAGCAAGGGCGAGAACCAGAAGCTCCTGACCATGCTGCGGCAGGTCGAGAAGGGCGCGCCGCGGCCGCGCAGCGATAGCAGCGATCAAACTCGGCCGATCGGCGTCGAGATCGCAGAGCTCGCCGAGTCGCAGAACAATCCCGAGAAGGCGATCGAAGCCTGGAAGCAACACCTGCGCGCCGACCCGACGTCGGCACAGGCGCGCACGGCGCTCGCACGGTTGTATCGGCGGACCGAGAAGTGGAACGCGCTGCTCGATCTGATGAAGGAAGAGATCGAGCGACTGCCCGAGGGCGATGTCGCCGGGCGCGTCGCGAAGCTGCACGACGTGGTCGAGATCTATCGCGACCGGCTGCGGCTCGACGTGATGGTCATCAACACCTACAACGCGATCCTCAAGATCGATCCCGACAACAAGCGCGCGGGCGACGAGCTGGCGGCGAAGTTCCGGGCGCTCGGTCGATGGAACGATCTGATCGCGGTGCTGACGCGGAAGTCCGAGGCGCCGGACGTGCCGGATGGCGAGCGCGTCGTGCTGCTGCGCGAGGTCGCAGATCTGTGGTCGGAGCGGTTCGGCAACTTCGCGAACGCGATCCGCCCGCTCGAGCGGATCCTCGAGCTCGCGCCCGCCGAGGCCGAGTCGCTGACCAAGCTCAAGGAGATCTATACGAAGCGCCGCCAGTGGCGCGCGCTCATCGACGTGCTCGCCCGCGAGGCGAGCGTGCTGCCCGCGGTGGACAAGCGCGCGAAGCAGGCCGAGATGGCGCGGCTCGCGGCGGAGCGCCTGGGCGACTCGCGGCTCGCGATCGAGATCTACAACACCGTCCTCGCCGAGGCCGGGATCGATCACGCGGAGACGCTGGCCGCGCTCGCCGGGCTGTACGAGCGCGAGAAGCGCTACGTCGCACTCGCCGAGATCCTCCACCGCCAGCGCGCGGTGCTCGAGGGCAAGGAAGCGATCACGCTGCTCGAGAAGCTCGGACAGGTCTACGCGGATCGCATCGGATCACCGGCCGCCGCCGCCACGGCGTGGCAGGAGATCCTCGACATCGAGCCCACACACGGTAAGGCGCTGCGCACGCTGCGCGAGCTGTATGCGGCGGCCGGTGACTTCGCCGGGCTCGAGAAGCTATTCGCGCGGCTCGGTCAGGAGGACGAGCTCGTCGAGGCGCTTCTCGGTATCGCCGACCGGCTCGATGACAAGGCCAAGCGGCTCCCGCTCGTCGAGCGCGCCGCACAGCACGCGCAGCAGCGCGCCGAGATCGCGAAGGAAGGTCCGCCCCAGATCCAGGCGCTCGAGCGCGCTCGTCAAGTATGGGAGCGCGTGCTCGCCGTGGACCCCACGCACGTCGGCGCCGCGAAGGCGCTGGTCCCGATCTATACGAAGCAGGAGAAGTGGCCGCGGCTGATCACGGTGCTCGAGATCGAGCTCGCGGCGGCGCCCGATCTGGCCGCGCGGCTCGCGAAGATCGCGCAGATCCGGCAGCTCTGCGAGCAGAAGCTCGCGTCGCGTACGCTCGCGTTCACGTGGACGCTGCGCGCGTTCGAGCTCGAGTCCACCAACGAGGCGCTGTACGCGGACGTGCTTCGTCTCGCGAACGACCCGGACCAGTGGCGGGATGCCGCCGCTGCGTTCGATCGCGCGCTCGCGCTGCCGAACGTCGACGAGGCGCTGCGCCTCAAGCTGTATCGCGAGCTCGCGAAGATCGCGAGTCGCCGGCTCGTCGACCCCGAGCGTGCGCGCGCCTATCACCGCCAGGTCCTGGCGCTGACCGCCGACGATCGCGAAGCGGAGCAGCACCTCGAGGAGCTGGCGATCCAGCTCCATGACTGGCCCGAGCTACTGGCGTCGTACCGTCGCCGCGCCTCGCGCGAGAAGGATCCCACGGAGCGCGCGTCGCTCCTGATCGAGATCGCGTCGCTGCAGGAGGAGAAGCTCGTCGATCTCGACGGCGCCGCTGCCACGTATCACGAGGCGCTCGAGACGCTGCCGAACCAGGTCCGCGCGATGCGTGCGCTGGCCCGCATCGAGGAAGCCCGCGGCGACTGGGAGTCCCTCGCCTCGGTGCTCGCGATGGAGCTCGCGCACACGCAGGACGGGCAACCGCGGTTCGATCTGCTGATGCGTCTCGGCAACCTCGAGGAGACCAGCCTCGAGCGTGCCGACAAGGCACTCGGCTACTACAAGGACGCGCTCGGGGTGACCTCGCCCGGCGGAGCGGTGCGGCCGCAAGCTGTCGGCGCGATCGTACGGTTCCTCCTCGCGGATGGCCCGGGTGGCAGGATCGCTTCGGCCGACAAGGTGGTCGCGGCGCGGCTGGTCCTCCCGCACCTCGAAGCGGCGCGCAACGTGGGCATGCAGGCGCTCGCCATCGAGGTGATCCGCGCCGGCGAGGCAACGACGGCGGTCGAGAAGCTCGAGCTGGATCGCGCGCTGATGCGCATCTACGGCGTCGACCTCGGGGACCCTGGCTCGGCCTGGCTCGCGGGTCTCCGCGTGCTCGCCGTCGAGCCGGGTGATGGCGACGTTCGCGGCCAGCTCGGCGCGCTCGCCGGCCAGCTCGGCCGCGATGGTGAATGGGCGCAGCAGCTCGGAAGCGCGCTGACGAATCTGAAAGCAAAGAAGGGCGCGCCGGGAGAGATCCGCTCCGTCGCCACCGAGCTCGCGATCGTCGCGGGCGAGCGGCTCGCCGATCGCGCCACTGCCGAGCGCGCCTGGATCGCGGTGCTCGAGGTCGAGGCGGATGCCGACGACGCATTCGAGGCACTCGTCGCGAGCTATCGCGTCGAAGAGCGCTGGAATGATCTACGCGCGCTGCTCGAGCGCCGTACCGAGGTCACCGTCGACGATCGCGTGCGCCTGCACTCGTTGCTCGAGCTCGCCGCCCTCGAGGAGGACGTGCTCGGTCAGCCGACGCGCGCGGCCGCGGCCCATCGCCGTGTGCTCGAGCTCGATCCCACGCACCTTGGCTCCTACCAGGCGCTCGATCGGCTGTACCAGGCGAGCGAGCAGTGGACCGAGCTCGAGGAGCTGCTGTCCCGCCAGATCGATCACATGGCGCCGAAGACCGGCTCCGGTGTGGTCACCGGCGGCGAGCAGCTCGAGCTCTTGTACCGGCGCGCCGACCTGTTCGCGCACCGGTTGAACGATCCGATGCGCGCCGTCGATCTGCTCGAGGACGTGGTGGCGAAGCGCCGCTCGCACGAGGACGCGCGCGAGCTGCTCGAAGAGCTGATGCCGAAGCCCGAGGTCACGATGCGCGTGGCGCGGCTGCTCGAGCCCCTCTACGAGCAGGACAAGCTGTGGCGGGACCTGGTCGACGTGCTGCTCGCGCAGCGCATGCTCACCTCCGGCACCGAGGCCGTGGAGCTGCTGTCACGCGTGGCCACCATCGAGGAGCGCGAGCTACAGAGCTTACGCAACGCGTTCGAAGCGTGGGTGGAGGTTCTCAAGCTGGATCCCACGCACGAGCGTGCGCGCGTCGAGCTGTCGC
This sequence comes from Haliangiales bacterium, assembly GCA_038206055.1. GTDB lineage: Bacteria > Myxococcota_A > Polyangia > Haliangiales > Haliangiaceae > JABFXX01. Next base: position 22,401 of record JBBRBG010000145.1, read on the forward strand.
GCCTCGCACAGCAACTCGGTCGCTGGCCCGAGGCCACGGCGGCGCTCGAGGCCGCGGCGGCGGCAGCACCGGCGGGCGATGTCGCCACCCGTGGCGCGCTGCTCGGCGAGCTCGCGGCCTACTACGACTCGCAGCTCGGCGACGCGCCGCGCGCGATCGCGGCGTACCGGCGACTGCTCGAAGTCGATCCATCGAACCCTGCGGCGATGCGCAAGGCCACGTCGGCTCTCGCGCGCCTCCATGAAGAGGGCAAGAGCTGGCAGGAGCTCCGCGACGTCACGCGCAAGCAGGCGGAGTGGGCCGAGGACGCTGGGGAGCGGCGCGCACTGCTCGCGCGTGTCGCGGCGCTCGAAGAGGAGAAGCTCGACGCACGCGATCACGCGATCGCCACATGGCGCGATGTCCTGAACGATGCGCCCACCGACGCGGGCGCGCTCAACGCGCTCGAGCGGCTGTACCAGGCCGGAGAGAAGTGGCGCGACCTGATCGAGGTCCTGCATCGCAAGCTCGATCACGCCGCGCCCGACGAGGCGAAGCGCTACCTCGCGCGGATCGCGGAGATCCACGAGGTCATGCTCGAGGAGCCCGACGAGGCGATCGCCGCGCACCTCGAGGTCCTCGATCGCGATGGCAACGATGCGACGGCGCTGGGCGAGCTCGCGCGGCTATACCGCGAGGCCAGTCGTCACGCGGATCTGCTCGACGTGCTCGAGAGACAGGCGAACCTCGGGGGCGCGATTCGCACGCCGATCGACGTCGAGATCGCGAAGCTGCTCTCCGGTCCGCTGTCGCGACCGGTCGAGGCGCTCGAGCGATGGTCGATGGTGCTCGACGCCCAGTCGGATCATCCGGAGGCGCTCGCCGCTGTCGAGGCGGCGCTCGGCGATGTCGATCTGCGCGCTGCGGCCGCCGACATTCTCCGCCCGGTCTACGACGGCACGTCGCAGCACGAGCGGCTCGCGGCGCTGTCGTCGCGCGCCGTGGACTGGACCGATGATCCGGGCGCGAAGCTGCGCCACCTCGGCGAGGTCGTGCGCCTCCGCGAGTACCAGCTCGGCGACAAGGCTGGCGCATTCGACGCGCAGGTCCTGGCGCTGCGCCATGCGGCGACCGAGCCCGAGCTCCCCCGGGTCGTCGAGGAGCTCGAGCGGCTGGCCGGCGATCTGGGTCGCGAGGCCGATCTGATCGATGCCTACCGCGATGTCGCGCCGAACGTGCTCGATGCCGAGATCCAGCGCCGCCTGTACCTCGACGTCGCCGACCTCTCGCGCGCCGTGCGCAAGGATCTCGTCACCGCGCGGGACTACTACCAGAAGGTCCTCGACGGTCAGCCCGACGACGGTCGGGCGCTCGCCGCGCTCGAGAGCATCTACCGCGAGACCGGCGACGATTCGCAGCTCACCGAGATCCTGCTTCGCCAGGCCGACGTGGCCAG
>JBBRBG010000146.1:0-23758 GCA_038206055.1 Haliangiales bacterium
GACGTCGAGACCGGGGAGCCGATCGAGGTCGAGCTGTTCGTCGCGGTGCTCGGGGCATCGAACTACACGTACGCAGAGGTGACGCGGTCGCAGACCGTGCCGGACTGGGTAGGCAGCCACGTCCGTGCGTTCGAGTACATCTGTTACGAGGCGCGCCTGATGATGGACCGCACGACCGGCTGAACGATGGCCATCGTCGGCGTGTGGTCTGACCAGCACGCTCGTTGACGGCCTCGATCAGCGGTCGCGGATATCAGCCTCGATGACGCGTGCGACGACGTCGCGCTCCACGAGCTTTCGCTTCTTGCGAGCGGTCTCGCGGAGGGCCGCCGGACAGAGTCTGTCGAGGTCACGCATGGCGCCGGCGGTGGCCTCGTGGAGCAACACGATTCCGTCGGAGCTGAAGACCTCGCGCTCGACACCGACGCGAGCCATGCGCATCCGGAGGTACTCGGCGGTGTCGTCGGGCGTGAGCGCGGGAATCTCGAGTCGATGGTGAATGCGCGAGTAGAGCGAGCGATTGCGACGAAGCGCGAGCCGCTCGCGTAGCTCCGGAAGCCCGACAAGCACGAGCGAGAGCAGCGCGCGACTGTCCCAGCCGTAGTTGAGCAAGATGTGCAGGTGGTCGAGGGTGTCCTGGTGAAGCAAGTGGGCTTCGTCGAGGAGAAACACCGGATAGATGCGCTCGACCGCGCGATCTTCGACGTGGCGCGTGATGGCGTAGAACAGCGAGCCCGGCGTCGCCGCCGGCTCGAGGCCGATGGCGTGGCAGAGCTGGCGGTAGAAGTCGCGACGCCCCAGGGTGGCATTGTGGCAGTAGGTCAGCTTGAAGCCGGCGGCCGGGATGCGGTGGCGAAGCGCGCGCAGGACGCAGGTCTTGCCGACGCCCGGCTCGCCGACGAGCACGACGGAGGTGCGCTCCTCGAGCGCTTCGAGCAGTGCCTCGACGATGGTGAGCTTGGACGACGGCAGCCAGAGCTCAGCGTCGGGAATCTCCTTCGAGAACGGCGCGTCCTTGCAGCCGAAGTACGGCAGGTACGAGGTCGTGCTCATTTCACTTCTCCTCCCCATCGCCGTGGCGCGGCGGCCGACCGACGAGCTGGTCGAGCAGCGCGCCCGGTGGATCGAACGGCGTCGGCGTGGTCGGTGTCGTCGGCACGGGCGGGGAGCGCCGCGTCTTGCCCGCGGCGATCGCGTCGACGGGACGCAGTACGTAGCGACGCTTGTCGTACTCGACGACGGGCGGCGCGGTGCCGGTCATGTCGACGGCGACGGTGACGAGCGCGCCGGCGAGGAAGCTCTGGTCGAGCTGCCACGCCTTGCCGTCCACATCGAGCGTGCCATCGCGACGGACGCGACGACGTGCCCGTGTGGTGAGCGCGACCGCAAGCGACGCCTCGTCGACGGTGCGCAAGCGAGCGCCCTGCCAGATCTCCGCGGGCGGTTTGCCGAACAGGCCGCCGTGTGGCGCCTGGTGGTAGTGCGTGTCGAGGAACGCGAGCAGCCGTGCCTGCACGTCGTGCAGCGAGGAGCCCGTGCCGAGGAAGTCGAGACAGCCGGCGCGCAGCGTGCGCCAGAAGCGCTCCATCTTTCCGCGCGCGGGAGCATCACCGGGGCGCGCGTGCAGCAGCGTGACGTCGAGGCGCTCGCACGCGAGCCGCAGCGCTTCGCCGCGATACGTCGATCCATTATCGAGATACAGCGCGTCGGGCGCACCGTGCCGGCGCAGCGTGCGCAGGAAGATGCCGAGCATGTCGTCCTCGCGCTCGCTGTGGTGCGCCTCGAGCGCGACGACGTAGCGCGAGGCATCGTCGAGCAGCGCGTGAATCCGCAGCGGCTTTGTGGTCTGGCCGACGCGCAGCGACGGTCCATGACAGACGTCGCCGTGCCACAGCGCGCCGGGGTGCTCGGCCTGCCAGCGCAGCCGCGTGTGACCATCGGGGTGCACGCCGCGCGTCAGCCCGGCCTCGCGATAGAGCCGCTGCACCGTCGTCGCCGACACGGCGCCTTTGCCGAGGCGTCCGTCGGCGACGAGCGTGCGCACGATCACCGGCACCGACGCGGTCGGATGCTCGCGGCGAATGTCGAGCAGCAGCGCGCGCTGCTCGGGCGTCAGCTCGCGCGCGCGACCGCGGTCGGAGCGCGGCGACGGGTGCAGCGCCTCGATGCCGCCGCGGCGATAGGCGTAGAACCAGCGCTCGATCGTCGCGAGGCTGAACTGCTTGCTGACGCGGCTGCCCGGCGGACGGTACTTGCAAGCGGCGATGGTGCGCAGGGCGAGCGCGAGCTCGCCGCGTGACAGCTCACGCTGGACGACGGCGCCGACGATCGATGCCCGGAACAAGGCCACCGCCTCGGCGTGGTCGCGAGGTACCAGTGAATTTCGAGACACGAGGACTCCTTCGACTCGACGGGGAAATCAGTCGTCGAGTCGCCTCGGTCGGTGCCATGACCGTCTACCGGTGGTCGCCGATCCAACGTGGTGGGCGCGCCGTCCTCGACGAGCGCACCACGATGGCCATCACGGCATCGCACTGCCTCCGGCGAACGCGAGCGACCCTCGCTCGCGAGACTCGGCGTGCGGCGGTGCGCGACCGAGCGCCACCTGCGCCAACGCGTCACCGAAGGCCCGACGCCAGCGGCGCAGCGTCGGCCACGAGCCCGTGCTCTCGTGCGTCACCTGCCACGCGCACACGCGGCGCCGGACCTCGCGGACCGGCTCGCCGACGAGCAGCCAGAGCGTGAGCGCCATCGCGATCGCGGCGTAGCCGTAGTGCTTGCGCGGCGCGACGCCGCGAGGAACCACGAGCAGGACGATGCCGCACGTCGTGCACCGGTACCGCCGGCACAGCAGCACGACCGTCGTCGGCGCCGCGTCTGCGTCGGTCGGCCCTCGCAGCTGCCGCTCGCGAAGCCCGTGGCCGTGAAGCCCGAGAGGCCGCCCCGGCTCGCGACTTGGCGCGCCGCATGGGCACGCCGGCGGCCGCGCGGCGTCGACCGTCGGCGGAGATGCGAGCCAACTCTTGACGTCGGGGCCGTGATGGACGATTCGTGGAGTGCTTCGTGTCGGGCGCGTCAACGGTGACCGGCGCGGAGCACGACGTCGGCGGTGCTCGTAACACCGTCGGCGTCACCTATGCGGCGAGCACCATGCTCGACTCCGGAATCCGGAGGTCGCTTCTACCGCAACTACCCGGTCGTCGTCGCGGCAGGGCGTGAGGTGGGATCCAGGGCATCGACCTCATCCAGCCCGCCTCGAAACACCCGACTACGCCGCATCAGGCGTGCTCGCTAACAGACATCTTCAAGCTCTCGAAGATCCTCGGCCACTCGAGCGTCGCGATCACGCAGCAGGTCTACGCGCACCTCCACCCAGACGCCTTCGCCGAGGACTACAGCCGGGTCGCGTTCGCGATGCCCGAGAAGGCCGGCGTCGTGTTGCAGCTCCGGGGTTAATCCAGCGGCGCGACGTTCGCAGTCGAGGCACACAAGCGCGGCGATTCGCACACACGTGGAAGGGCGCCTTGCCCGCCGTGGCGTATGGACTCTCGACGTTGCGAAACCCGTCCGCATGGAAGGCGCCCCATCCGTCCCATATCTCGACGCCCGTGATCTCCATGCGGTCTACTCGATGCAACGCGGCGGGAGCCTCGCGAGATCTCGCGCGATGATCGCCCGATCGACGTCATCCGCATCGGCCTGCATGATCTCGAGCGTTCGCTTCAACGTGTCGCGCGCGGCATCCTGGGCTGGCTGATCAGGGTCGCTGCCATACCAGTCCTCGTAGAAACCAGGTCGCGACGTCGCGATGGGACCGAGGTAATAGGCTCCCTCCTCCTCATCCAGGCGCCAACCCGCGGGAATGCCCCGATCCACGACGTCGAAGAGGTACTTGGGGTAAAGCGCCGGCCGACCGTCGTCGGGGATCAATCGATAGTTCTCATGAGAGACGCCGACCGCGAAGTACGTCTCGCCTCGCGTCAGCTCGCGGAATTCTCTCGTATCGTCCGTAACGGGCGACACCAGCTTCATCACCAGACGCATCGGTCTCCTTGAGTCAAAACGGGTCGAACTCTCCTTCGAACTTTACGCCAACCTTGCCGACCCCGTCGCACTCGTACCAATGCACTTCCAACCCCGTGGCCGCGTCGGTCGTCGCGTACTTCTTCCATTTGGCGGCCTTGCCTCCGAACCGCTCCACCAGCTGCTCGACCTTCCTGATATCGCGTCCCTCCGCAATGATCCGGCGAGACGACACCATCTCCTTCGTGAACGTGATGGTTCGACCGAGGCCGCTCTCGACCGTGGCGTAGATCTTGGAGAGCTGAGCTGTTTCCGTCGCGGTGAGCTCACCGCCCTGCTCGAGCTTGGCCATGATCGCTGCGAGCTCCTCACCTTCTCCCGCTTCGAGTGCCTTGAGCGCTCCATTCAGCTCGGCCGAACCTCCTGCCCGGAGCGCTGCGGCCAGCCGCGGGAATGTCGCCTCCGCGAACAGGCCTAGGCCCTTAAAGATCCAGCCGCCGACGATCCACAGCACGATCTGCTCCACACCAAACGTCGCGAGCTGGACCGCGCTCGCTTTGATCTCCTTCTCCGCCTTCTTGAAGATGTCGCCGTAGATCGCCTTACGGTCGGGAATTCCCTCCGCGGCGAGCATGTCGTTGTCGGACATCGCAGTACCTGTCGACGGAAGCGCGACATCGAAGCCTTTCCATGACGAGAACTCCATCGCGCCACCCGCACCTCGCTTGAACACGAGCGCGTACCGCCACGGCTTTCCGGCCGAGCCAGCGACGAAGTCGAGGAGTGGACCGATGTGCTGGCTGGCGACCGTGGCCGCCGACACGAGCGGGACGCCCTTCGGGCGGTCGTGCCTGTCGAGCTTCTGCATCGACGATGGCGAGATCTCCTTACCGTCGCTCTCGACGATGATCTCGATCCTCGAGTATCCGTCGCGGTCCGCGTCGGCGACGTCCCGTGAGAGCACACGCGTCGTCTGGCGGGCCTGCCGTGCGAAGCGCTGCTCGAGAGTCTCGTTGGCAGGTGGATGGTCATCATCGACCACCGGCTCCACCTCGGCCGCCTTCGACTTCTCGGCTGCCTTGGGGCTCACGACCACCGCCGTCTTCGCCGATTCGACGTGCAGCCTGATGCTGACGTTCGACGTTCCAGTTACATCGTTGGCATCGTCCGGGTTGTAGTCGAACTCGATGTCGAGCTTGACGCTACCTCTCGGACTCGTGCTAGCGAGCGCTCGATATGCGCGCTGCGCGGGCGCGAGAAAGTTCTGGAACAGTCCGCTCTCGTCAACGTGAAATTTCTTCGCGGTCGCTTCTGTGATTCGGTGAAAGAACTCTACGCTGTCGTCGTTCCAGCCGATCTTGATCGTCCCCACCTTGTGACCGGCACGCGCCCTGAGCTGGACGATGGATCCGGGACTTCCACCTGGCGTCCGAGCCTCGACCGGGCCGAGCATCCATTCGGCACTCGCTCCGCGAGCGACCTGATCGGCAACTAGATCCGCGCGGCGTTCGGCACCAGGGCTCGCCTCGGCGCCAGCCGGTGCCCGCTGCTGCACGACGTGCGCGGCTTCATGTGCGGCGAGCCACAGATCCGGTGTCTCGCGAAACCCCACCCGGTCGCCGACTGCAAACGCGTGAGCATCGAGACGATCCGACGCCTGACTCGCGGCTCCTCCCACCACGGCCTGCACGTCGCGGAGCGAGTGTCGCCCGAACGACTCCTGGATCCGCTCCCGAAACGGCAACGGCTGCGCCGCGCCTCCGACGCCATCGCGTGCAGCCTCGACGGGTGAATGCACCGGGATGTCGCGCAGCGACTTCCCCGGCGGTTCGGAGACGACGGGATCCGCCGCCGGTTTGGCCGGCGCTGCCTTCGCCGGCGCCGGGGTCGGGACCCGTGTCTTCACGGCAGCGTGATCGCCTGAGACGGGTCGTAGACGGGCGGCGCGATCGTGTAGTTCGTGACGAGCAGGCTGTCGACGCCATCGACGCGGAGCCGCAGGTAGATCAGCCCGCTCGGCGGGTTCTCGAGCATGAACTGCAGGGTGTCGGTCTGGCCGTGCGGGTCCGCGGCGACCTGCTGGTCACCCACGATCAAGCTGACCTTCTGGTCGGCCCACACCTCCGGCGTGCAGACGACCTCGAGCATGAGCAAGCTGCTGGTGCTCGTCACCTTGGTGACCGATGTGATTCGCGGGGCCAGCGGCACGGTCAGGACATTCGTGGTGCGGACCTGGTCCGACGTGACGTCGACGTCGACGGTGTACGTGCCGGGCGGCCAGGACGCAGCGTTCCCGGGGATCTGGACCTGGAAGCTCGTCGGCGTGCGCGGACCGGTCGGCAACAGCTCCTCGGGCTCGGAGAACAGACGGTGATCGAACCGCGCGACAAGCGGTGTGCCGCCCAGGTTGTGGCCGCGGATCGTCAACATCTCGCCGAGCCGAACGGCCGGTCGCTTCAGATCGCACTCGAAGCTCTCGAGGACCGGATAAGGAAGCTCGAGGTTGGCCGAGATGTGCGGCCCGGGCTCGACGCCAAGGACTGGCTTGCCGCGCGTGAGCACGGGGATCGGTGCAATCGCCGGCTTCGTGCTGTCGATCAGCACGACCGACACCTCGTAGCCAATCGAGATCCGGTAGGGCTTCGAGAACCCGGTCCACAGCTTCGAGATCTCCTCGGTCCCGAGAGGGTGCGGCCGGATGCGCACACGCTCGGCCTGTTGCCAGAGGTCGGATCCGGCCAGTGACGCCTGGAGAACGCTGCGCGACATCGTCGAGTTGTCGTGCAGGATGCTCATCGCACGCCCGATCATGCGATGCGCCTGGAGGTCATCGTCGTTCGCCCCGTAGGCGGTCAGCACGTAGTAGAGGACAAGCGACAGCGGCTGCTGGCCGCTCTCACCCTCGTGCATGCCGGGCGTCGCCATGTTGCGGAATCCCGCATGATGCTGGAGCTGGAACAGGAACAGGTTGAGCTGGTTCTTGCGCTCGCCTTGGGCGCGCGCGATGTCCAGCGGCTTGACCGTGACGAACGCGTCCGGAAGGGCCGAGCCAGGATCCGGATCGCCGGGCAACGGATGGGCGACGTCACCGAGGATCTGCTGCAGCGCGGACGTGACCGCCGCGATCGCGAGCGTGTTCGACACTCAGCCCCGCAGCCTCACGACGACGAAGGCGCGTGCGTCGCGATGATCAATGGGCACCGGCGCGCCGTGGCGGGGGTCGTGGATCCGGAGCTCGTAGATCCGGTCCGTGCGAGGTGCGGCGTGCTCGAGAACGAACCGGCCATCTGCCGCGGTCACGCCGTGCGCGATCACCGCGCCCGTGTCGTCGTGGAGCGTGACCTTCACGGGCTTGGTCGCCCCGTGCACCACACCGTGGGTGACGGCCATGCCGTCGCGCGGCGTGGCGGGGGGGGTCGTCGCGACGGCGGCGTCGGTCGCGAACGAGATCGCGGACTCGTGCGCTCCTGCGAGCTCCGTGTCGAGCGCGGCGATCGCATCGGCGTTCCGTGTTGCATCCAGGGCGAGGACGTCACGGCGCCGCTGGATCACGTTCGCGCGAGCGGCGACGATCGTCGCCGAGCGGGTGAAGGCGGCCGCGCGCGAGGCATCGCCACCATCGAACAGATTGCCGACCACACGCGACAGGTCGCCGAGCTTGATCGAGACCGCATCGGAAGGAGCCGTGGGCTTGCGGGTACTCATGTCGGCAGTCCTCCAAACGGAGCGAAGTTGAACGTGAACGGGAACAGGTTCCACCATCCGCACGCACCCGAGTCGATCTCGATGTTGCCGTTGGATATTGGCGTCGCCCGCGTCGCCCAGGCTCCGACACAGTGATCGGCGATGTTGCCGGTCGCGATCGTGTACGCGCCGAGCGCCACGAGTGACCACACCACGTCCGTCGCCTCCGCGAAGCGATTGCTCGTGGCGCGGATGGTGCCGCCGATCAGGAGCACGGGCAGCAAGGCGCTGGTCGCGTTGGTGTAGCAGTGATTGCCGGCGCACTCGATATCGCCGAGCCCGAACAGCACGACCGAGCCATTCGACGCCGTCGAGCCGCCGAGCTCGAGCTCGCAGTGGTTGTTCGCGAACAACACCGCTCCGACCGGCCTCCAGATCGAGGCAGCGAGAAAGCCCGCGGCCGGGGTGAGCGTGGTGGTCGCGCCCATGATCTCCTCGGGCCGAAACATCCGCGCCTCGGTGGTGCGATTGCCCAGCGAGATCTCCCGCGTGGCGACCCGCCCCATCATCGCGCCCGTCCGGAGGCCCGCCATGCTCGGATCTGCGACGTGCAGTCCGGAACCCATGGCGAAGTGCTCGATGATGACCGTGTTGTAACCGAGGTACCCCACCGGGCTCGTGCTCGCGAACGCGTTGTCGAGGACCTCGACATGACCGTACGCACCGATCACCAGCGCGGGACCGTTCGGCGCCTGGACCTCGTTCCCGCGAAGCGCAGCTGCGATGCGACCGAACCCGGCAATGTGCACGCTGGACAGCCAGATTCCACCGTGCGGCGCGCGGGGCGCGATCCGGAGGGCCTGCGTCGGTCCGTTGGCGATGATCTTGTTGCGCGAGATCTCGACGCCCTCCGCGAACAGCACGAACACGCCGCACATCGCTCCGCTGTCTCCCGTGCCGTTGTTAGCGATCACGTTGTCGCGGATCGCCAGCTCGATGACGTCGGCGAGCGAGATGGCTCCGTACCCGTTCAGGTCCTGGAGCTCGTCGGGGATCTGGACGAGCCTGCGCTGGACGTTGTGGACGATGCGATTCTCGGTGATCTCGAGACCGTAGATCGTGATCACGCCCTGCCCTGCGGTCGGAAAGAATCCGAACACGCCGATGCCGGCCATGCCCATGTTCGTGATCGTGTTGCGCAGGATCCGGATCTGGTGCAACGGATCACCGGCGACCCACGTGGGACCACCACCCGGCGGAGGCACGCCACCGTTCCCCGGCCCGCAGCCAACGCAGTCGTCTTCGAGAAGGCTGTTGAAGACCCAGCCCGCATGAACGCCGACGGTGAGGTGAAGCGCGGGCGCGATGCCACTCGGTGCCTGTCCCGCGAGCTCGGCGTGCCCGAGGATCACGCCGTGCGCGAGACCGTTGCGAATCACGTTATCGATCACGTCGACGTTGGCGCAACCACCACGGAGCCAGATGCCACCGAGGGCGGAGAACTCCTTCCCCTTGGAATTCACGACCTCGACGAGGTTCCGTTCGATCCGCGCGTCCGTGCTGCGCACCGTGATGCCGGACCAGTCGGTGCGCTGATCGTCGATCCGCACGTGGTTATCGCGCAGCAGCACCCGCTTGCCGCCGCGGGTCTCGATGCCGCTGCCCGTGTTCGCCTGGACGAGGCACTCGGTCACCGCGATGTCCTCGAGGAACGGAATCGAGTAAGTGCCGTCGGGCTCCGTGGTGCCTTCGGCCGCATCCGCCTCGAACAGAGCTCCGATGCCGCCGGCGCCCGCGATCACCTGCAGGCTCTCGACGCGAATGTTGCTCGAGTCGAGAACGTAGATCGCCGGACCGGTCGTGAATGTCTCCCCGACCGGAGGCGGTGCCTTGATCTTCGAGCGGGGACCGCAGCCCACCAGCTCGATGTTGCGGCGGTTCTTGATCTCGACGTGCTCGACGTACTCGCCGGGGAGCACGCAGACGCGCCCACCGCTGTCGGGCAACGCCGCGATCGCCGCGTTGATGCTCGTGAAGTCGCCGTGGCTCGTGATGTTGTCGCCGACCGAGTGCGTGCAACATCCCTCGGTCGCGGTGATCGGATGCAGGGGAACGCGGCAGTCCTCGACCGTCGCGCCCGAGGCGGTCCAGGCGAGCTCGGCGAGCACGACGCGGTGATGACGGATGCCGAACGGGGTGGCGTGATCGAGCAACGGTGAAGCGTTGTCGAGCCCGCCGGCGCGCACCGCGAACGTCCAGTAGTCGCCGGGTACGTAGGCCGGGCCGGAGAATTCGAGCCGGATCCCGTCACGCAGCTCGACGCTCGAGCTCGCCGGAAACTCCGAGATCGCGCGCAGGTCGTTCCAGATCCGCACCACGAGGTTCGCGTTGGTCGCCGGCAGCGTCCCGAACGACTTCGGGCCGGAGACATCGATCAATCCGGTCGCCGGATCGATCGTCGCCTTCGCGCTGTACGCGATCGTCCAGCCACCGAGAGCGGCATCGAACTCGAGCACGTCGAGGAAGCACGAAATCAGGCCGGAGTACCGGATCGCCTGGTCGTTTCCCCGCAGGGTGATCTGTTTCGTCAGGGAGTCGTAGCTACCGCTTCCGACGAGCCCGCCGTTCCATTGCGACCACTTGAAGCTCGGGACGCCGCTATCGACCTCCGCGATCTCGACGCGATACAGATCGTGCTCGAAGCCGCTGTAGCCGCCGCCCTCGACCACGGGACAGTCGCCGGCCGTCGTCGTCAACGGTGCTAGCGTCGCGTGCAGGGTTCCGCGCGACGAGAGATCATCCTGCAGCGCGCCGATGATCGTCCGGCAGTCGTCGCCGGCGCCCATGCGATAGAGCCGCAGTGCGAATGCCGTCTCGATCCGCTCGGTGGTATCGGGTCCACCGAGCGCGGGCTCGATGAGCTCCGCCGGCACCTGAAATCCGTTGAGCGCGCGTCGCCATACCTCGAGGACGAGGGCATCCCGCGTGCCGGCGACACCCGGGGTTCCCGCCGGCGTCTGGATCGGAGGGGCGAGCGGCACGGCCGTGAGCGTGACGGGCTTGTTCCCATCGAGCTCGACGAGCAAGCCGTCGGCCCATGCGATGCCGGGCATGAGACTGACCGAGACCACCCCACCCGCGACCTGCGCCCCGAGCACCTTCCAGCTCTCGATCGCGTCGGCCGGAATGGCGGCGATCCCACCACCGAACGCCGAGCGCGCGGCGAGGTCCTGCCATCGCATGCCGAGCAGGCTGTGCGCGTTGACGTCCGCATCGAGGAGGATCCGACCTTCCTGCGCGAGGATCCCGACCTGGTTCTTCGGAATCTTGGGTGACCAACGAGAAAAATCGCCGTGCATGACGCGGACCTCAGGTTGCAGGAATGAGCAGCGCACGCACGCCCGCAGGCGTGAGCTCGCGAAGTCGGATGTTCAGGTTCTTCCACTTGTGCGCTTCGAGCAGAAACCCGAATGCACCCATCTGATCGTCGTTCGGTCCCCGCTCGCGGATCCGGCGATCCGCATCGAGCGAGAGCTGGCCGTACGCCGGCTCGCCGAACATCCTAGTGGTGAAAAGCAGCCGCGCATCGGGCGCATGGACGCATCCGGTGTTCTGCGGGAGGCGATCCGCATCGCCGGAGAACCAGCACAGCTTCAAGCACCCGCTCTGGTCATCATCCACGACGAGTCGTCCGTCGAAGATGCCGCCACGGCCGGAGATCTGCTGCACGCGCGACGCGCCGAAGATCGTGACGGCGTCGATCACGGTTCGCGCCGCAAAGGTGGTGAGTGGATCACCGCTTCCGGCGATCGCCATCGCATCCGCAGCGGGACCGCCATCGACGATCGAGGCCGTGAGCCACAGCTTGTACGCATCCGCATCGACGAACAGCGGCCCGGTGATCGAGCGCGTCACCGAGATCCTCGGCGGCGGCCCGAACGCATCGTAGTCGTTCGGATCGACGAACCCGAGCGTCCGATCGAGCCGCATCGCAGTGCGCGAGGGCGTGCGACCGCCGCTCAGCACGCGCGCCCCACCCGGATCGAACGTGCAGTTGCGCAGATCCACGGAATGCACCGACGCGCGCGACATCAGCGGATCCGCGGCTGCGAAGCCCTGGCCCGCGACGAACGTGATGCCCTCGCAACGCACGAACAAGCTCGCGAGGAGCTCGGCCGCAGTCCCGGCGACCTGGTTCGGCCGGAACCGGAGCGGTGCGGCCAGGCGGACGATGGGACGCTGTTCGGTCCGTGCACGCAGGATCAGGGGGCGCGCGAGGGCGAGGTTCCAGCCGCCTTCATTGATCGCGTCGGCGACGACCGCGATGTCGAGGTCGTGGATCTCGCTATCGCCGAGCTCGATCTCGAGCGGACCCGAGCCAACGGTCGCCAGTGCACCGAGCGCGTCCTCGAGCGATGGCGATCCGGCTCGATGGTCGACGACGATCGCAGCGGTCGCGGGCGCGTCCTCCGGCGGCGCCGCGCCGACCGGACCGACCGCACCATACGTGTACGTGAGCACGAGATGGTCGACGAGCGCCTGAGCGACGGCGTGCGCGGCGCAGCCACACGCGATGCGCCCGATCACAGGATCGATCGCCACTTCGTTCTCGCGCAACGGCGGAGCGAGGCCGGCTTCCCATGCGCACAGGTTTGCACCGCGGAACGTGACGCCGGTCAGGTCCAGCGACGGATCCGGGACGTGCAGCTGGAGCGGCAGTGCCGACACGACGAGCGAGTGCGGCAGGGCCGGATCGTAGGAGCGCACCTCGACATACGCGCCCGGATTCCCGGCGTGACTTCCAGGCTCGCCGGGTGCCGGCGGCGACGTCAACCGCGCGCGAGAGATCGGCGTTGGCTGCTGATCGGGCGGCGTCAGGACCGGCGGACGCTGATTGGCGTCATAGCTCGACCGACCGAACAGCTGCAGCGGGCGACCGAGCGGATCGACGTGGAACCGCGCGACGAACCCCGCAAGCGGCGCCGCGTGTCCCGTCGCGACGATCGGGGGCAGCGGCGAGACGAGGTGCGTCTGCTGTTCGATGCGATACGTCGCGAGGCGCCACAGAAAGATCGCGAGGTTCGGCAGGTTGTAGGCGACGCGGTGGTTGCGCGCGATCGACAATTCGGGGAACCGCGTGAAGGGATCGAACGGGGTGCCGAGCAACGACAGCATCGCCGGATCGCGAATCGTCGCGAAGCCACCGCGGATGGCGGTGTGGCGCCCGGCCGGCATGTCGCCATAGGCGGGTAGCCCACCGCGATCGGGTCGCTGGTGGTTCAGCGCCTGGGTCCACGCGAGGTTCTCGCGCAGCTCGACGGGATGGGCGCCCCACTTCGTCAGGTCGAACGCGATCCGCTCGATCGCGCCGAGCGTTCCCTTCGCGCGGCGGAGCAGGATCGTATCCGCGACATCGGCGCGCAGGGTCCACGGATCACCCGCGAGGTGGCTCGTGCCGAGCAGGTCGCCGAGATACGGGATGACCCAGTCGGCGCACGTCTCGATGAACAGGTCGTGATAGAGCGCCTCGGCCGAGCCCTTGACGGCCGTGAACGCGTTCTCGACGTGCGAGAGGTACGCCTGGAGCGGACCCGGATCATCACCGGAGGCCTGCTCGCGATCCTTGATGCGATGGATCTCGGGGAGTCGATCGAACAGCGGCACGCGCTTCACGAGGGGCCTCCGGTCTCGATGCGCACGACGAGACAGGTACGAGCGAGAGCGAGGGACCGCGCCGGCCCGCAGGGGACGACCTCGGCGCGCACCGGCGACGGCGGACACGCGAGCGTCCCCGGATCATCTGCGAGGCCCAGCGAGCCAAGCGCATTGACCACCGCGTGGCGCACGCCGGCAACGTTCTGAACGATGCCCTCGAGACGCGTCGCATACTCCGCCCGCGCAAAGTCGCGACGTGCGAA
This sequence comes from Haliangiales bacterium, assembly GCA_038206055.1. Lineage (GTDB taxonomy): Bacteria > Myxococcota_A > Polyangia > Haliangiales > Haliangiaceae > JABFXX01. Next base: position 13,626 of record JBBRBG010000146.1, read on the forward strand.
CACGGCATCGAGCGCCGCCTCGATCGCGGCGCGAACCGGCTCCGGGTCGTACGACGGATCGATCGTCGCCGTGACGTGGAGATAGACATACTCGAACGCGCCGGTGACCACGTAGAGCGGATAACGGCTCGTGCCGCGCATTCGATTGGCCGTCGCGAGGCTGCTCTCGAGATGCGGAACATCGGCGAGCCGCTTCGGCTGGAGGAGGATCGTGACCTGGATCGCCGGCAGTCCGTCGACGATTCCCCATGCCGCGCGCGCGCGCTCCACGCCTCCCAGCCCGAGCGCTTCGGCCTCGAAGTCGGCGAGACTGACGAGCCGGTCCAGGCTCTGCACCCGGAGCGGTGCCGCCGCGCGCGCGACGCCGGCGGCCTCCGGCGCGGTACCGCCCTCGATCGCCGACGGTAGCGCAAGGCTGTCGACGGCATCGATGCGCTGGACGAGGCTCGGCTCCGCGCCGGGCTTGATCGGACCAAAGGCGCCGGCCCCCGAGCGGAAGCGTGCGCGCACGTTCCCGACACCGGAGGGCAACCGGCCGCCGTTCTTGCCGTCGCCGAACTGCACCCACGAGGTTCCGCCGTGATCCTGTCGAACCACATAGACCTCGGCATCCGGGGCCTGACCGTACAGCGTGGGAACGAACGTCCAGATTCGACCGTTGACGACGATCACGAGCTCGGGGCGCTCCGGTGGCGTGAGCTCGGCACGGCCGAGGTACGTGAGCGGATCGCGCGGGATCTTGAAGCTCTGGAACGTCAGCTGCTCGTCACCGTTGCCGAGCACGGCCTCCGGCTCCGGCTTGCCCTCGGTCGCCGCGACGAGGTTTCCGAAGGTCGTCGCACCGGCGAGCTCGGCGTAGTCGACCGGCGTTGCGAGCAGCAGCGTGAAGCGATCCGGCTGAGCCGTCGCGACGACGTCGGAGACGGCGACGCTGAACGAACGTCCGTTCGCGGTCACGACCGCGAGCGTGCGACCACGCAGGGTCTGCGCCTGTGACCCCGCGCCCCACCAGTCGAGCGTGCTGCCGGTGGTCGCCGGCGTCGCGCTCCACGGCGCCCCCACCTCGAAGCCATCGCCGCGGATCGTGTCGATGAGCACCTCGCGGAGGTCGACCGGTCCGTTCGCGATGTTCCCTTCCACGGCCGCCACGGTCGTCGGCGCGGTGAGGGCTCCGTAACGACCGGTCACCTGACGGACCCCCGTCACGGACCGCAGCACGAGGTCCGTCTTGCGGCGCAACCGCACGCTCCTGCGTGCAAACGCCATCGTGCCCGTCGACCCGACGCCGAATGTCCCCAGGTCCTCCTGCTTCGAGATCTGGATCGCGAGGCGGGTGCCGAGGGCGAGGTCCATGACCTGCGGGTCGAGAGCGAGCTCGGTCGGCTCGAGCGCCGGCGATGCGTCGGCACCATCGCCGCCGGTGCTCGTGTCCGAGAAGTCGCGAGCGGAAGACACGTCGATGCCGATGCCGACGCCGGCTAAGCTCACTTCCACGCGCTGCCGGGGCGCATCGTGGCCGAAATGGTGGAAGGTCGATGCGAGCTGGTATGCGACGAGCGAGGTGGCTCCGCCGACGTTGCGGATCGCACCCTCGAGCGTGACGAGGGTGCGGCCGTGCCAGCTCTCGACAGACTCGACGATCACGATCTCCCACTTCGACATTCCGCTCGGCGAGCTCGCGGGACCGCTGGGGACGCCGATCAGTAGCCGGTCGTGGGGCTGGAACGTGCGCCCGGGTTGCGCGACCAGGAGCTGTCGATCGCCGTTCGCGATCGTCGGCTGGAGCCGCGGCTGCTCGAGCGTGAGCCTCGACAGCCAGGGCAGCGCGGTGATTGCCTCGCTGGTCTGGAAGTTCGCCGTGTCGGGAAGGCCGGCGAGATCCGCGGTGATGCCCACGCCGCTCGGCACCGCGACGGGAACGTCACCGTCGACGACAAGCGCGAACGTCCCGACGCCCCCGATCCCCGGCTTCAGGCGATAGCCGGTGAGCCGCACGAGATCCGCCACGCTCTCGCGCCACGTGGCCGTGCGCAGGAACGCCTCGTTGGCATACGCCTCCCCATGCAGCGTAAGGATATCGACGAGGATGGCGGCGCCCTCGTACAGCGCGATGCCCGGATCGTCGGCGCCACGATAGGTCCACTCCGCCAGCACCGGATCTTCGTCGAGTCGGCGCAGCAAGAACTGTCGGGCGTCCGCGTAGCCGCCGATGCGATACGCAATCCGATCGAGTGCCGCGCGATTCGTGATCTCCGCCGGGAACGTCTCCGGTGGGCTGCAGTCTGGCTCGCGCGGCGGCTTCACTGGCGACCGCCGACCAGCTCGAGGTCGATGAAGCCGAGCTCCATGTGGTCCGGATCGTTCCGCACCTGGATGATCTCGCTCGGACCGACCTCGACATGGCGCCCGTCGCCGGGAGTCACGGCGTCCCAGCGAAAGATCTCGATCTTCGAGATGTGCTCGACACCGGAGACCCGGTGCAGCCGGCCCGCGATCTCGCTGACATATAGCGACTGCCCGAACGTCCACGCGTCGGGATGGAACAGGCCGCGGCGGCCGTCATCGGTCCAGCCGGTCGAGAGCTCGTTCTCGATCGCGAACCGAACGGCCTCGGGCCACACATCGGGACGCACGCAGACCACGAGGTCGATCCTGAGCGGCACGAACACGGGCGGACGGATCTCGAGGTCCTCGCCGATCATGCGAAGCGCCTCGAGATGACCTGCGACCGCGGTGACCAGCTCCGGCTTCAGCGCCTCGGTGCCTTTCGGATCGAGCGTGACGCGCACGGTGCGCCAGCTCCCGGTCCACAGGTACGCTGCCGCGGCCCGCGACACACCTTCGACCTCCTCGGCGCGCGCGACGTAGTCCGCCAGCGTTACCGCACGGAGTTGGTGCTGGCGGAACGATTCGGGCGCGTTGCGCTTCACCTCGTCCGCGAGCTCGGGCGCACGACCATCGACGGCATCGAACGGGTTCCACACGGCGAGGACGTTGATGTCCGCGCAGGAGGTCAGCCGATCCCGACCGAGGTTCCCGTCGAGCCCGAGCCCCGCGCGCCATGTTGCCCTCACGATCGATCCCGACGGGACGACGCGGCCATTGTCCTTCGTGCCGAACCGGATCGTGGAGCGAAGCAGCTCGTCGGTCTCGACCGCGAAGTGCGTTGCATCGCGACCGCTGTGGACGAGGTTGATCTGCTCTTCAAACGTGACCCGGTTCCCGCCGAGATCCTCGACCGTGACGACGAGCGTCGAGCGTGGTGGCGTGGTGCCATCCGGGGGCGTCGCGAGATACAGCAGCGGATGTTCGACAGGAAGCGGGAACAACAGGCCCCACCGCGGCGGTGGGCCCTCCGGCACCACGTACTCCGCCGCCACGGGCGTGCCCGATGTCGCCGAGACCAGGTTCCCGTGGAACCGACAGATGTCGCGCACCTTCGCGCCGCCCGTGACCGGCGTCTCGACGAAGCAGTAGTCGCGGCGGAGCCCGTCGTCCGGGTGCCAGGTGACGCGCACGATGATCTCCGTCGGATTCACGGGATCGGCCACGATCTCGGCACCGGTGACGCGCACGACCTGGCGCTTGTCGGGATTGCGCCCGGCGATGCCCCCCGTGCGCGGATCGAGCTCCTCGGCGATCAGCAGGCGTGCCGGCGACGGCGACGTCCACCGCTCGATGGCGGCATTCGCCATCGCCACGGTCGCGAACGAGAGATCCGCCATCGTGTCGCCGGTGCCGAGGGCGGGCTGCGTGTCGTCCCACGTATAGAGCGAGATGTCGTTGAGCGCCACGAGCACCCAGGCCGGCTCGATCGTCACGAACTTCGTGCCGATCGTCGCGCTCGGATCATCGAGCCCGACGACCAGACCTGCTGGCATCGCGGCCTGATCCGCGGCGACGCGAAACGCGAGCACGGTGCTCGCCTGGTTTCCCTGATGCACCTGGTAGTCGACGAGCCGCGCGTGCCGTGCGAGGGACACGCGATTGCGCGCCGTGACGAGGTAGGCCTCGTTCATCACGCGGTCCTGATAGTCCGCGAGCTCGTCCGCGGCCGCAGAGAACAGGTCGAGGAGCGTGACCGACAGATCGGCATCGCTGGTCGGCTGCCATCCCGGAACCCGCCGCTGCATCGCGATGATCAATGCGTGACGAAACGAATCGTAGTCTCGCGCGAGCGAGTCGATCGCGGGCGACGGCAGGGGCGCCGGGGCGGGCTTCCATTCGGGCGCGCAATCGATCGAGAAGCAGCCCGGCCGGAACTTGAAATCGACCGAGTCCAGGAGCGGATCGATGTTGTCGTGGTGAACGTTCAGCGTATACGTCGAGAAGTCACCGACCGGCTCGACGACGAGTCGCAGGGTATCGGGGGCGGCGGTCGCGGCGATCGAGGTCACGCGCACCATGCCCGGCGCCGCTCCGCCCGGCACACGATGACCGCCGAAGATCGGAAACAGCTCGTCGGGCGGGGTTGGGTCGACCGCGATCTGTCCCACGACGTTCGCGTTCCAGAACTTCACGTCGAGGAGCGCGCGCGGTGGGGTGACGGTCTCGTCGAGGGTGACCCGCACCTGATGCAGGCCGGTCAGGGCACCAAGGCGGAGCGCGCGGGCCTCGAGCGCATTCTGATCGACGATCGCCATCAGCCGAGCGTCCTTCGGAGCTTCATGACCTTGCTCGCCTGCGACCCGATCGGTCGATACTGCACGAGCGCTTCGATCGCGCCGCCATCGGTGGAGATCGTGAGACCATCGATGGTCACGCGCGTGCCGAGCCACTTCGAGAGTGCATCTGCGACGATCGACTGCGTGAGTCCGAGCGTGGCATCGCTCGTGTTCTCGAACACGAGGCGGCGGAGGTTCGTGCCGAGCTCGGGGAGAAACAGACGCTCGCCGAGCGACGTCAGCAGGAGCTGCAGCAGCTCGTCGCGCACGTGCGAATCGAGATCCGGCGGCGACGCGGTGCGGCCATCGGGCCCGATGCGGAACGGAAACGCGAGGTACGACGGATAGCCCTTCACCGGGACTCCTTCGCGCGCAGCTGCGTCGTGGCGATCATCGCGATGCCCTGGATGACGCCCGCCCCGCTCTTGCACTGACCGATGCTCGAACGGACGAGCACCCTTGTTCCGCCGACCGTGACCGAGCCACCGGTCTTCCACGACACCCGCTTGCACGGGGTGTAGTTGCTACCGACGGTGAACGGGCAGCCGCGCACCTCGTGCACGTCGGACTCGAGCAGCACCTTCGCCCCCGCCGACGTGGTGGTGTTCGACGTCTTCAGCACCAGGACTCCGCCATGAGGGCAGAGGATCCGGCTCGCCGTGGTGAGCACGTTCCCGGGCATCAGGTGACCTCGAGGGCTCCGTCGTTGACGCTCAGGCCGGTCGCATTGAGGACGAGCTTCTTGCCCGCCACCTGGAGCGTGATCGAATCCTTCGTGAGCACGATCTTGGGACCATTGCCGTGCTCGATGCGGATCTCCTCCTTGTCGTCATCGAGCACGTACTGATGACCGTGGCTGGTCGCGAGCACGCGGACCTTCTCGGTCGCGGCGTCGGGGAGTTGATCCTTCCCCCAGTAGAAGCCGGTCCAGATCGGACGCGCGATGTGCCCGGCCTCGAACTCGACCCACACCCCGTCATCGACCTCAGGTAGGAATGCGAGACCTCGCTTCTTGCCGGCGAACGGCACGACCGGCTCGATCCATGGCGACTCCGTGTCATCGCCGAACACGGTGGGCACGAGCGCCTTAATGCGCCCCAGCTCCTTGCCGGTGCCGACCTTGGTCACCTTTCCGCGGTACTTGCCGAAGCGCGTGCAAGTCTGCTCCTGCAGTGAGCGCGCGAGGTGATCGGTATCGGCATCCAACGTCACTGGATCTCCCCGGGGATGTAGGCGCCGTCGCGGTCGAGCTTCGCGACCGCATTGGTGATCAGGATGAAGTCCTGCCGGTACTCCGACCGGCCGAGCGAGTGCGTGACTTCCTTGACCACGTAGCGAGTGCACTGGCGGGTATCGACGCCGCCGACCTCGACCGTCTCGTAGGGCCGCAGCACGCCGTCGTAGCAGCCGCCGAGGATCGTGCCGCTCGCGGTGACCGTGTAGCTGTTGCGCTGCTGGATGCGCTTCAGCACCTCAGCGAGGTTGTGGAAGGCTCCGAAGATCGGATTCACCAGGATCTGGCCGAGGTCCTTCGGCGCGTCCGCGGCGGTCTCCGTGTCATCGCCGACGAGCACGTTCTCGGTCCACGTCATGGTCTTCTTCGTCACCTTCATGCCCTCGATGTCGAGCTGGGCGCCGGCGGCGGTCGACGCATTACCGACCACGTCGCGCACGTGAAACGACTCGATGTTGCGCCGGGGTCCCACGAGCACGAGCGCGGGGACAGCGGGCGTTTGCTTCGGATCGAGCGCCTTCATGTACCCGACCGTCTGGTCCGCTTCCGCGCCGGGCTTGACGTAGACGTGCATGTCGTACGGATCCGCGATGTCGCGCAGCAGCTCAATCTCCGTGCAGCACTGCACGTGCTGGAGCTTGCGATCCTTCGGGCGATCGGGAACCTCGTCGACCTCGGCCCTCTTGAGCGGGCTCGTGGTCAGCAACTTCCGGGCGACATCGCGATCACTCTTGCCCTCGAACACCTGAACCTTGGCCTGCTTGTTCAGGTACACGCTGTCGTCGCGAACGACGAGCGTCAGCATGCTCTGGCCGGGCTCGCTCGACATCATCGACGAGCGCGCGACGATCGGACCTTCGATCAGCGGGACCCACGGGGACGACCCGTTCTTGACCTCGATCCGCATCCGCTGCCATGCCTTAGTGTAGTCGGCGCTCACGCCCTTCCACCGCCCCCTGTCGTCGATACAGAGCTCGAGCTCGATGCGAGCCTCGCCGGCGAGATCGATGCCGAGCTCGACGGTGATCGTCTCGATCATGTCGTACACGGCGCGATTGACGACCGTGCCATCGAGCAAAACCTTGTATTCGACGCCCGGCATGGATCACCTCTCCGGAACGCGGATCACGCGAGCGACCTCGATGAGCTGCCTGGCGTCGATCTCGGTGTTCGCATCGGCGACATGCCAGGACTCGGTCGAGTTGCCGTAGATGGCGTGGGCGATGACGTCGAGCCGATCGTGCGCCGCGACGACGTACGGATCACCACCGGTCGGCGGGAGGCGCCGCAGCTTCACGATCGATGCGCGACGTCCATCTGAGGCGATGACCTCGACGACGTCCAGCGCCGCGTAGCGAGAGGTTGGCAGGAACGCCATATCAGAACTCCACCAGGTCCATCGCCTCGAGCGTTGCCGCGGCGGGGTTGAGGAGCGCGAGGGCATCGCGCGCGTAGGCCGAGTACTTGTAGGCGCCCTTCGCGACGCGATCGTCGGAGCACGGGTCTGGGATGATCGCGCTGAGCGTGATGCTGACCTCGGCGAGCGTCGGGTTGAGGAGCGGGTCGTACTGTTTCTCGACGATCGACATCTGATCGATCGTCACCGGCAACACGCGCGTCGCACCCCAGATGAACAGCAGCCGCGGATATGCCTCGCGCGGGATGTTCTGGGTCGCCTTCGTATCCTTGCCCCTGATCTTGCTCGCGACCTTGTCCACGACATCTTCCAGGAGGCCGGTGAGCGGACCGGACGGCCGGATCATCTTCTCGAGAGCCGCGAGCTGCGGACCGATGCCGACGGCGAGCGTCAATGGGTTGGTGCGCGCCGTGGTCTCGTGCGCGCTGAAGTTCGCGACGAACGTGATCTGCTCGACCGGGATATCGCCGGCCTGATTGACCTCGCGGAGCGCGGCGCCATGTGGCCGTGGTGGGATCATCAGCGTCCGTGTGATCTGCTCCGGGTTGAACTGGAACACGACGATGTTCGGCACCACGCTGACAAGGCCCCCGCCGTATTCGACGAGCGCGCCCTTGATGAGATAGCGGAGGCTCATCGCTTGCCCCGGAGAGCGGCGTGCACGGCGGCCGCGAGGGGCGAGGCGATGCGGCTCGCGATGCGGCCGTTCGTGGGTTGATTCGACAGCGCCTGTGACAGCGCTGCCGGGAGGCCGGCGACCTGCCGTCGGACGGCCTCCGGCGAGGCACCGCGGACTCGCACGTGAACACGCTCGATGCGGACCTTCGGCATCACCCGCCGCCCCGGATGTAGTGGCGCGCGAGCCGGCTCGACACCGACCCCGGCGCCCGGCGCTCGGCTCGCTCGCGACGCGGCGGCGCCGGCGCGTCCTCGACGGTGATCGTGACGTTGCCGATCGAGACCTCGAGCGGATCGGACTGGACCTGCGGCGCGTACGTTGCCATCGACGCCGTCGCTGCGAGCGGCGCGGCTGGATGCGGAGCCGGATCACCGATGGTGGGCGCCGGCGGTGGTGCGATCGGTGCGGGTGCGCTGGTCGTCCATTCCCGAGCGGCGCGAAGCAGCTGCGCGAGCTCGGCGCCGGCATCGAGGTGCTCGAGGGGATCGATGCGATCGGGGCGATCGGCCAGCCATTCCGGCAACCGAGCCGCCGCCGCCACCGCCGGGACCACCGCGCGCTCCGCCACGAACGGAACCGGTGCCCGTGGTGACGTCTCGCGCGGTTCGGCGAAAGGAGCGACGACCGGCGCGGATGCGAGGCGTGGCTCCGCAGCGGGCGCGCTCGGTCGTGGCGCGACCACGGGCGGAGGCGCGAGGACCGCCTGCGCGGTCGGCGGCGCGGGTGCGCTCGCGAGGACATCAGGCGTCCGCGTCGTCGGTGGTGCGGTGGTCGGAGCGACCTGCTCCTGCTCCATGTGCTTCGTGATCCCGATCGGCCGCGCGGCGAGCGTGCCACTCGACATCGCGACGAGCCGTGACGCGTAGCTCACAAGCGCCCCCGTCCTGCGAGGGCGAGATACTCGCCCCGGCGCCACGCCGGCAACGCCACGATCTGCGCCTCGGTCCAGTGATACGCCGACGCGAGCACATGCACCTCCTCGATCAGAGTCCGCTGCACGCGACGCAACCGGCCGAGCGCAATGGCCTCGAGATCGACGGTCGCGTGGAGCGCCGCGCCGCAGTCGGGGCAGCTCGAGTCGATCTGGAAGTCCACGAGCGGATCGGCCTCCGCGAGCGCGCGCTCGATCGCGGTCAGATCCGCATCCGCGAGCGCCACTCCTCCGGCAAGGTGCGAGAGCACGCCGCGCGCGAGCTCCGCATCGGTCGCCGTCGTGCGACCGAGCTCGAGCCAGTGCAGCTGGTCGCGGCCCACCGGGATCCGGACCCGGAACCCCGCGATATCCAGCTCGATGCGCCCCGCCGCACGTTCGCGCGAGAACGCGAGCAGCTCCGCGGCCGTCAGGTCGAGTGACGCCGTCTCGCCGCACGCACACGGTAGCGTCACCTCGATCGCCTGCCCGGTTGCGAGCTCCGCCACCGCCAGTGCGAGGGCGATGCGCGCATGCACCGGAACGGTCCACCACACGTCACCCGCGATGTCATCGTCTGGCCCGAGCGCGGCCGTCAGCACGCCCGTCACGACCAGCGGGCGCGGAGCGTCGAAGTCGATCTCGAGATCGCGAGCGCCCGTCCCGAACCGGCGCACGCGCAGGCCCGCCACCGCGTGCGTCGCGGACACCTCGGCGAACACCGAGCGAGCTTCGTGCGTCGACTGCATGAGCGATGGCTAGGTGATGGCAGCAGCCGGAACGTCATCCTTCTCGTCGGGCTCGATCGTCGTCGGATCGCGCTCCCAGCCTTCGAGCTCGATCTTGAGCGTCTCGAGCGCGACGTGATTTCCGTTCGCGTCGAGCTCGGGCAGCGCGGTGTATTCGCTAACCCAGCAGCCGTGGAGAAAGTAGCGGATCGCGACCTGGCCGCGCTCGTTCAAGAACTCGAGCGTGAGCTCGCGCTTGTACTGCGCGAGGTTCGCGCTCGCATCACCGGCCCACGACGCGACCATGTTGGCCCACGTCTCGAACTCGTGGTCGTGCGTGATCCCGCGCTCGAGCATGATCGCGTCGAACGTCGAGCGTCCCCACGACTTGTGATCGAAGCTGTTCATGCCGCCCGAGCGGTGCTTGACAACTTCGGTGGTGCGCTTGAGAGCGCCGACCTTGCTCACGCCGAACACGACCTTGTTGTCGTAGACGACGCG
>JBBRBG010000147.1:0-23376 GCA_038206055.1 Haliangiales bacterium
CGTCCTCGGGCTTCATCATCTTGGTGCGATCGAAGCCGGGACGGTCATCCCAGATCGGCGTGTCGGTCGCGCCGGGGAGCAGCGTGGTGACGCGGATATCGTACGGGCGAGCTTCCTCGGCGAGCACGCGCGCGAGGCCGAGCTGGCCGGCCTTGGCGGCGGTGTACCCCGCGCAGTCGGTGAAGGCGTGCTTTGCGGCGTGCGAACCGATGATCACGATGTGGCCCTTGCGGCGGGGCTGCATCCGGCGCAGCGCCTCGCGCGCGCACAGCAGCGTCCCGACGATGTGGACCTCGAGCATCGCGCGGAGGTCGGAGGCGGAGGCGTTGATCACCGGGCCGAACGTGCCGACGCCGGCGGAGAGCACGACGAGATCGAGCTCCGGCAGCTCCGCGAACCGGCGCACGACCGCTGCCTCGTCGGTGACATCGAGTCCCGCGTGGACGACCTGGCCGAGGGCGGGGATCGCTGCGGGGCCATGATCGAACCGGCGGCCGGTCGCGAGCACGGCGGCGCCTTCCGCGGCGAGAGCATCGGCGCACGCTGCGCCGATGCCGCTCGAACCACCCGTCACGATCGCGAACTTGCCGAGGAGGCGCTTCACCCACTTCTCGTATCACGGCGGGCAATCGCCCGGGCAGGTCTCGCCCGAGCCGCACGACCGGCCGAACGCGCACGACGGCCCGAGCGCGCACGACGTGCCGATCGGACAGCTCGGCCGACCGATCGCACTGAAGTCGGCGTTCGAGCAACCCCGAATCCGAACCTCACGCCGAGCCCAAGGCTGCGAACCCGAACCCGAGCCCGAAGCCGATGCCGATGCCGATGCCGATGCCGATGCCGATGCCGATGCCGATGCCGATGCCGATGCCGATGCCGATGCCGACTTGATTTCGGCAACGTCCTCCGCTGCGTTCGCCGACGAATGTTTCCACGGAAACAACGAGGCGGGGCCGAGGGCGGCCCGCCCCGGGCGGCTACCTTCGCTGGAGGCCCCAGAGGAGGCCGCCGAGGCGGTCTCGCTCGGCGACCATCGGCTCCTCGGCCATCCACCCGAGGCGCTTCGCGCAGGCCAGCGCGGCGCCCACCTCGCGGAGGCTGCCGAGCGCGATGCGGAAGTGGTGCAACCGGTCACCGCCGATGCGGCCGGTGGCCTCGGCGATGTTGAGCGGGATGCTCGTCACCGCATCTTCGAGCTGGACGGCGAGTCGCTTGTTATGGCGCTTGAAGGTAGCGAGCGTGGGCGGCAGTGCTCCGACGAGATCGAGTGCGAGGTCATAGGCGATGAGGCTCATGGACGTGACTCCTGTGTGGGGTTTCACCCTCCAGCCGCGAGAGCGACGTGCCGCGCGCTGGGACCCACCGCTCGCGATCGGGCGGCACTCCGCGCGCGCGGCGCGGCGGTCTCGCAGCTCGGTGGGTAGGAACCCCACGCAGGAGGCCGGCCATGGGCCCATCGCCATGACCCGCGCTCGACGAGGCGGGGCACTGCCGACCACGCGAGCGGTTCGGCCTCGATGCGCGCCGCTCGTGACGAGCACCGCGCCATCGCGACCCGTGGCGGTGGTGGCTGCGCGCGCCTCGTCGAGGCCGACGCTCGGTGCACAGCTCTCGCCCGTGCTCGTGCGGACCTCGCGTCGATCGCCCATCGCGCCCGAGCTGGTCGCCGAGGCGCTCGAGCTCGCCGACCGGGTCCGCGCAATGACCTACCAGCTCTCCACGAAGTGAGCGGCTCCGGGCCGCGCGGCCCGCACAGCCGCGCACCTCGCTGTCCGAATATGGGGTCGGACCCCATTTGCGGACACATGCCGATGCCGAGCCCGAGCCCGAATCCGAAGCCGCCGCCGATCCCGATCCCGAATCCGCCACCGAATTGCTACCGGCGGTTCGCTAGTACTCGATGCCGAACGAGATCCGCGTCGCCTCGATCTTGTCGGCGTCTTGGTTGTCGTCTTGCGATCCCCTCCCCACCACGACGAGCACCTGGAACGCGATCCCGCCGAGCGCGGCGACGCGCGGCGAGCTGTAACCCACATGAAGCGAAGCGAGTACTCCTCGCGACGAATGGCTGTAGCTGTAAGGATAAGGATAGAAGGTGGCGACCTTTGGCCCGCTGTCCACCTCGCGCGCGTACACGCGAGACACGCTGATTCCCGCAAACAGACCGTAGAGGTGCACCGAGATCCGAGGCCCGACCTCCTTCATCGTGATCACCGGGGAAAGGTGGCCGCCGTAGGTGCGGTACTCGGTGTCGTATTGCGAGAGCGCTCCGTACAAGGCGACCGAGATCGACGGCTCGAACCTCCATGGTTTGAACCTCCATCCTGCGCTGACATCGAGCAGCCATCCCGAACCCTTGGCCGGCTCGTACTCGCTCCCCCCGTATCGGGTCCAATGGCGGGCGAGCCGAACCCCGAGCTGGAGGTGGCGATCCGGGTCGGCGTCGGCCCGCTGCAGCCCCACCAACATCACTGACACCACCGCGACGGAGCTGCGCACGGCGCCTGGTGCTGCATTCCCCGAGCCACGCAGAGCTCACGTCGCGGCGGCACGATGCTCGGCCGCCTCAGAAATTTGAGATTCGTCGTCGAGGCACGGACACGCTCGCCATAGCAGTCAGGCGCGGACCGTCACGCTGCCCAACCACGCCTCCAGGTCCGCGCGGGCGCGCTCGCTCATGCGCTCCTTGCGGTGGTCCTTGCGCACGCCTTCGAGGGGCGGCAACAGGCCGTAGTTGACGTTCGTCGGCCCGTACTTGTAGTTGCCTTCGCGCGGCGCAGTGACGTGATGGTAGAGGCCGCCCAGCATCGTCGTCGGTGGCGGTGGCGGCGCGGCGCGCCCCGTGAGCTCCGAGGCGAGCATCCACGCGACCACGAGGCCCATCGCGCACGACTCGATGTAGCCCTCGACGCCGGTGAGCAGGCCCGCGAACCGCACGTTCGGCCGCGTGCGCAGCTCGAACCGATCGCCGAGCCGCGCCGGCGCATCGATGTACGTGTTGCGGTGGATCGATCCGAATCGCAAGAACTCGGCGCGATGCAGCGCGGGAATCGTCTGGAAGATCCGCTGCTGCTCGGGATACGCGAGGCGGGTCTGAAACCCGACGAGGTTGTAGGCCGTGAGGTACTTGTTCTCCGGGCGCAGTTGCAGCACCGCCCATGGCCGATGCCCGGTCCGCGGATCGCGCAGGCCGATCGGACGCATCGGTCCGAACCGCAGCGTCTCCGGCCCGCGCTCGGCCATCACCTCGATCGGCATGCAGCTCTCGAAGTACTTCGGCTCCTCGAACTCGTGCGGCAGCACCTTGCGCCCGCCGTTGACCGCGTCGACGAACGCCTCGTACTCGAGCTTGTTCATCGGGCAGTTGATGTAGTCACCGACCCCCGTGTCGCCGCCCGCCGCGCGCTCCTCGGGCGCATCGCGACCGGGGCTATCGGAGTCCCTGCCCCAGCGCGAGGCGCGGAACGCGAAGTCGAAGTCGATCGAATCGGCGGCCACGATCGGCGCGATCGCATCGTAGAAGTACATCCGATCGCCGCCGAGCTCCGCGCGGATCACCTCGCCGAGCTGGCCCTCGGTGAGTGGCCCCGTGCACACGATCACCGGCCCGGCCGGAAGCTCGTCGAGCCGCCGCCGCTCGATCCGGATCCGCGGGTGCAGGGCGAGCCGCTGCGTGATCGCCCGCGCGAACCCGAACCGCTCGACCGCGAGCGCCTGCCCAGCCGGTACCTTGTGCTGGTCAGCCGCCGCGATCACCATCGAGCCGCAGCGCCGCAGCTCGTGCTTGAGGAGCCCCGCCGGCGCCACCGGATCGTCGCTCCGCAGCGAGTTGGAGCACACGAGCTCGCCGAGCAGCGGGCTCTGGTGGGCGGGCGACATCGCGCACGGCTTCATCTCCACGAGCGCGACGGACAGCCCGATCTCGGCGAGCTGCCACGCGGCCTCGCTGCCGGCCATGCCGCCGCCGACGACCGTGACATCCGGCGTCCAGGTCACGAGCGATCCACCACGGTGGCGGGCGGTAGCGGCTGGATGCCCGCCTTCAGCGCTTCCTCGAGCATCAGCGGGCGGCCGTCGCGCTGGATCAGCGTGACCGCGCATGGCCGGCAGCGATAGCGCGCCTCGTAGAACGTGGAGCGATCCTTGTCGTCGAGCGGCCGGTCACCGTGGCGGCCCTCCACGGCGTACACGTACGCGCGCCGCCGATCGACCAGCTCCGCCGTGCGCCGCATGCACACGGGACACTGCGGCCTGAGCATGCGGGGCAGCAGGACCCCGACGCCTCCGATCAGGCCGCCCAACCCCAACAGCAACGCCAACCCGAGGAGCATCTCAGGCCGCCGAGACTTCCTCTGTCTCGTCGACGCCCTGCTTCCAGTCGCACTCCATGCAGCGCAACGTGGTGCCGCTCTTGTTCTCCTTCTTGAGGACGAACTTCGCGTTGCAGATCGGGCACGGCTGCGGAATGGGCCGGTCCCACGCGACGAAGTCGCACTGCTTCTTCGCCCAGTTCGAGCAGCCGAAGAACGGCTTGCCGCGCCGCGATCGCTTCTCCGCGAGGAAGCCGCCGCAGCCGGGCCGCGGGCACTTCACGCCGAGCGAGATCGGCTTCGTGGTCTTGCACTCCGGGTACTTCGTGCACGCGAGGAAGCTGCCGAACCGACCGCGCTTGATCGTCATCGGCGCGCCGCAGGTCTCGCAGATCTCGTCGGTGGTCTGCGGCGGGACCTTCTCCCACGTCCCATCGAGGTTCTTCACGACCTCCATGGTGTTGCGGCACTCCGGGTAGCCCTGGCACGCGAGGAAGCTGCCGTTGCGGCCCCACTTGATGACCATCGGCTTGCCGCACTTCTCGCACGTCCACTCGGTGGTGATCTCCTCGCGCTTGACGTCGCGCATCTCGGCCTGCGCCTTCTCGATCTCCGTCTTGAACGGCCCGTAGAAGCTGCCGAGCAAGAGGCGCCAGTCCTGCGAGCCTTCCTCGACGCGATCGAGATCCGACTCCATCTTCGCGGTGAAGTCGCTCGACACGATCTCCGGGAAGCTCACGACGAGCAGGCCGTTGACCAGGATGCCGAGCTCGGTGGGCGTGAAGCGCGCCTCCTTCTTCTCGACGTAGCCGCGGTCGACGATGGTCGACATGATCGCCGCGTACGTCGACGGCCGCCCGATGCCCTTCTCCTCGAGCTCCTTGACCAGCGACGCCTCGGAGAACCGCGGCGGCGGCTGGGTGAAGTGCTGCTCGGGGCGCACGGACTCGAGCGTGACGATGTCGCCGACGTTGATCGGCGGCAGCAAGCGATCCGCGCTCTCCGCGGCCTCGGCCTTGAGGTCGTCGGTCTCCGCGACCTCGTACACCTTCGTGTAACCGGCAAACTTCATCACCTGCCCGGTCGCACGCAGCACCGCCTGACCACGATCCATGTCGATCGTGGTGGCGTCGTACACCGCGGGGACCATCTGCGATGCGACGAAGCGCTGCCAGATCAGCGTGTACAGCTTCACGAGCTCCGGACCTTCCGGGTGCTCGGCGAGCGCCGTGGCCACGCGCTCCGGCGTCCACTCCATCAACGTCGGGCGGATCGCCTCGTGGGCGTCCTGCGCGTTGGACTTGTTCGCGTACGTGTTCGGCGTCTCGGGGATGTACTCCGCACCGTAGGTGTCGGTGATGTGCGTGCGCAGGGCGGTCATCGCGTCATCGGAGACGCGCGTCGAGTCGGTACGCATGTATGTGATGAGGCCGGTCGGGCCCTCATCGCCGAGCTCCACACCTTCATAGAGCCGCTGCGCGAGCGCCATCGTGCGCTTCGCCGAGAACCGCAGCTTGCGCGCGGAGTCCTGCTGCAGCCGCGACGTGATGAACGGCGCCTGCGGCTTCTTGCGCCGCTCCTTCTTGTCGACGCTCGCGACCGTGGCGGTGCCCGCAGCGAGCTCCGCCGCGATCTCGCGCGCGTCGTCCCCGGTCTTCGGCTCGGCCTTCTCGCCCTTCCACTTCCAGATCCGCGCCTCGAACGGCGGCGGCTGGTCGGCGCGGCAGGTCACGTCGACCGACCAGTACTCCTCGGGCACGAACGCCTTGATCTCCTCCTCGCGCTCGCAGACCAGGCGCACGGCGACCGACTGCACGCGACCCGCGGACAGTCCGCGCTGGACCTTCTCCCAGAGGATCGGGCTGATCTTGTAGCCGACGAGCCGATCGAGGACGCGGCGCGCCTGCTGCGCGTTCGTCTTGTTCATGTCGATCTCGCGCGGTGCGGCGATCGCGGCGGTGACGCCCTTCTTCGTGATCTCGTTGATCAACACGCGCTTGTAGTTCGTGTTGACGTCCTTGATCTCCTCGGCGATGTGCCACGCGATCGCTTCACCTTCGCGATCCGGATCGGATGCGAGGTAGACGGTCTCGTTCTCGCGCGCCGCCTTGCGGATCTCGGCGACGACCTTCTTCTTGCCGTCGATCACCTCGTAGCTCGGTTCGAACGAGCCGTCCTCGAGGTCGATGCCGATGTCGCCCTTGAACCGCGCCTTCTTCTGGAGGTCGCGGACGTGACCCACGGATGCCTTCACGACATATCCGCTGCCCAGGTACTTGGCGATCGTGCGCGCCTTCGCCGGCGACTCGACGACGACGAGCGCCGATCCGGGCTTCACCTTCTTCGGCTTGCGCTTCGCCTCCGACTCGACCTCGGCGGCCTCCGCCGCATCGGCGAGCGCCTTCTCCTTCTTCCAGGCCTTGCTGCCCTTCACGGGCGGCTCCTTGACCTTCGCGACCGCGGGCACCTTCGCGGGCTTTGCCTCCTTGGGCTCCTTCGGCGCCTTCGCGGGCTTGGCCTCCTTCACCGGCTTGCGCTCCGTCGCCTTCGCAGGCTTGGCAACAGCGACGGCCTTGTCCTTGGGGGACGCCTTCGCGGGCTTGGCCTTACCAGCCTTCGCCTTCTTCGCCTTCGCCTTCTTGTCGTCTTTACTCACTGCTTCCTCGCAAAGAACGAGTGTTCGATCGAGGGCAGCGCGCGCAAGACTGCGCGCACCGCCAATCCTGTTGTCTCGACGATCGCGTCGACACCAATCGCCCCGCCCTGGATCGCGGCGAGAACTTGCTGGGCCACCGGATCGAGCTCTGGCGCCGGAACCGGCCGAGGCGTTCCCGCCACGGCGAGCTCCGCATCTCGCGCGGATTCAACGATCCCCGCGCCCTGCGCGAGCAAGCGTTCGCAGCCGCGGCTCCCGGGCCATGCCGCGACCACCCGACCGAGCGTTCGCGCGGCCCGCGCCGTGGACAGCGATCCGGATCGCACGTCGGCCTCGATCACCAGCACCGCATCCGCGAGCGCCGCGATCAGGGTGTTGCGCTGAACGAACGTGGAGCGCCGCGGAAGCTCGTCGTCCTGGAGCTCGCTGACCAGCGCGCCGCCTTGGTCGAGGATCTGCGCGAACAGCGGCGCGTGGCGCGCCGGATACGGCACGTCGAGCCCCGAGCCAAGCACCACGGTGGTGCTGCCACCACCGGCGAGCGCACCACGGTGCGCCGCCCCATCGATGCCGAGCGCACCGCCGGAAACGACATGCACGCCTCGCCCCGCGAGGTGCTTCGCGAGTGCATGGGCGCGGTCCATTCCGACCTGCGTCGCGGCACGTGCACCGACGATCGCCACCGCCACGCCATCCGCCAGAACACCCCGCACGCGGACGGTGCGCTTCCAACCAAGCGCTTCGAGGCGCGGCGGCAGAGTCCCGGGAGTCAGCACGGCGGAGGTCACAGGGGGAATGCAATTAGCCACCTGCCGCGGCCCCGTCAAGTGCGTGACGCGCTGGTTGAGCGATTCCAGCCGGTTGGCCGATCGCCCTACCTTATATACGGTGCGCGCAGCGGCTAGCCGAACGACCAGCCCTCCATTTACCTGCGCACCGCTTCGCGCTGCTGCGCGCCCGACGTTCGTCGGACTTGCCCGCGGACTACTGGGCCTTCTGCATCATCACGATATCCCCGATCGCCATCTCCTGCACGGAGAGCGTCACGAGACCGACCGACGCATTCTCGCCGACCTCGACGATGATGATCTCGCCGAGCGCACGCGCGGGGAACCGCCGGTCGTCCTGGCCGACGTGGTTGTCCATGCGCGCGGGCATCCCATCGCCGCGCCGCACGACGAACATCCGGTTACCGACCTTCACGCCCGACTTCTTGGCCACGCTGAGGAACACGACCTCGCCGTCGCCGATCAGCTCGTCGTGCGCGATCAGGCCAACGATCGTGCCCTGCGCATCCACCGTCGGCAGCACGGGCGGAACGTTGCGGTACGTCTTCAGCAGCGGACCGACCTTCGCGCCTCGCTGGATCTCGCGCGTCGCGTTGAGGATCACGCCGCGCGCGCGCTTGTCCTGCTTGACGCTCACGACCTCGAGCGTGCCGAGCAGGCGCACGTACGAGCCGTACTCGGTGTCGCCGTTCTTCACCGACTTGCCGGGCTGATAGATCGAGTAGCGCTGGCCAACCTGCGGCGGCTTGCCCTCCGGATAGCTCAGGTAGACCGAGTCGCCGTCGCCGAGCAGCTCCTTCTCGTCGACCGCACCATCGATCGTGATCGACTTGTCGAGATCGGCCTTCTGAACGAACGCGATCTGCTTGAGGCTGACCTCGGACTTCTTCGTCGGCGCGACGGGACGATCGACGCCCGGCTCCGGCTTGATGTCGGGCTCCGGCCCCACGGGCGCCTGAACGAACATGCCGCGCGGCAGGAGGCGCACGAGATCACCGGGGTAGATCCAGTGCGGGTTCGTGATCTGCGGGTTGTACGACCAGATCTTCGGCCACTGCCACGGATCGTTGAAGTAGTAGAAGCAGATGTCCCACAGCGTGTCGCCCGAGCGCACGACGTGAAGGTCCGGAACCACGCCGGTGTGGACATCGCGCTCGTCGATCGGTGTCGCGGAGCCGCCCGAGATGAAGTAGCCGCTCTCGGCCGGCTCGTCGCTTGGGTTCGTCACCTTGCCGTCGGGACCGACGACGATCACGTTCGTCTTCGGCCCGGGTGCGCTGCGCGGCGCCGGCGGTGGTGTCGGATTCTGGTTGCCGGTCGCGCCCGGGTTCAACGTCGTCGGCGCCTCGACCGTCGGAAACGGCTGCGCGAACGCGACGGCTGGTGCGAGCAGCAACGCAGCAAGCCCCACGAACGTGGCGTGCTTCACGGGGTCTCCAATCGCTTGGTGGCGAGCGCGGCGGGCTCGGTCTTCGGATAGAGGTTCACGACTTGCTCCAGCACGGCGCGTGCCTTGTCTCCCTGGCCGAGCGCCGAATAGCAGTATCCGACTTTCAGCAGCGCGTCGGGGACCTTGTTTCCGCGCGGGTAGGTCTCGATCACGTTGCGGAACTCCGCGAGTGCGTGCGGGTAGTCCTTCTGGGCGTAGAACGCCTCGCCGAGCCAGTACTGCGCGTTATCGGCGTAGTCGTGGCGCGGGTACTTGCGAAGGAACGCGCGCAGACCTTCGATCGCCTCGGTGTGGTTCCCCGCCTTCACGAGCTCCACGGCGGCGCGATAGTCCACGCCCGCCTCGTCCGAGCGCTCGGTCGGCATGTCCCGATCGCGGGTCGCCATGCGGGCGGTGCGCGCCGAGACGGCCGGGATACGGCGAGACACCTCGATGCCGCTTCCCGGGGGCGGTTGATACGCGCCGACGGGCACCACGTCTCGGCGCGCGGAGCGCCGAGGTGACGGAGGCGTGACGTCGTCTTCCATCGTCGCGACCTTGCCGAGCGCGGCGTCGCCCTCGTACACGATCTCGGTGCCGTCGTCGGTGATCGCGACGATCCGCGACGGACCGCCATCTCCGCTCGCACTCATGACCGGCGTGGCCGCTGCGGCGGGACCAACGCTCTCTTCACGCAGCGGCGGCATCGAACCGACGAGGGCTGTCACCTTGTCGGCGCGCAGCTTGTCGAGCTGGTGCTGGAGGTCCTTCAACTTGCGGTCCTGGGCGCGCTTGTCGTCGCGCAGCTCCTCGATCGTCTGGTTGAGAAGCTTGTTATCGGCTCGCATCGCCGACATCGGCGTGGTGCACCCGACCAGGAGCACCATCAGGATTCCGGAGATGTGGCGGTTCATCGCACCGAAAATGGTAGGCCGGCGCCACCCTCGGTGCAAAATTTCTCGTCGCAAGTGCCGCGCGCTTAGCGAAGTGCTTACTTGGTGAAGGCTCAGCGGGTGGCGGCGAGGATCGCGTCCGCGCCCTGCGCCATCAGGTCATCGCCGAGCTTCACGCCGAGCAGCTCGGCGTCCTCGGTTGGCCCCCCGATCTCGGCGCGCAGGATCTTCGTGCCGTCGGGCATGCCGCACATACCCACGATCCGCAGCCCCCCGCCCGGTCGATCCATGGCGTGCGCCGCGAGCGGCGTCTGGCAGCTCCCACCCATCCGTGCGAGGAAGCTGCGCTCCGCGGCCACCCGGCGCTCCTCGGCAGGATCGTGCATCGCGCGGCGGATCAGCTCGCCGGTCAAGAAGTCCTGGCCTCGCGTCTCGAGCCCGAGCACGCCCTGCGCGACGGCGGGGATCGAGATCTCGATCGGCAGGAGCTGCGTGATCCGATCCGCCATCCCGAGGCGGGTCAGACCGGCGGCCGCGAGCACGATCGCGTCGAACTCGCCGTCGTCGAGCTTCTTGATCCGCGTGGGCACGTTGCCGCGGAGCATCGCGATCTTCAGATCGGGGCGCACGGCGAGTAGCTGGCACTGCCGCCGCATGCTCGAGGTGCCGACCGTCGCACCGTGCGGCAACGTCTGGACCGTCACCTTCGTGCGGGCGCACAGCGCATCCCACGGCACTTCGCGCGTCGACACCGCGGCGAGCGAGAGCCCCGGCTCGAGCTCGGCGGGCACGTCCTTCATGCTGTGAACCGCGATGTCGGCGGTCTGGTCGATCAGCGCCTGCTCGATCTCCTTCACGAACAAGCCCTTGCCGCCGACCTTCGCGAGCGGCACGTCGAGGATCTTGTCGCCCTGCGTCTTGATCACGTTGAACGCGACCTCGATGCCGGGCGCCGTCGCCCGGAGGCGCGCCTTCACGTGCTCCGCCTGCCACAGGGCGAGCGCGCTGCCGCGCGTTGCGATCACGATGCGTTGACTCACGTCGGTGGATTCCTCTCGGGAGACTCGGACTCTGCCACAGCCTTCGGCAACCCCGGCTCCGGGACTTCCGTTTCGGTCGGTTCGAGACCGAATAGATCGCACAGCACCTGCGCGCGCAGCGTGGCCTCGTCGGGAGATGCCTCGCGCAGCGCCGCGGTCGGCTGGTGGAGAAGCTTGTTGACGACGAGCTGGACGAGCCGCTGGACCGCCTCGCGCTGCTGCGCCGGCGTGTGCTCGCGGCGGCCCAGCGCCTCGAGCGTCTTCTGCACCTCGGTGTCGGCGACCTGCGCGAACTTCTCGCGGAGCGCGCGGATCGTGGGCACCACGCCCTGCGAGCGCATCCACTGTTCGAACTGCCCGGCCTCGTGCTCGACGATCCGGTGCGCCTGCTCCGCCGCCTTCGCGCGATCGGCGAGGTTCACGGCGACGATCTTCTCGAGGTCGTCGATGTCGTAGACGTACACGCCATCAAGCTCGTTGACGCTGGGCTCCACGTCGCGCGGTACGGCGATGTCGATCAGCACGATCGAGCGCCACTTGCGCGCCTTCATCACCTTCTTGAACATCGCGCGCGTCAGTACGGGCTCGCGCGCACCGGTGGAGCTGATCACCACGTCGGTCTCCGCGAGCAATGTCTCGAGCTCGCCCCACGGCTTCGCGATGCCATCGATCTGGGCCGCGAGGCGCTCCGCCTTCTCCGGCGAGCGATTCGTCACCACGATGTGGTTCGCGCCCTGCGCGTGCAGGTGGCGCGCCGCGAGCGTGGACATCTTGCCCGCGCCGACGACGAGCACGCTCTTGCCGGCGAGCTTGCCGAACACGCGCGCCGCGAGATCCACGGCGACGGTCGAGATGTTCGCGGAGCCTCGCGCGATCGCGGTCTCCGTGCGCACCCGCTTCGCCACGCCGAACGCGCGCTCGAGGCAGCGCCCCAGCACCGGTCCCGAGGTCCCTGCCCCGCCGGCCACGCCGTAGGCCTCCTTGAGCTGACCGAGGATCTGCGCCTCGCCCAGCACGAGCGAATCGAGCGCGCTCGCGACCTTGAACACGTGGCGCACCGCCGCGCCGCCCGCGTGGTCGTAGATCACGTCGGCCATGTCGCTCGGCCGCAGGCCGCGCTGCTCCGCGAGGAACGTGCGCACCGCACCGGTGGCCTGATGACCGGGCTTCGCCACGCCGTAGACCTCGACGCGATTGCACGTGGAGATCAGCAGTGCCTCGGCCACGGGCAGCTCGTGCGTGAGGAGCTTGAGCGTGCTGACCAGCTCCTCCTCGCGAAACGCGAGCTTCTCGCGGACGGCCACAGGCGCCGTTCGCCACGAGATGCCGACGACGAACACCTCGCTCAAGCCACCATCCGGCGGATGAGGTAGATGGCGAGCACGGCGAGCGCCGCGCCAAATCCGATCAGCGTGAGCTTCGCCGCGCGCTTGCCACGCCAGCCGTAGACCTGTCGCATCACGAGCAACAGCGCGTACGAGATCCACGTCACCCCGGCGAGCGGATACTCGAGACGATCGAGGCTCTCGCCGAGCTTGCTCACCCAGATCGCGCCGAGCACGAGCGCCACGGTGAAGATCGGGAAGCCCGCCCAGATCAGCTGGTGCGAGAGCTTGTCGAGGGCGTCGAGCGGCGCGCCCTTGTCCTTGAACGCGACGGTGTCGAACTTCTTTCGCTTCAGCGCGCGCTCCTCGACCAGATAGATCGCGGACAGCGCGCTCGCGAGCGCGAACACGCCGACGCCGAGCGTGGCGAGCGAGATGTGGATGCGGCCGAGCGACGAGAGATCCGTGGCCTCGCCCTCGGGTGTGAGCCGTGCGAGCAAGAGGAGGATCAGCGACACCGGCATCACCACCACGCCACCGAGCGTCAGGCGATAGCGCGTGCTCGCGAGCAGATAGCCGGCGGTGATGATGAACGCGAGGAAGCCGATCGCCTCGCGCACGCTCTGCGCGGGGTGCACGTGCTGCGTGCCGCGCCAGCCGATGTCGGTGCCGTGTGCGACGAGCGCGAGCGCCACCAGCCACACCGTGGCGCTCCGGAACTTCGTGTTCCCGGCGAGCACGACCAGCAGCATCGCGGACGCGGCCGTGTAGGCAACGACCGCGACCCAGAACGCGGGGGACGGCGCGACGGAGAGCAGCCGCTCGGGAGCGCCGGTCACGGCGGCAACGGATCGCCGATGAAGCCGTCGATCACGTCGTACGCGGTATCGTTGAAGATCACCGAGTTGGCGAACTGCTCGGCGCCCATCGATTCCAGCGCTTCCTTGGACTTCACCCGGCCGATGAGATCGTGGGGATCGTGGTCCTGACCGGTCGCGGTGACGAAGACGACCGCCGGGAGCATCGCGAACTTGCGATTCAGCTCGGTCAGGGTCATCCGATCTCCCTCCAGCGACGCACGGCCCTCTGCCGTCCACGCTTCGAGGCGCTCCACCGAGATGAACAGGCGCGACACGTGGGGTAAGTGTACCGGGGGTGGGAGCCGCAAGCTACTTGGTCAGGTTGCTCCAACCGGTCAAGGGAGTTACAAAGCCCCTAGTCCCTGGAGGTCCTGCATCATGGCCAGCGCGAACGTCAAAGAGCTCACCGACCAAAACTTCGAGTCCGAGGTCCTCAAGTCCGAGGTGCCCACCCTCGTCGACTTCTGGGCGGTGTGGTGCGGCCCGTGCAAGCAGATCGCGCCGATGGTCGATGCCGTGGCCGACGAGTACAAGGGCCGCCTCAAGGTGGCCAAGATGGACGTCGATCACCACCAGATCGTCCCCCAGCAGTACCAGGTGCGTTCGATCCCCACCCTGTTGATCTTCAAGGGGGGCAAGGTCGTCGGCCAGTTCGTCGGGGCGGTCGCCCGGGCCAAGCTGGAAGCCGAGCTGCAGAAGCATCTCGACCCGCAGAAGCACGCCTAGCCGCTTCGTGCGTATGATCGTCCCATGACTCGTGCATGGACGGTCGTGATGATCCTGCTCGCGACCGCCTGCCAGAAGGAGGCGCCGGAGACCGGTCCGGCGCGCCCTGCTCTCGGCAAGGAGCGCGGAGACTGCAAGCCGAACAAGGCGTGCGAGCCTGGGCTCCTGTGCCTGTCGAACCTGTGCGTCCGGCCTCCCCCTGCCGATTGCCAGCAGGTCGGCGACATCCTCGCGTCGTTCGAGCTCGGCAACTACGCCGAGGTCGAGGTCCGCGAGCCCCTGGTCGCCAAGTACAAGGCCGCCTGCGACAAGGTCTACGTCTCGAAGGAACAGGGCGAGTGCTTCGCGAAGGCCACCGACCGGGCCGCGGCCGAGCTGTGCGCGCCCGCGATGTTCGCCGTGCAAAAGGTCGAGGTGGGCTCCGGCACGAACCTCGGCGTCGGCGGGACCGGTGACTGCGCGACGATCGCGGAGAAGATCCGCGGCCAGATGGGCAAGCAGATGGGTACCTCCGATCCGCAGACCCAGCAGATGTTCGCGAAGGTGATCGTCATCGTGCGCGAGTCGTGCGAGCAGGATGGCTGGCCGGCCACCTTCAAGAGCTGCGTGATCGCCGCCGGCGACGGCACCGACGCCATGAACAAGTGCAGCAAGGACATGCCGCCGGCCCTCCAGCAGAAGATGACGGAGCGGATGGCCAAGGCGATGCAGCCCGCACCGTGAGCGAAGGCACGAACCCGGCGAACCGTTCCCTGTAAGCTCTGCCGGATGCTCCGCCGACTCTGGGTCCTCCTCCTCGCCGCGAGTGCGTGCGGGTTCGAGGTCCCCGGCCCGACCGGCGCCGGTGATGACGGGCACGACGTCGACGCATCACCCACCGGGTGCACGGCCGCGAACTGGCGCGACGGCAGCTGGGCGGCGCGCTATCCGCTGACGATCCAGAAGGCGCACGTGCGCGGTACCCCGGGCGACCTCGCGGTGCTCGTCGCGATCACCTCGGCGGAGCTGAAGCAGGCGACCGCGAGTGGCGACGACGTCGTGTTCACCGCCGGCGATGGCACCACTGTGCTGCCGTACGAGATCGAGCGCTTCGAGCTGATGACCGGCGCTCTGCTCGCGTGGGTCCGCGTCCCCGCGCTCTCGAACGCAGCCGACACGCCGCTGTATCTCTACTTCGCGAACCCCACACCGCCCGCGCCGGCGAACGGCGACGTGTGGCCCGACTACCTCGCTGTGTGGCACTTCCGCGAGGATCCGGGCGGCGCGGTCGGCCAGGCGCGCGATAGCTCCACGCACGGCCGGCATCTCACCGTGCAGAACATGACAAGCGCGGACCGCGTGCCTGGAAAGATCGGCACGGCGTTCGCGTTCGACGGCATCGACAACGAGCTCGTGCTCAGCCCGTTCGTGTTTCCGAACCGGTTCACCTACGAGGCGTGGATCCGCCCGGCGACGCTCGCGAGCTACCACACGGTGTTCGACGTCGCGGCGAACAACCGCTGGCTAGGGCTCGCCAACGACAAGCTCGAGTTCTACGATGGCGCCGACCACGTATACGACACGCCGCTCACGGGCAACGCGTGGCACGCGATCGCGGCCGCCTACGACGGCACCAAGGTCCGCGTCTACCTCGACGGCACCGAGGTCCCGACAGCTGCGACCCTCACACTTGCCAGCGTGACATCTCCGCTGCGGATCGGGTTTTCGGCCCTCGGCGAGCACTTCCTCGGCTCGATCGACGAGGCGCGGCTCCACAGCGCGGCGCTCTCCGCTGATGCGATCGGTACGCGTTACGAGAATCAGTCGATGCCTGATCGGTTCATCAAGGTCGAGCCGATCGAGCGCTGTCACTGAACACCTGCACGAACGCATCGTGATTCGCGGCGCCCGGTCCGCCGATCACGGCGAACACGACAGAGCTGAACGTGCGATCGAACGAGCCGCGCAGGAGATCCGCGAACGCGCGGGCGACGACGAGCGGATCGTTACCGAACACGCCCGCGCCCCACGCACCGAGGACGAGATGCTCGATGCCCTCGTCGCGCGCGATTGCGAGCACGAAGGCCGCGCGGGTGCGCAAGGTGGTCTCGACCTCGCCCGCATCGAACCGTCCGTGCTGGCGCAGCGCACCCGCATTCGGCGCGGCGCACGTGATCACCGAGCACAGCACGGGCGCCGCGAACCAGCCGCCTTCGTCGTCCCGGAAGAACGGAACGCCAGGCGAGTAGATCGCGAGGTCGAGGTAGATCGCCGAGCGGTTTGCCTTGTTCCGCGCGTAGTGCTCCGGCTGCGCCTTCAGGCACGGGAACAGCGCCGAGCTCCGCGCGAGCGATTCCTCCTGCGCCTGCGCGCCGCCGAGGAAGCCACCGCCCGGGTTCTTCGCGGACGCGAAGTTGAGACAGCCGACGTGCCCACCACCAGCCGCGAGCCGGCGCAGCGCGTCGATCGTCGACTCGGCGGTCACGGAGATCTCCGTGGTTGCCACCCGGGGGCGGATCGGCGGCGACGTGTACGTGCGGAGATCGCGCATCACGGTGCCATCCACCGCGCGCGCGATCAGCGCCGTCAGCTCGACGACACCACCATGCTCGTTCGCATAGCGACCTGACTCACAGGCCGCGAGCGACTGCTCGGCGATCCGAACCTTGTCGCCCCGCGACAGCGAGGGATACTCGAGGAACTCGGGCGGCACGTGATCGGTCAGCCACACGCCGTTCGCGGAGCGGAAGAACGCGTGACCCGCATCGGCCATCGCCTCGGCGCGGACCGTGAGGATCACGGGCTTGCCACGGCGGCTGCCGACCTTCGACGCAGTCTCGACGTCCGCGGACATGTGGACGTGGTGACGCGCGCCCTTGATCAACCCCTTGTCGCGGATCGGGACGAGGAACTCGGCGACGGTGCCGTGGTAGAGGCGCGCGGGTGGCGCAACCTGCGGGAGGTCCAGCTCGACATCGACCGAGTGGCCCTGGTTCGCGCGGATGCGCTCGCCACCGGGCGAGAGCGCATAGCGCTGCTTGTCGGAGCCGGCGACGAGCTCGCCGAGCTGCTCGCGCGACAGCGGATGACCGTGGTTGGCGAGCGCGCTCAGCAACGCGCCGACATCGGTCCAGCCGGCGTCGTCGAGGACGATCCCGATCTTCTGGGGCTGATGACGGAGGACGAGGGACAGGAACTTGGAGGTGCGAACGGCGGACATGACATCACTTTCGATGCACGTACCGTACGCCCTCTGTTAGTGTCAGTCAAACACTATCTAGTAACCGTGCTTTCTCAAAGACACATTCGCGACCAGGCCCATCGCGATGAAGAACGTGACCAGCGAGCTACCACCGTAGGATATGAACGGGAGCGTCACGCCGACGACCGGCGCGAGGCCGAGCACCATCGCGACGTTGACCACGACGTGCCAGAACGTCATCGCGCCGACGCCGACGCAGATCACCGCGCCCACGCGATCGCGGGCCGAGAGCGCGACGTTGATGATCCAGACCAGGAGGAACGCGAAGATCAGCAGCAGCACGACCGAGCCCGCGAAGCCCCACTCCTCCGCCCATACCGAGTACGGGAAGTCGGTCCAGTGCTCGGGTACGAAGTTGAACTGATTCTGCGTCCCCTCGAGGAAGCCCTTGCCCCAGATCTTTCCGGATCCGACCGCGAAGATCGATTGCTGTGTGTGCCAGCAGTTGCCCGTGTTCGGAGCGACGTTGCAGTCGATGAACCCGAGGATGCGGTTCTTCTGGTAGTCGTGCATCGACTCCCAGACGATCGGGATCGCGAGCAGGCCGGCGAGCGTCACATGGACGACGGGCCAGATGTTCGGCATCGAGAGGAAGCCGACCGTGAGCACGATCAGGATCAGGAGGATCGCGGTGCCGAGGTCAGGCTGGGTCGCGATCAGGCCGATCGGCACGGCGATCACCGCGAGGCGCAGCGCGAGCGCGCGCGGCTCGTAACGACTCGACGTCTCGGTGTCCTGGAACATGCGCGCCAGGACGAGGATCATCATGACCTTGACGAGCTCGGAGGGCTGGATCCCGAACGGTCCGAGGAACAGCCAGCGAAAGTTGGAGCCGTGGCGATCATCGTCGCCGGTCGCGCCCTGCAAGCGGGCCAGCACGAGCAGAGCGATCGCGATGCCGAGCCCGAGCCACGCCAGCCGGACCATCGCCTTGTAGTCGACGATCGTCGTCACTGCGAACGCGATACAGCCGACGACCATCCACTGCACCTGCGAGTCGAACTTGACCTGGTGCTTGCTGCCGCGCGTGGCGGAGTAAAGGTTGAGCAGGCCGATCGAACAGATCGCGATGACCGTGATGATCAACGGCCAGTCGACCGCCGCGCGGAACCGGCGCCAGCGCGAGACGCCCACAGTGGTGCGCGGCAATTGCAGCCCGGTGCCCCTCACGGCGTCACCTTGACGGGCGCCACGGGAACCTTGCCGGGAGTCCGGGGCTTGAACTTCGATGACGTGAAGTAGCCCTCGAGGATCTTGCGCGCGATCGGCCACGCCGTGGTCCCGCCGCCGCCGCCGTGCTCGACGAGCACCACGACCACGAGCTCGGGATCTTCGGCCGGCGCCCAGCCGGCGAACCACGCGTGCGCCGCGCGCGGATTCCAGCGATCGAGCTTCACCTCCTCCTCGGCCTTGTGGTGCTTCTCGACCTCGGCGGTACCGGTCTTGCCCATCACGGTGACCACGTCGCTATGGCCGTGCTCGAAGGCGGTGCCGCCCTTCTGGTTCGTGACCAGCCACATGCCCTTGCGATACGTCTCGAGGGCATCGGTCGGCGTCTTGATCGTGCGCACGATCTTCGGCTCGAAACCGACGATCGCTCGGCCATCGTTGGTCTCGACGCGCTCGACGACCTGCGGCACGTACAGCGAACCGCCGTTCGCGATCGCCGCGTACGCCATCGCCATCTGCAGCACGGTGACCTCGACGTCGCCCTGCCCGATCGCCGCGTTCGTCGCGTAGCCGATCTTGTAGCGGCTCGTCTTTTCGTACCAGTCCTTCGTCGGCATCCGGCCGCCCGAATCCCCGTTGAGGCCGAGGTTCGTCGGCGTACCCAGGCCGTAGTCATGCGCGACCTCGGCGAGGCGATCGAGGCCGATGCGCTCCGCGAGCTTCCAGAAGTAGATGTCGCACGAGTGCTGGATCGCGCCGAGCAAGTCGACTTTACCGTGCGTCCCGTGGCACTTGAACGTGGTGCCCGAGAGCTTGTACTCGCCGGTGCAGAACATGTTCTCGTCCTCGGCCGCCTGCCCGTCCTCGAGGGCCGCGAACGTGGTGACGAACTTGAAGATCGAGCCCGGCGGATAGGTCGCGCGCAGGGCCTTGTCGATGAACGGCTTGCGCGGATCGGAGGTCAAGAGCGTCTCCTCCGCCTTCGTCAGGTGGCCGGTCATCACGTTCGGATCGAACGACGGCTTCGAGACGATCGCCCGGATCTTGCCGGTCTTCGGCTCCACGATCACCACCGAGGCCGCGGCCACGTGCGCGACCGCCTTCTCGGCGAGCTTCTGTAGATCGCTGTCGACGGTCAGCACGAGGTTCGCGCCCGGCACCGCACCGACGACCCGCTCACCGGCGATCAAGCCCTGCGCGGTCTTGTCATCGAGCCGCTGGCCGCGCGCATCGACCGCATACCGCTCGATGCCCTTCTTGCCGCGCAGGTAGTTCTCCCACGCGGACTCGAGGCCGTAGCGGCCGACGAGCTCGCTCGGGTCGTAGCCCTGGTTCGTCAGGCGATCCGCCTCCTTCTCCGTCATCTGCGTCATGTAGCCGACGAGGTGCGCGGCGAGGTCGCCCTGCGGGTAGTAGCGATACGGCTCGTGGTGAACCTCGATGCCGGGCAGCTTCGTCAACGACTGCTCGACAAGCGCGGCGCGATCGCGGCCCTGATCCTCGAGGATCAGCACCGGGGTCTTCGGATCGCGCTTCGTGCCGATGGCGAGCCGCTCGTCGAGCTTCAGGAGCTCGTCATCCGAGAGACCGAGCATGCGCGAGAGCTCGGCGCGCGATGTCTCGGTGAGCTGCTTCGGCGTCGCGTAGATGTTGAACGCCGGGCGATTGTCGGCGAGCGCTACGCCCTTCGAGTCGAGGATCTTGCCGCGCACGCTCGGCAGGTAGCGCTCCTTGACCACGTTCGAGACCGTGCGCTCGAAGTAGCTGTCGCCGCGCATGACCTGGAGCTGCCACAGCCGGCCGACGAGCATTGCGAATGCGGCGAACGTGATCAGCGCCACCCACTTGAGGCGGCGGTGCAGCTCGGGCAGCGATGGCCCGTTGCCGGAGCCGGGTCCCGATGAGGAGCGCAGGAGCATCAGGGCGCCAGCCCTTCGAGTGCCGCGTCGCGCTCGCGATGGGTGCGCGCGAACGCGGCATCGATGCGGCGGAACATGCGCCACACCAGCGGGCCGACGATCGCCGTGGAGATCGTGATCAGCGCGATGTGCTGGAGCTCGATCGCCAGCGCTGCGCGTGGCACGTGGTAGACGCCGCGCACGACCAACGCGAGCACGCCCGCGACCAGGGCGACGAACGCGGAGAACGCCATCGTCATCGCGGCGCCGCGCACGAGCATTCGCTGCTGCACCGCGCGCGCGACCAGGCCGGTGAGGCCGAGCACGAGCGCCATCAGGCCGGGCGGCCCGCCGCTGATGAGATCGACGAAGTAGCCGATCAGGACCGAGCCACCGACGGCGGGGGCCACGCCGCGGCGCGCCGTCAGGCCGAGGTACGCGGCGGCCAGCGCACCGACCTCGGGTGTGGCATCGCGCAGAAACGAGAACGGCAGCAAGCGCCAGATCGAGGCGATGATGACGCACACGAGGTACGCGACGATCACGAGCGTGGCGGTTCTCATGGCTGCGCCACCGCCTTCGCTTCCTCGTTGGTCAGCGTGACCTTGAACACCGCGAGCGCGAAGATGACCACGAGGATCACGATCCACGTGATGAGCGGACTCGTGAAGATCACAGCGCCCTCCCGCCGAACGCCGGCTCGCTGCGCTTCTTCGCCTTCGCGTCCGGATCCGGCGGCGGAGGCGGCGCGAGCAGCACCATCACGGCGCGCACGCGCGACACATCGACGGTGGGGTTGACCTCGAGCGACTGGAACATGCCGTCGTCGCCGTTGATCTTGCTGACCTTGCCGACCACGAGGCCCGGCGGAAAGCTCGCACCGAGACCCGAGGTCACGACCTCGTCGCCGATCTCGACCTTGCCCTCCGGCTTGAGGTTGCGCTCGAGCCACTCGATCTTGCACGCGTACGAATCGGGCTTGCCGACACCGATCAACAGGCCACGGCCGCCGGTCCTCGGGATCACGACCTCGATCTTCGAGCTCGGATCGCTGATCAGCATCACGTCGGCGTAGTCGCCGTACACCTTGTCGATGCGGCCGACGGGGCCGGTACCGACGATCACGGGCATGCCCGGCTGCACGTCGCGATCGCCGCGATCGACGCGCAGCCGCAGGACGCGAAACTGCGGCGACAGCGGAGCACCGATCACGCGCGCGCCGATCGTATCCGCGGGCGTGCGCTTCTTGACGACGGCGAGATCCTCGAGAGCCGCGACGTCGAACGCCCGCCGCGTCATCGTCGCGAGCTCCTTGCGCAGGTGCTCGTTCTCCTCGCGGAGCTCGCGGTTCTCCGACTCCACATCGACCAGCGCGACGTAGCGCGACCACAGTCCACCGAAACCCTCGACCACCCACGACACCCCCGCCTGGAGTGGCGCGGTGATGCGGAGGAGCGCTACATCGATCGCCGACGGCGTCCCGCGCGACAGGCTGGCGCGGAGCACCAGAGCTGGGAGCACGATCAACATGCCCGCAGCCACCCAGTCGAGCATGCGACGACGGATCGTCACGGTGCTATCGCAGGGCGATCTCGCGAAGCAGCCCCAGCTCGTCGAGCACCTTGCCGGTGCCGAGGACGACCGCGAGCTGCGGGTTCTCGCAGACCATGACCGGGAGACCGGTCTCCTCGCGGAGGAGCACGTCGAGGTTCTTGAGCTGCGCGCCGCCGCCGGAGAGCACGATGCCGCGGTCGACGATGTCGGCCGACAGCTCGGGGGGCGTGCGCTCGAGGACGGAGCGGACCGCATCGACGATCGCGTTCACGGGCTCGCCGAGCGCCTCGCGGATCTCGTCGGAGTTGACCATCAGGGTCTTCGGCACGCCCGCGACGAGGTCGCGGCCCTTGACCTCGACGGTCATGGGCTCCTCGAGGGGATATGCCGAGCCAATCTCCTTCTTGATGATCTCGGCGGTGCGCTCGCCGATCAGGAGATTGTACTTGCGCTTGATGTACTGGACGATCGCCTCGTCCATCTTGTCGCCGGCGACGCGGATCGACTTCGAGAGCACGACGCCCGCGAGCGCGATCACCGCGACCTCGGTGGTGCCGCCGCCGATGTCGACGATCATGTTGCCGGTGGGCTCGGTGATCGGCAGGCCTCCCCCGATCGCGGCCGCCATCGGCTCCTCGATCAGATAGACCTCGCGCGCCGCGGCGGCGAGCGCCGAGTCACGCACGGCGCGCTTCTCGACCTCGGTGATGCCCGACGGAACGCTGACAATGACGCGGGGACGTACGAGGGTGCGTCGCTGGTGCGCCTTCTGGATGAAGTAGCGCAGCATCGCCTCCGTGACCTCGAAGTCGGCGATCACGCCATCCTTCATCGGCCGGATCGCGATGATGTTGCCCGGGGTGCGGCCGAGCATCTCCTTCGCTTCTTTCCCCACGGCGAGGACCTTCTTCGGTCCATTGCCGTTGGACGCCTGAACGGCGACCACGCTGGGTTCGTTCGCCACGATGCCGCGACCCTTCACGAAGGTCAGGGTCGTTGCGGTGCCGAGGTCGATGGCCAGGTCATTGGAAAACATTCCGTAGACCCAATCGAAAAGCATGATGATTCCTGAGGGGCAAAGGCCCGGTCGACCACCCACCAACACCAGGAGGTCTCGTTGAGCCGAGCGGAGTTATCACTGAAGTCTCGCCGCGTGCAACACAATCTTGGCCGGCGCTGAATCGGCCTCGGAGACCGCGGCAGCGGGTCGCAGTGCTTGTACCAAGATCCCGTGGTTGTTAGGGTGCGCGACTTCGTCTAGAAACCAGGCGGCCCCATGCTCGAACAACTGCGCAAATCAGGCGCGTCCGTCGCCATCTATTTGATCTTCGGACTCCTGATCATCATCTTCGTGATCAACTTCGCTCCCAATGCCGGTCAGGGCGGGGGTGGCGGGTGCACGCCCGGCGGCGGTGTAATGACCGTGGGCAGCGCGAAGCTCAATCAGAGCGCGTACCACGTCGCCTATGCGGCCAATAAGTACAGC
>JBBRBG010000148.1:0-23225 GCA_038206055.1 Haliangiales bacterium
GAGGTCGAACACGCTGCGCGTGATCTCGCCGAGGCTCGGCAACCGGAGTGGCTCGCGGGCATCGCGCTGGAGCCGATCGATCCCGGCGTGGTCGGCCTTGGCCTGCGCTTCGAGATCGCGCAGCGTGCTGACGACGTACTCCGAGCGCTCGCCGTCCGCGATGAACTGGACGAGCCCCTTGATCCGATCTTCCGTGCGCTTGAGCCGCT
Organism: Haliangiales bacterium; assembly: GCA_038206055.1. Classification (GTDB taxonomy): domain Bacteria; phylum Myxococcota_A; class Polyangia; order Haliangiales; family Haliangiaceae; genus JABFXX01. The sequence goes on from JBBRBG010000148.1 coordinate 210, forward strand.
CGCGACGCTCGCGAGCCGCTCCGGTTGCCGAGCCTCGGCGAGATCACCCGCAGCGTGTTCGACCTCGATCGCCTGCTCGCTGGCGACGTTCAGCAGGCGCGGCTGCGCTTGCGCCGCTGGCTCAAGGACAGCGAGATCCGGGTCAGCCCCGATCGCGGTGGCTGCCAGGTTCGCGGGACGATCGATACCCTCTCGATCGTCGCAGAAAGAGCAATCCCCAGCCGTAACGAGCAGTTAGCGGCTGGGGAAAGCAATTTGAGTAGCGGGGGCAGGATTTGAACCTGCGACCTTCGGGTTATGAGCCCGACGAGCTACCAGGCTGCTCCACCCCGCATCAAGAAAGTCAGCGACTTGTCACGTTCAGACCGTCCGAACACCCGCCTTTTGCCACGCGCCGCCAGGGGCGTCAAGCCCAGAACTACGGGTACTGGGCGTCCTTCCACTCGGCGTATTCGCCCAGGCCCGTGAGCGGGCCGCTCGCGTTGAACGTGTTCAGCGCGGGCTGGAGGATCCATGACTGCAAGCCGTCGGCGCTGTAGAGCTCGACGCCGGCCTCACACAGGCCACCGCCGCCCGAGGAGACGTGGACGCGGTGGTTCATCGTGCCGGGGTCCGGGGTGACGAGGGTGAACTCGTACTTGGGCTCGGTGGGATCGGGGATGTAGACGCCCGTGAACTTGTACTCGGCGAGGAGCACCGGGTCGGTCTTGCAGGTGTTGTCGACGAGCGCGGCGGCGAACGTCCAGGTGCCGACCGGCCAGCAACCCTGGACGTCGGGGATGCCGTCGCCCGGCGGATCGCCGGTGTCGTTGTTGACGATGTCAGGCGAGGCCTGGCTCATCGTGAACTGACCGGTGACGTTGAGGTGCGCGACGCATTCGCGCGGTTCGGGCGTGGTCGGCACGCCATCGTCGCCGACGCCGCAGGCCGTGAGCACGAAGCAGAGCACGAGCGCGCGAGTCCCCATGACGACGATGTTACGCCCGGTCGTGGAGGTTTGGGGTGGCTTAGCGACGTACCTGCAAATCGCCAGGATCACTGCCTGTTCACGAAAGGCCGGTGGCACTATGGGAGAGACCTCGGGGGGATGGATGAAGCTGGCAACGTTCCGGTTTTCGCAGGGCAGCTGGTCCGAGCCGTTCCCCGATCTCGATTCGGAGAACACGCTGGTGCTCGCGTTTGCAGCGCCCTGCTACGGAGATCGGCCCGAGCTGTTTGCGGCACTGGCCGCGGCGTTTCCTCGCTCGGCGGTGATCGGCTGCTCGACGTCGGGCGAGATCGATCACACGCGCATTCGCGACGAGTCGATCACGGTGGCGGTCGCGCGGTTCGAGCACACACGTGTGCGCTACGCGCAAGCGCCGATCGCCTCGGCCGAGGACTCGTTGGCGGCGGGGAGCGCGATCGCGGACCAGTTATTCGGCCCGGAGCTGAAGGCGGTGCTCGTGCTGTCGCGCGGGCACGCGGTCAATGGCAGCGAGCTGGTGCGCGGGCTGAACGCGAAGCTCCCCGAGCACGTGATCGTCACCGGCGGGCTCGCGGGCGATGGCGACCGGTTTGGCAAGACGTATGTCGTCGGCGAGGGCAAGCCGTTGCGCGATGCGGTGGTCGCCATCGGGCTGTACGGCGAGCGCGTGCGCGTCGGGCATGGATCAAAGGGCGGCTGGGACACGTTCGGGCCCGAGCGCGTGGTGACGGGTTCGAAGGCGAACGTGCTCTACACTCTCGACGATCGCCCTGCCCTCGCGCTCTACAAGGAGTACCTGGGCGACCGCGCGTCGGGGCTCCCGGGAAGCGCACTGCTGTTCCCGCTGTCGTTGCGCGCGTCGCAGGACGCGACCGAGAGCGTGGTGCGCACGGTGCTCGGCGTCGACGAAGCGACGCAGTCGATGATCTTCGCCGGCGACGTTCCGATGGGGGCGTACGCGAAGCTGATGCGCGCGAACTTCGATCGGCTGATCCTCGGCGCGCAGGACGCGGGGCACGCCGCGATGCGCGATTACCCGATGCCGGCGCTGTGCGTCGCGATCAGCTGCGTCGGGCGCCGGCTGGTGCTCGGCGAGCGCACCGAGGAGGAGACCGAGGCCGCACTCGAATCGCTTCCGAAAGGCGCGGAGCAGATCGGCTTCTACTCGTACGGCGAGATCTCACCGCACACCACGGGGCGCTGCGATCTGCACAACCAGACCATGACGCTCACGGTGCTCAGCGAAGCATGAGCCATCCGCTTCTCCTTCGGTTGCTGCGCAAGGTGGGTGCGAGCCCCGTGGAGGCACCATCCGCCGAAACCTGGCGCGAGCTGCTCGGCCTGATCGGTCGCACGTATCACGAAGCGGATCAGGATCGGTACACGCTCGAACGCTCGATCGATATCTCGAGCCGCGAGATGCAGGGCCTGTATCAGGACCTCAAGCGAAAGACCGATAGCGAGCTGCAGCTCAGCTTTGCGGTGCTCCGCGCCACGCTCGAGAGCGCCTCGGAGGGCATCCTCGTCGTCGACTCGCACCGCGCCGTGGTCGCCGTCAACCGCCGGTACGCCGAGATGATGCGCGTCCCCGACGCCGTCATCGCGTCTCGCGATCACGACCGGATCGTCGCCGAGTCAATGAAGCAACTCCCGGATCCGGTGCTGGTGCGCGCGCGCATCGAAGCGATCCATGCCACGCACGACACGTTCCGCGACGAGCTCGTGCTGATCGATGGCCGGATCATCGATCGCTACAGCGCGCCCGTGCGGCGGCCGGATGGCGCGAACGTCGGCCGCGTCACGTTCTTTCGCGACATCACGGCCGAGCGCACCGCACATGACGAGCTGCGCAGCGCGTGGCGCGCCGCGGAGGCCGCGAGCACCGCGAAGAGCATGTTCCTCGCGAACATGAGCCACGAGCTGCGCACGCCGCTCAACGCCGTGATCGGCATCGCGGACCTCCTGCAGCTCGCGAGCGCCGAGCCCATCACGTCGCGGCAGCGCGAGTACCTCGAGGGAATCACGGAGAGCGGCCGACATCTCCTCGCCCTCGTCAATGACGTGCTCGACCTCGCGAAGATCGAGGCCGGCAAGAACGATCTCTCGCTCGAGGCACTCGACGTGCGCGCCGCGATCGAGGACGCCTTGCCCGCGCTCGTGCCGCTCGCCCATCATCGCGGGGTCTCGATCGCGCTCTCGGCGCTGAGCGGCGCGCACCCGGTCCGCGCGGATCGCCTGCGGCTGCGCCAGGTGCTCTACAACTTGATCACGAACGCGCTGAAGTTCACCGATCGTGGGGGCAGCGTCACGATCACCGCGCGCAACAGTGACGGCTGCGTCGCGATCGCTGTCGCCGATACGGGCATCGGGATCGCCGAGGCGGATCTGCCGCGGCTGTTTCAGGCGTTCGAGCAGGTCGTGCAACCGTCGGGGGATCGGCCTCCCGGCACGGGGCTCGGCCTCGCAATCACGAAGCGGCTCGTCGGGATGCACGACGGCACCCTCGAGGTTGCGAGCCAGATCGGCGTGGGCACGACCTTCACCGTGCGGATCCCGGCGGCGTAGCGATGGGGCGGATCTTGATCGTCGAGGATGATCCGTGGAGTCGACGCATCGTCTGCGACTTGCTCGAGATGCACGGGTACGAAGTGCTCGCCGCGGCTGACCTCGGGGCTGCGCGTGCGTTGCTGGACAGGCAACCCATGCTGGTCCTCCTCGACATCCACGTCCCGGGCGGCGGTGGGCAGGCCCTGCTCGCCGAGATCCGCGCGCGCGAGGGGATGGCGGCGCTACCGGTGATTGCTTTCACCGCCTCGGCGATGGCGGGCGATCGCGAGCGGTTCTTGAAGGAGGGCTTCACCGGATATCTGAGCAAGCCGATCGACGTGAAGGAGTTCGCCCGGACCATCGCGAGCTACCTGTAGATCGGCGAGGATGAGCGCGATGGCGAGGGAGCGCACGCGGAACGTCCCACTCGTGACGGCGCTCGCTGCCACCGTGGTCGCCCTGCTGCTCGCGCTCGTACATACGAAGGTCGCGGCGCTGCCCGGCATCGAGAAGCTCGAAGGTCTCTCGATCGATGCGCGGTTCAAGCTCCGCGGCGCGCGCGATCCGGCGACAGATCGCATCGTGATCGTCGGGATCGACGACAAGCTCCGCGCCGAGGCGCCGGAAGTACTGCAGACGCGCGCCGGCTACGCGAAGCTCGTCGATGCGCTGACCGCGTACGAACCGAAGATCCTCGCGCTCGACATGTTCTTCGATGCACCGGAGATCATCCTGGAGCCGGCGCTCGCCGAGCGCACGAAGGCGCTCGACGCGGCGCTCGCCACCCGGGACGACGAGACGCTCACCGAGACCAAGGCCGTGGTCCGCGCGATCGTCGACGAGCTGCGCGGCGACGAGAAGCTGGCGGCGGCGGTGGCACGCTCCAAGCGCATCTACTTCGCCGCGTTCTTCCAGTTCGGCGATCCGATCGCGTCGGCCGTGGAACCCGTGGGCCTGTCGCTGGCGCGCCATGGCGAGGTCGCGGATGCGAACAGCGGCGGCGAGCGCCGGCCGATCAACTCGCTCGGCGTGACGTTCACGATGCCCGAGGTCGCGGCAGGTGCGATCGGCGCCGGGGCGATCAACACGTTCCGCGATGACGACGGCGTCGTGCGGCGCGCCCCGCTCGCTCTCGAGTACGCGGGTCGGTACTACATGCCGCTCGGGCTCGCCGTGGCACTCGCGGAGCTCGGCAAGCCCGGCGACACGAAGTACCTGGTCGGCGCCGGCACGCTGAACGCCGGCGGTCTCGAGCTCCCCGTGACGCGCGGTGCATCGATCCCACTCGACGTGCTCGGCAAGGATCGCATCCCGCGGGTGTCTGCCGCCGACGTGCTCTCTGGTAAGGCGCCGAGGGCAGCGCTCGCCGGCAAGCTCGTGTTCGTCGGCTTCACCTACTCCGCGTACGACAAGGTGATCACACCGCTCGATCACCTCGCGGATGGCGTCGAGCTGCACGCCACGCTCGCGGAGAACATCCTCGGCGGGCGGTTGATCCGCGGCACCGGCGACCTCGCCACCCTGCTCGCCACGCTGGTGCTGTGCGCGTGCGTCTCCGCGGCGCAGCTCCGCGGTGTTCGCCGCCGGCCCTGGATGCCGCCGCTGATCTCGCTCGGTGCGGTCACGCTGTATGTCGTGCTCGCGTTCGCGATGTTCACGCGCGGCACGGTGATCTCGATCGCCCTCCCGGCCATGCTGTCGATGCTCGTGCTGATCACCGCCACGATCGGCGGCCTCGCCACCGAGGGCCGTGAGAAGGCGAAGCTGCGCGCGGTGTTCTCGCAGTACGTCGCCGGCCCGGTCGTCGATCGCATCCTCCAGGATCCCGCGCGCGCGAAGCTCGGCGGGGAGCGTAAGGAGCTCACGGTACTGTTCAGCGACATCCGAGGCTTCTCGCTGTTCTCCGAGGGAATGCCGCCGGAGGAGCTGGCATCGTTCCTCGGCGAGTACCTGACGCCGATGACCGAGCTCGTGCTCGCCTCGGGTGGCACGCTCGACAAGTACATCGGTGACGCCGTGATGGCGATCTGGGGCGCGCCGATCGACGTCCCGGATCACCCGGGACGTGCGTGCGAGGCCGCTCTCGAGATGCAGGAAGTGCTGATCACGCTCAACAAGGTCTGGGCGAAGGCCGGCAAGCCCGCGGTCGCGATCGGCATCGGCATCAACACGGGCGCGATGGCGGTGGGCAACATGGGCTCGGCCGCGCGATTCGATTACACGGTGCTCGGGGACCAGGTGAACCTCGCCGCGCGCCTCGAGGCGCTGACGAAGGAGTACGGGATCTCGATCCTGTGCGGAGAGGGCACCGCGAAGGCCGCGGGTGATGACTTCGTGTTCCGCGAGGTCGATCTCGTACGCGTCAAGGGTCGCGCCGGCGCGGTGCCGGTGTTCGAGCTGGTCGGCCGCAAGGACGCCGTCGTCGCGCCGGCGTTCGCGGTGGCGCTCGCCAGCTACCGAGCGCGGGACTTCGAGGCCGCGCGGGCGCAGTTCGCCGCCCTCGGTCACGATCCGGTCGCCGAGGTGCTCGCGGCTCGCTGCGAGAAGCTGATCGCAGATCCGCCGGCCGAGGACTGGGACGGCGTCTACGAGCAGCGCTCCAAGTGATCTGGTAGGGTCGCCGCGATGACGGTGCTCGTCCTGGACTTCGACGGCACGATGACCGACGCCGAGGCCGAGGGTCGTCCGTTCCGCGATGGCTATCTCGAAGATCTCGCGGCGCTCACGGGGCGCGCGGCCGGCGACACGGAGATCGCGGCGATCGCCGACGAGGTCGAGGCCGAGCTGTTGCGTGCGCCGGCATCGCATCCGTTCCTGTGGATGGGCCGCGCCGTCGCGCCGGCCACCGTGGATCCGTACCTGCGCATGGTGCCGATCGCGCACCGCATCCTCGATCGCTTCAACGCACTGCCCGGCGCGACGGACCGCGGTCGCCTCCTCGGCTCGGTCCTCTACAAGTACAACTACGCCAAGACGATCGGCCATCCGGTGTTCCGCGCCGGCGCCGGCGAGGTGCTGCGCGCGCTCGGCGGCACCGATGCCTGGATCGTCACGAACTCGGATACGCATGCGGTGGCCGGCAAGGTCGCGCAGCTCGATCGCGACACCCCCGGCGTCGCGTGGCTGACCTCACGCGTCCGCGGTCACGCACGCAAGTTCGACGTCGACGATGCGTGGACCGGCACCGAGGCGGAGCTCGCCCTGCCCGGCCTCGATCGCCCGGTGCTGCTGCGGCGCCGCCTGTACCACGACATCCTCAAGGCGATCCTCGACGCCGCGAACGCCACGTTCGCCGACCTGGTCGTCGTCGGCGATATCTTCGAGCTCGACCTGGCGATGCCCCTGTCGCTCGGGGCGCGGGTCGGGCTGGTCGCTTCGGACCGCACGCCGCCCTACGAGGCCGCCTTCGTCGAGGCGCACCCGCGCGCAGCACTGATCACAGATCTTGCACAGATCCCCGCGTTCGCATTCGGGTTGGCTTGAGGAGGGTGTGCAGTACCTGGGCGTCCTGTGCTGTATCAACTGACCCGCGTTCGTAACCGACGGGTCGCTTGACCTTTCTTTGACGAGAGGCAACGCTTGGCCCGTGTCCACCGCCGACAAGGTCGTCCTGTCCTGCGCTCTCACCGGCGCCGTGACCACCAAGAAGCACTGCCCCGCCATCCCGTACACACCCGTCGAGATCGCCGAGGAGGCGAAGCGCGCGTACGAGGCCGGCGCAGCGATCGTGCACATCCACGCACGCAACGATGACGGCTCGCCGACATGGTCCAAGGACGTGTTCGCGAAGATCATGGAGGAGACCAAGGCGCGCTGCCCGGTGCTCATCAACTGGTCGACCGGTGGCGCGGGCCCGATGCTCGAGCGAGTTCACCACCTCTCGCAACGCCCGCACGTGGCGGCGCTCAACATGGGCTCGATGAACTACGCGAAGTGGAATAGCGAGAAGAAGCAGTTCGCGTTCCAGTTCATCTTCAACAACTCGTTCGACGACATCATCGCGTTCGCGCGCGCGATGAAGGAGCACAACGTCAAGCCGGAGATGGAGTGCTTCGACGTCGGCCACACGAACTCGCACAAGGTGCTCGCCGACCTCGGCCTGATCGAGGCGCCGTATCACTTCTCGTTCATCATGGGCGTCGTCGGCGGCATCCCCGCGAGCGCACGCCACCTCGCGTTCCAGGCCGAGCAGGTGCCAGTCGGCTCGCGCTGGAAGGTGATCGGCATCAGCCGCGAGCAGTGGCCGCTTGCGATGGCCGCGTTGTCGCTCGGTGGCGACCTACGCGTGGGCCTCGAGGACAACTTCTACCTGCCGAGCGGTGAGATGGCGAAGTCCAACGGTGAGCTCGTCGCGGCGGCCGTGAACCTCGTGAAGCTCTCGGGCCGAACGGTCGCCACGGTCGACGAGGTCAAGCAGCTGCTGTGGCCCCGCGGCGGCCACAACTGATGCCAGGACCGATGACGCTCCCCGGCGAGCATGGCGCCTACGGCCGCGAGCTCGTGCGTGCGCTGGAGCTGGCGCGGATCGCGGGGACCGAGGTCGTGCGGCTGCGCAATGGCGAGCTGACGGTCGAGATGAAGCCGGGCGACGAGCCCGTGACGGTCGCGGACCGCCGCGCCTCCGAGCTGATCGTCGAGGGGCTGCTCTCCGCGTTTCCCACCGATGCGCTGATCTCCGAGGAGCTTCCGGTCGCGGAGGGTGCGCTCGCCGCACCGCGCGTGTGGCTCGTGGATCCGATCGATGGCACGAAGGACTTCATCCGCGGTGGCGATGGGTTCGCGGTGATGATCGGCCTGTGCGTCGCGGGCGTGCCCACGATGGGCGTGGTCCATCAGCCGACGATCGATCGCACATTCTTCGTCACCCCCGATGGCGGCGCCCACATGCTGCGCAACGGCGAGATCTCGCCGCTCGTCGTCTCGACGGTCGCGGTCGCCGGTGACGCCCGCCTGGTCGCCTCGGCATCGCACCGCAGCGCGGATATCGATCGCGTGAAGACCGAGCTCGGCATCCAGGACGAGATCAACGTCGGCTCCGTCGGCGTGAAGCTGTGCCTGATCGCCTCGGGGACGCGCGATCTCTACGTCAACCCCAGTGCGAAGACGAAGGCGTGGGATACCTGCGCACCTGAAGCCATCCTCGCCGCGGCGGGAGGCCGGCTCTCGGACCTGTTCGGCCGGCCCATCGAGTACGCGACCGAGCTCGCGCACCGTCGAGGATTGGTCGCGTCGAACGGCCACGTGCACGCCGAGGTCGTCGGAAAGCTCGGTCCCCTGTTCGCCCACCTCGCCTGATCGGGGCGTGATAGCCTGGTTGGATGCTGGGGACTTCTCGCGTCGTCGCGACGATTCTCGCCTCCGTGCTGGTCATCGCGCCGGTCACCGGATACGCCCAACCGCAGGGCACACCGGCGCAGAAGCAGCAGTTCGGCGACTGGATGAAGCAGGCGATCGCGAAGAGCCAGGCGGGTGACCACGCCGGCGCGATCGAGATCTACCAGAAGGCGTACGCGCTGATCCCGCTGCCCACCGTGCTCTCGAATATCGGCGCAGAGTTCCAGCTCGCGACCAAGCCGGTCGAAGCCCTGAAGTACTTCTGCATGTACTTGGAGAAGGACCCGGCTGGCCCGCTCGCGTCGTACGCCACGGGTCAGGCGAAGTTGCTGCAGAGCCAGCTCACGAACACCACCGTCGAGGACTCGCAGGTGTGCAAGGCGCCGAAGCCTGCGCCCCCGATCACGACGCCGCCGCCGACCGAGACCACCACGGGTACGCAGGACCTCGGCGCCACGACCACGCCTGCGGCTGCCGATCCGGGCAAGAAGCTCAAGACCGTCGGCCTCGTCGTCGCCGGCGCGGGCGTCGTCACCGTCGGGCTCGGTGTCTACTTCGGCGTCCAGGCAAAGAAGATCAGCGACGACATCTCCGGCCACAAGAACGACCCGTGGCAGGACTCGATCCTCGCCGACCAGGACCGTGGCCAGCGCGACGAGTACCTCCAGATCACGTGCCTTACCGTCGGCGGCTTGCTCGTCGCGGGTGGTGCGTATCTGTTCTTCAGGGGCCGCGCGCAGACCGCCGAGTCGACGACGATCACCCCGACCGCCGCGCCCGGTGGCGGCGGCATGGTCCTCTCCGGCTCGTTCTAGAGGATCGTATCGAGCCAGAGCTGGACGTTCTGCGCCGGTAGCGTGACCTTGACCTGCCCGACGATATCGCCAGGCTCCTTGCTCAGCGCATCGCTGTCCTGATCGTACCGCGCGGTGACGATGACCTCGCCGGTCAACTCGGTGCCGGCTACCATCGCTTGCTCCTCGGTCAGCTCGAACGGTAGGTCGGCGTTGTTCCAGATCAGTTTCTCGACAGCGAGCGGCGTCCCGATGGGGTTGCCCGATGCATCCGCGCGCTTGACGACCACGAAGATCGGGATCCCCGCCTTCGCGCGATCCTTCGCCTTCATGTGGACCTTGATCACGCCCTTCACGTAGCGCGTGGGGTCGATCTTGCGGTTCGGATCCGGCGGCGGGAGGCCGAGCTTTGTCACGTCGGTGCCGCCGCCACTGCCGTTCATGTCGAGACCCGCGTGTGGATCGCTCGGATCACCGCTCGGATCGACCGGATCGATCCCGAGCCCCGCGTGTGGGTCGGCGCGCATCCCGGGGCTTCCACCGCCATGCGGACCGCCCATCCCCGGCGGAGGTGCGGGCGGTGGGATCGCGTTCGGCCCGGTCTGCACCATCGCGCCGGCGCTGTTCTGCGACCACTCTTGCGCGGGAGGCAGGCCCTCCGCGCTCTTCTTGCTACAGCCAGAGGCAACGAGTGCCAGGGCAAGGAACCACCGCATGCTGCCAATGTAGCAGGGTCAGACCCAGCGCGCTGTCGTCGTGATCGTCGCGAGTACTTGCGCACCCGGGTGGGCCTCACCCATCCAGGCGAGGTAGCGCGTCGTCGCGGTGCCAGCGTCGGCGATTCCCGCGATCTCGAAGCGAGTTGGCGGTGCGTGCGCGAGCACGAGCGCCAGGGTTATGAGGCGATGACGGCGGAAGATCGCGACCTGGACCTCGTCGCCCGGCCGCCGCGTCCCCGCGAGGCTGCGCACGTCGACCTCCGAGGTGGTGCGAAAGCCGTCGATCGCGATGATCTCGTCGCCCGGCGTCAGCCCCGCGAGCTGCGCGGGCCCGCCGTCCATCACGCCCGTGACCTTCGTGCCCAGGAGCGTCGCCCCGAGCCACACGGGGTGTGCACCGTCGGCGACCTGCGCCGGATCCGCGCTGGTGCGCAGCTCGAGCCCGACGTGGCGGAGCTCCTCGGCGAGCTGGGGATCGTCGGTGCCGCGAATCTGGCGATCGAAGATCTCTGCGAGGTCGAGGCCGGCGGCCTCCTCGAACACGCCCTGCACGTTATCGGGATGCGGCTCGCCGCGCGCGCCGTACCGCGTCCACAGCAGACGCAGCACGTCGTCGAGCGTCTTCGCGCCGTCGCTGCGGCGGCGGATGTGCAGATCGAGCGCCACCATCGCGAGGCCGCCCTTCAGGTAGTAGCTGACGGTGGTGTTGAGGTTCGACTCGTCGGGCTTGTACAGCTTGATCCACGCGTCGAACGAGCTCTGCTCGAGGCTCTGATGCGCGCGACCCGGCGTGGCCATGAGGCGCGCCCAGTCATCCAGCACCTTCTCGAGAAAACTCTTCGCGGTGATCCGCCCCGAGCTGCGCAGCGCGAACCGATCGTAGTGGCTGGTCAGGCCTTCCATCACCCAGAGGCACGGCGTGTACGCCTCGCGCGTGTAGTCGAAGTCGAGCAGCGGCCGCGGGGCGATGCGCTTGCCGTTCCACGCGTGGAACAGCTCGTGCGAGAGCAGCTCGAGCAGACCTTCGTACGCTTTCCGCGATGCGCCGAAGTGCGGGTGGAACAGATTGATCGAGGAGCCGCGGTGCTCGAGCCCACCGTAGGCGTCGTGCGCGAGCATGAGGACGAACGTGTAGTGCGGGAACGGCACCTCGCCCATGCGCGCGACGTGGTCGTCCACGATCGCGCCGAGATCCTCGGCGAGCAAGCTCTCGCTGAACGTGCCACCGGGCGCCTTGTCGCCCCAGATCACGAGGCGGGTCGGAACCTTCGCGGGCACCGCGAGCTGCCGCGAGCGACCGATGTGGATCGGATGATCGTAGAGCTCGTCGATGTTCGCGGCGCGCAGCACGCCCGGCTTGCTCTGCTCCCACGCCATCGCGGTGGTCAGCGTCCAGTCGGGCGGCGCCATGATCTCGACTTCGATCGGCGCGGCGCGCAGCACGGGCGGATACATGAACGTCGCCGGCCCGTGGAGGAACGCGTGCGTGTCGTCGATGTGGTTGGTGCGCACCGTGAGGTCGTTGCCGTAGATGCCGTAGGTGACGGTCAGCTCGGTCATCCCTGCGGTGGCGATCCGCCAGGTCGCCTTGTCGAGCTTGTGGACGGCGAGCTTCGCGCCGTTGTCGCCGGTGGCGACCAGATCGCGCACGAACCGGGCATAGTCGCGGATCAGGTAGCTGCCCGGGCACCAGGACGGCATCGTGATGTCGGTCGTAGCCCCCTGTGGCGCGAATTGGAGCGAGACCTCCGCCAGATGCCGATCCGGTGCATCGAGGCGGACGGCGTAGCGAAGCGACGTCATGGGACGTGGGTAGCACAGCTGCTATGCTGGGCGACATGACCCGGGCAAGCCTCCTCGTCGTCGTCTGCGCCCTCGCGCAGCCGGCCATGGGAGCGCCGCGCCAGCCCGGCAAGGTCGTGCGCGTAGAGCGGACTCGGGTCACCGCGTCGACCCCGCGGATCTGCGATGTCCAGCCCGACAAGACCGGCAACTGCTTCGGTCCCGAGCCCGCGATCGGCGACATCATCACGCTCGTCGACGAGTCGGGCGTGATCGGCGAAGCGCGCGTCATCGAGATCTCACCGTTCGCACTCAACGGTCGGGCGAGCAACCCGGGAAAGGGCTGCGAGGGCCTGTGGAGCGTCAAGACGGACCTCCTGCGCGGCGACCTCTCCAACTCGATCTCGCGCACGGTCGGCGTGATCGATCCGGGCATGCATCCGCGGCGTGGCCGCATGATCCCGAAACAGCAGCTCAGCCCGCCGAGCGGCCGTACCGATGACAACCCGGCCTTCGGCTTCGATCGCGATGGCGATCGGGTTGCCGACATCGTGCTGACGCAGACCGCGTGCGATGGCGCCGGCAGCATGTGCATCGAAGAGTGGGTGCGCGTGAAGGGCGAGATGAAGCGGGTGCATCAGGTGAACTTCCAGAACTGCGGCCTGTGATGGAACGCCAGATCCTGGATCGCCGCGCGCTGCTCGCCGACGAGCGCGGAACGCTCTACAAGGAAGCGGAGCTGCGCGTGGCGCTCGTCTATCCGAGCCCCTACCGCGCGGCGATGTCGTCGCTCGGGTACCAGCAGATCTATCGCACGCTGCATGACATGCCGGGCGTCGCCGCCGATCGCGCGATGCTTCCCGACGAAGGCGCCCCAGAGCGCGGCCTCGTCACCCTCGAGACCGGCCAGCCCGTCGGCGGCTATCCGCTGCTGGCCTACTCCGTGGCCTACGAGCTCGAGATCGCAGGTGTGGTCGAGACCCTGGAGCGCGCGAACATCCCCGTGCTCGTCGCCGATCGCGACCACCGCCATCCGGTCGTGATCGCCGGCGGCCCGCTGACGTTCTCGAACCCTGCCCCGCTCGCGCCGTTCTTCGACGTGATCATCCTCGGCGAGGGAGAGGAGCTGATCAAGGAGATCGTGGAGATCGGGCGCGACCTCGGCTTCGATCGCGAGCGCCTGTGGGCCGTGCTCGCCGGCAAGCCCGGCTACTACCTGCCGCACATCCATGGCGAGACCGTGCCGCCCGTGGCGCAGGTCGCCGATGCGCTGCTCCCCGCCCGCTCCGTGATCGCCACGCCGCACACCGAGCTCGCCAACATGTTCATGACCGAGGCCGCGCGCGGCTGCTCGCGCGGCTGCACGTACTGCGTGATGCGCCGGTCGACGAACGGCGGCATGCGGATCGTGCCGCGCGAGACCATCATCGCCGGCATCCCCGAGGGCACGCAGCGCGTCGGCCTCGTCGGCGCCGCGGTCACCGACCACCCCGACATCGCCGCGATCGTGCGCGACGTCGTCGATCGGGGATGCGAGGTCGGCATCTCCTCGCTACGCGCCGACAAGCTCACCGACGAGCTCGTTGGCCTGCTCGCGCGCGGCGGCTATCGCACGCTCACGGTCGCGGCCGATGGCGCGAGCGAGCGCATGCGCCGCGTGGTCGAGCGCTCCACCCGAGCAGAGCACCTGATTCGCTCGGCACAATTCGCGGCCACTCACCGGCTTCACACGCTCAAGGTCTACATGATGCTCGGCGTGCCGAGCGAGACCGATGAAGACGTCGACGAGCTCGTCCAGCTCTCGAAGGAGCTCGCCGCGATCCACCCGCGCGTCGCCTACGGCCTCGCGCCGTTTGTGGCGAAGCGCAACACGCCGCTCGATGGCACGCCGTTCGCGGGCATCCAGCTCGTCGAGCACCGGCTCGCTCGCCTCGACAAGGGCCTGCGCGCCGCCGGCCTCCACGACAAGGTCAAGGTCCGTCCCACGAGCGCGCGCTGGGCGTGGGTCGAGTACATGCTCGCGCAGGGCGAGCGAAACGCGGGTCTCGCCGTGATGGATGCGCATCACGCCGGTGGCAGCTTCGCCGCGTACAAGAAGGCGTTCATCGCGCACGGCGTGGAGCCGACCGGACCGCGGGCACGCGTGCCATCGAGCCAGGAGCTGATCGCCCTCAAGCGCCAGCGCATCGCGACGCTGTAGTAGACTGCGGCTGCATGTCGGCTCCCACGGATGACCAGCCCACCCGCCCCGCGGGAGGCGAGCTCGCCACACTCGTCGGCATCATGCTCACCGTCCTGATGATCACGCTGATCATCGCGAAACTGAAGTAGACGGCCAGCCGTAGGGCTCGAGCGCACGGGCGAGGCCTGGCGTGTCGAGCGCCGTCGGCGGAAGCCACAGCTCCTCGGAGTCACGGCTCCACCACGCATCCGCGCCCCGCGGCAGGAGGTGGTAGACGAACCGCCGGATCCGTACGTACGTCGGCATCGCGCCGTCGAACGGATCGGTCGCGATCAGCCGCCGCACCATCGTGTCGCCGTCGAGCAGCTTGTAGACGAGGTGGATCACCCACGGATCGCGCGGCCGGTCGTTCATCGCGGCGAACCAGATCAGCCAGTCGAGGCGGCGGTGGTACGGGCCGAGGATGCACGGGCGCCGATCGAGCGGGCCCGGCTGGCACGGAAGCTCGTAGGCCTGCCAGGTCGCCGTCGCCGGATCGATGTCGCGCGTACCCTCGATGACGAGCTCGTGGCGGACCATGCCCACGGAGCCGAACGCTCCGTACGTGTTCACGAGATCCAGGCGGTCGTAGCTCCGGTTCATCGCCTGGTGGCTCGAGGCGAGGTTCGCGACCACGGGCACGCTCTCGATCGCGACGACCGCGGCGAACGCACCGACGAGCAGCAGGTGCCCATCGAGCCGCTTGCGCCATGCGTACGCGGCCGCGCCGAGCGCGCCACCGACGACGATCACGGCCTGCACGCCGAGCGGCAGTGGTGCGAGCACGAGCACGACGACGAGGCACGCGCCGAACGCCACTGCGAGCTGTTTCGGATCGCGCGCGATGGGCGCGGCGAGCTTGCTGCGAAGCCATGCGCGCGGGCGGCGCGGAACGAGGCGCAGCAGGAAATCGTCGTCGGCGAGCGCGAGGACCGGGACGAGTGTCAGCCAGTTGAGGAACGCGAGGTTGCCGCTCGCGATCAGCACGATCTGGAACGCCGCCATCGCGCAGCCAGCGAACAGGCGCAACCGGCGCGGGCCGAACACGAACACCGGCAGCACCACCTCGACGAGGTGATTGAACGCCACGCCGACGGCGTGCATCGAGTGCGGCAGGTCGTGGAACCACGCCGACAGCGGATTCGGAATCGGCTGGGTCTCGAAGTGCGCATCGAGACACGTGAGGTCGCGCCAGCACGGATCGCCGCGCAGCTTGATCAGGCCGGCGCCGAGCATGATCCGGAACACGAGCCAGCGCATCAGCACGAGAGACGCCGCCGGTGGCGAGGGCGCCGCGAGCGGTCGCGGATCCCACGGGTGCGCGAGCAGCGCGGCGAGCAGCGTGGTCTCGAGGATCTGGATCTCCCAGCCGAACGAGAACCAGAGCTGGCCGACGCGAACGAACGAGCCGTAGATCGCCCACAGGAGGAGCAGGATCGGCAGGTTCGCGTAGCCGATCAGCACTGCGAGCGCGAGCACGAGCCCGATCCACGCCCACATCGCCATCATCCCGTCCCCGGCGCCGAACCACAGCAGCGAGGGCGCGTCCCAGAAGCCCTGCCCGGCCTCACGCAGGCGATCGAGGTACGGCGCCACCGGCGTCAGCCCGTGCTCGCCGAGGAGCGGCGGCCCCTGGACGACCAGGCCGATGAACGCGAACACGTAGATGAAGCCGAGCAGGCGCAGCACGAGCCAGCGCGTGAGCTGATAGCCGTGCGGCGGACCGAGCCACGCCGCGAACCGATCGAGCGGCGAGCGCTGCCGGAGGTCCGGGACCTCGGAGTCGTCGGCGGCGGCCACAGATGGAGCTTACGTCGCGACGAGCCGCGCGTCCTTGGCGAGGTGTAGGCTCGTCGCATGTCGGCCGAGGACGTCCTCTACGAGCGGCTCGCTCCGTTCTACGACTGGATGTCCCGCGCCCTGCTCGCCCCGTTCGGCGGCGATACGAAGTTTCGGCGCGGGGTCGTCGATGCCTGGTCGGTCCGACCCGGGGATCGCGTGCTCGAGCTGGGCTGCGGCACCGGCCTGATGACCCGCATCCTCCTCGATCGCGGCGCCGACATGACGTCGGTGGACCGCTCCGCGCCGATGCTCGCGCGTGCGCGGGTACGTGCGCCCGAGGCCACGTTCATCGAGAGCGACGTCCTCGCGTTCCAGCCGACCGAGGTCTACGACCGCGTGATCTTCTCGTACATCCTGCACGAGCTCACCGCCGCGGACCGCGCCACCGCGCTCGCGATCGGCCGCTCCGCTCTCGCGCCCAGCGGCCTCATGGGCGTGGTCGACTTCGATGATAGCGCCGCGCAGCCGGTGCGCGCGCTGATCGATCTCTACCTCCGCGTCGCCGAGCCACCGTCGGCCCGGGACTGGGCCGCGCATGGCTTCCGCCGCGAGCTGCGTGCCGCGGGGCTGCAGCTCGTTCGCTCCGCACCGGTCGGCTGGGGCACCGCCCGCGTCGGGCTCGCCACCCGACGTTAGTCTGCGTCCACGCCCTGGCGCAGGTACGCGACGGTATCGACGAGGGTGAGCTGCGGATCGCGTGCCGCGAAGCCGAGCTCGGTCTCGGCCTTGCGCGAGTCGATCCACCAGAAGTGCTCCGACATCTCGACGGAGATCCGGTCCACCGGCGGCTCCTTGCCGCGGTGCCGGTACAGCTCCTCGACGAGCGAGGCGCCCCACTTGCTCCATTTCGCGGGGAGCTTGAGGCGCGGCGGCGACACGTTCGAGATCCGACCGAGCCGCGCGAAGAACTCCTTCATCGTCCAGTTCGGGCCGCCGAGGAGATAGCGCTGACCGGCGCGACCGTGCTCGAGCGCGTTCGCCGTGGCCGCGGCTGCATCGCGCGCGTCGACGAAGTTGATCCCGCCATCGGGCACCGTGGGAATCTGCCGCTTGAGGAACTTCCGCACGTCGCCGGTCGAGGACAGCCGACGATCGCCGGGCCCGAGCAGGAGGCTCGGGTTGACCGCGACGACCTCGATGCCGAGTCGCGCGCCATGCTCGAACGCGAGGCGCTCCTGGTAGATCTTCGAAGCGTAGTACGGCCAGCCCGCCACGATCTCCTCGGCATACGGCGCAGTCTCGTCGAGGATCTCCTCGTCCTTGGACACGCCGATCGTGCCCGACGTCGACGCGAGCACCATGCGGCGGATATTCGCGGCGTTCATGCGCTCGAGTACGCGGCGCGTACCATCGACGTGGAGGCGCATCATGCGCTGTGCGTCGTCGGGGTCACGCGACACCGCGCCGGCGAGGTGGAACACGGCCTGACAGCCGGCGAGCGCGGTGTCGAGGTCCTCGCCCGAGAGGACGTCACCGCGGATGTGCTCGACGCCGAGATCCGAGAGGACTCCGGAGCGCGATCGCGCGAGGCCTCGTACGGTGTGGCCCTGTTCGACGAGGACCTTGCAGAGGTGCTCGCCGAGGAAGCCCGTTGCACCCGTGACGAGGACCGTTGTCATCTACTCGTAGTCCTCGGCCGTGGCGTAGTCGTCGGGCGCGATGGTGACGGAAGCCTTGGCGAGCGGCGAGGCGTGGATCTTGAGGCCGAATCGGGGCTGCTTGAGCAGGGGCCGCACGATCTCGCCTTCCACCGGTCGGACGTTGCTACCGGGGAGAGAACCACTCACGCGCAGAGAAAACTTCTTCATGTCTGAGCCTCGTCCTCGGTCACGGTCTTGCCCTGGTCCGCCAGCCATTCCGCCATCGGTGTAGTCCCGGCATCGCCAAGAGTCCAGGCCTGATCGCTCGGTGCGAGACGCCGGATGACGCCCTCGACGTGGTGGGTGATCGCCTTGTACTGCTCCGAGCGGGAGCGCTGCCCGGCGAGGGCTACGACATCCTCGTACGACAGGTAGGGGCCGATGTAGCTGGCCACCCGCTCTCCCCGCTTGGGCAGGTACCGCCCACGCGGCATCGCATCAAACGTGCCCGACAGGTACATCGGCAAGATGCCGCACTTGTTCGTCATCGCGAGGTAGCCGAGCGACGGCTTGAAGTCGCTCATCACGCCCGTCGGGCTGCGCGTGCCCTCCGGGAAGATCAGCAGGATGTAGCCATCGCGGATCACGTCGCCCGCGAGGCGGAGCGATTCGCGCAGCGAACCGTGGCGTTCCATCGGGACGACGTTCGTGAAGTTCTCGAAGTACGCGCGCCGCACGGGATCGTCGAAGAAGTAGTCCTTCGCAGCAAGCGCCACCATCGCATCGCCCTGCTCGCCCAGCGCGTACTTGACGAGGCCCGTATCGAGGTGGCTCGCGTGGTTCGCCGCCACGATGTAGCCGCCGAACGGCGGGACCTGGGCCTGGCCGTAGATGCTGGTATCGAGCACGCGCGAGTACAGCGCGCGCATCGCGCCCCGCAGCGCGCGCCGACCGATCGCGACCACCGGAGCGGGCACGTCGATGTCGTCGTCCTGCTTCTTGTCCTCGGCTTCCTTCTCCTTGCGGAGGCGCTCGCGCTTCGGCTTCTCGCTGCGCGACTTCGCACCGGTGCGCGCGACGAGCTTCTCGACATCGGCGACCGTCTCGAGCGCGAGCAGCTCCTGCGGATCCGGCAGCGTCACGCCCGCCGCCTCGAGGGCCACGGCGAGCTCGGTGAACATCAGCGAATCGAAGCCGAGCTCGTCGAGCCGGGTCTCCGAGCCGATGCCGCCGCGCTTCTTCTGCGAGACATCTGCGAGCAGATCGAACAGCCACGTGCCGCTGGCCTCGCCGCCCGCGGACAGCTGCTTCGCCTCGGCGCCGCCCTTGGCCGCGCGCTCGAGCCGTTGCAGCTCCTTCACCACGTCGCGTCGCTTCACCTTGCGCGAGGCCGTCCGCGGCAGCTCGTGATCCCACAGGTGGACGACCTTGGGCCGCTTGTACAGCGCGAGCGTCTTGCCGACCTTCTTGACGTGCTCGCGCACTGCATCGCGCACGTCCTCGCGCGACATGCCCTCCTGCTCGTACTCGGGCACCACGAGCGCGGCCACCGTCTCGAGCCCGGCGTCTCCGGTGGGCAGGCCCACGACCGACATCTCCTTGATGAACTTCGAGTCCCGCAGCACCTCTTCGAGCTCGTCGGGATAGATGTTTTCGCCCGACGCGCCGAGGATCATCTCCTTCTTGCGCCCGACGATGTAGAGGTTGCCGTCCTCGTCGAACCGGCCGAGGTCGCCGGTGTGCAGCCAGCCGTTCTTGATCGTCTCGGCGGTGGCCTCGGGGTTCTCGAAGTAGCCCGACATCACGTTCGGCCCCTTCGCGATGACCTCACCCACGCCGCGCGCATCGGGCTGATCGATCTTCACGTCGATGCCCGGCAGCGGTCGACCGACCGAGCCCGGGATGCTCTTGTCGCCGGGGCGCGTCACGGTCAGCACCGGCGAGCTCTCGGTCATGCCGTAGCCCTCGTACAGGTTGAACCCGAAGCCGCGGAACGACTTCAGCGTCTCCGCCGGCAGCGCCGAACCTCCCGACACGAGCAGCCGCATGCGGCCGCCGAGCTTGCGGTGCACGGGGAAGAACAGCAACTTTCCGGTGCCGAGGTCCCACGGCAGCTTGTCGCGCAGCGCGCGGTTGAGATCGACGATCGAATCGAACGCCTTCTCGACGATCAACCCGGCGTCGGAGACGTTCTTGTTGATCTTGCGCTCGAGCAGCTGCCACAGCGCGGGCACGCCGATCAGGCCGGTCACGCCCTCGTGCTCGAGCGCGCGCGCGAGCGAGTCCGCCTCGAGCTCCTCGAGATAATCGATCGATGCGCCGTGCATCAGCGGCATCAGGAAGCCGGCGGTGAACTCGAACGTGTGGTGCAGCGGCAGCACGCTGAGCAACTTGTCGTGCTTGTACAGCGAGAACACCGACGACAGCTTGCTCGTCATCGACGTCAGATTCTTGTGCGACAGCATCACGCCCTTCGGCGTGCCGGTCGTACCCGACGTGAAGATCAGCGACGCGAGCGAGTCGCCCTTGACGTCGGGGCGGATCGCGCCGACCGAGACCTCGGGCTCCGCGAGCAGCTCGTCGAACGCGAGGACCTTCGCCTCGATGCCCTGCTGCTCGAGCCAGCCGTTGAACGCCCCGTGCGCCGGCGACCACACCACGGTGGCATCGCCCTCGCCGTCACCGATCGGCACGGCGATGTCGGCCTCGCCCGCGAGTCGCTCCACCACCTTGCGCGACAGCACGAGCACGCGCGCGCGCGACACCCTCACGAGGTTCAGCACCTCGGCGAGCGTCAGCTCCTTGTCGAGCGGGACCACGCTCCCGCCGGCGAGCAGCGTCGCGAAGTACGACACGCCCCACTCGGGCCGGTTCTCGCTCATCACGACCACGCGGTCGCCCGTGACCACGCCGAGCTGGCGCAGCACGCCGGCGCCCTGCCACGCCGCATCGTGCATCTGGCCGTAGGTGTACGTGATCGGCTCGGCGTCCTCGTCCTTGCGAACCAGCCGCAGCGCGATGCGATTGCCGTGCAGCTTCGTCGCCGCCCCGAACATCTCGATCAGCGACTTGTACGTGTAGACGCTGCGCGGCTTCGGGCCGAACTCGTCGTCGAGCTTGCCGAAGGTCCACTTCTGCAGGCCCGGGAAGTGGGTGTGCAGCCAGTACTTGCGCCAGTCCACGAGGTGCGGGGACCACAGGAGCTTGTCCTGGTCGGCCGGCGTCACGCGCGCCCACAGCGCACGCATGTTGTCGCAGCGGAACGCGATGTCGTGGTCCGTGGTGAACGGCTTGAACAGGTCCACGAGCTCGATGATCTGACCGGTGAACGTGCTGATCTTCTGCAGCTCGTCGCGCGCGCGCTCGGCGATCGCTTCCACGCGCGGCGCGCCCCACTTCGGCAGCTTCGTGTCGATCGCCTTGATCAGCTTGTCGGCGATGCCCTTGATCAGCGGCGCCGAGCGCTTCTGGAACTGCTCGTAGGTGACGGGGCGCGATTCGAGGCGCGCGCGGATCCGGTTCTTGAACGTGTCCTCGCCGGCATCGGCCCGGTCCCGGTGGACCTGCCGCACCGCGAGCCCCGTGAGCTCGGTGAACCGTCGGCTCGAGACGCGGTTCACGTCGCTCGTGCCCATCTGATAGATCGGCTCGTGCTCGCCGGCGAGCACCGCCGCCGTCGCGAGCAGCATGCCGGCGGCGATGAAGTCCACCGGGATGACATCGAGCGCCGCGTCCGTACCCACGGGCACCGAGCGGTGGCCCTTGAGCATCAGGTACATCAGCGGCGCGGTGGTGTTGAAGCCCTCGTTCCAGCCGGGAAACGGATAGCGGATCGAGCTCTCGACCACGGCCGGGCGCACGATCGTCGAGGACACGGTGCGATCGGCGAGGATGATCTGCTCGCCGAGCGACTTCGTGTACGTGTACGTGTTGGTCCAGCCCCAGTGCTCGGCGCGCTCCATGCCGAGCTTGGTGAGGACGGCGTTCATCCAGATCTTGCGCTCGCGGGCGACGGCGATCTTGAGATCGTTCTCGTCGTCCGGATCGCGGCGCTGATCGCGGAGGCTCTGCGCACCCTTCTCGCGGAACTCGCTGATGTGCTGGCGATCGTTACTGCGATCGCGCGCCTGGTCGATGATCTTCTGGCAGTCCGCGATCTCCGCCGCCGGATCGAAGTCGCGATCCAGGAGCTCGTCTGGGTTGCCGTAATCGTGCGCCACCGCGCTCGACCGCGGGAAGTACCCGACGACAGGCTCGTCCTCCCACACGTCGCCATCGCGGCGGCCCGCGACGTAGCAGGTGGAGACGTGCACGAGCTTCGCGCCGAGCTTGCGCGTGAGATCGAGAACGTTCTTCGCGCCCATCGCGTTGATGCGGAGCGCGCTCTCGAGCGACGGCGCGAACGAGACGAGACCGGCGCTATTGATGACGACGTGCACGCCGCCGTTCGCCTCGACCTCGGCGAACTCGACGTCGGTGAAGTTGCATAGCGGGCGACCGATATCGCCGGGAAGCGCGACGATCTTCGAGCGCAGGAACGGCTCGAAGTTCGCACCGTGAACGTCGCGAACCGGATCGAACACCTCGACCGTGGCGACCTTCTTGTAGAACCGCTCGTCGGCCGTGTTGCCGGCGCCGGGCCGCACGAGGCAGAACACCTTGCCGACCTCGGGGTAGCGGTGGAGCAGCATCGACAGCGCCACCTTGCCGACGAAGCCGGTGGTGCCGATCAGCAGGATGTTCTTGCCGGCGAAGATCTGCGCGACATCGAGCCGCGGCTTCCCGGTGATCGGTGCGCGCAGCGGCGGCAGCGGCTCGCCACGCTTCGCATCGGGCCACGGTGGAGACGTCGCGTGCTCGCCCCACGCGAGCTCCGTCTCGAGGAAGTAGCCGCCCTTGGGACTCGAGCCGTTGCGATGTCCGTTGCCGCTCGCCATGGTCGTCAGATCACGTCGCTGATCATGTAGGGCGGGTGATGCAGCATCGTGATCTGCGCGCTGCGTCCCATCGTGCCGCGGGCCATCGCGATCGCCTCGGCGATCGAGCCTGCCGTCTCCCAGCCCATGATCGCCGGTACCGTCGCGTTGTCCGCGCCGACCACGATCACGCGGCTCGCCTTCTCGCGTCCGCGCTGGCCCCAGTACCACATGAAGCACGGGTGAGCGCCGTGGTACGCGTTGCCGCGCCGGTACATCTCGATGTAGCTCGGGTTGTACGCGAGCTCGTCCTG
>JBBRBG010000149.1:0-22302 GCA_038206055.1 Haliangiales bacterium
TCGGTCGCTTCGCGCATGGGCTCCCCGTCCCACGTACGCATATCCAGGAGGACCCGGCCATCGCGGGTGATGTACGTCATCGGACCCATACCGGGATCGAGCAGGAAGGCATCCTGCTCGTTCTCCACCTCGACCTGGAGCTGGTCCATCCCGGCAACGTACCGGTCGGCGACTCCTACAACTTCCTTCGATCCGGAGAACAGCTTCTTGATGCTGGCAATCAAGCTTGGTCCTGACGCAGGAACCGATGAAGCAGCCGACGCCCCCGCTTCAGCTCGTTTGTGCCGTTGCTCGTCTCGTCGAGCACGAAGGGCCTCTAACACGGAATCGGGGATCACGAACCTCACGGCACGTTCGAGCTTCGCATGGTGCTACGCGCGATTGGCGTGCTGCGATTCACTCCGCCCAGGCGGCGCTCTAAGTGTCCATGGTACGCTTTCCCCCTGTCGACCTCGGAACGCACATGAGTGACCAGGTTCGCATCCTCTATCGCCCCGTCGGCCCGAAGGAGCTCGCGCTCATCGTGGGCTCGGGCTACCGCGAGTTCCCGCCACGGCTGCCGGCGCAGCCGATCTTCTACCCCGTCACGAACGAGGAGTACGCGCGCCACATCGCCGAGAAGTGGAACGTGAAGGAGAGCGGTTCGGGCTACGTCACGCGATTCGCCGTGCGCGAGGAGTTCATCGCGCGCTACCCCGTTCAGCAGGTCGGCGCCCGAGTCCATACCGAGCACTGGATCCCCGCCGAGGAGCTCCCCGAGCTCAACCGCAACATCGTGGGGCTGATCGAGGTGATCGCGTCGTTCGAGCCGACGTGATCGGGCACCAGAGCTGCTGCCACTCTGCTGCCAGACCACTCGGAATCACCACCGACTACCCGGGACGCATCGGAACCTAACTGGGCGAGACGAGGGCAAGTGCTCGTCGGGATTGGTGCCTCACCCAGGTTCGATTCCCATGCGCTTCCGCCAGTTTACGTAAACGAAGGAGCGGCTACTCGCTGGTGGATTCGGCCTAGGAACCGCCTAGGAACCACCACCGCCGCCATCATTCGCCTGGACCGGCGATACAGCATCGCTTGTACTTCTTCCCCGAGCCGCACGGACACGGCTCGTTGCGCCCGATGCTTGTAGCCCTCGCGCGGGCATGCGAGGCGTGGGCTGTCGCCACCCGATCCTTGGCGAAGCTGCTGTAGGTGGTGATGACGAGTCGGTCGAGATCTCTGAGAATGACCTGACGCCTCTCGGGGTGGGCGTCGAAGTCGGCGAGGACCGCGGGCGGGACGAGATCACGACG
This sequence comes from Haliangiales bacterium, assembly GCA_038206055.1. Classification (GTDB taxonomy): domain Bacteria; phylum Myxococcota_A; class Polyangia; order Haliangiales; family Haliangiaceae; genus JABFXX01. The sequence continues at coordinate 1,296 of JBBRBG010000149.1, forward strand.
CTCACCGAGGTACGCAAGCGGCGCCGCGAACGTCCACCGATCGGTGTCGGCGAGCCACGTCGAGTCGAGGGCGGCACCTGCCGCGTAGCCGCCCGCGAAAGCGACGCAGCCCGCTTCGTCGTCATCCTCGGCAACGAACACCCTACCGTCGCGAAGCAGGTTACCGACCTGGTTGTAGAGTCGAAGCACAAGCTCGATCGATTTCGGGTCAGGCGGCACCTCCGCGAACACGAGCGGGATCCATCGCGATGGCGGAATCATCCCGGGCGCGATCAGAACGGCATGGAGCACGCCGAGGACGCGGTCGAGGTCGAGGCCTCGTTCATCGAGCACATCGAGCTCGTCGTCCGAGAGCGGTACGTCCACGGCGCCTGCCATGCGATGACGTTGGCTCGATGGCGGCACGAAGGCAATGGACTGGCGCACCTCGCCGCACGTCCCGCGCGCTTCGCCTGCTCGCCCCGATCGAGCGGCTCGAGTGGAGGTTCTCGCATGTCGCCGTCTCGCCCGGGCCTTGCAGACACCGGCGGCGGCAAGCAAACTCACGGCGTGGAGAACCACGCAGGTCAGCGACTGCTCGATCACGGCCACGCCTTCGCGGTACGTCCCGACGGCCATCCCGGTTTTGCACTGGACATGCGCGCATGCGGCGCTCCGGGCTGCACGTGCACGGAGGTGGACCTCGCGCTGGTTCCACGGGCGATGCTAGACCGAGGCACGTCGGGGGACGACGACGAAGAGCTGGAGCCGGTGTCCATCCACTTCGACGTGCGCACGCGCGAGATTCGCAAACTCGTGGATTCCGCCGGCTGGCTCGCCGCCCCCGTCGACGAAGCCTGGCTCCGAGCGCAACCGGCGACCGTCTTGTCGCGCGCTTCGATCGCATGCGCACGAGTCTCGACCGCCGCACGTGGCAGCGCTTCGCCTGGTCCGAGCGGAAACCGAGCGCGATGCTCGCCCACTTCGAGCTGTTTCCGCACGACTGGGATCTCCTGGTCCAGCCTGGCGAGCGACCGGCGTGGATCATCGACTCCTACTGCGTCGAACCGTCGTGTTCGTGCCAGGACATCGCGGTGAGCGTGCAGTCGGTCGAAGGAGGCACGCTCGGGGATGCCACCTTGCGCTTGAGCGGCCGCAGCGAGCTCCGCATCGTCCGATGCATGCCTGGAGCCAGGGCGTACGTCGACCGACTCGTCGAGCAGGAGAGCCGCGCGCTACAACGGCGCTTCGCCGAGATGCGGGGCGTTGCGCGCCGCTTGAAGACGTGGCCGCAAGATCTCGCCGATCCGACTGCCACCGTCGAGACGCTCCTCGCACGGCGCAAGGAGCTCGTCGCGGACGATCTGGACCGCGTCCATGCCCTCGGCGAACGCGTGGTCGCGCAGCTCGCGGTGGCCATGCAGGATCCAGCTGCAAGTGATCTCCGCCGCAGGCGCGCAGCCCGCCTGCTCGCCGCAACCCGCGAGTCGGCCGCGGTCGACGCGCTCGCTGCGGTTGTGCGCTGGGCAGACCCGGAGGTCGATCCCGATCTCTTCGACGATGTCGTGAATGCGCTGAATGCACGCCGTGAACCTTCGCTCGCGGCGCTGCTCGCCGTGCTTCCATCCGCGGCGAACGATGACGAGCGCGCTCGCGTCGCGTTCGCGCTCGCCGACCTCCGGATCGCGAATCCAAGCGTGCTCGCCCTCATCACCGAGTACGTCCAGCGCGATCCCAACCGGTGGATCGATCACCTGCGGTGGCAAGGCGAGGCGGCGATCCCGGTCGCGCGTGAGGTGCTCGCCACGGCGCTCGATGCGGTACCAGAGCGTTTGGACGACGCACTCGAGGCGGTCGATGTGCTCGAGGAGCTCGGCGCTACGATCGATGCCGACGATCGCGCGCGCATAGATCGGGCGGAGCACGATGCATCCGAGGCCGACAACGGTAGGCGCGCGCGGACCAGCGCCGAGGCGGAGGCCGCGCGCGCCGAGCTCGCCGCCTTCGATCGGCGCCCGCGTCCGGGGCGCAACCAGCCGTGCTGGTGTGGCAACGGGGACAAGTATAAGAAGTGTCACCTGGCGGCGGACGAGATCACGCGCAACGAGATCGTGCGGCGAACACTCGGCTGACCCGCGACGCGACCGCTTACGCGCGCGTCACCCGAGCCCCATCGCGAGGATAGCGGCTCGGGTCGGCGAGTCGTAGAACTGCCACTGGATCGCCGTCAGGATCGCGTCGGGCACGTCGGCGACGTCGCGCTTGTTCTCACTCGGGATCAGGATTCGCTTGGCCCCGGCCTCGACCGCCGCCTGCATACGCTCGGGCAGCGCCGAGACCTTGAGCAACATGCCCTGGACGCTCATCTCGCCGAGCACCACAGTGCGATCGAGCACCGGCTTCCCGAGGAGCGCCGAGACCATCGAGAGGAAGAACGCGACCGCCGTCTCAGAGGCGTCCTTCGCCTGATTGAGGTTGATCGCCTGGATGGTGAAGTCGTACGCGCTGAGGTCCTGGTCAATACCGAGGTTCTTTAGATTCGCCTTGAGGTAGGCGTCGGCTGTCTTGATCGCCTCCTTCATCTTGCTGGACAGGCTTCCGAGCGGAACGATCCGACCAGAGCCACGGTTCATCTGCGTTTGCAGAAGGAACATCGAGGACGACCGTCTTCGGATTGTCGAACAGCCACTGCCGCGGCACGCCGCCGAACGCCGCTGATGCGCGCACGAGCGAACGGCACAGCGAATGGACCGAGAGATCGAGGACGAACTCGCCCCACATTGCGCGCGAGTGACCGAGCACCATCACGAACAGCCAGAGCGCGCGCTCACCGCCGGGGAATGCGAGCTTGCCGACGAACGCCCAGTCGACCTGCGCCTTCGCTTCGTCTACCGTGGCCGCATGGTCAACGACTCGATCCTCATGACGGGCGAAGGCTCTAACGAGACCTCGCTCCGTTTTGCCAAGCAATGGATGGCCGACGAGCTCCAAACCCGCGACGACGACTGGAGCGCGTGATCGGGCAGCAGAGGCTGCTGCCACTCTGCTGCCAGACCACTCGGAATCACCGCCGACTACCCGGAACGCATCGGAACCTAGCTGGGCGAGACGAGGGCAAGTGCTCGTCGGGATTGGTGCCTCACCCCGGTTACGCTGCGTCGGTTCTTGGTTCGTGATCGAGTCCCAACGATGCTCGCAGGCCAAGGCCGGCCGGGCGCATCAACCCGAACGCGCCGCCGGTGACCGCGGGGCTCCATCGATCACAATTGTCCGTGGCTCGCTCGCGCTCTGCCCTGAATCGACGTCGATCTCGGGTTGGTGCTGCAGCCACCAGGCCCGCGCGCTGTCGCTGTTCCATGAGTCGACAGTGCAGGCGTCCAGGCGCGTCCGGAGATCGGCGGCCGTCTGAGGACGGCGGTCGGGGTCCTTCTCGAGGCACGCGAGCACGAGGGATTCGAGCGCGGCGGGCACCGACACGCCGCGCTCGGAGAACGGTTCGGGCACCTGGTGCAGGTGCTGGCTACAGACCTCGACGATCGACTTGCCGTTGAACAGCTCGCTGCCGGCGAGGAGGTAGTAGGCGACGGCTCCGAGCGCGTAGATGTCGCTGCGCGCATCCGCGGAGTCCGGTGCGCGGATCGATTCGGGCGCCATGTACTGCGGGCTGCCGGTCAGCGTGCTGGTTCCGCTCAGCTTGACGTCACTGACGGCGACCTCCTTGACGAGCCCGAAGTCGAGCAGCTTCACCACGTCGCGCTCGCCGCCCTGCGTGCAGAGCATGATGTTCGCCGGCTTGATGTCCCGGTGAATGAGGCCGATGCCGTGCGCTTCGGTCAGCGCGCCGCAGGCCATCGAGAGGATCCGCACGACTCTCCCCGGCGTCTGTGGACCACCGACCGCGACGATGCGCTGGAGGTTCGCACCGTCGAGGAGCTCCATCGCGTAGTAGAAGACGCCGTCGTCGGTTCGCCCGTAGTCGAAGATCGTGATCGTGTTTGGATGGGTCAGCCGCGCGGTGAGCTGCACCTCGCGTTCGAAGCGAACGAGGCTGGCTTCGCGTGCGTGCGAGGCGCGCAGCAGCTTGAGGGCCGAAGGCCGGCGCATCATGCCGTGACGAGCACGGTAAACCTCGCCCATCCCGCCCTCCCCGATCTTCTGTTCGAGCACGTATTGCCCGAGACGACGCGCCTCGCGGACCTCGGCGCGCAGCCCGAAGATGATCTTCGAGATCGCGGCGCTCGTGAACGTGATGAACAACCACATCATGATGATCGCGCCCGGCATCCACGAATACGCGCCCGAGTCGGCGGCGCGGATCGCGAACCCTCCTGTCGCGGTCGGCACCACGAAGATCGACGCGAAGATCACTGGCGCCCCGAACAGGCCGTAGAGGATCGTGCGACGCGGCGAGGATGGGATCACCGCAGCTCGGATGACGAACTGGAGCGCGCAGCCGATCAGCCCCATGGCCGAGAGGTAGGCGTCTGCCATCAACCCGCCCTCGGCGGTCGCGATCGCATGATCGCGCATGAACCCGGCCAGGACGACGCGCCCCAGCATCGCGGAGCTCGAGAAGTAGACCAGCAGGCCGCCGGCCTCGACGATCCGCGAGAACCGGATCGACCGCTTTCCTCGCCGGAACAGCCACCACAGCAGGCCCGCCTCGGTGACGAGGCCGATGTCGATCACCTCGTCCAGCCCGGGATGCATCAGCGGGCCGATACCGCCGATGGTGGTGGCGAACAGCATGAAGAAGAAGACGACCTTCCAGAACAGCGCGAGGCGTGCCTGCAGGAAGGCGCGCGACTCCTCGGTGTTGTCGTTGGTCCACGACCCACGCTGGCTCGACACGTCGGCCATCAGGCGCGCGGACGCCGTTCGAGGGTGATCTCGAGCCGCTCCATCCGCCGGTACAACGCCTGTCGACTCATCCCGAGGTCCGCGGCAGCCTTCGAGACGATTCCACCGGCGCGAACGAGGGCTTCCGCGATCGCGGCTCGTTCCGGATCGAGCTCGCTTGGAGGCGCATCGTTTGGTTCGTCTGCACGGGGTGCGCTACGCGGCTGACCATCGAGCCCGAGGTCCTCGGGCTCGATCATTCCATCGCGGCAGACAAGCGTCGCGCGCTGGATGCGATTCTGAAGCTCCCGCACGTTCCCCGGCCATTCGTGCGCGATCAGCGCATCGTGCGCAGCCCGTGACAGGACGGCCGGCGTGCTCGCATCGGGGCCGAACCCGGCCAGGAACCGCTCGGCGAGAGGAACGATCTCCTCGGCACGTTCGGCCAGAGGTGGCACCTTGAGCTCGATGACGTTGAGCCGGAAGTAGAGGTCCTCGCGAAACGCACCCGAGGCGATCGCGCGGGAGAGATTCACGTTGGTGGCGCTGATGATCCGGACGTCGACCCTCCGCGTCGCGCTCGAGCCAAGACGTTCGAATTCGCCGGTCTGAAGCACGCGAAGTAGCTTTTGTTGTCCGACCATCGACAGCGTACCGATCTCGTCGAGGAACAGCGTCCCGCCATTCGCGGCTTCGAACCGACCGATTCGCTGCTTGGTCGCGCCAGTGTAAGCCCCCGCATCGGCCCCGAAGAGCTCGGCTTCCAGAAGCTCGTCGGGCAGAGCACCGGCGTTGACCTTGATGAACGGCTTGTCGCGACGTCGCGAGTTCGCTTGTACGATCTCGGCCAGCTTCTCCTTGCCCGCGCCGTTGGGCCCGGTGATCAGGATCGCGGCATCCGAGGGCGCGACGCTGACGGCGAGCGACACCACATCGTGCATCGCTTCGCTGGAGTACGTCAGGCCGCAGAGGTCGGCCTTCGCCGCGAGACTCTGTCGTGCGCGGCGGCCACGCGCACGATGGCGGGCGTTCTCCTCCGCGAGCGCTCGCACGTGCAGGAGCTTCTTGACGTCTGCGACGAGCTTCGCATCGTCCCATGGCTTCGCGATGTAGTCGGCCGCACCTTCCTTGACCAGCGCGACGACCATCTCGATCGATGCCCACGCGGTCATCAGGAGCACGGGCAGGTCGCCGTCGAGCCTACGCATCGCGCGAAACAGCTCGACGCCCTCCGCGCCCGAGGTCTGGTTCGCGGTGAAGTTCATGTCCTGGATCACGACACCGACGTCTTCGCGGGCGATCAAGTCGAGGACTTCAGCGGGGCTGCTGGCGACGAGCGTCGGGATTCGGTACTGCTCGAACAGAACTTCGAGCGCCGTACGGATCGCACGCTGGTCGTCCACGATGAGGACCTTCATGAGGCTTTGCAGCATACTCGCTCCGCCGTTCATCTCGCGACCGCGAAGGTGCACGTGTAGCTGACGTCGGTGATGACCGGTTCGCTGCGCGCATCGAGCGGTGCCTGCCACCGCGATCCCGTCAGCGTCCGCTTGCAGGCTTCACCGAAACCAGCTGCGCTCTCCGACACGACCCGGATCGTACCCACGGTGCCATCCGCGAGGATTCTCGCGCGGACGATCGCCTTGCCTGTGGTTCCTGCTCGACGAGCCTCACTCGGATAGTTCGTCGCGAGCGCCACGTCCAGATCTGGCGCCTTCGGCGGCCGGGACAGGTCTCCGACAGCCACGACACGCTCCGTCGATGTGCCGGTGGGACCGTGACGGACCGGACCCGTGCGCTGCACCGGCTCGGACGCGACGAGCGGACCTGTCATCGGCGCTCCATTGCCGGTCGGCGATGACCAGCTCGCGCCCTCGTTCGTCAGCGTCACGCCGGAGAAGTCCACCGGCGCATCCGGACCCGTTGGCGGTTCGACCGTTGGTTCGGCCGTCGCCACCTGACGCGGCGGTGCTCGGCGAGCCGGGCGATGCGGCACCGGGGGGCTCAGCGGTTTTGGAGAGACCTCCTCGGTCGGCACGACGGTCTCGAGCTTCGGCGCGGGTGGAGGGGGCGCCGGTGGCGTCATCGCTTCGATCTGGACGATAGTAGAGACGTGAGGCTCGAGGGTCGGAGCGTCCGCCGGTAGGACCGAGAGCAACGCGGCGTGCGCGACGATGCTCGCGACGACCACGACGAGGAACGTCGGGGATGTGGGTTCGCTCCACATGTCAGCGCCGCTCGGTTTCGGGGTCGACGTTGATCGCGAACTTGGTGACGCTCTCCTGCCGCAGCACGTCGATCACGTGGACGACCTTCGCGTGAGGCGTGCGTCCGTCGGCAGATATGATCGCCTGCGGTTCGTGATGGTCTGCGCGGGCGAGCGCGATCTTGCTCCGAAGACCGGCCTCGTCGATCGGCGCTGCGTCGAGATAGAGCTCGCCCGCCTGAGTGATCGAGACCGCGAGCACCGTGGGCGTCGACTCACCCGTCGTGCTCTTGGGCAGCTCCATCGGGATCGTCTTCGAGGCGATGTAGCTCGCCGTGACCATCATGATCACGAGGAGCACGAGCGTGATATCGACCAGCGGGGTGACGTTGATCCCCGTGATCAGGTCGTCGTCGGCGATGTTCTGGGCAGCCATGACACGTTCCTTTGTTCAGACGACTACGCGGTGGGAAGCTGGGCAAAGAGCTCGCGGCCGAGCGCATCGGCGCGGGTCAAACGAGTCTTGATGACGCGCTGGAACGCGTTGAAGAACGCGACGGCAGGCAATGCCACGAGGATTCCGATGGCCGTGGCGACGAGTGCCTCGCCGACCTCGGCCATCAAGCCGGAGCTCATCGTGCCGGCCGTCTTCTCGAGCAAGTGGAACGAACGGATGATGCCGATCACCGTTCCGAGCAGTCCGATGAACGGAGCGTTGGCACCGAGCGTGCCAAGAAACGCGAGCCGCTTCTCCATCTGCAGTTTTGCGAGCTGCGCGGCGCTGACCATGGTGTCTTCCATCGCCTTCGGTCCGGCTGCGGCTTGCGACAGGCCCGCGCCGACGATGCGCGCCTCGAACGACGGCGAGCGCGCGAGCCGTGCCCGCGCCGCCTCGAGATCACCGCGCTGGAGGAGGCGCTTCACGTCGGCGCCCAGGGCGCCAACTTGCTCGCGGGTGCGAACGAGCGTGTAAGCCCGCTCCATCGCGATCGCGAAGCCGAGGATCGAGAGGATGACGAGCAGCCACATCACCCATGCGGAGCCATTCATGGCGAAGTCAGTGAGTCGAGCTTGGAGGTTCATGACGGATACCTTTCGTGGTTCGGACGTTGCGATTTCGTCCGAACCCGTCGTGCAGCGCCCGTGCCGTGGTAACCGCACGAAACCACGCCCATCTCGCGGGTGTGTCCGCGGACAACCGGACACCTGTCCGGTCAGCTGCGCGTGAGCGTCAGCCGGCGATCGGGTGCATCGGGAGGCGCGCTGCGGTGCACGAGGCGAACACGCGCCGCGAGGCCCCCACCATCGAGGTTCTCGAGTCGCATCGCCCCGCCGTGCGCTTCGACGATCTCCCGACACAACGTCAGGCCGAGACCGGAGCCATGCTCCTTGGTCGAATAGAACGGCACCAGGGCGCGCTCCATCACCTCCGGGCTCATTCCAGGCCCACGGTCAGCGACGGTGATGCAGATTCCGCGCGGTCCGAGCGAGTGAATCCCCAGCGTGACGCTGTCCGGCGGGCCACCACTCTCCGACGCATTCTTCAAGAGATTGATCACGACCTGCTCGATCTGCCCTGGATCGAACCAGCCCACCACGTCGGGGAGCTCGTCGACCAACTGGACCGACGGCCACAGGGCCATCAGCTTGTCGACGAAGGGCTGCCACGCCACCTCCTCCTTCCGCGGCAACGGTAGGCGCGCGAACTGGGCATAGCTCTCGAGGAAGCGGCGCAGATGCTCGGTGCGCTCCGAGATCGTCATGAAGATCCTCTCGAGCTTCGGAGCCACCGGTGCTCCCTCGACCACCATGCGTGCCGAATGGATGAGGCTCGAGACCGGCGCGAGAGAGTTGTTCAGCTCGTGGCAGAACATCCGGATCATATGCTTCCAGGCGTCGGTCTCCTGGCGATGCAGCTCGCGCGACAGATTCTTGACGAGCACGAGGACCATCGACTCGCCCGCGATCGAGAACCGGCGCTTGCCGAGGATGTAGGTCTGCCGCTCGCCGGCCGCATCGTCCACCGAGAACAACTCGTCACCATCGCCGGTGAGCGCCCGGCGCAACGCGTTCGGAGCGTTGCCGAGCATCGCGACGAAGTCTTCGCCCTGCGGATCCTTGTCCTCGAAGAACAGCTCCCGTGCCGCGGCATTCGCGAGCGAGATGCGACCGGCTTCGGAGAACACGACGATCGCCGAAGGCGTGCCGTCGAGCGCGGCCCGGACCAACGCTTCGCGTTCGGCGGCAGCAACGACGTCCTTGCGGCGCGCATCGGCGATCTCGCGCGCGGCACGGAAGACCTCACCGTGCTCGAAGCCGCGCGGCGCCGGCGGATCCTCGCCTGCTGCGAGTGCGCGGATCCCGGCAACCGCATCGCGTGCCGCGCGCGCTGCGAGCACGCGGTGGAGCGCAAACGCGAGGATCCCGAGGCAAAGCCCGGCGAGGAACCACAGCGCACCGTTCATCGCACTGGCCCGCGGGCGTAGGTCATCGACGTCAACGCCGCCATGGTACTTCGGACCCGGAGCGTGGTCACCTGACGCAGAGTTCTCGGGTGGTCGCGTCGACCCCGCCGCGCCGATCGCGCACGACGAAGTTGAACGTCACCGGCAACCCGGCGCCCGGGACCTCCGAGGCAGCGGGCGGTGTCCATTCGAAGGCAACCGGCGAGACCTCGCGCGCGTCGTCGGACTCGACGTAGGTGTACTCCTGCTTGATCTTCCCCGCGGTCGCGAACTCCGACAGCTGGAGCGCCTCGCGTGACGGCGTCGGATCGGCGGGGACCACGAACGACTCGCGATCGGAGCTCGCGAACACGATGCCAACCAGCGTCTTGCCGGAGCCCGCCGCGATCACGGGTGCCCCTTCGCTACACCCCTTTTCGTCGGACGGATCCCAGGTCGTCCCAGCGACCGTGAAGGGTGCGTCCACGAGGTTCGGATTGTGGTTCGTCCTCGCGTCGCTCGCGACGTAGATGTGCTGCGACACGGCGTCTGCCTGCGAGCCGTCATCGCAGGATGCGGTGTGGGTCTGCTCGTCGATCACGGGGTTGCCGCTCGCACAGATCGCACCGAGCACCGCGACGGTGTCCGCAGCGAGGTCGGCAGGAATCGCGAGCTGCAGCGCGGGCACGAGCCCCGTCGCCTGCGACGCGGCGAACACCGGTCCCGCGCAGATCGGGAGGCCGGAGCTGGTCGCCGCCGGGCACGCCGCGAGGATCCACGAGAACATCGGCGCGGGTCCCGGCGATGCCATGAGCCAGGTGATGGTCGCGTGCTCGCCGGGGCTCGGCCAGGCGCGCTGCGGATCGACGTCGACGGTGACCTTCGCACCGAGCACGCGGTCGCGAACGATGAGGGTGGCGGGGTCGAGGTCCGCGCACGCGGTGAGCGCGAACATCAGGATCGTGAGGCGGCGGTTCATGGGGGTCTCCTTGGATGAGGGGTTAGAGCTCGCCCTTGATCCCGAGGCTCGGGATGATCGGGAGGCCAGGGGTGTCAGCGCGCTGCGAGTAGTCGAAGTTGTAGGCGGTGCCTTCGCGGTTCTGCCGGTTGTAGGCGTTCTGGAGATCGAGGTAGCCGGCACAGCGATGACCGGAGAGCTGGAACTGCTTCTCGACACGGATGTCGAGGCGGTGAAACACCGAGCTCCGCGCGCTGTTGACCGCGCCGTAGAGCGGACGGTACTTGTCGACGTCCGCGTCGAAGATGCTGCCGACCACCGGCGTCTCCGGGTTGCCGGAGACCAGCCGGAACGTGCCGCCGAGCTCCCAGCCGTGCCCGAGCTTCTCCGTACCGGACAGCGTCAGGATGTGGGTCTGGTCGTAGTCGAACAGCCGCCACGTCCCGCTATCGTTCCGCTCGCTGCGCGACAGCGTGTACGACAGAAACCCGGAGAACCGACCACCTGGTTGCCAGCGACCCGCGACCTCGACGCCGTAGATCCGGCCGCTGCCCGAGTTGTTGCGCATGCCCGAAGCGCCGGCGACGATCATGTGATCGAGGTGCTTGTAGTAGCCCTCGACGCCGAACGAGATGCGCTCGCTCAGCTTGTGATCGAAGCCGAAGTCGTAGTGCATCGCATGCTCTGCGCGGAGATCGGGGTTGCCGATGCCGCGAAGCGCTTCGCCTTCCGCCGGCGGCTGCGAGAAGCGCCCAAGCCCCGCCTTGAACGTCGTGGTGCCGAGCGTGTACCGCGCCGTCGCACGTGGATCGACGGCCCACTCGGAGATCTCGCCGAAGTGGTCGACGCGCACACCCGCGACAATCTCGAGGGCCGGGATGGGCGTCACCGCGGCCTCGACGAACCCCGCGGGCCGGAACATCGTGCCTCTCCCAGCGAACTGCGTGTTGGTCATCGCATCCGGCAGCGACTTGTCAGGGTTGCCCTCCTGCTGCGGGATCAGCGGCGCGTTGTAGTTCATGTCGACGACGACGCGCTGGATGTCGAGTCCCCAGCGCAGCTCGACCTTCTTCGAGATGGCGGCCTTCCAGTCCGCGCGGCCGAACACGTCGAGCACGTCGGCATCGATCGCGAGGGCGGCGGCGACGCCGATCTGATACGCGCGCTTGCCCACGGTGAGCGAGATGGCCTGATCGACGTCGGGCCACGTATGAGTCCAGTCCGCGCGGATCCTGTTCATCGAGTTGGCCAGTCCGATCCGGTCGCGGTTCGTCGGTGCGCCGCTCGGATCGGCGATCAGGATGTTGATGTCGTCGGTGCTGCCATATCCGGTCAATCGGAGCTTGTCGTGCAAACCGGCCTTGTACGTCGCGATCGCCTGCCAGTCCGTGTACACGGGCGTCGCCGCGACGCCGGCGCCCGTGGACTTCAGCACGGGGCCGAGCCAGGCGTCGATGTAGCTGCGGCGACCTGCGAGCGCGAACGACGCCTTGTCACCGATCGGTCCCTCGACCAGCACCGACGCATCGATCATGTTGACGTCGGTGCTGGCGTGGTAGCCGTCGGTGCGCGGATCGCGCAGCTCCGCTTCGATGACGCCGCCGATCCTGCGGCCGTAGCGGGCCGAGAAGTTCCCGGGATAGAGGTCGACGCGCTTGAGCAGCGAGCCGTTGACGAAACTCGTCAACCCGCCGAGGTGGTAGAGCTCGTAGACGGGGGCACCGTCGAGGAACACTTGGCTATCGCCCGGCGCGCTGCCACGCACGATGATCATCCCCTGCCCGCTCGGTGGGCGGGCAACGCCGGGAAGCAGCTCCACCGCGCGGAGCGGGTCACCGCGCGTCCCCGCGACCTTCATCGCCTCTTCGCCGCCGATCGAGCGGCGCGTGATCTCGCGGGTCGGCGCTTCGATCGTCGCGACGGCACCGAACGCTCCGGCGTCCTCGCCCGTCAGGGTCGGCGTCAGCCGATAGGTGACGGAGGCGGCCTCGCCCGGCACGACCTCCTCGTCCTGTGCGAACGAAGCGTGATCGAGGGCGGCGATCGCGATGTGGTATTTGCCCGCGGGGAGATCGACCAGCACGAACGTGCCGGCCTCGTCGGTGGTCACGCGATGAATGCTCGCGTCGGCGCCCGTGACGACGATCTCGACGCCCGCGATCGGGGTGCCTTCCGTGCGCGACAGCAGGCGGCCTTCGATTTGCCCCGTGGTGATGACCGCGGGCGGCGCGGGCTCCGGAGCCGCGATCTTGAACGTGTAGCGGTACTGGATCTTCGCCGCGATGGGCTGCCCGTCCTTGGTCGCCGGAACGAAGACGAACTTCTGCACCGCAGCGAGCGCGGCTGCGTCGAACCCATCGCCGACGGGCGTGACCACGCGCGCGTCGCGCACGAGCCCGTCGACGCCGATGACGATCTCGAGATCGACTGTAGCTTCGCGGCCGGCATCGTGCGCCGCCTGCGGGTACTCCGCCTGCACGTACGTGGCGACGGTGGGTGGCGTGGGTGCCGGCTGCGCCCGCGCCGTCGATGCGGCGACGAGCGTCCCGAACACGAATGCGGCGATGCCGGTTCGAAGCTTGTGCATGCCGAGCCCAAGAGCAGCCGCCGTGCCACGCGCGGCGCATCGATTTCGCGGTGTTCCGGCTCGTCGCCCGGACACATGCCCGCGCCGCGGACAGCTGTCCGGACACGTCCAGGACGTATGATGGGCGGCGCCCGGATGGACCTGCACCAGCTCAAGACCTTCGTCGTCGTTGCTCGCGAAGGCAGCATCACGCGTGCCTCGGAGCTCCTTCACCTGAGCCAGCCCGCGGTGAGCGCGCACATCAAGGCGATCGAAGACGCACTCGAGGTGACACTGTTCGAGCGCACGCCGCGCGGAATGAGCCTGACGACCGAGGGCAAGCGGCTGCTCGCCAAGGCGGAACAGACCCTCGGCGCACATCAGGAGCTGATCGACGAGGCCACCCGCATCAAGGGTCGCCTCGCGGGCACGCTACGGATCGGCGCCGGTAGCAACACGAACAACGAGGCGATCGGCAGGCTCCTGACGAGTATGTCCGAGCGGTGTCCCGACGTAGAGGTGACGCTCAAGCACGGCACGTCGCAGGACATCCTCGCCGGCCTTCGCAACAACAGCCTCGACGCAGGCTTCTACAACGAAGGCGGTGATCCCGAGCCGGACCTCGCCGCGCTCGAGGTCTCGCGCTTCACGACCTACCTCGTGGCACCGCCGAAGCTCCTCGCGATGACCGACCCACTCGATTGGCGTGCACTCGCTGAGCAGCCGTGGATCTATCCGACGTCGAGCGCGTGCTGCGGACGAACCGCCGAGCATATGTTCAAGGCACATCAGATCCGCCCGAAGCGGATCATCACCGTCGATCGAGAGAGCGTCACCCGGACGCTGATCGCGGGTGGGCTGGGTGTTGGCTTGCTCCACGCGGGGACTGCGCGCGATGCACGGGCGCGTGGCGAAGTGGAGCTACTGTTCGAATCGCCAACGATCACGCGGGTGCTGTTCACCTTCCTCGCCGCCCGCTCCCAGGACCCGATCCTCGACGTGGCAGCTTCGATCATGCGGGGCGGGCGAGCGTAATTGCGATGACGAGCGAGCCGACTCCAGTGATCGCGCCTACAGCAAACGCTGCGCTGTAGCCGAATGTGCCAACCACGATTCCGAGCAGCGGAACGCCAACGCCCATCGCCAGATCGAAGCACGCGGTGTAGGCACCGAGTGCGACACCTCGATTCTGCGGCGGCACGCGCCGGATCGCTTCCACACCGAACGACGGGAACGCGAGCGAGAACCCGAAGCCGGTCAGCGCCGCGGCGGCAACGGCCATCGTGCCCGAAGGGGCGAGCCAGAGCCCGACCTGACCGAGTGTGGCGACAGCGGCCGAGACGGCCGCCACGCGCGCGCCACCGAACTTGTCGGGCAGACCTCCAAACAGTAGTCGTGCGAGCACGAACGCGGCGCCGAACGCTGTCATCGCAAGTGCCGAGTGTGACCATGCGTGCGCGTCGAAGAGGAGCGTCGCGAACGCGGCGATCGCTCCGAAACCGATCGCACACAGGGTGAGGCCCGCACCCGGCAACCAGATCAGCTTGGCAACGCGATAAAACGGGATCCTCGATCCCCCCATGGGCTTCACAGATTGGGCGAAGAGCGCGGCGCCGATCCCCAATAGCGGTGCCAGCGCGGCCACGATCGACAGCCCGACGAACCCGGCGCGCGCATCGAGCATCGAGCCGAGGGGCGCGCCGATCGCGAGCGCGCCGTACATCGCGATCCCGACCCACGCCATCACGAGTCCCGACCGCTCTCGGCCCGCGAGCGCCACACCCCAGGCGAGCGCGCCGGTGATCAGCATGCTCTCTCCGATCCCGAGCAGCCCGCGCCCGAAGAGGAGCACGGCGAGGCTCGCGGACGGGTCGGGCACAGCGGACGAAACGGCGTAGAGGCTGCCCGCGACCACCGAGACCGCCAGTCCCAGGATCGCCGCGCGTCGCGGCCCATGCTCGTCGGTCCGCGTGCCTGCTGCATGACGGGTCACGAGCGTCGCCCAGGACTGCGCGCCGATCGCGATTCCGACCACAAACGCTCCGAACCCGAGCTCGCCGTGCACTCGCATCGGCAAGACCGGGAGCGGAAGTCCCATCGCGAGGAACTCCATGAACACCATCACGCAGATCGGGGCGAGGGCCTTCCACAAGGGTGTGGCAACCGGGCTGGGTTCCATGGTGATCGCTTCGAACGACGTCTGCTGAGCATTCATGCGTCCACCGTGGCCATCGCGGCGCGAACGATCCAATCGATTGTTCCTGGGTCGACCCTCGGCGAATCGGAGGCCTCGACGAAACCGAGGGGGGGCCTCAGAAACATCGATTTGATCGCCTCCTCTGCGAGGCGCACGTTGCTGTTCATGACGAACAGCGTTGAAACGGTCGTGCGGACGGTTCTGATCGGCGTCGGCGCTACGATGACGATGGACCTGTGGGCTGCGGTCCTGCGAAAGCTCGGCGTGCCCTCCCTGAACTTCGCGTACCTCGGGCGCTGGATCGGCCACCTTCCGGAGGGTCGCTTCATTCACCAGAGCATCGCGAAGGCGTCGCCGGTTCGAGGCGAGCGACTGATCGGCTGGTCGGCGCACTACGCGATCGGCATCAGCTTCGCCGCGCTCCTCGTGTCACTATTCGGCCTCAGCTGGGCTCGGTCACCTTCGTTGCTTCCGGCGCTGCTCATTGGAATCGTGACCGTCGGAGCGCCGTTGTTGATCTTGCAGCCCGCGCTGGGAGCCGGCGTCGCGTCGTCCAGGACGTCAGCGCCGGTGTTCAACACCATCAAGAGCGTCGTCACCCACACGGTGTACGGCTTCGGCCTCTATCTCGCCGCTCTCGTAGGAGCGATGCTGTTCCCCGCGATCTAGTGGGCGCCGGCGGCGCCGAGCGATACTTACCGTGCTTGCGACGGCAGGAGCGAACGGATGGACTTCGCAACCTCGCTTGCGTGTTCGGTCTCGAGGTTATGCGTCGCGCCCTCGAACACGATCTGGCGACCGTCTTTCGCCTCCGCCGCAATCGATGCATGCATCGTCTCCCACAGCGCGCGCCGAGCCGGCGAGCCGCTGCCGCCCGTTGCAGTCAGCACCCGCACCGGATACGAGCCAAACGTGCCGGCGGACTCGATCTCGGCGGCGGCCATCCGGAACGCGTTGTATTCGGCGATCTGAACCTCCGGCAGCGTGGCGAGGGCCGACGCTGGAATGCCGCACATATCGAGGTGCGCCGCTTCGCAGCGGGCGAGGAAGTCGCTGGGGCGCGGCTCGACGAGAACCACACCGGTGACCTCGTCGGGATGCGCCTTCGCGAACAGCTCCATGTACGTTCCACCGAACGAATGCCCGACGAGGATGTACGGCGGCGCATAGCCTTGATGAACGAGGAGCGTGCGCAGCTCTTCGACGATGGTCGCCGCATCGCGCGACGTGGTTGCACCGGCACTCTCGCCATAGCCGGGTCGGGAGTACGCGAAGACGCGCGCATCGGTGGAAATGTCGCTGGCGACGGCATCCCACGGCTTCCAGTCGTTGCCCAGCCCGGATTCGAAGACGACCGTCGCCGAGCCCGAGCCCGCCGTCACGATCTCGATCGCACGCCCATTCTCCTCCACGACGCGTGAGTCTAGGTTGGTGCAGCCATTCATCAGCATGCCCGCGCCGATGATCAGTCCTGCAGCGGCGACACGAGCTTTGGTTAGGTATCGGATCAGGCGCTGCGCATAAGGCGCCACGAAGATCGCCGTCGGAATCGCGACGATCAGACCGATCCCGAATGCCGTGAGCCACGCAGGGACCAGACGATGTGTGAAGCCAACCCGGATGATCGTCTGGACCAACGACATCACGAACGACATCACGATGGCCATGATCATCGGACCGAGGATCGATCCGTATCGCGGGTTGAGAATGGGAGATGCGGGTCGAGAGGTCGAGGTGGTTTGGTTCAGCATGTTGCGAGCTAGTTCAGCATTCGTGCCGGTTCAACCACCCGGAACATCTCGAGCGTCCGCTCTGAGGCCTGCGTCCGTGGACATCCGTCCGGACGACTGTCCGGGTCCGCGAACGCGCGTGCGAGGACAGCGTTCGAGAGCGATGCCCGGTCGATCGATGCGTCGCTAGATCGCTTGGCGACTGAGGCCGAGCTCCACAGCGGCTTTCGAGGCGACTCCGCCCGCCGAACCAACGCCTCGTCGCGTGCGGCTCGATCCGGACCGTCATCGTCGGATGAGCCAGCTACCAACGCCCGCACGATGCGCCCGCGTTCAGAAGTTGTAGGCCGTGTAGGCCGACATCCGCAGCGTGTCGGTCAGCAGCTTGTCGGCCTTGTAGAACGAGACATGGCTGCCGGCCGTCCAGTGTTCATCGATTCCGAAGAGGCGATACTCGACGCCGGCGTCCAGCTCGCTGCCGTAGTGCGCCTTCGTGGTCTGAGACCCGTAGTCGTAGTACGTCGTCGAGACCGAAAGTCCGCGCACCGTTGGCACTGCACTGGCGAGGGCGAGGGACCACGTGCGTAGGCCTGAATCCGGCGTTGTGGCGAACTTCTCGGTCCAGCCGTCCCAGGGGTGAGACAGCGGAGTGGACAGCTTGTCCGTGGGGCCGCTCCCCTGGCGAACATTGTACTGGACCCGTCCCGAGATCCCACGAGACGATGCGCCGGCCTCGGCGAGATAGTAGTTGGCGGCGAAGTGGTTGGGGTTCTGGCCGGCGTCGGTCTGATGAGCCAGCTCGGCCGCGTACAGGAATGACCATTCGTCGTCGATCCGAAGCGGTCCGGAGGCGCGCGCACCGAGCGTGTTCGTCGAGCTCGTGGAGTCCTCCAGATAGTCGAGATGGAGATCGTAGACCGCCAGCGAGCCGACTCCCTGACGTGTGTACGTCGCGTTGATCAGATGACCCAGCATCAAGAGCTGCCCGTCACTCGCCTCTCGGCCGGTGACCCGATTCACACGCCCCGTGAGTGCGTACTGGATGCTGACACCCTCGGTCGGCTTCACGACGACCGACGCCGCATCGAACGTCTGATGTACCTGACGCCACGGGGTGGTGCTCAGAAAGCGCGTGTTATTGAACGCGAGCTCCTGCCGGCCCAGCCTCGCCGTGAGCCAGGACGCTTCGTACTGGGCGTATGCCTGATCCACCATGAGTCCGGTGGGATCGACCACGGTCGGATAGGCCATGTTGTTCTGGGTGGGTGAGGTCGGGACTCGGTAGAAGTCGGGTCCGATAGCGCCGACCGCTGCGAGCTGCCCCAGCACGCTGAACCCGTGAAACGCTCGGGTCCGGTACCCGAGCGAGGCGCGGAGCGTCGAAGCCTGGGCCGCAAACGTGGTCGCATCATCGGCGACATATTCGTAACGGTAGCGAAGATCGATCGACGTCTTTCCCGATTCATCCGCGTCGTCGGCCTGCCTCGACTCCCCGGCGCGCGCGTGTGTCGCAAGGGTGTCGTCGCCGCGGTCCGGTGCGGCGTGCGCGACATGCCCGAGGGTGCTCAGCAGAACGACAGCCAGTGCGCTCGTCTTGGTCATCATGCACCGAGCCACTACAGCTCTCGTGCCGTCGCAACCGTCCGGATCGATTGCGGCCGCTCGCGGTTCGATACAAACGTCCGGACACCTGTCCGGACACGCCGAGCAGCCTGGGACCGTGCTACTACGGCGAAACTGCGATGAGCGAGTCGGCCAGCTTGGTACCCGCCAACACCGAAGAGGCGGCGCACGATCTCCAGGATCGCCTGGCTCGCTTCGCGCGGGCTGTCTTCGTGGTCACCGCAGTGATTGGCTTCGCGTCGCTGGCCACGCAACTTGTCACCCAAGGGCGCATTCACGGTGGTCACGCTGCTCCGCACGAGCTCGTGCACGTCTGCGCACTCGTCCTCGCTTCCGCGACGTGGCTGCGCTGCCGTCGCAAGCCCATGAGCGTGCGTACGTTGGAGATCCTCGACGCATGCCTCACCGTCTTGATATGTGTCCTATATGCGCTCCTCGGCTTCACTGCGGCGGTGAGCCTTGGCGTCGGATTTACCGTACTGCTCGCGATGACCTACACGCTCGTCGGGCGGTCGATCCTTGTGCCCAGCGCGTTTTCGAGAACGCTGTGGATCAGCATCTTCGGCGCGACGCCAGCAATCGCCTATTTCGTGACGGCTGGAGCTCCTCCAGGATCTGCCGAGAACCCGTTCATCTTCATCCTGTTCGCGACAATGTGGTGCGTGTTCGCCGTGTTCACGGCGGCTGCAAACTCGCGCCAGCTCTACGGTCTGCGCGCGAAGATCCGCGAGATCGGAAAGCTCGGCCAGTACACCCTCGAAGAGAAGCTCGGAGAGGGGGGAATGGGTGTCGTCCATCGCGCCACGCACGCGATGCTTCGTCGCCCGGCGGCGATCAAACTACTGCTCAAGGATCGTGCAAGCGAGAAGGACCAGGTGCGCTTCGAGCGGGAAGTGCAGCTCACCAGTCGGCTACGCCATCCCAATACGATCTCGATCTTCGACTACGGGCGTACGGCGGACGGGGTCTTCTACTACGTCATGGAGTACCTCGACGGGATGGATCTCGACCGGCTCGTCAAGACCGTCGGCCCGATCGAGCCCCCCCGCGCCATCCATATCCTCGCGCAAGTGGCCGGCGCACTCGCCGAGGCACACGCGCTCGGGCTCATCCACCGGGATATCAAGCCGGCAAACATCGTGCTCACCGAGCGCGCGGACGAACCGGACGTCGTCAAGGTCGTCGACTTCGGGCTCGTACGGTCGCTCGAGAGCGGGCACAACGAATCCGTAGCGGCCAACGTCGTCACGGGAACGCCGATGTACCTGTCCCCGGAAGCGATTTCGGCGCCCGAGACGATCGATGGTCGCGCCGACATCTATGCACTCGGAGCCGTCGCCTACTTTCTGGTGACCGGCGAACACGTCTTCGAGGGTGGGACAATTCTCGAGCTGTGCAGCAGGCACCTCGTCACGCCGCCGATCGCTCCATCAGCGCGACTGGGTAGGCCGCTTCCGACCGATCTGGAAGCCCTCATTCTGAAGTCTTTGGCGAAGGAACGAGACGATCGCCCCGCCTCCGCTGTCGCCCTCCGAACCGCTCTGCTCGGATGTGCGGACGCAACGAAGTACGACCCACGGGCCGCTAGCTCGTGGTGGGCCGCGCACCGAGCGGCCGCGCCAGGGACGGCACACCGCGGTGACATCTCGGCGTCTGCTCCGACGATGGCCGTCGACCTACGTGGCCGGCGCACCGCTGACGAACGGCCGTAATATGCCGAGCAGGCCTGCGTCTTACTGGTTGAAGACCCGCAATGGAGCGCGCCTTCGAACCCGGGAGAGACGTCATGGACAAGAAGAACCAGAACGAATGTCGGTGCGCGAAGTCCGCTTGCGGTTGCGCCGGCGCAGCCGCTGAGCGCTGCACCTGCGGCGAGACGTGCGCGTGCAAGGAGACCTGCGGCTGCGCGAGCGGTTGCGATTGCACGACGGCCAAGTAGACGTCGTGGGAAGCAGGTAGATGAAGGGACCCGTGGGCGCCACGTGTCCCTTCGCATTTTGTGGCACTTGAACGAGCGACCGTAATGGCCGGGCCCTTGCAGCGTCATGCAATCATGACGACTGATTGCCACCAGGCCCCGCCCCAGCACCGCAACTCTCCACTCACCACCGATCTCACGTCGCTACACGCGGCGCAGAGTGGTCCCACACCCGCTGCCAGCGCGAGGCGGGACCCGAAGGAGGTGCATGTCACCCTCGAAGCACGAGAGACGCAGTGGGAGTTCGCTCCTGGACGAACGGTGACGGCGTGGGGCTACCAGGGCATGGTTCCCGGGCCGATGATTCTCGCGCAGGTCGGTGACACGCTCGTCGTCAACCTGATCAACAGCCTCCCCGAGCCGACGGTGATCCACTGGCACGGACTGAGGCTACCCGCGTCGATGGATGGGACCGAGTCGGTGCAGCTCCTCGTGCAGCCGGGCGAGACGTTCGAGTACCGCTTCGTGCTCCCCGACGCCGGAACGT
>JBBRBG010000150.1:0-22181 GCA_038206055.1 Haliangiales bacterium
GAGAGGCTTTCTCCTGCTGGAGAAGACTCTGCTTCGGGACCTTCGGGGCCTTTGGGGCTCACCTGAACCAGCGGACTCCGGTTCGCATCCGGCACTGCGGATTGCCGAGCGCGCAGGTCTATGACCTACGCGCTCCTAGTCTTTCCAGAGCGTCTTCGTCGTACCGAGCGTGACGAACATGCGCAGGCCGCGGGGCAGGACGTGGCCATCGAGCTCGGGATCGCGGCTGTTGAGACCGAACACGCCTTCGAGCGTGAGACCGAGGTCCAGCTCGCGCGGCAGCTTGTAGCTGCCGGTGAACGCGAAGCCGAGCACGCGCTCCTCGGCGCGGGTGTCCTTGTCGAGGAAGTACTTCGCACGCGAGACGAACGCGGCGCCGCGCGCGAGCCACACGGGTTCGGTGCGCTGGCCGGAGAGCGTGAACCGGTCCTCGACGATCACGTCCGCGAGCACGTTGGTGTCGGCGGTGCGATCGTACGCGACGGACACCGACCGGTAGACATCACCGCCGTGCAGCGCGACGTGAGCGACGGCGGCGGTGACATCCGGGAGGTCCGTGGTATCGATCGTGGTCATGCTGTTCGCGCCCGGGCCGCTGGTCTCGGAGCTGATCGTTCCGGTGCCGCCGATGCCCCACTCCGCGTCGACGAGGAGCGCGTCCGTGCCGAACAACGCGAGCCCCGAGACCCGTACCGGCCAGAAGTTGATGATCGCGGCGCCGTTATCCGCCTGGATGCCGTGGAGCCCGATCACGATCGTATCGACGGAGCGGTCGGCGAGCGCCGTCTCGCCGCGCGTGTGGAACAGGCGGAAGAACCAGATATCGGAGGTCAGCTCGACCTTGGCCTTCTCGCCGCCGTAGAAGTGCCGCCACCGCCAGCGCTGATCGGCGGCGAAGCCGATGAACGCCATGCCGTTGCTCTCCGCCCAGCGATAGCGCATGCCCTCGACATCGAAGCCAAAGCCGACGTCGCTGTATGCCTCGTCGATCGCAGCGCGCGGAGCAGTGAGCCGGGGACGCGCGAGCATCAGCGCACTCTCGCGGAGCACCAGCGGGAACACGGCGAGGCCAGGCGCATCGGATTCGGGGATCAGCGGGCCGAGATCGAGGCCGCCTGAGACGCAGATCTCCGCCCACTGCTGCATGCCGCCGCGCGTATGAGGCGAGTGTGACCGCAGATCTCCGCGGATGCTGACGCCTGCCTGCAGCAGATCGCAACGCTCCTGGCGCACGGCGAACACGATGGCCGCACTGCCCTGCGCGGCGACCTCGCGATCGTCGATGCCGGCGGCAGCCTCGGCGAGTACGTCGAGGCGCGCATCGAGTGGCGTGTTGTTCTGGAGGATCGCGTTCGTCAGAAAGAGCGCCGCCTGGACCTGCTCGTGCACTTGCTCCACCTTGCGGCGGATCTCGCCCTCCTGCGACGACGTCCACAACGCCTCCACCTTGCGCAGCGTGTCCGCGTCCGCCGGCGAGGCGACGAGCAGGAGCGCGAGAACTGCGAGGTGGCGCCGCATTCAGTGAACGACGAAGCCGCGCGGGATCGACAGATCGTTCTTCTGCTCGACCTCCGGCAGCTTCAAGACGACAAGGCTCTTGAACGCCTCGTCATCGATCACGCTGCCGCGCTCGGGCACGCGGATCACGCCGCTTGCATATTCGGGCGTGAACAGGATGCCGCGCCCGTTACCGTTGTAGCCGAGCTGCAGCATCTGATCGGGTTCGAACTGCGTGCACTTCTTCTCGCAGCAGTGGAACGACTTGGTGACGCGGTAGAAGCCCTCGTTCGGCAGCGATCGGATCGACCTCGGATCGAAGTCCTCCGGCACCGTGGTGCCGTTCTGCGAGAACACCGCACGGTTCGAGCTCCACTTCTCGGGGAAGTACAGGCCGGGGCCCGGGTTGCCGTGGTTGTGAAAGTAGACGAACCGGTCCGGCTCGATGCCGGCGATCTGCTTGACGGTCCGGTAGATGCCGCAGGGAGGAAGCTCTTTCGTCACGCTGACGAGCATACTGGTACAGTCGACGCATGTGCATCATCTGCGTCGATCTGGCAAAGGGCGTCCTGAACGGTAAGGACGCGCGGCGCCACCTCGGCGAGATGCGCGTCACGCTTGGCGACCACGCGCGCGAGGTCCAGGCGAAGATCGACGAGGCCGACGCCACGCCGCCGCCCCCGCCGACCATTCCGAAGCCCTGAACGAACGGCTAGTAGGCGCGCCAGATCGGGAACTCGGCGCCCTGCGCGGGAGCCGCGACGAGGCCGTTCTCGATCGCGCCGTCATCGCTCTCGGGCTCGCACAGGTAGACCGCGATCGCGGCGAGCGGCGTGTCGGTGCGGACGATGTGCGCGCCCGCCGGCACCTGCCGGTTCTGCCGCCGCCACTCGACCTCGAGGTCGCCGACCTGCGCGGCTTCGAGGATCTTGCGACCGCCCTCGGTCGCGAACCCGGTGACCGTTGCGACCTCGACCTCGTGCGTTCCGGTCGCGAGCTCGGTGGTGAAGCCGTGCTGCACGAGGTGCGCGGCAACCTCGGGCGGCACGATGTACGCGGGCGGGCGATCGATGATCGTGGTGCCGACAAAGTTTGCGAAGTACGGAATCGAGACGTGCGTGGGCGCGCCATCGGGCGTGCGCGGCGTGGTGGTAGCGATCTCGATCGGCTGCTCGAACGCATCGAGCTTGTAACGCACCGCGATCTTGTCGCGCGGGTTGCGGCTGGTCTCCACGATCTGGACGATGTCGTCGGGGCGGGCCGACACGAACCGCAGCGCCTCGAGGATCGTGGCGTAGGTCGTGCGCACGCGATCCGGAAACGACAGGTACGAGTAGCACTCGAGCAGGAGGTCGAGCCGGTTCGATAGGCCGCGGTAGTTGCTGCCGAACCGCGGCTGGTGCGGATACGTCATCCAGCCCTCGCGCACCGGCGCATGCGGATCGGCATCGCGACGCGCATCGAGCGAGCGCTCGTCCTCGACGAAGTTGCCGTACCAGCCGGCGAGCAGCGAGTGGTTCGCGTGGATCGCCTTGGTGACAACCGGCATCATCGTGTCGCGCATGAACCGCACCGGCTCCGCGCGGCCGCTCGCCACGGTATGCGGGACGTCGTAGGTCATCCAGAACCGATGCACCGACCCGTTGGTCGCGTGCGTATCGATCGTGAGATCCGGTTCCCACACCTGGACCACGTTCTTCTGTAGCTGCCGCATCTCGGGCGCCTGCTGCCGCATGTAGTCGCGGTTGAGGTTGATGCCGGCGCCGTTGACGCGCGTGCCGACCTTCGCCGGGCCGATCTGGCCCTCGAGCTTCGGCAGGTCGAGCTTGCGGTTCGCGGGATCGATGGCGTCGTTGCCGTCCGGGTTGAACAGCGGCACGATCACGAGCGTCAGCTTCTCGATCAGGTCGGCGTGCGTACCGTCGAGAATGTCGCGCATGAGCATGAGGCACGCCTCCTTGCCCTCGACCTCGCCGGCGTGGATGCCGTTGATGATCATCACCACCGGCTGACCCGCTTTCCGGGCCTCGGCGGGGGTCTTGTGACCGTGCGCAGAGAGCACAACCAGGGGCAGCTCCCGTGCGCCAGGGCTCGCTCCGAAGGAGGTGCGGTGGAAGCGCCGATCGCCGCGGGCCTCGAGTGCCGCGAGAAACGCCATCACATCGGCATGTAGCGAGGTCTCCTGGTATCCGGACGCTTCGGCGCGGGTCACGGGTGGCATCGCCCAAGCTCTACCGCGCTGGCATGGATCGAGCTAGCGTCACCGCCATGTTCGAGTCAGCGGAGCTGGGCCACACGATCGACAAGGAACGCTTCGACAAGGAGGAGCCCGAGCTGCGCAAGGCGCTGTTGACCGCGCAGTACGAGCTGGTCGAGAGCAAGGCGTTCTCGGTCGTCATCATCATCGGCGGCGTCGATGGTGCCGGCAAAGGCGACCTCATCAACTTGCTCAACGAGTGGATGGATCCCCGGCACCTCTCGACAAACGCGCTGCGTCCCGTGGGCGAGGATCCCTCCGGCCGCCCGCCGATGTGGCGGTTCTGGAGCGCACTCCCCCTGAAGGGCCGGGTCGCGCTGTTTGTGGGCTCGTGGTACTCGCGGCCGCTGATCGACAGGGTCTACGGCGAGATCAAGCGCGGAGCGTTCGAACATCAGATCGACCAGATCCTGAAGTTCGAGCGCATGCTCACCGAGGAGGGCATCCTCGTCCTCAAGTTCTGGCTTCACCTCTCGAAGAATGGCCAGAAGAAGCGGTTCAAGGAGCTCGAGAAGAAGAAGAGCACCGCATGGCGCGTGACGCCGACGGACTGGAAGCACCTCGGGATGTACAAGAAGTTCCACGAGGTCAGCGAGCACTTGCTGCAGTCGACCAGCACCGCCGAGGCGCCGTGGCTCGTGGTCGAAGGCGGCGACCATCACTATCGCAGCCTGACGATCGGCAACGCTATCCTCGACGCGATGCGGCACCGGCTCGCGCACAAGGAGAATCCGGTCCTCGAACTTACCGCCCCGGCGCGGGTCCAGCCGATCGACGGCGTGTCGATCCTCGATCGTCTCGATCTCGCGAAGGCGGTCTCCAAGGAAGAGTATGACGACGAGCTGCCGGAGCTGCAGGGACGGCTCAATCTACTCACGCGTCACAAGCGGTTCGACAAGATCACCGTGGTCGCCGCGATGGAAGGCAGCGATGCGGCGGGCAAGGGCGGCGCGATCCGGCGCATCACGCAGGCGCTCGACGCTCGCAAGTTCGACGTCATCCCGATCGCCGCCCCGACCGACGAGGAGCAGTCGCGTCCGTACCTGTGGCGGTTCTGGCGCAAGCTGCCGTCCCAGGGCCGGATCGCGATCTTCGACCGCTCGTGGTATGGGCGCGTGCTCGTCGAGCGCGTCGAGGGCTTCGCCACGGAGCACGACTGGATGCGCGCGTACGGCGAGATCAACGACTTCGAGGAGCAACTCGTCTCGAATGACACCGTGCTCGTGAAGTGCTGGCTCCAGATCTCGAAAGACGAGCAGCTGAGCCGGTTCAAGGAGCGAGAGCAGATCTCGTTCAAGCAGCACAAGATCACCGACGAGGACTGGCGCAACCGCGACAAGTGGGACGCGTACAACGTCGCCGTGTGCGAGATGATCGATCGCACGAGCACCGAGGGTACGCCGTGGACGCTCGTCGAGGCGAACGACAAGTACTTCGCGCGACTGAAGATCTTGCGGACGCTCGTCGAAGCGATCGAAGCGAAGATCTAGTTCAGCTCGGCGCCGCAGCCACCGGCGGTGCAGTCACAGCCCTTCGGGGCCGTGCACATCTGCACGATCTCGCCGGTCTCGTAGAACCGCTTCATCATCGCCGTCGTCGCGCCCTTGTTGCGGATGTTGCCGTGCACGGTGTTATCCGGCGGCGCCTCGTTGCCGTGCGGGATCGTGCTGCCGAGGCCGAAGTCGTAGATCACGAGGCCGTTCGGCACCGGCATCGATGACGTCTGCAGCCCGAACGGAACGTATGGCGACGGCATGATCACCGGGACGTTCATCGTGCGCGCCCACATCTCGGACCCGATGTTCGAGACTTCGTCGTCAGCGATGGCCATCTGCATCAGCACCTGCTTCTGCGGCGTGCCCGGAAACGTGTGCGGCAGGATCGTATCCACCACGGACGTGGCCTCGGTGCGGTCCCACTGCTGCTGCATCAGGTTGATCACCATGACGTCGTCGAACGGATCCGGATACGCACCGTTCAGCGTGGTCTTGTAGGTCGGCCAGTCGCGCGAGCGTTCGAGGAGCAACGAATAGTTCATCGCGCCGACCTGCAGCACGCACTTGCTGATCACCGGATCGATGCCGCACACCGTGGTGCCCATGATCCCGCCCTGCGAGATGCCGTAGTAGTAGACGCGGTTCGGATCCACGAGCGAGCCGCCGCCCTGCTTCGCGAACAACGCCGCCGCCATCGGCCCACGTGCGACCTGCACGAGCGCGACGTGGTTGATCATGCCCTGCACGAGCACGTCGAAGATCAGGTTGCCGCTGTTCGCGTCGTTGAGCGCGAGCGCCACGTTCGGCACGTCGACGTCGCTCATGCCGCGCATGTCCGTGCCGATCACGACCATGCAGGCGTCGATTCCCGCGCTGCGCGGTCCGAGGCCGGCCACCTGCGTCGCATTGCCGAGCAGACCGTGCCCGTAGATGAGGATCGGCACCGGCGCCGCGGCGGTCAGCGCACACTGCGGAACGATCGCCGTGAACGGCACCTTGTAGAGCCCGCTCGGCTTCGGCTTCCCATCCCCATCGCGCAGCATCTTCACGCCCGGACCCGCCCTCCCCGACGAGAGGAACAGCGGTGCATCGAACATGCCGTCGTAACGGAACGCGATGCGCGCATCGCCCTGGGTCATCGTCGCGCTCGTGTACGTCAGCGACGCGCCGTTCGTACCCATCAGCGGCATGCCCGCATCGCGCGCGTTCAGCAGATCCGCGCGCACCGACTCGCGCGACCGCGTGGTGAACTCCCACGCCGTGACGAGATCCTCCTTCGCGATTCCCTTCGCGGCGAGCTTCTCGAACAGCTCCTTGTAGCGAGGCCGCACGCGCTCGAGCAGCGGATGGGTCGTCTTCTCGTCGTCGAGGATCGCCTGGAAGCCCTCGGGCACGGCTAGCTCGCCGCCGCCCTTCGCCTTCAGCGTCTTCTTGATCGCCACGCCGTAGTGGTGCGAGCCCGCGAGCAGCTTGTAGGGGCGGATGAACAGCGCCTGGCTCGCCGGCCTGTCGACGCCTGCGACGTCCAGCTCTGCGAAGTGCGTCACCAGCTCGCCGCTCTCGAGGTCGATCACGACCGTGGGGCTCGCATCCGTGGTGCTCGCCGCGTAGTTCGAGTAGTGCACGAGGTTCGCGGGATCCACGCCCTCGGCGAACGCCATGATCATCGGCGCCGCCGACGAGAATCCGTCGAGCTCGTTCCACAGATCCGGCTCGATCGCGATTCCATCGATGTTCGTGGGCAGCGCGCCCTTCGGGATCGCCAGCCGCCGGCCGGTCGGGCTCGCAGCGTCATCGATCTCGTAGACCGACGACGGCCATGGCGCCGAGCACCGTGCTCCGCCGAGCGGGTTGCACTGCTTCGGCGTCGCGAGATCGAGGTCGCCGCCACCGCAGGCAGCAAGGAGCAAGACAGGGGCGAGGAGGCTCTTCCGCATATCGCGCGGACACTACCCCGAGACCCCCATGGGTGTGGCGATAACTCCGGCCGCCCGGGCTCCGATCACGTACATGCCGTGGACCACGAGCTCCGTGCGGATGTCGCCGAAGCCCGCACTTCGAATCGCGGCGTGCTGCTCCGCCTCGGTGGAGTGCAGGCCCGGCTGCCTGCCCATCGGTTCGTGGTCGCAGACGATCAGGACATCGGTGATCGCGCGCACCGCCCGATAGAGGCCGGGCACGTGTCGCTTGTGGCGGATCTCGTGCACCGCCTGCATGGCCACGACGGCGTCGAACCTGCCGAGGTCGGTCGCCCAGGGCCCGCCATGAGGTCGCGGATCTCCGAGCGCCACGGCCGCTTCGCGTCCGCCTCGGCGACCCATGCGCGGGCATCGTGCTCGTCTTGCAGGTCGATCCCGCTCGGGATGTCGTCTGCGTCGAGCGACTGTGTGGCCATCGCGGGTTGGTAGCTTAGACTAGCGCAATGGTGCGCTCCCTCGCGTTCGCGTTGTCGCTGGTCGCCGGGTCGGCGATCGTCCCTGCCATCGCTCGAGCGGAGGCGCCGGCCGAGGCGAGGGTGAGCTTTCCGCTGCCGGCGGATGTGCAGGCACCGAAGGCCACGAAAGGCGGCGGCGGAAAGATCCAGACCTACAGTGTGCCCCGCGGGAAGGCAGCCGTGACCGCGGAGGCCCGGGCGGCGCTCAAGACAGGGAAGTGGGAGATCGTGAAAGACGAGCCCTCTCCGTCGGGGAACGCCACGCGGATCCAGGCGAAAAAGGCCGGGCAGATGTGGAAGGTGAGCTTCACGGGCGACGACAAGCAGACCGTGATCATCCTGACGTCCCCGTAGACGGAGCCTATCCAGGGGGGGAGCGTGTGCCCTAGACTCGATGGTCTCGGGAGGCGCAATGAGACTCGTCTATGCTGGGCTGTTGCTCGCGTTCGGATGTGGCGGGGATCCTGCGGTCCAAGGCGACGATGTTGCCGGCGATGGAGGCGTCGACGGATCGACGAACTGCACCAATCCGGCGGACTGTCCCGCGGACTCGGGCACGTTCGTCTCGACCCTCACCGGCGCCGACTCGAACCCCGGGTCGAAGACGCAACCACTGAAGACGATCGCGGCGGGCCTCGCAAAGGCGAGGATGCTCGGGGGCGATCAGTCGGTGTTTGTCGCGCAGGGCGCGTATCCGGAGAAGGTCACGCTCGTGCAGGGCGTGGATCTCAACGGCGGCTACGAGTGCAATACGAGCACGTGTAGCTGGGGGCGCGACCTGACGGCATTCGAGACGACCATCACGAACCAGGACTTCGAGGGCGTGCTCGCGCCTGCGGGGGTGACGTCGGCGACGTTGCTTGGCGGGTTCAAGATCGTCGGCAAGGATGGGGTGCCACCGGCCGCGCCGGGGAGCGTGGGCGTCACGATCGCCGGCTCGGCACCGACGCTACGCGGCAACAAGATCATCGGCGGCAACGTGACCGGTGGTGGAGCCTCGGCGGCAGATCGCTCGATCGGCGTCGCCGTGCGAAGCACCGGTAGCAACATCGCGCAGATCGAGAACAACGACATCACCGGCGGCGCAGCGATCGGCCTGTCGGCGGCGCTCACGATGGAACAGATCTCCGGCGTGACGTCGTCGGTGGCCGTGACATCGAACGTGCTGCGCGGCGGAACCGCGCGGCGCTCGGATGGCATCGCCGCGTTCGGCGCAGGGCCGGGCACCATCATCTCGAACAACGACATCACCGCCGGGAGCTCGATGAACGGTGCGAGCAACGGCATCGAGACCACGTCGTCGCTGTTGATCGACGGCAACCGGATCAACACGGACGCAGCCACGGTCGGCACTTGTACGCTGACCCCCACGTGGTGCACGGGGATCGCGAGCTTTGGCGGCACGCACACGATCACGAACAACGTGGTCTACGGGCCGAAGGGAAACCGCACCACGGCCGTGTTCCTGGTCGAATCCGAGATCCCCGCCGGGATGGTGGTGGTCAACGCGAACTATCTCAACGGTGGCGGCAGCGGCGGCCCGGCGAGCGGCACCACGCGCAACACCAGCGCGGGCCTGGTGGTCTCGATCGGGTCCTGCAACAACTGCGGTCTGAAGGGCATGGTCGGGCGGATTCGCAACAACATCCTCGATGGCGGCAACAACCTGGACCGCTTCGGCGTGCGCGAGGATCCTGCGCAGAACAAGACGCAGACGGTCGAGGTGCTGCAGGCGAACGACATCTGGTTCTCGACGAATCTCGCCGGCCGCAACGACACCCTGTATCGCCAGGTCAGCTCGTTCGGTACGCCGATCGATATCAAGTCGGTCGTCGTGCTGAACAACGGCTCGAGCCCGGTCGCGTCGCAGAACCTCAACGACGATCCGCTGGTCGATGCGACCTGGCACCTCCACTCCAATTCTCCGTGCGTCAACGCGGGCGTCCCCACGGAATCGCCGGGCAAGGACTTCGAGGGCGATGTGCGACCCGGCGCCGGCATCATCGATATCGGCGCCGACGAGCGGCCTTGAAGTGCAAATAGCGCTCACCGGCGTTTGCAGGGCGACGAGTGTCGCCAGCGCCGACCGGCAACTGCGTTAGCCACCCGATCTGCAACCGCGGGAGATCGGGCGCGTCCCGACGAGCAAACGGTGGCATCGGCGTTGCTTT
The DNA here is from genome assembly GCA_038206055.1 of Haliangiales bacterium. Lineage (GTDB taxonomy): Bacteria > Myxococcota_A > Polyangia > Haliangiales > Haliangiaceae > JABFXX01. The sequence goes on from JBBRBG010000150.1 coordinate 9,856, forward strand.
GCGCGGGGGTAACGATGAAGTCCCTGCTCGCCGCCGCCGCCCTCTCCTCCACCGCGCTCCTCCTGGCGCCGCAGTCCGCCGTCGCGGACTCGTGCTCCCCCGCGAAGGTCATGGTCGTCCTCGACAAGTCGAGCTCGATGCAGACCGGCATGATCGGAACGCAGACGAAGTGGCAGGTCGCGGTCAGCGGGCTCGGCCAGGTGCTGAGCGCCCACGAATCGAAGGCCGAGTTCGGCCTGATGACGTTCCCCAGGGCCGGGCAGTGCACGCCGGGCCAGGTCGACGTGCAGCCGGCGCTGACGAACCGCGCCGCGATCATGAACGCGCTGACCACGCCGCCGCCCGAGGGTGGCAACTACCCGCCGATGGCGCAGACCCTCGAGGCTGCGGCCGCCGAGCCGTCGCTGACGTCGACCGCTGCGGCGCGCAACGTGGTGCTGATCACCGATGGCTGGCAGTACTGCGTGCCCTACGATCCGCAGACCCGCTACGACGGTGTCCCCGCGGTCGAGACGCTGACGATGCAGGGCGTGAGGACATGGATCGTCGGCTTTGGCGCCGAGGTCGATCCGGTGGCGCTGAACCGGATGGCCGTGGCGGCGAACACCGCGCGCCCGGGATGCAATCCGCTGAGCACGGACGCCGCGGCGGCCGACAACTGCTACTTCCAGGTCGACAACGCGCAGGAGCTGATCCAGGCGCTGAACACGATCGCGGGATCGATCTCCGGCGAGACGTGCGACGGCATCGACAACGACTGCAACGGGCAGATCGACGACAACCTCTCGCGCAGCTGCTCGAGCGCGTGCGGCGTTGGCGCGGAGACCTGCAGCGCCGGCAACTGGGGCGGCTGCGATGCGCCCCAGCCGAAGGCCGAGACCTGTGACGGCGTCGACAACGACTGCGACGGTCAGATCGACGAGCCGGATGGCCCGCTGTGCCCGACGGGCGAGGCGTGTGTCGATGGTAGCTGCCAGCCCGGCAACGGCGATGGCAACGACGGCGAGATGCAGGCCGGCTGCTCGTGCGACAGCTCGGGTGTCCCGAACGCGGGTACTTTTGCCCCGTGGCTCGTGCTCGGCGCGCTGCTGATCCGCCGCCGTCGTCGGTGAAACAGCACGCGGGCCGTGGCAGTGTTCGCGGATGCGCTTCGCACCCGCCCTCTGTGTTGTCGGTCTACTCGCCGCTCGCGCCCAGGCTGACGGAAAGCCTCACGAGTTCATCGAGGAGGCAAAGGCGCTGCTCGTGGTTGGTGCGTGCGCAGAAGGCACGCCGCCGGCCACGGTGAAGCCCGCGGTACTCGACGCGCACTGCAAGAAGGTCCGTGCGGCGCAGGAGGACTACAAGAAGAACTGGCTCACCCTCGCGAGCGAGTTCTTCAAGACCAACGTTCCCGCCGGGATCCCGAAGATCGTCGTGTACCCGTTCGCGGGTGGCGATCTGTCGACGGCGCTCACGGTGTATCCCGATGCCGACGAGATCACGACGCTGTCTCTCGAGCCGGCCGGCGATCCCACCTCGCTCGCACGCCTCTCGCAGGCCGAGCTCAAGAGCTCCCTCGCCGTGGTGGCCACCGAGCTGTCATCGCTCTACCGCGCGAACTTCTCCGTGACGATGAACATGATCGGCGCGATGCGCGGCGGGAAGCTGCCGACGCAGCTGATCTTCGGGCTCTCGGCGCTGACCATCCACGGCTACGAGCCGGTGTCGCTGCGCTACTTCCAGCTCGCCGAGGATGGTTCGATCCAGTACGTCACCGACGACGATCTCGCCAAGATCGAAGAGATGAAGGATTCAGGAAAGCGCAACACGGCGCTCTCGAACATCGAGCTGCGGTTCAAGAAGAAGGGCGGCACGCGCGAGCAGGTCTATCGCCACATCATGGCGAACCTCGATGACGCGCACCTGAGGAAGTATCCCGCGGCGCTCAAGCACCTCGAGGCAAAGGGCCAGGTCGCGTGCATGACGAAGGCCGCGAGCTATCTGCTCTCGTTCGATGACTTCAAGACGATGCGCAAGTACGTCGTCGAGCACGTCGCGTGGATGGTCTCGGACTCCACGGGCCTGCCGCCGAAGTACGGCAAGGAAGCCGGCTTCGAGTACGAGACCTGGGGCACGTACGAAAAGTCGAACATGAAGGCCGGCGGTACCGTGACGCCGGCGTGGCGCGCGCTGTACGCGGAGCAGCCGAAGCGCTCGCTCGCGTTCCGCTTCGGCTATCCCGACGGCAAGTACCACGGGCACTTGATCATCATGCGGAAGAGATAGACCCTTATCTCGTCTGCGTGACCTTGCGCAGGTGCGGTGGCGCATCGGCATCGAGGCCGCGGGCGGCGGCGAGGGCGGGGAGCGCGAGGTAGAAGCTCTGCACGGCGCACAGCGGTGCGATCACGGCCGGCGCGTCGCCGATCGGCAGCGCGCGCACGCCGGGGACATCGAGCGTGGACGCGACCGATGCGCCGAGTGCGACGAGCTTCGCGATCACCTCGCGCGTGCCCGGGCCGCTCGGGTCGTCCTGGCCGAGGGCGAGGATCGGGAAGCCGGGGCCGACGAGCGCGATCGGGCCGTGCAGGATCTCGGCGGTCGAGAACGACTCGGCGTGGAGACGGCAGGTCTCCTTGAGCTTGAGCGCGAGCTCCTGTGTGGGACCGAGGCCGACGCCGCGGCCGACGATGTACAGGCTCGAGGCCGTCGCGAGCGGCGCGAGGGCAGGGCGCCAGTCGCGCGTGCAGGCGTCGGCGAGTGCATCGGGGAGGCGAGCGAGCGCATCGGCGAGCACGGGATCGCGGGACCAGGTGGCGGCGAGCTGGAGGAGCGCAGCGGCGGCGCACAGGAAGGACTTCGTCGCGGCGACGCTGGTCTCGCGGCCGGCGCGCAGCGGGATGACGAGCTCACACGCATCGGCGAGCGGGGAGCCGGCGTCGTTGACGAGGCCAACGACGAGTGCACCGGCGGCGCGCGCCGCGGTCGCGAGCTGGACGACATCGGGGCTCTTGCCGCTCTGCGACACGGCGAGGACGAGCGCGCCGGCGAGACCGGTGGGCGAGCGACCGTAGATCGAGACCATGCTGGGCCCGACCGAGGCGACGGGTCGGCCGAGGAAGGTGGAGAGGAGGTACGCGCCATAGGTCGCGGCGTGGTCGGAGCTGCCGCGCGCGCAGGTGGCGACCAGCGTCGGTGGCTGCGCGGTGAGGCGGCGCACGAGCTCGGCGATCGCATCGGTGTTCGCGATGATCGCTGCGCGAGCGGCGTCGGGTGCCTCGGCCGCCTCGGTCGCGAGCGTGCTCACATCAGCAGCTTGTCACGGCGAGCGCCTACGCCACACCGGCGGCCCTCCACGAGGGCCGCAACGGGTGGAATCAGCCGGCATACGAGATGCACCGCGTCGAGTCACACCCTTTTCAGGAGACGCGTCATGGGAGCCATCAAGGACAAGATCGCAGGCACGGCGAAGAAGATCGAAGGCAAGCTCACCGGGGACAAGCTGCGCACCGCGCAGGGCTCCGCGCAGCAGGCGAAGGGCAAGCTCGAGGCAGGCATCTCCCGCGTGGCCGGCAAGGTCAAGGCGGGCGCGCGCAAGGTCCGCGCGAAGATCGACGCGACCGTCGATCGCGCTTCGGCGAAGGTCGAGCGCGGCGCTGCTCGGACCCGCGCTCGCACCCGCTGAGGTACGCTGCGGGCGATGTCCCGCAAAGGTGATCACATCAAGCGCGTTGCGCTTGTCTTCTCGGGCGGCCCGGCGCCTGCGGCGAACGCCGTGATCTCGTCGGCCGCGATCTCGTTCCTCGAGGACGATCGCGAGGTGATCGGGTTCTTCCACGGGTATTCCAATCTCCAGGACTACCACCCGGTCACCCACCGGCTGCTGCCCGACGAGCACTACCGGATCTTCGAAGAGAAGGATCTTTCGGGCCTGCGCAACTCGCGCGGCATCGTGATCGGCACGGCGCGCGCGAACCCCGGCAAGGGGATCGAGAAGCCCGCCGATCTCGATGATCCGACGAAGACGGTGCGGCTGCGCAACGTCTACAACGCCCTCGTCGACCTCGATATCGATGCACTGATCTCGATCGGCGGTGACGACACGCTGAAGACGGCGAACTTCCTGGTCGAGTACCAGAAGCGGCTGCCGAAGGAAGCGCGGCGCGTGCAGGTGGTTCACCTGCCGAAGACGATCGACAACGACTATCGCGGCATCGACTTCACGTTCGGCTTCTTCACCGCCGTCGACGTGATGGCGAAGGAGCTGCAGAACCTGCGCGCCGATGCGATGTCGACCGGCAGCTACTTCATCGTCGAGACGATGGGGCGCAAGGCCGGCTGGCTCTCGTACGGCGTGGCGATCGCGGGCGAAGCGACGCTCGTGCTCGCGGTCGAGGACGTCGAAGGCGACCTCGCGATCAAGGGGAAGGCGGGAGACGTCCACCTCTCCATGGATGCGTTGGTCGATCGGATCATCGATGTGATGATCGCGCGCGAGAAGCGCGGCAAGCACTACGGCACCGTGGTCCTCGCCGAGGGCCTCGCGGAGATGCTGCCCGCGGAGCAGACCAAGGACCTGCCGCGCGACGAGCACGGCCACCTCACGCTCGCGCGCATGGATCTCGGCAAGCTGGTCGCGATGCTCGTGGCGCGTCGTTACGAGGAACGCACGAAGCGCAAGAAGAAGGTCACCGGCCTGCAGATCGGCTACGAGTCACGCTGCGCACCGCCGCACGCCTTCGACGTCATGCTCGGCAGTCAGCTCGGCATCGGCGCCTATCGCGCACTCGTGGAGGAGAACCTCGATGGCTTCCTCGTCTCGGTGGAGGGTCAGCTCGATCTCCTCTACGTGCCGTTCTCCGACCTGGTCAATCCGACGACGCTGAAGACCGAGGTCCGGTTCATCAAGAACGGCAGCGACTACCATCGGCTCGCGCGGTTCCTCGAGACCCGCACCGACAAGATTGTCGATTGGTCGCCGGGTCGCCGCCCCGAGCGGTAGACTGCACGGATGCGGTTCGTCGTCGTGCTCGCACTACTGCTGGGATGTGATGGTGGCAGCGGCGCGGGAACCTCTGATGAAGCGGGTGTCCTGCTACCACCGGTCGCCGCGGGCTGCATCACCGAAGTGACCACCGGCGATCATGTGTACTCGTGCGGCGGTCTGATGGTCGACGTGCGGATCCCGGCCGTGTGCCAGGCACCGGGGTGCGGTCTGATCCTGGAGCTGCACGGCGATACCGGGACAGGGCTGCTGATGGACGCGCACGTCAAGCTTCGCGACCTCGGCGCGCAGCGCGGCTACATCGTCGTCGCGCCGACGGGACCTCCGTACGGCGGCGGTCAACCAGGCTCGACGTGGCACGACACGAACGATGCGACGCTGATCGATCTCGTGACGCAGGTGATGACCGTGTTCCGCGTGGACGACCGGAAGATCCACGTCACCGGGTTCTCGCGCGGTGGCTTCGTCACCTGGCGCCTGCTCTGCGATCACGCAGATCTGTTCGCCTCGGCCGCACCGGCGGGTGCGGGCAACGGCGCGGGGTTCGGCGAGGACACGTGCTTCGAGACCGGCCGCGCACCGTCGCGAAAGCTGCCGATCCTGTTCCTCATGGGGCGCACCGATGTCTCGGTCGGCTACGCGGCGATGCAGACGATCCGCGACGCCGCGATCGCGAACTACGCAGCCACCGGACCGAACGTGCTGGTCACGGATCCGGGCTACACGCACAACCGGTGGAGCGGGCCGAATGGCGCGGTGATCGAGACGTTCGATCACGCGTACGAGACGGTGACGCCCGGCCCGTGGTCGTCCGCGCGCGGGCACTGCATCCCCGGCAGCGCGATGGATCCGCAGGCGCCGCAGTACGCGATCCCGTGCAAGCAGCCGAATGCGTTCGTGTGGGGGGAGCAGGTCATGGACTTCTTCGTCGCTCACCCGAAGTCGTAACCCGGTACGATAGAGGGATGAGGACGCTCCTGGCGTTAAGCCTTGCGGTGGCGGCGTGCGGCGGCAGCAACGGCGCCGGCGGCGACGACAGCCATCCGAACGGTGATAGCGGCGTTGCCGTCGATGGTCCGCCACCGGGCACGCCGCTCGGGCAGCGCCTCGGCGTCAAGACCGTCGCAACGCCGGCCGGCGTGATGGCCGGTACGTCGGCGTGGCGGATCTGGGGCCAGGGCTCGCTTCGCATCTCGCAGGTGTTCACGGTGCCGTATGCCGATTGCGGCACGCTCGTCGGGTACACGACCGGCACGGCAACACCGAACGCGCGCGTCACGCGACTCGATGCGAACGATGCGCTCGTCGCGACCTACGACCTCGGTGCGTTCGAGCTGCGCGGTCTCGCGGCCGAGCCCGACGGCCACTTCGGCGCGCTGCTCTGGGACATGACGGTGACACCGAAGCAGCTCCACGTGACGCGGTTCGATGCCGCCGGTGCGAACCCGCGCGAATCACCGCTACCGGATGCGCTCGCCGCACCGACGGACTTCAACATCGGCGAGAGCCGGCTCGAGTTTGGCGGCGGAAAGTACGGCGCGTACTTCCACGTCCACGGCGTCTCGGGGTTCGCGAACGGTCACGAGGGGGATCAGCTCAAGTGGGTCGATGCGGCGAGCGGCACCGTCACGAACGGTTGGTCGTGGGGCTGCTCTCACAGCATGAGCGAGTTGATCAGGTACGAGCCCGGCGCAAACAAGTTCCTCACCGCGTGCGTCACGGATTGCTATCCCGGTACGAGCGGCACGAACTTCGCGACCGATGCGATCGGCGGCGTCTACCTCGATAACGCGCGCAAGGTCGTCGCTGTGGACGGCGGCTGCAACGGCAGCGTCGCGGGTGAGCTCGGCGGCATGGCACCGTCGGCCTCCGGCTGGAAGCTCGTGTTCAACGCGCACCAGAACGCGGCGACGATGGGGCAGTCCTCGTACAACCCGCAGGCGATGAACCAGGACATCGGATTTGCGAGCGTCGCGACGAGTGGCGCGCCCGCGGGGGCCGTGACGTGGCTGACCACCACGGCCGGCAGCGAGCAGAACTCGGCGATCTCTGCATGGCATCCAGAGGGCGAGACCGACGAGCAATACGTGATCGGCTGGGCCGAGACCAGCGGGCAGACCCGCGTGTACAAGCTTGGCCGCTACACGACAGCCGGCGCGGTGATCGAAGCGCCGATCGACGTGACGACCACCGCGAAGTGGGGCGAGCGCGACGATCCGTTCCGCGAGCACAAGAATCACGATCTCGTGTGGTCGTGGTTCGATGCGGCGGGCGCGACGTCGTTCCACATCGCGCGCCTCGCCTCGGGTCAGACGGCGCAGTGCACCGCGCTGTGAGCTAGCTGGTGCACGAGTCGGCACCGTCGCTGTAACCGTTCGAGTACCCCGACGAGTAGCCGGAGCTGTAGCCGTTGTCGTAGCCGTCGGCCGCACCGCTGTCGTAACCGTCGCCGTAGCTGCCGGCGAAGCAGCTATCGAACACGTTGGCGTAGCCCTCGTCGTAGCCATCGGCGTACCCCGCGTCGAGGCCGGCGTCGTAGCCATCGGCATCGCCGGCGATCTGGCCGCGCCGGTACGCGGGGTCGTACGCCGCCTTGTAGCCGGCTTGATACTCGGGGTTGTCGCGCTTCCCATCGCTTCCGCCGCGCGACTCAGCGCTCGCATCGAGCGTGTTGTCGTAGCCGCGCCGGAAGCACGTGCGCAGATCCTTCGGATCGACCTGGCTCTTCGGCGGCGACGCACCAACGCGCCCGCTCGTGCACGTCGAGGCGCCGTCGGAGTAGCCCGGGCCGTAACCATCGTCGTATCCATCGGACTGGCCGGCGGAGGACGCGTCGAAGTACCCATCGGAGCTGCCCGCCGCAAATCCGGCCGCCGCGCCGGAGCTGCACGCGTTCGGATCCGCTGCGCCGTCGGCGGCGCCGTGGTTGTACGCATCGGCGTAGCCGTCGTCGAAGGCGGACGCGTAGGCGTCGCGATAGCCGTTCCCGTAGCCCTCGATCTCGCCATCGTGCTCGCCGTTGGGCCGCGTCAGTGCGCGGCCCCGCACGTAGCCCATGTCGTAGTTCGCCTGGTTCGCGGCGATGGCGTCCTGCTCGCCTTCGTGGAGCGAAGCTTCGAGCTCGGCGCCATCGGTGCAATCGAGCTCGGTGCAGCCCGGCGCGAGCGCGAGCACGGCGGCGAGGATCAGGGCGAGGCGCATCGGGAATGGGACGAGCAAGGAGCGTTCCCGATCGGCCCGCGATAACTCCGCGGATCCTCGTCCCGGAGTGTGGCGCGCAGACGACACGCCCTGCGGGAACCGCAGATCGGGCTATGGTGCCGGCATGTGCCGGAACATCCGACCACTGTTCAACTTCGAGCCGCCCGCAAGCGACGAGGAGGTGGTCTCGGCCGCGCTCCAGTACGTCCGCAAGATCAGCGGTACGCGCAAGCCGAGTGCGTCGAACCTCAAGGCGTTCGATCGCGCGGTCGCGAACATCGCGAAGGCGACGCGCGAGCTGGTCGATACGCTCGAGACGAAGGAGACGCCGAAGAATCGGGAGATCGAGGCGGCGAAAGCGCGCCAGAAGAATGCGCTGCGGTTCGGCTGATGTCATCGCGCCGATGCTGAGCCGTGCCGATATCTCGCGTTAGCTACCGGTGAGCGCGGCCTTCACGAGGTCATCGAACTTCGTGCGCTGCTCGGCCGAGAGGACGAGCCGACACTTTTCGAAGCGCGGAACGTTGCTCGCGCTATCGACGTGGCAGTGGATCGCCGCGGGCGGCCACGCGCCCGTCGTGCAGCTATCGACGTATGCCTTCTGCAGCGCCGGCATGAGCTTCTCGATCATCGGCTGCATCTGCGCTTGCTGATCGGCAGGCATCGATTCGATGCTCGTCTTCATGTAGGTCGCGACCGCGGGCGCGAGCGTGCTGCACTCGATCGGGCTGGTGTCGAGACCGGTCGGTGCCTCGGGCGTGTGCTGATCGGCGCCGAGGGTGGACAGGCCGGCGGCGAGCAGCTTGTCGATCTCCGAGCCCTTCGCCGTGAAGTCCGCGAACAGCGTGGTGCCCTTTGGCTCGAGGCGACCGGTGCCGGCCTCGGCCTTGGTCAGGAACTCGACGATCGCCTTCGCGCGCGCCTGATCGGTCGCGGCGAGCTCCGCGGTCGGTGACACCACCTTCGCGCGGAGGACCAGTGGATCGCCGAGCTCGGCGCTGCCGGTGATGGTGCGCTCCTTGGACTCGACGCGGACCGCGAACGGCTGCGTCTGATCGAGCTCGGCCCACCACGCAGGCGCGACGCCGCCGCCGCTCGTCACCTCGGTGCGCCACGCCGCGGGATCGACGCCTTGACCCTTGCGCGAGACGAGCACCAGCTCGCCGGTCGAAAGGATCGCCCCGGAGGCGAAGCTCTTACCTTCGACCATGATCCCGAACAGCTCTCCATCGGGAACGAACGTGAGATCGGGAATCGGGCTGCCGAGCTTCGCGGGGCACGCCGCGGTCTTGTCCCTCGGCAGACCGGCGATGACGAACGTGATGTCGCCGCCGCCTCGCGCGAACACCACCGAGCTCGCGTCGGCGATGGGATCCAGGTCGCACGCCTTCTTCACGGCGGCGAGCGGGGCCGCGATGCCGCGAAGTGCGGCATCCGATGCCTTCTTCCACCCCGACCATGTCCTCGCGCGCGCGACGTCGGCGCGCAATGCGGTCTCCGCGGTTGCGGGCAGGAACCGTAGCGCCGCGCTGGAGGAGTCGGGAGTCGAACGTTTACATCCGATCGTGAAGATCGCCGCGAGCAACAGCAGCCGTGAGCGCATGCGCGGACGGTCTCACGGCTTATCCTCGTCCTCGATGGTGGCGCAGCGCAAAGTGCTGCTTGTCGACGACATCGAGTGACTCGCGCTACGCTTGGGAATGGCCGGTCCGATCCTGGTCATCTCCCCGCACCTCGACGATGCCGTGCTCTCGCTCGGCGGGTCGATCGCGGCGTGGACCGCGGCGGGCAGGCGCGTGGTCATCGCGAGCGTCTACACCACGGGCCCGCCGCTCGAGCAGATCGCGCCGAGCATGCGCAAGTTCGCGGACTACCGGATGCGTTGCGCCGAGGACGAAGCTGCCTCGCGCGCCGTGGGCGCGGAGGTCCAGCGGCTCGGGCAGATCGAGCGCGCGTTTCGCCCGCCGTTTCTCACCGGGTGGTCGTTCTTCACGACACCGGCCGACCGCGCGGGATTCACGGGCATCGCGGCGGTCACGGCCGCACTCACGCCACTCGCCGAGCTCGATCCGGCGCAGGTCATCGTCCCGCTCGGCATCGGCAACCACATCGACCACGTCGAGGCGATGGTCGCGGCGACCGACTGGGCGATCGCTCGTGGCTGGCTGGCGCGCCTTCGCTTCTACGAGGACTTCTACGCGCTCGCCGGCGCCATGCGCGCAAAGCACTTCGTGGCACGTGCCCGCACGTTCCGGCACTGGCAATCGCCCCTGCTTCGTGCTCGCCGGCTCGGCGTGATCTTGAAGACGATCGCCACGCGGATCGGCGGCCCTCCGGTCGAGAGGTTCCTCGATCCCGCGCTCCGCGATGCGCGCTGGACCTGCGAGGTCTCGTCGATCGACGAAACGACGCAGCTCGCCGCGATCGAGTGCTACGCCTCGCAGACCCGCGCGTTCGGTGGCCTCGCCGGCATCGACCGCGCGCTGCGGGCGTATCACCGCTGGTACGGTGGCGAGCCGCTGTGGCGGCCGAGCTAGGCCGGTGATCGGCGGACCAGCGCAGATGTTGCGAGGACTCCGAGCAGGCCGAGTCCCACGCCGACGATCGTCGCCGCTGCGATGCCGGCCCAGGTGATCACCGCCGCGCCGACGAACGCGGAGCCGACCATCGCGAGCGTGACGAGCAACTCGTCGAACGCGGCGAGGCGGCCGATCACCTCGTCGCTCGAATGCCGCTGCAGTGCTGCGTGCGCGAGCACCCAGTTCGAGCCGGTGCCGATGCCCCACACGAGGCACAGCGCGACGAGCGGCACGGGCCCGCGTACGACCCCGAGCGACGCGATCGCGATCAGCGCGAGTGCGACAGCCACGGCCTGCAATCGCTGCTCGTCCATGCCGCCTCTTGCAAGTCGCGCCGCGATCGGTGGCCCGATGCCGGTGCCCGCGCCGCGCACCGCCTGCAGGACGCCGAAGCTGAGCGCCGCTGCGCCGAACGGCCGGTCGGTGGCGCCGATCAGATTCAGCGCGACCCACGCCGCTCCCGCGGCGAGCCCGATCGGCGTCTTGCCGAGCACCGCGCGAAGCAGCGGTCGGTTCGCCCGGGCGACGCGCAGCGCTGCCATCGTATCGCGCGGGGTTGCGCGCACGATCGCACCGAGCCGTCTGCCCGCCGCCGGAGAGGGCATCGCCGGCAGCATCGCGTGGACAAGGGCGGCGACCGCGAACGATCCCGCGTCTAGTCCGAGCGCGATCGCAGGCCCGAGCAGTGCCGCCGCGCCGCCGAGCGCCATCCCGGCGACGTACGAGACACTCCACGTCGCTGCGAGGATGCTGTTCGCGGCCAGGAGATCCTCGGTGCCGACGAGACGTCGGATCGCTGCCGACTCTCCGGGTGGCACGATCGCCGTGACGCCGCTGCGGACGAGGAGCAGAGGGATGATCGCCGCGAACGCGCCGGCGAGCGCGGAGATCATCATGCCGATCGTGATCACCGCGGCGATCACATCGGCCGCGATCAACACGCGGCGTCGATCCATGCCGTCGACGATCGCGCCCGCAAACGGCGCTAGCACCGCGCCGGGGAGCGCGTGCGCCGCGAACACCATCGCGAGCCCGAACGCACCGCCGCCGCTCTGCAGCGCGAGCGCCGCGACCGCCACGAAGCTCAGCCAGTCGCCGACCAGCGAGATGCCCGCGGCCGCCCACAGCCGGCCAAAGCCCGGGTTACGGCGGAGAAGCGACGGCACGTGCCTACGCTAAGACGCCGGCGCCACTATGTCATCAGCGGCGCCAAAACATTGGCGGACCGCCAGAGCTAGCGCGCCCCCGGCCGGACGGACGGCGACGAATCCACGCGACCGTGCTTCCAGAAAGATGGCCCCGAAGTTCTCGAAGACCCCAAGGAGAGGCTCTCTCCTGCAGGAGAAAACTCTGCTTCGGGACCTTCGAGGCCTTCGGGGCTCACCTGAACCAGCGGACTTGCGGTTCCCCAGCCGGCACTAGGGCGCCCCGGCCGGACGGACGGCGACGAATCCACGCGACCGTGCTTCCAGAAAGATGAGCCCCGAAGTTCTCGAAGGCCCTAAGGAGAGGCTTTCTCCTGCTGGAGAAGACTCTGCTTCGGGACCTTCGGGGCCTTT
>JBBRBG010000151.1:0-22020 GCA_038206055.1 Haliangiales bacterium
ACCGAGAAGCCGCGCGGCCACATCCCCCGCCCGCTCGCCCGTGCTGTGCTGCGCACGCCCGGCTTGTCGCGGCTCGGGCGCGGGCCGGCCGCGTTCGTCGACGTGCTCGATCACCTCGTGCACTACGACCAGACCAACACCGCGGCGGCGCTGCGCGGCAGCGGCATCACCTGCCCGGCTCTCTCCGACTATCTGCCGACGCTCGTCCGCTACGTGCTCGACGTGTCCAGACCGGTCCGCACCGAGTACGACGACGTCAGCGATCCGCTCGACTAAGGCAGCACGGTCGAGGCGTACAGCTCCCAGTTCCCCGAGCGGAACGAGGAAAAATACAGCGTGCAGCCATCGTCGCTGAGCGCGGGATCACCGTCGGATCCCGCCCCGTTGACGCTGGGGACCAGCGTCGGGACACCGAGGGTCAGGGTCGTCGCGTTCGCCCGCGTCGTGTACCAGATGTCGCCGCCGCCCGGCCCACCCACGCGGATGCTCGAGAACAGGAGCAGCCGCTCGTCGACGGAGACTGCAGGATCGGAGTCCCCGCCCCCCGGGATCAGATCGACCATGGGGCCAAACGTCGCGGTGGGATCGGTCCGCGAGAGCACGACGATCCGCTGCGGGGCGCCATAGGCCAAGTACACCCGGGTACCTGCCGCGTTGATCTCCGGATCGAGCTGGTAATCGGCATCGTTCGTGGCGCCAAACGGCGCGCGCGTGAAGCCCGTGAACCCAACTCCCGTCGAGGTCCGCGTGGCGATCCACAGGTCGGTGAAGCCGGCGCTGCCGGTGCGATCGCTGGCCTCGACCGCGATCAGATCATTCGCGGTCATCGAGACCCGGCTGTCGTAGCTAGCTGTATTGAGATCGGTCGCGAGGACGGGGGCCCCGAATGGCTGGAGCGGTGACGTGCGACTCGCGACATAGACGTCGCCGCCTCCGGTGCGCTCGGACGAGAAGTACAAGCGGAGGTCGTCGGCGGAGATGAACGGATCACGATCGGAGAACGCCGAGCCGAGGGCCGTCAGCTGCGTCGGATTCGTCAGCGTGACGGTGCCGTCCATCCACTTCACCAGACACGCGCTCTGCGGAACGATCATCTGGTCGGGCGGGGCATCCGCCGGCGCATCCGGATCGCGACCGGCGTCGACCGCGCCGCCCGGCGTGGAGAAGCCACACCCCGTGGCAACGCACAGCGCGAACATCAGCCGCAAGAACACAGCGCTCAGCGTAACACTGCCGCGTGTGAGCCGGACGGTGACGATTTCGTCCACGACGAATGCGACATTTTGGCCGTGCTGGGCACTACGGATATCGATGTCGCCCAAATCCCTCCTGAGTCCTGGCCTGGTCGCCGCGTGTCTTGCCGTCGCAACCTCCGGCTGCGCTGCGATCCACGCCAATCAGATCGCGAAGCGCACCAATCCGAAGTATCGCGACCCGGCCCAGGTGGTCGGGCCGGCCGTCCTGCTGTCTCCGTTCGAGTGCGCCTACGAGCGCCGCGGCGTCCAGCGGGCGAAGCTCGCGCGGGACGAGCTGCGGGAGAACGTGATGCCTGCACTGTGGGAGGCGGCCAGTGGCGAGGCGCGGACGCAGGTCGCGGTCGGAAAGCCGACCGACGCCACGCAGACCTTGTGCGCCGAGTTCTATTACAAGGACAGCTATCCGGGGTGGAACGGCAACCCCGCGCTCCGGGCAGCGGTCCAGCAGGTGGTCGGTACCGAACAAGCGGTGGTCGCGATGTTCTACGCCGCGAAGTACTCGTGCGCGGAGAAGGCAGGCACGGTGCGCGACAAGAACGGCGTCGTTCTGGGGACAGTCGGGACCGGCGTCGAGACGTGCTACGAGAACGGCGAGATGGATTTGTTCGCACTCGTTCTGTCGCGCGAGGGCGAATTGATCTGGCACTCCGGCGAGCCGATCGATCCCACCACGGACGCGCGGGCGATCGCCGCCACGCTGTTCGAAGGCTATCCGCGCGGCCGGGTCGAGGTCGTGCGGACGGTCGAGTGAGCCTACTGCAGCAAGCGCCGCAGGCTCACGTCGAGCTGACTGCGGACGAGGCGGACGATGCTATCGAACTCGCTCGCTTCGATTCCGAGCTGTGCCATCAGGCGCTTGCGCGTGTCATCGAACAGCGCCGCACGCGCGGCCGTCAACCACCGCGCGGCGGTGGCGCGATGCACGCGGTACAGGCGCGCGAGCTCGTCGATTCCGAGCCCGTCGAGCGCGGAGTACCGGAGCAGGGTCCGGTCCCGAGGCGACAGGTCCGCCACCGCGTGGGTGACCGCGGCGTTGAAGGCTTCGCCGTACAGCGACTTGAGATGGGCGAGCTCGGGATCGGCGCCCGGCGACGCGAGGTCCTCCGGCACCTCTTCGTACCCGTCGTGCCGCCGACCGCGCAGCTTCATCGCCGTACGCACGGCGAACGAGCGCAGCCAGCTCCGCAGCTCGCCGCGCCCGGAGTATCCAGCGATCTTCGGCGTGCCACCATCACGGCCAACGAACAGCTGCTCGAGCATCTGCGCCTTGACGTCGTCGGCCGTTGCGCTCGTCGAGCCGAGGGACTGCAGCGCCGCGCGCAGCTGCGGGAAGTGGTGCTCCATGATCGCGGTCACCGCGCGAGCGTCTCCCGCTGCCGAGGCGGCGGCGACGAACAGGTCAGCAATGTGCGGCCCGGCGAGCGCGGTCTCTGGCACCTTCGCTGCCCCCATATGCGCCGCCAGGTGGCGCACGAACTGCGGAGCCGGAAGGTCGATCTCGGGCCAAGCCGCGCGCCCGACCTCGTGCAACGTGCCGAGCCGCGCCCCCAGAGCCTCGACCTGCTCCCACGTCCCGCGGCGATCGTCGGCCACGTACTTCAGGAACACTACCGCGAGGTGCTCGGCGCTCATCGGATCAGGCTGACCCGGTCAGCATACCGAAATTCGGTTCCGACCCTCGCCGATTTTCGACATACTGCGCGGTCCGCATGAGCCCTTCGCCGATGCGAGAGTCGTCGGACTGCCTCGACGAGGATGCCGTTGCATCCTTTCTCGACGGAGCCCTCGACGACGACGAGCAGAACGCGCTCGAGTCGCACCTCGACGCTTGCACAGCGTGCAGGCGAC
Source organism: Haliangiales bacterium (assembly GCA_038206055.1). Classification (GTDB taxonomy): domain Bacteria; phylum Myxococcota_A; class Polyangia; order Haliangiales; family Haliangiaceae; genus JABFXX01. The sequence continues at coordinate 3,105 of JBBRBG010000151.1, forward strand.
ACCTCGCCGACCTCGCACGGATCTCGACGGACCGCGGAGGCGACGACGACGACGGTGAGGCCGGGCGCGTGGTCGGCCGCTACGTGCTGTTGCGCCCGCTCGGCGCCGGAGGGATGGGCGTTGTCTGGCTCGCCTACGATCCCGAGCTCGATCGACAGATCGCGCTCAAGCTCCTTCGCGCGGAGCCGACCGAAGCAGCGGCCGGAGAGCTCCAGCTACGGCTTCGTCGCGAGGCACAGGCGATGGCGCGGCTCGAACATCCCCACGTCGTCGCCGTCTACGACGTCGGCGAGGCCCTCGGGCGTGTGTTCATCTCGATGACGTACCTCGATGGTGGGACGCTCCGCGACCAGATCGCGCTGGGCACCGCTCGATGGAGAGAGCTTCTCGAGCTCTGCGTTCGCGCCGGCAAGGGTCTCGCTGCGGCACATGCCGCCGGCCTCATCCACCGCGACTTCAAACCCGACAACGTGCTGTGTGGTCGCGACGGACGCGTGGTCGTCGCAGACTTCGGCCTGGCGCGCTCGTTCGTTGCTGGCGAGGACCAGGCCTTGGCATCTCCCACCTTCAAGCCTCCGTCGCCGTCGTCGGCACAGGTGACCGAAACCGGATCGCGACTCGGAACGCCGCGGTACATGGCGCCCGAGCAACTCCGCGGCGCCGCCGTCGACGAGCGTGCCGACCAGTGGAGCTTCGCGGTCACCGTGTACGAGGTGATCTACGGCGCCCATCCGTTCGCGGGCACGGACATCGTCCAGCTCGTCGCAGCGGTGACGACCGGACGGGTGCAACCCGCACCACCGCGGTCGCGCGTTCCGGCCCGTGTTCGTCGTGCACTGCTTCGCGCGATGGCCGTCGATCCGGCGATGCGTCATGCCTCGATGGCCGACCTGCTCGCCGCGCTCGCCCGTGACCTCCCGGCGATGCGCCGACGGCGCGTTCGAGCGGCGCTACTCGGTGTGGCCGGGGTCGCGGTGATCGCAGCCGGGCTCGTCGCATACGACCGGGTCATCGTCGAACCCCGCGCCCGGGCGCAGACTTGCGCGGGAGCCACCGCCCGACTGGACGGGATCTGGGACGACGCTCAGCGCCGACGCGCGCATGAAGCGTTCGCTGCCACCGCCCTCCCCTACGTGGAGGCCTCGTGGCGTTCGGTCGATCGCTTGATCGGCGCGTACCGGGCTGCGTGGATCGCGACCTCCGAGCAATCGTGCCGTGCGGCTCGTGTTCACCACGAGATCTCGGAGGAGACCGCCGATCGCCAGGTGGCCTGCCTCGATCGGCGACGAGGCGAGCTGCAGTCGTTGACCGAGCTATTGGCCACCGCCGATGGGGCGCTCGTCGAACGGTCCGTCGCGGCCGCCGGTTCGCTTCCCGCCGTGGACGGTTGCCGCGACCTGACGAGGCTCACGGCGATCCCGCCGCCGCCATCCGATCCTGCCGTACGCCAGCGCATCGATGTGGCGCACCAGCGTCTCGCCAAGGCGCTCGCACTCATGCGCACCAGCCGATTTGCCGACGCTCAGGCGATCCTCGCACCGCTCATCGCCGAGGCGGGGGTCATCGGGTACCGACCGCTCGAGGCCGAGGTGCGCTTCGCGTCCGGAAAGGTCCAGGACTCGCTCGGCGATGCCCCACTCGCGGAGACCCGATTGCGCGAGGCGCTGTGGCTCGCCGAGGCGAGCCATGATGACGTCCTCGCCGCCGAGGCTCTCCACGCCCTCGTGTTCGAGGTCGGGCATCGTCAGGTGCGACTCGCCGATGCGCACGAGCTGCTGCATCGCGCCGAGGCCGCGGTCGAACGCGCCGGGCGCCCCGAGGATCTGCAGTCCACGCTGTGGCGGCGCCGCGCCGGCCTGGCGATCGACGAAGGGAATCCGGCGGATGCCGTGACCGCGTACGACGCGGCGCTCGCGATCTTGCGCCGCCGGCTCGGCAACGATGATCCGCTGCTCGCGAGCGTCCTGGCCGCACAGGGCACGGCGTACGAAGCGCTCGACCGCTATGACGAGGCGCACGCACGCTATATCGAGGCGCTCCGCATCCAGCGCCAGACCATCGGCGACGACCATCCCGAGACCGCGACGACACTCGAGAATCTCGGCATCGTGGCTGGGTACCGCGATCGCACCGACGAGGCGCTCGACTACCACGGTCGTGCGCTGGCGATCCGCCAGCGCGTGCTCGGTGAGATTCACCCGCAGGTCGCGGAATCTCTCGAGGAGATCGCGCTCGTCCATCAGCAGCGCCACGAGACCGCCGCTGCCCTCGACGCACATCGCCGCGCGATCGCGATGGCGGAGACCACGCTCGGCGTGACGCACGTAACGACCGCGCGCTACCTCGGCAACCTGGCGATCCTGCTGCGCTCGCTCGACCAATTCGACGAAGCCGCACAGCTCCAGACGCGGGTCCTCGCGATCGAGGAGAAGACTTACGGTCCCGATCACCCGAGCGTGGCGGTGACGCGGATGAACCTCGGCGTTGCGCTGCATCACCTGGGGAAGGACCGTGAGGCGCTTGCCCTGCACCTGCGCGCGCTCGCGGTGTTCGAGGCAGGCTCCGGTTCCACATCGCGCGCGGCGCTGGCGCTCGTCAATGCGTGTATCGCAGCAGGTGCGCTGGGCGATCCCCGGGGCGCGGTCGCCTACGCGGAGCGCGCCGTCGCGATCGACGAATCCACACTCGATCCCGAGAGCTCGGCCACCGCCGAGCCGCTGTTGTGTGGCGGTGAAGCACTGCTCGCACTCCGTGAGGCGCCGCGCGCGCTCCCCGGGCTCGTTCGAGCCCTCGCGCTTCTGGAGGCCGATCCGTCGAACGAAGCGGTGGATCTCGCCGAGCCACGGTTCGCGCTCGCCCGCGCGCTGTGGGAGGTCGGGACGGATCGGGCGCGGGCCCGAGCGCTCGCCCTCGCTGCACGCAACGGCTTCGGGGCGGCAGGAGGTACGCACCGAGCCGAGCTTGCCGCGGTCGAGCAGTGGCTGCGCGAGCGAGGTGAACTACCGCGCTGATCGCGATTCGAGTGCGACATCTGGCGCGTGGGGGGCACTACGAGCGACATGTTGCATCCACCGACCGCGCACCTGGCCATGGCCCTGGCCCTGGCCGTCCTCCTTGCCGCGTGTGGGCGATCGCAGCCCGGGGCTCCCGACGCAGGAACAGCTTCCGGGTGCGGGACCACGTGCACGATCGGTGAAGCGGAGTGCCTCGGGGATCAACCGCGCACGTGCATCGACGATGGTGCCGGCTGCGGCGCGTGGGGACCGCAGGGGCGATGTCCCACGGACGCACCGTTCTGCAGCAGCGGAGTCTGCGAGGCGAAGTGCTCCGACGAATGCTTGACCGTCGGGGACCGCCGGTGTCACGGAGCCGGATTCCAGATCTGCGGCAATCAGGACTCCGATCCGTGCCTGGAGTGGAGCACGGTCGTCTCGTGTGGATCCGACGAGGTGTGCCGCGCGACGGATGCCGAGTGTGTCGAGTCGTGCGGCGGCGCCGCGTGTGCGTGTGCGACCGGCGAGACCACGCCGTGTGCCGCGGTGGGCGAGTGCACCGGCGGTGTTCGACAGTGCGTTGCGGGCGAGTTCGGCGCGTGCCAGTGGCAAGTCGGTCCAAAGCCCGAGATCTGCGACGGGCTGGACAACGACTGCAACGGTATCGCCGACGACCCCTCTCTCCTCGCCCCTCCGAACTGTGCGCTTCAGTCAGGTGTCTGCGCTGGTGCGACGCAGCGCTGCGGCGGGAGCGCGGGGTGGTTGGCGTGTACCGGCTCCGTGTATCTCGCTCACGCCGCCACGTATCAGGTCACCGAGACCTCGTGCGACTCGCTCGACAACGATTGCGATGGCCAGACCGACGAGCCGAGCCAGTGCTGCACGCCAAGCTGTCTGGCGTGCGGCGCCAGCGACGGTTGCGGTGGCATCTGTCAGACCGGGTCATGCAGCGGCAATCTCACCTGCGATCAGGGCGTCTGCGTTGTGGCCCCGAACCCGACCTGGCAGACGACGGCGCCGATCACGACAAAGGCGCTGCACGGGATCTGGGGAGCGTCGGCCTCCAACATCTGGGTCGTCGGCGACGGCGGCACGCTGCTTCACTACAACGGAGCGCAGTGGTCGAGCGTGCTGTCGGGGACGGTGCAGGATCTCCGCGACGTGTGGGGGAGCGGTCCCAACGACGTCTGGGCCGTTGGCGGGACCACGGAGACGGTCATCATTCACTACAACGGTGCGCAATGGACCACGACCACCCTCGCGCTGGGTGCGGCCGTCGCGAACGCCGTGTGGGGCACCTCTCCGACCAACGTCTTCGTCGCAGGAGGCAGCGGGACCTTCGGGTACATCTCCCGCTACAACGGCGTGACGTGGAGCTCGAGCCACGCCCAGACGTCATCGCGGTTCATGGACATCGGCGGCGCGAGTGGCAGCGATGTCTGGGCGGTCGATCTGTTCGCCGCGAGCCACTTCGACGGCAGCAGCTGGGGCGGCGGCGTCACGTTCACCAGCACCCTGATGCGGGCCGTCTGGATCGGCGCTTCCAACAACGGATGGGCGATCGGCGACACCTTTGCCTTGCAACACTTCGATGGAACGAGCTGGCAGCAGGTCGCGTCTCCACTTGGAGGAAGCAATGACTTCGGCTTGGCCGTGTGGGGGCGCGCCGCGAACGATGTCTGGGCGGTGGGCTCGGCGACGGGCCATCGCTCGATCATTCACTTCGACGGCGCCGGTTGGCAGCTGGTCGGCCCCACGATCAACGCGGGGTTCTACGGCGTCTGGGGGGCGTCCGCGACGAACGTGTGGGTCGTCGGCTCGAGCGGAACCATCCTCCACTACGCTCCGTAGCGGCTACTCGTCGGGTGTGTCGACGGTGCCGAGCAGCCGCGGTAGCGGATCGCCGCCGCCGGGTGCGAGCAGGCGCAGGCTGGCGAGGTGGTGGAGCAAGAGGTCGCGGTTGTCGCCGACGGAGAGGTTCTGCAGCTCGAGCGCGCCGATGCGATCCTCGGGCGTGAACGCGGGCTCCTCGACGCGCTCCATCGACAGCTTGTCGGGGCCGTACGCCATGTAGTCGGCGCGCGTGGCAACGATCGTATAGTCGTCGCCGCGGCGCAGCTCGAGCGTGACCTCGCCGGTGACGCTCGGCGCGACCCAGCGCGTGAGGCCGTCCTTGAGCAGGCACGCCTCGGGATCGAACCACTTGCCCTCGTAGAGCAGACGCCCGAGCTTGCGGCCGAGCGTGGCGTAGAGGTCGAGCGTGTTCTCGTTGTGGATCGCGCTGAGCAGGCGCTCGTAGGCGATGTGTAGCAGCGCCATCCCGGGGGCCTCGTAGATGCCGCGGCTCTTCGCATCGATCACGCGGTTCTCGATCTGATCGCTCGCGCCGAGGCCGTGGCGTCCACCGATCCGGTTCGCCTCGACGAACAGTGCGTACGCCGATTCGAACGACGTCCCGTTGAGGGCGACCGGCTGGCCCTGCGCGAACGTCACCGTGATCTCTTCCGCCGCGATCGCGACCTCGGGCTTCCAGTGCGCCACGCCCATGATCGGCGCGACGATCCGCATGCCCGTATCGAGGCGCTCGAGGTCCTTCGCTTCGTGGGTGGCGCCGAGGAGGTTCGCGTCGGTGGAGTACGCCTTCTCGACGCCCGTCTTGTATGGCTTGCCGATCCGCTCGAGGTACTGCGCCATCTCGGTCCGGCCGCCGAACGCTTTGACGAACGCGGCGTCGAGCCACGGCTTGTAGATCTTGAGCGTGGGGTCGACGAGGATCCCGTAGCGATAGAACCGCTGGATGTCGTTGCCCTTGTGCGTCGACCCATCGCCGAACACGTGGACGTCATCGTCGACCATCGCGCGCACGATCGCGGTGGTGGTGACCGCGCGCCCGAGCGGCGTGGTGTTGAAGTACTTCTTGCCCCCCACCGAGAGGTGGAACGCGCCGCACTGGATCGCGATCAGGCCCTCGCGCACGAGGCCGTCCTTGCAGTCGATCAGGCGCGCGGCGACGGCGCCGTGCTCGAGGGCGCTCGGCGGGATATCCGCCGGGTTCGCCTCGTCTGGCTGTGCGAGGTCCGCGGTGTACGCGTGGACGGTCATGCCCTGCTCCGCCATCCACGCGACGGCGCAGCGGGTATCGAGGCCACCGGAGTATGCGATCGCCATGCGCGTGCCCTTGGGAGGGAGCTGGCGGTAGATCCTGCTCATTTCTCTGGTTCCTCGTCGGCCTCGGCCTTGGTGCGCAGTCCCGCCCGCTCCAGCAACTTGTAGAGGAACTTTCGCTCGAGGCCGGCGATCCGGGCGGCCTGCGAGAGATTGCCGGCCGCGCGCTGCACGAGATCCGTGAGGTACTCGCGCTCGAACCGGGCAACCAGCTCGTCCTTCGCTTCGTGGAACGGGCGATCGGCGCGCGCGACCTGGGTCTCCGGTGCCCCAGCGGTGGGCCGCAGCACGAACGGCAGCGACTGGAAGTCGTCGTCGGGCCCCGCGAGCGCGACGGCGCGCGTGATCACGTTGCGCAGCTCGCGCACGTTGCCCGGCCAGTGATAGCGCTCGAGGCGATCGAGAGCCGCGCCCGCGACTTGCTTCGCGAGGTCGGCGCGCGCGGCACGGTCGAGGAACATCTTGATCAGCGTCGCGAGATCGCTCGCGCGTTGACGGAGCGGCGGGACATGGACCTCGACGACGGCGAGCCGGTAGTAGAGGTCACCACGGAACCCGCCGCGCGCGACCTCGCCGAACACGTCCCGGTGCGTGGCCGCGACGATGCGCACGTCGTAGCGCTCGCTCTTGCGACCGCCGAGCGGGATGACCTCGCCGGCCTCGAGCATGCGCAGGAGCTTGGGCTGCAGCGCGACCGGGAGATCCCCGATCTCGTCCAGGAACAGCGTGCCGCCGTGCGCGGCCGCGAACGCGCCCTGGCGATCACCCGCCGCGCCGGTGAACGCGCCCTTCGTGTGGCCGAACAAGTCGCTCTCGATCAGCGTCTCGGTGGAGGCGCCGCAATCGAACACCACGAACGGGCCGTCCTTGCGCGGCGACGCATCGTGGACACCGCGCGCCATCAGCTCCTTGCCCGTGCCGCTCTCGCCGAGGAACAGGATCGGGGCCGCGGACTTGCTCGCGCGCTCGAGCACGGCAAACACCTGACGCATCGGCTGGCTGGCGCCGAGAAGTGCGCCGAAGTGATCGTTCGTCGACGGCGGGATATCGAGCACCTCGTCGGCCGGCATGAGCTGCACGAGCGTCTTGCCGATCCGCAGCGCGACACCCGGGGGCGCAACCACCTTCTGCACCGCGACGCCGTCGATCACCGTCCCGTTCTTCGAGCCGAGATCCGTGATCGAGAAGCCCTGCGCGGTCGGCGAGATCGAGCAGTGGCGGCGCGACACGAAGCTATCGGTCAGCACCACGTCGCACGAACGCTCGGTGCCGATCACCACGCCGATCGGCGGGAGATCGATCTCGAGGCCCCGGTCCGGACCGTCGACGACACGCAGCTGCGATGCGCGCGCCGGCGGGTGGGCCGCCACCGCGTTGGTGACGCGCGTGACCAGCACTAGCGGAGGATCCCCCGCAGGAACAGCTGGCAGAGATAGCGGTACGCCTCGAGACGCGGCATGCCCGAGACGTCGAGCACCTCGTCGAGCGAGAGCGTGCCGTCGACCCGCGACAGGAGGAACGCCGCGCGCGGGCTGATGGGCGCCGTCGCGAGCTCGTGCAGCGGGCGGGTCAGGATCGGCTGGCGGTTGAGATCGCCGAGAAAGTTCTGGAACACGCCCATGATCGCGTCTCGGTTGCGATGGATCAGCTTCTGTGCGAGCACGCTGTTCGGATCCTCCGAGAGCGCGAGGTCCACGGCGGCAACCGCGCGATCGAGATCCGTCCCCTTGCTCCACTCCGTCGCCCGCTCGAGTAGCACGGTGATCCGGCGGCGCGTCTGGTCGTCCTTCTGCTCGTTCTCGGCGACACCCTCGTCGACCTCCTCGAGGATCTGCTGGGTGCGCGCGTCGATGGGATCAAACGGCAGCACGATGTCGGACTTGGTACCCTCGGAGCTCAGGCCGAGCATGCGTGGATCGAGCGGCGGCTTGGACACCGTGGGCTCGTCCTCGGTGAGCGCGCGCTGGTGCCGCAGCCCGAGCTCGCGCGTGGGCGCGGACACGAGCGGATCGGGCTCGGCCGCAGGTGGGCGCTGCCGGATCTCCTCGGTCGGCTTCTCGGAGAAGTCGCGCGTCGGCGTGGTGGGCGCCGTGGGAATCGGCATCGACGCGTTGAACGACACGCTGATCTCCGGCGGCAACTCCGGCTCGCCGAGATCGAACGACTCGAGCGAGATCCGCGCGGACGATGCGGCCGAGGTCGGCCCGGCCGCGGGTCGCACGATGTTCGACGGCAGATCGCGTGTGACATGCGACGCCTTCGGTTTCGGCAGCGACGAGATCAGATCGTCTGAGGAATCCTCCCGCGGATCCTCGTACGACAGCGAGATCTCCGACGACGCGGGCGGCGGCGGGACCGGCGTGGGCTCGGTCTCCGTTGGTGTGCGCAGCGTCATCACCAGCTCCGGTGGTGCCTGCGAGGACACCCGGCGAGCACGCGTGACCGGCGGTGCCGGCAGCTCGTCGGGATCCGGCGTGGTCGACTCTTCGGCGACCACGAGCGGTTCGGTGGGCTTGATGAATCCGAGGTCGCGCTTCTTCACATCGGTGACCTGTGTCGCAAAGCTCTTGACGTCATCGGGGCTGCCAAACCCCGGCGTGCCCTCGGGGTTAAACTCCGCCGTCACGTTCTCCTGCGAGAACAGATCATTGATCGCGGGGTTATCGCTGCCCTTCGCTTTCGGCAGCGGCTCTGCCGTCGGCGGGCGGAGGATCTGGACCATCCGCGGCTCGTATTCGCGCGTGGGGTCCTCGAAGTTCAGTGGCGGCGGCGGCTCCGGAAGCGGCGGCTCGTCGGCCTCGAGCTCGAGCATCAGCGGCTGCGGCTCCGGATCGATCATCTTGTCGATGGTCTCCTCCGACGGACGCCCCTGCGGCTGCATGCCGGCGCGCTCGGGCTCGGCCTCCATGAACCAGCCCTCGTCCTGGGGGTCCATGTACATCGGCGCGCCCGGCGTGGCCTTCAGCTCGCCCGGCAGGATCTCGATCTGGTACTCGGGTTCTTCCTCGGCGATGCCGAACGGCGCGGACTCCTCGTTGCCCGCATCCGTCGTGAGCATCTCGTAGTTCATGCGCACGTAGTCGACGTAGCTATTTGCCTGGGCATTGTCCGGATCGACCGAGAGCGCCTGCTCCCAGACGAGGAGCGCCGCATCGAGATCGCCCTGCCCGTACAGCGTCAGACCTTCCTCGATGAGACGGTCTAGCTCCGTCAGATCAGGCATGTCTCATCCACGTGTCTTGGAAACCACTCCGCGGAACATGTTCAGCGTGCGGTTGAGAGCCTCGGTCGCCTCCGTGAGGGTGGTGAGATCCTTCGCTGCGATCGCCTGGCGCGTGCGCTCCACGACGGCGCGCGCCTTCTTCACGGCATCCTGCCCGAAGTCAGAGCCGGCGATGATGTCGGTGACCTGGGGGAACAGGCCCTCGATCTCCTCGAGCGCTTTCTCCGCGGCGTGGCGAGCCTTGTCGAACTCCTGGCCCGAGCGAACCTCGACCATGTAGTCCTTGTTCGCCTCGACCATCTTCTTGATCTCGTCCTCGGTGAGACCCGAGGTCGCGGTCACCGTGATCGACTGCTCGAGACCGGTCTCGAGGTCGCGTGCCTTGACGGACACGATGCCATCGGCAGAGATGTGGAACATCACCTCGATCTCGACCTCGCCACGCGGCGCGCGGCGCAGACCTGTCAGCACGAACTCGCCGAGCAGCTCGTTCTCCTCGGCGCGATCGCTCTCACCCTGGAGGACGAGGATCTTCACGGAGGTCTGGTTGTCCTTCACCGTGGTGAACACGTGCTGCTCGCTCGTGGGCACCGTGGTGTTCTGCTCGATCAGCTTATGGAAGTACCCGCCGACGATCATGATGCCGAGCGAGTGCGGCGTCACATCCAGCAACAAGATGTCGCTCTTCTCGTCGGTGAGTGCGGCGCCCTGGATGGCGGCGCCAAGCGCCACGACCTCGTCGGGGTGAACGCCCTTGCACGGCTCGAGGCCAAAGAACTCCGCGACGGCCGACTGAACGCGCGGCATGCGGGTCATGCCGCCGACGAGGATCACGTCCTCGATCTGCGACTTCTGGATCTCCGCTTCCTCGAGGGTCCGCGCGCAGATCTCGACCGTGCGGTCGATCAAGTCGCTCGTCAGCTCCTCGAGCTTGTCGCGCGTCAGCATGGTCTGCAGGTGCAGCGCTTCGTTGCGCCCCGTGGAGATGATGAACGGCAGGTTGATCTCGGTCTCCTTGACGCTCGACAGCTCGCACTTCGCCTTCTCGGCGACGTCCTTGAGCCGCTGCAGCGCCATCTTGTCCTTGCGGAGGTCGATGCCGTGCTGCTTCTCGAAGCCGAACACGAGCCAGTCGATGATCCGGCGATCGAAGTCCTCACCGCCGAGGAACGTGTCGCCCGCCGTCGAGATGACCTCGAACACGCCGTTGCCGATCTCGAGGATCGAGATATCGAACGTGCCACCGCCGAGGTCGTAGACCGCGACCTTGCGCTCGATGTTGCGGCCGAAGCCGTATGCCAGCGCGGCGGCCGTGGGCTCGTTGATGATGCGGATGACGTCGAGGCCGGCGATCCGGCCGGCGTCCTTGGTCGCCTGGCGCTGACCATCGTTGAAGTACGCGGGCACCGTGACCACGGCCTTCTGCACTTCCTCGCCGAGGTACTCCTCGGAGATCAGCTTCATCTCCTGCAGGATGTACGCGCTGACCTCGGGGACCGAGAACACCTGGTCGCGGAGCATGATGCGCACGTCGTCGTGCGGTCCCTCCACGATCCGGTACGGCATGATCTCGAGCGAGCTCCGGACTGCGGCCGACCCCCACTTGCGGCCGATCAACCGCTTCGCCGCGTACACCGTGTTCTCGGCGTTCGTGATCGCCTGACGCTTGGCGATGTGGCCGACAAGTCGCTTCCCGTTCTCCGCGATCGCGACCATCGATGGAGTGGTCTTGTAACCACCCCGGTTCGGGATCACGGACGGGGTTCCATCCTCGACAATCGCCACGCACGAGTTGGTCGTGCCGAGGTCAATGCCGATCACCTTGTCACTAGCCATGGCGGGCTATTTTCCCGCCAAACCCGAGCAATTCGCCAGTGATCGGGCGGATTTATTGGGGTAGGTCTGCTCCCCCGTCCCGGCCTATTCGGGGGCTGCGAGGAGCCGCCGGACCTCGGCGAGGTCGTTTTTCAGCTCCACCTGCAGGATGTCGTTCTCGTTCTTCATGGCCATCGCCATCAAGAGGACTTCCTCGGCATCCGAGAGCTTGCCCGCGTGCCGGAACGCGGAGGCCAGGAGCCGCGCGGAGGACACGTCATTTGGCGCCATCGAGTTCGCCTTCTTGGCGTACTCGACCGCCGACCGCGGCTGGCCGGCGGCGAGCGCGCAGCTCGTGGCGCGGCGCAGGAACTTGATCTGTGGGTCCATCCGCACGCACGCGGCGAACAGCTTCATCGCCCCCAAGGCGTCGCCGCCGACCTCGAGCTGACACGCACGTTCGTACAGCTCCGACGCATACTCCTGCGGGGTCTGTGGCTGCTCGTTCGTGTGAGTCGCCGTGGTGGTCGAGCTGCCACGGGACTTGTCGACGGTGGTCAGGCGCGCATAGGCGCGGCTCGTCTCCTCGAACACGTGGGACATCCGGGTGGCGAAGCTGCCGAGCTTCTTGCCGTAGTAGCGGTCGGGATGGATCTCCTTCGAGAGGAGGAAGTAGGCACGCTTGAGCGTCCTCGCGTCCGCGCCCTGCGAGACGCCGAGCAGCATGTAGGGATCCTGCTTCTCCAGCAGGCGCTCGAGCGTGAGGATCAGGCGGCGCTCGCCGTCGTCGAGCTCGGCGGGCTCGCTGAGCGCGGTCAGCTCCTCGGGCGTGGGGTTCGCGAGGTGCAGGTCATGTGCGAGCGCGTCCTTGTGGCGCGCGCTGCCGGCTGCCGTGCGCGGCGGGGGACGCGTGCCGGCGGGCGCGGCCGGCACCGAGCCCGGTGCGGGGGCCGCGGACTCGCCGGGGAGGAGCAGCGCGCCGATCGAGCGGAGCCGGGTGACGATCGCCATGCCGCGCTCGATGGGCAGCCCGGAGTTGAGCAACACCTCGCGGATGGAGAGATTTCCGTCGATACGCGAGAGGAGGAAGTACTCGTCGGGTCCCACCGCCGCCTTCAGCGGATCGAAGCCAGGACTGACCCTGAGCTTCAGGGACGTCGCTCCAATCCCGGCAATATCGGCCGGTACCGTGCTCACGGTTTCAGCCTACCACCGTTCATCGCATGACGTATTCGAGGATCGCCTTCGCGACGTGGAGCCGATTCTCCGCCTGCTTCCACGCGAGCGACTGCGGGCCGTCGAGCACGTCGCCCGTGATCTCCTCGCCGCGGTGCGCCGGCAGGCAGTGCAGGACGATCGCATCGCGCGCGGCGATCGACAAAATCGCGGGGTCGATGCAGTAGCCCTTGAACGCGTCGCGGCGCTTCGTTTCGTCGGTCTGGCCCATCGAGACCCAGACGTCGGTGTTGAGGACGTGCGCACCCATCGCGGCCTCGCGCGGGTCGGTGGTGATCAGGATCGAGCCCTTGCCGAGCGCCGCCTGCGCCGCGCGCGCCGTGTTCACGAAGTCGGGATGCGGCGCGTAGCCCTCGGGGCACGCGAGCCGCAAGTCGAGCCCGAACATGCCCGCGGCCTCGATCCACGAGTTCGCCATGTTGTTGCCATCGCCGATCCACGCGTAGCGCAGGCCATCGATCCGGCCGAAATGCTCGCGCACCGTGTAGAGATCCGTCGCGACCTGACACGGGTGGTGCTGGTCGGAGAGGCCGTTGATCACGGGCACGCTCGAGGCGCGCGCGAAGGCGGCAACGCGATCCTGCCCGAACGTGCGGATCATGATGGCCGAGCAATAGCTCGCGAGCACGCGCGCCGTGTCCTCGGCGGGCTCGCCGCGCGCGATCTGGCTGCCGTCGCTGGTCAACACCACGGCGTGACCGCCGAGCTCGTAGGCGGCGACCTCGAACGACACCCGCGTGCGGGTCGAGTTCTTCTCGAACACGAGCGCGATGGTCTTGTCGGCGAACGTCTTCGCGATCCGGTTCGTCTCGAGTGCGCGCGTGCGGTCCCACACCGCCGGCCACTCGGCGACGGGAATATCCGCCAACGTCAGAAACCCGCGCGGCATTATTTCCCCACCCCGTCGGCGAGCACGGCGCGGAGGATGCCAACGGCTTCGTCGAGCTGCGCGCGTTCGACGACGTACGGCGGAGCGAACCGCACCACGTTGGCGCCGGCCACCGAGAGCAAGAGACCGCGCTCGCGGCACTTGCCCGTGATCTGCGCGGGCAGTCCCGAGACCGCGATGCCGCGGAGCAGGCCTCGGCCGCGCGCATCGAGCACGTGGCCCGGGAACTCGGTCGCGAGCGCGGCGAGCTTACCGTGGAGGTACTCGCCGGAGTCGCCGACCTGCGCGAGCAGCTTGTCCTGGTCGATGATGTCGAACACGGCGTTCGCCGCGGCGCACGCGAGCGGGTTGCCACCGAACGTGGACGCGTGGGGCACCGCTCCGCCGGGCGCCGCCGCGAGGCCCGCCGCGGCCTTCTCGCTGCACGCAACGGCGCCGATCGGGACGCCGCCACCGAGGCCCTTCGCGAGCGTCATCACATCGGGTGCCACGTCGTCGTGCTGATGCCCGAACCACTTGCCGGTTCTTCCAACGCCGGTCTGCACCTCGTCGAAGATCAGGATCGTGCCGGTCGCATCGCACAGCTTGCGCAGGCCCGCGAGGTAACCGGGCGGCGCAACCACGATGCCGCCCTCGGCCTGGATCGGCTCGACGATGATGCAGCACGCGGTCTTGCCGCCGAGGGCCGCTTCCGCCGCGGCGAGGTCGCCGTAGTTGATGAACTCGACGGGACCGACGAGCGGCCCGAAGCCCTCGCGGTACTTCGGCTGCCCCGTGATCGCGACCGTGGCGAACGAGCGGCCGTGAAAGCTGCCGTTCGTGGACACGATCGTGGTGCGCTCGGGCGCGTTCGCGACGACCGCCTGGTAGCGCCGCGCGAGCTTGAGCGCACCCTCGTTCGCCTCACCGCCCGAGTTGCAGAAGAACACGCGATCCGCGAACGAGCGATCGACGATCGCCTTGGCGGCGAGGATCTGCTGCTCGTTCCAGTAGAGGTTCGAGACGTGGACGAGGCGCCCGAGCTGCTCGGTGACGCGCGCGGTGAACGCCGGGTGCGCGTGGCCGAGGCCGCACACCGCGATGCCCGCGGTCATGTCGAGGTAGCGCGCGCCGGCCTTGTCCCAGACCTCGCAGCCCTTGCCGCGCTCGAGCACGATCGGCTGCTGGCGATAGTTCTTGATGAAGACCTGATCAGCGAGGGCGAGGAGCTCTGCCTGCGTCATTCCCGGTGTTTACCACCTCGCAGGCATTCGCTACAGGATGTAGCGCGTCAGGTCCTCGTCCGCGACGAGGGCACCGAGCCGCTCGCGCACGTACGCCGGCGTGATCGGAATCGTCTGCACGCCGATATCGGGCGCGTTGTAGAGCAGATCGTCGAGCAGGCGCTCGAGCACCGTGTGGAGGCGGCGCGCGCCGATGTCGTTCGTGCGACGGTTGACGTCGGCGGCGATCTCCGCGAGCTCCTTGACGGCCTCGGGCGTCCACTCGATCGTCACGCCCTCGGTCTGGAGCAAGGCGGCGTACTGCCGGGTCAACGCATTCTGCGGCTCGGTCAGGATCCGCACGAAGTCCTCGGCGAGCAGCGGCTGCAGCTCGACGCGGATCGGAAACCGGCCCTGCATCTCGGGGATCAGATCGCTCGGCTTGCTCATGTGAAACGCACCGGCCGCGATGAACAGCACGTGGTCGGTCTTCACCGGCCCGTACTTCGTGGTCACCGTCGAGCCTTCGACGATCGGCAGCAGATCGCGCTGCACGCCTTCGCGCGAGACATCGGCGCCCGCGCGCTCGCGACTCGTGGCGATCTTGTCGATCTCGTCGATGAACACGATGCCTGCGTTCTCGGCGCGGCTCACGGCCTCGCGCGTGGCGGCGTCGTGATCGATCAGCTTGTCGACCTCCTGCTCGGTCAGCGCGCGCCATGCCTGCGGGACCTTGAGCTTCTGTCGCTTCGTCTTGCGACCGAGCGCACCGAACATGTCCTTGAGGCCGCTCATCGCGCTCTCGTCGATGCCGGGCTGGCCGCCGAGCACCGACATGATCGGATTCGAGTCATCGGTCAGCTCGACCTCGACCTCGCGATCGTCGAGCCGGCCATCGCGCAGCATCACGCGCAGCTTCTCCCGCGTGGCATCGCCGCTGGTCACGCCCGGGGTCTCGCCCGGACGCTCGGCGAAGCCGCGGCCCGTGCGTGGCAGGAGCAGGTCCAGCAGGCGCTCCTCGGCGGCTTCCGTCGCACGCGGGCGGACCTTGCCGGCCTCCTCGTCGCGCACGAGCTTGACCGCGACCTCGACCAGATCGCGGACGATCGAGTCGACATCGCGCCCGACGTAGCCGACCTCGGTGAACTTGCTCGCCTCGACCTTGAGGAACGGCGCGCGCGCGAGGCGAGCGAGCCGGCGCGCGATCTCGGTCTTTCCCACGCCGGTCGGGCCGATCATGATGATGTTCTTCGGCGCGATCTCGTCGCGCAGATCGCCCTCGACCTGCTGGCGGCGCCACCGGTTGCGCAGCGCCACCGCGACGGCGCGCTTTGCATCGCGCTGGCCGACCACGTAGCGATCGAGCTCCTCGACGATCTTCGCGGGAGTCAGCTCGCCCTCGGGCAACTGCGGGGAGCTCACGACGCCAGCTCCTCGAACGTGAGGTTCGTGTTCGTGTAGATGCAGATATCCGCGGCGATCTTCATCGCGGTCTCCGTGATCTCCCTCGCGGTGAGCTGCGTGTGCAGCGCGAGCGCCTTCGCCGCCGCGAGCGCGTACGTGCCGCCCGAGCCGATCGCGCACACGCCGTCGTCGGGCTCGATGACGTCGCCGGAGCCGGAGAGGATGAACGTGGACTCGGCATCGGCGACGACCAGCATCGCCTCGAGCCGGCGCAGGGCGCGGTCCGTGCGCCACTCCTTCGCCAGCTCCACGGCCGCGCGGCGCAGCGGGCTGCGCTGCTCGCGGAGCTTCTCGTCGAGCCGCTCGAACAGCGACATGCCATCCGCCGCCGACCCCGCGAATCCACCGATCGCCCTGCCCTCGCCGAGCTTCCGGACCTTGCGCGCGCCGCCCTTCACGATCGTGTTTCCGAGGGTGACCTGGCCGTCGCCGGCGACGACGACCATGTTTCCGCGCCGGACCGAGAGGATCGTCGTGGAGTGCGTTTTCACGACCTGGTTCGTAGCACGGGAACCGCGGTCGGCGTGGCCAGCTTCGCGCGCGGGTGCGCGTCGTCGTAGACCTTCATCAGGTGGTCGAGCGACACCTTCGTGTAGATCTGCGTCGAGGCGAGGCTCGCGTGACCGAGGAGCTCCTGGATCGAGCGGAGGTCGGCGTCGGCGTCGAGCAGATGCGTGGCGAACGAGTGGCGCAACCCGTGCGGCGTGGCGTTCGCGTGCACACCACCGGCGATCGTCCACTGCTTGACCATGCGCTGCACCGAGCGCGGCGTCAGCCGGTGCCCCGCGGCGTTGACGAATAGCGCGGCGCCGGTCGCCGCGAGGCCCTTGCGCGCCGGCAGGTACGCGAGCATCGCGTCGTCGGCGAGCTTGCCCAGCGGCACCTGGCGCTGCTTGTCCCCCTTGCCGTGCCGCACCATCACCATCGGGGTGGCATAGCGATCGCGATCGATGTCGCCGAGGTCGAGCGCGCACGCCTCCGAGACGCGCAGCCCCGTGCCGTACAAGAGCTCGAGCATCGCGGCATCGCGCAGGCGCAGCAGGCCGTGCCGTGCTTCCTCCGTCGCCGAGAGCGCGCGGGCCGTCTTGCGTCCCGTCGCGAGCGGCGCCTCCATCAGGCGCTTCGCATCGTCGACGTCGAGAGCGCGCGGCAGGCTCTTCGGCTTCTTCGGCCCGCGGATCGCCGCCGCTGGATTGCCCGTGAGCACGCCGCGCTTGACGAGGAACCGCGCAAACGCGCGAACGCTCGACAGCTTGCGGCCGATGGTCGCCGGTCCGTTCTCGCCGAACAGCGCGGCGAGCTGACTGCGCACGTCGATCGCCGAGAGGCGCGCGAGCGGAGCGTCTTTGCCGCGCTTTTCGCGCAGGTGCGTGCGGAGCGCGGCAACGTCGCGGAGGTAGACCTCGACCGTGCGGGGCGAGTAGTTCCGCTCGATCGCGAGGTACCGCTCAAATGCCGCGATCGCTTGATCCCAGTCCACGCCCGACGATCCCATCCGGGCATCCCGTCGCGCGAGTTATTTGCGCGTGCTAGGCTTTCAGGTGTCGGCCGGCCTGCGAACGACCGCGCCCACACGGAGCTCTTCAAATTCCTGGACGATTTCTGAGCATACGTTCGCGATGGGCGCGAAAGTTGGCATCTTCCCACTGCTCCCGGAGCAGGTCGGCATCCTCGACCGATCGATGCTTGAACACTCCCGCGGGGAAACGCAGAGGACAGATGCGATCGGACAGCTCCCAGACGTGCCGGATCACATCGAATAGCCGCTGCGAGCCGGCCTCGTATACGGGCTCTTCGATCTCCGAGACATCACGGAACTTCCTGATCGGCATCACTCCGCCTTGATCCCGAAGCGACGCGCGATCCGCTCCGCATCGACATGATCTTTAGGGCGTACGGTTCCGCGCTTCATTCGAAACAACGTCTCGGGCGTGACGACCGACACCGAAACCCCACCGAAATCGACGCGCTCCGAAGTCAGGCTCGCGAAGTCGAACGATTCTCCGAGCCGGGTGAGGATGTCGATGTGGAACGGGCCGTCGGGAGGCCCATATTGCACGGCTGGATACTCGCCGAGTAAGTCGTCGGCGGAGATCTCGTCGATGTGCGGATCGTGAAACACCGAGCGCAGCGCGGCCTTGAGCCTCTCGATGTTGTCGCGATCCGGAGCGACGAACAGGTCTAGATCCTCCGTCGCGCGCGGTAGACCGTGAAGCGCGAGGGCAACGGCGCCGAACACGACGTACTCGACGCGTTCTCGTTCGAGTGCGGCGAGCACCTGCTGGACGAGATCGGCGTTCATACCTGTGTTCAGCTTAGCGTGATCGTGATCGCAGCGCGAACCTAACCGCCTCGCCGGAGGACCCGAAGATGGGGACAACCCGATCCGCCGTGGGGGCAACCAGAACAGGTTGATGATCGGCGCGTTCGATCCTGCTGTCAGGCAGGACCGCATGGTCGCGAGGTCGTCTCTAAAGGATCCCCGCCGGCGGCGTCAGGATGACCTCCTCGACGGAGATGCCCGGGCGCACGACGATCGCGATCAGAAAGCTCGCGACGTCCTCGGGCTTCATCATCTTGCTGCGATCGAAGCCCGGCCGGTCATCCCAGATCGGCGTATCGGTCGCGCCGGGCAGCAGCGTCGTGACGCGGATGTCGTACGGGCGCGCTTCCGCGGCGAGCACGCGCGCGAGCCCGAGCTGCCCCGCCTTCGCGGCGGTGTAGCCCGCGCAGTCCGTGAACGCGTGGTGCGCGGCATGCGAGCCGATGATCACGATGTGGCCCTTGCGGCGCGGCTGCATCCGGCGCAGCGCCTCGCGCACGCACACGAGCGTGCCGACGACGTGGACCTCGAGCATCTCGCGGAGCTCGGCGACGGTCGCGCGCGCGATCGGCGTGAACGTGCCGGTGCCAGCCGCGCACACGAGGA
>JBBRBG010000152.1:0-21999 GCA_038206055.1 Haliangiales bacterium
GGTCGGTGGCTTGACCAGATAGCTGCGGAATCGCTTGTTCTTGATCCGCCCGGCGCCCAGCCCCTCGAGGGCGCGCCCGGCGACCGAAGCGACCACCGCGACGAAGCTGATCCGATCGTTGACGGCGATCTGGCCGATGTCCGCGCCGGCGATTCCCACGCCCGTGGTCAGCGCACCGACGATGTCTCCCGGGCGTAGCCGATCGTGGCGACCGCCCTGGATCGCGATCGTCACCATGGCCGGCGGTGGTGGCAGCTGCGCCTCGGCCGACGGAATCCGCGACATCGCGACGCCGGCGAGCGGTCCCTGTCGCAGCTCGTCGAGGATGCGGCCGTCCGATGGATGCGCGAGGCTGATCGCGACGCCGGTGCGCCCCGCACGAGCCGTGCGGCCGATCCGGTGCACGAACACGTCGGGCTCGCGCGGAAGGTCGTAGTTGATCACCGCGCCGAGATCGTCGATATCGAGGCCGCGCGCCGCGACATCGGTGGCGACCACCACGCGCAGGCTACCGTTGCGGAGAAGCAGCAGCACCGTATTGCGGTCGTGCTGCTCCATTCCCCCGTGGAGCGCGACCGCCGCGAACCCCGACTTCGCGAGCGCGGCGGCGACCTCGTCGCAGGTCTCGCGGTGATTGCAGAAGATGATCGCGGAGTCCGGGCGGTGGTGGCCGAGAATCCGGATCAGCGCGGGGATGCGCTCGGTGCGCGGCACATCGTAGAGGAGCTGCGTGATCTTCGACGTCACGTCCTCGGCGGGCACTTCCACGTGGAGCGCATCGCGCTGGTAGGTGGTGCTGAGGGCGCGCACCGCATCGGGAAACGTCGCCGAGAACAGCAGCGTCTGGTGCTCGGCCGGAACCGCGCGGGCGATCGCGCCCACCGTCTCGACGAACCCCATCTCCAGCATGCGATCCGCTTCGTCGAGGACGAGCGTGCGGATACCCGAGAGGTCGAGGCGCTCGCGTTGGATGTGATCGGCAACCCGGCCCGGCGTCCCGACGATGACATCGACACCGTGTTCGAGCGACGCCCGCTCACGCTGGATCGAGCTACCTCCGCTGAGCGTGAGCACGCGCGTGTGCGGCAGCGGCCGCGCGAGGCGGCGCAGCTCCTCGGCGACCTGGGCGGCGAGCTCGCGGGTTGGGCACAACACGAGCGCCCCCGGCTTCGGGCTCCGCGGCGTGATCCGCGCGAGCAGCGCGAGGCCGAATGCAGCCGTCTTGCCGGTACCAGTCGCGGCCTGCCCGAGGACATCGCGGCCGCCGAGCATCGCCGGCAGCGACAACGCCTGGATCGGCGTCATCTCGCGGTACCCGAGCTGCGTCAGGTTCTCGAGCCACGGGGGCGCGAGGGAGAGCGTCGAGAACGCCAGTGGATCGGTCAGGGACAGGGACTCGTCGAGATATGGAACGTCATCGTGATGCCGGTGAACATGCAGCCGTTCGGATCGACCATCGGATTCATCAGCCCGCCGGTCACACCGCGAAACGTCGCGTCGGTCAGCGTGCCCGCGACATCCGTCGCGCAGGCGCTCGTCAGCCGCAGCGTTCCCGCCGTGGCCACGAACGCGGCGTCGGTGGTGAACGTCATGGTGTCGACGCGATACCCCGCGGCGACAAACGGCAAGGTGCCGACGGTGACCGTCGACAGGTCGATGTCGGTCCCGAGCGGCGTCGCCGCCGAGTAGCCGATGACGATCGGGTGGATGCCCGCCGCGTCGAACACGGGGCCGATCGCGATCTGCGCGCCGCCCATGGCCTGGAATTGATCGAAGCCACCGGGCGCGACGGTCGCGGGGATGAATGGAGGCGCGCATGCGCACGCTCCGTCGCAGGCCTCGCCACCCTTGCACTGGACGCCGCAGTTGCCGCAGTTGGCCTCGTCGGTCGCAACCGCGAGGCAACTGTTGCCGCACATCTTCATCGGCGCTGCGCACGAAGGAGCGTCAGGGGCCGCATCGGGTGCCGCGTCGATCAGCACCAGTGCGTCCGGCTTGACCGGCGCATCGTTGCCGCACGCCGCGAGCAAGAGGACAAATAGCATCCCCGCGTGTTTCATGCGCGCATCATACGCTAGCCCGTGCGCCGAAACGTAGAGAAGCGCGCTCGCTCGCGCGGCGCGCATCCTCGGTCGAGCGCAGGAGGATCAGCCGCCGATCTTCTTGCCCAGGTCCTTGCCGACGTCCTTCACCTTGTCGGCGACGTCGTGGGTCTTGTCGGCGGCCTTGTCGGCGCCCTGCTCGATGCGCGCGCCGGCCTTGTCCGCGATGTCCTTGGCCTTGTCGGCCGCGTTGTCGATCTTGTCTTTGAGGTTGCTCATGACGCAACTGGACTGCAAGCACTCAGCCAAGCGAGGGCTTCGAAGATCCGCAGACATGGACGTTCATCGTGCGCGATGTCGCCACACCGCGCGCGACGGTCCTGATGATAGCCTTTGCCTATCAGAGCTATCGTAATAGACACCTGTGCTTATCACCGCCCATCGCGGATGATGCGTCCATGACTACCGAATCGAAGTGCCCGGTCCCCCACGGCGCTCGCAAGCACACCGCTGCGGGATCCACGTCAAACGCGAGCTGGTGGCCCGATCAACTCAACCTGAGGATCCTGCACCAGCACTCCCCCCTCTCGAACCCGATGGGCAAGGACTTCAACTACACCGCGGCGTTCAAGAGCCTGGACCTCGATGCCGTGGTCAAGGACCTTCACGCCGTGATGACCACGTCCTGCGACTGGTGGCCCGCCGACTACGGCCACTACGGACCGTTCTTCATCCGCATGGCGTGGCATAGCGCCGGCACGTATCGCATCGCCGACGGTCGCGGTGGCGGTGGCAACGGATCGCAGCGCTTCGGACCGCTCAACAGCTGGCCCGATAACGGCAACCTCGACAAGGCGCGCCGGCTGCTCTGGCCGGTGAAGCAGAAGTACGGCCAGAAGCTGTCGTGGGCAGATCTGATGATCCTCGCCGGGAACGTCGCGCTCGAGTCGATGGGGTTTCAAACCTTCGGCTTCGCCGGTGGGCGCAAGGACATCTGGGAGCCGGAGGACGACATCTACTGGGGCCCGGAGAGCAAGTGGCTTGGCGACGAGCGCTACAGCGGCGACCGCCAGCTCGCGAATCCTCTCGGGGCCGTGCAGATGGGTCTCATCTACGTCAATCCCGAAGGGCCCAACGGGAAGCCGGATCCCGCCGCCGCGGCGCGCGATATCCGCGAGACGTTCGCGCGCATGGCGATGAACGACGAGGAGACCGTCGCCCTGATCGCCGGCGGTCACACGTTCGGCAAAGCGCACGGCGCTGCCGATGCAGGCAAGCATGTCGGTCGCGAGCCCGAGGGCGCCGACATCACCGAGCAGGGTTTCGGCTGGGCCAACACGCACGGCGACGGTCACGGCGTCCACGCGATCACGAGCGGGCTCGAAGGCGCTTGGACCATGAACCCGACGAAGTGGGACAACAACTTCTTCGACAACCTCTTCAACTACGACTGGGAGCTCACCAAGAGCCCCGCCGGCGCGCAGCAGTGGACGCCCAAGGGCGGAGCTGCCGCGGGCACGGTGCCCGATGCGCATGATCCGACGAAGCGGCACGCACCGATGATGCTCACCACCGACCTGGCGCTGAAGGTCGACCCGGCCTACGCCAAGATCTCGAAGCGCTTCCACGAGAACCCGCAGGAGTTCGCCGATGCGTTCTCCCGCGCCTGGTACAAGCTGACCCACCGCGACATGGGGCCGCGCGCGCGCTACCTCGGCAAGCTGGTTCCCGCGGAGACGTTGCTGTGGCAGGACCCGATTCCGGCGCTGGATCACGCGCTGATCGGCGAGCAGGACATCGCCGCGCTGAAGGCGAAGATCCTCGCATCGGGTCTATCGACTTCCGAGCTCGTCGGTACGGCGTGGGCATCCGCCTCGACGTTCCGCGGTAGCGACAAGCGCGGTGGCGCCAACGGTGCGCGCATTCGCCTCGCGCCGCAGAAGGACTGGGAGGTCAACCAGCCGGCCATCCTGGCGAAGGTCCTCGGCAAGCTGACGGCGATCCAGAAGGACTTCGGCAAGCCGGTCTCGCTCGCCGACCTGATCGTCCTCGGCGGCTGCGCTGCCGTCGAGGACGCCGCCAAGAAAGCCGGCCACGACGTCACGGTTCCGTTCTCACCGGGCCGCATGGACGCCACCCTCGAGCAGACCGACGTGCACTCGTTCGCCGTGCTCGAGCCGGTCGCCGACGGATTCCGCAACTACCTGCAAAAGGGACTCGAGGGCTCGGCGGCCGAGTTGCTCGTAGACCGGGCGAACCTCCTGACACTGACCGCGCCGGAGATGACGGTCCTGGTCGGCGGCCTGCGCGCCCTGGGAGCCAACGCTGGGCAGACCGAGCACGGCGTGTTCACGAAGCGACCCGGAACGCTGACGAACGACTTCTTCGTCAACCTCCTCGACATGGGCACGAAGTGGGCGAGGTCCGCCGGCGACGACAGCGTGCTAGAGGGTCGCGATCGTGCAACGGGCCAGCTCAAGTGGACGGGCACCGTCGTCGATCTCGTCTTCGGCTCGAGCTCTCAGCTCCGCGCTCTTGCGGAGGTCTACGCCTCCAGCGACTCGCAGCCGGTGTTCGTGCGGGACTTCGTGGCGGCCTGGAACAAGGTGATGAACCTCGATCGCTACGATCTGGCCTGACCGCTCAGCCCTGCACGCACGCGATCGCCTGGAGGCACATCACGACCGAGGCGCAGGCTGCCTGACTGCACGTATCGACGTCCATCACCTGCTGCATCGTGCAGTCACCGAGGTCGGCCCCGCACTCCGAGTAGCACACGCTGCTCGGCGCCACGCCCTCGCACGTGGCGATCGCGTCGCACGCGTGCATGCAGGCGGTCATCGCCTCCATCGATGGCGGTGCGGCATCCACCATCGCATCGAGCGTCGGGGCATCGACCATCGGGGCATCGATCGCGCTTGCGTCGATCATCGGCGCATCGCTCGCCACCGGCCCATCGATCAGCAGCTTCGCATCCGGGGCGGCCGGCTTCCCGCTGTCGCCGCACGCCCCGAGGAGCAGCATCGTCACGAGTGCAGGTCGCATGAGCTCGAGTACCACGCCCGCTCCTCCAACCCACGCCACGTTCACAAACTTGCAGGGCGCTGCCGGCTTTCGCCACCTCACGCGGCGCGGAGCAACCGGAGGAGCTCGGCGATGAACTCGGTGGGATGTTCGCGGTGCATGAAGTGCCCACCCGGAACGTGCACGACCTCGTAGGACGCGGCGAACCGACGCCGCGCCCGCTCGTACGCGCGCGCCGAGATGTTGTCGTGGAGCCCGGCGAACGCGACCGCGGGAACGTTGATCTGGGCACGCAAGGACGCGGGGACACGCGGCTTCAGCGCGGCGTAGTAGCCGCACGCCGCTTCGACCACGCCGGGCTCGGCGAACGCCTGCTTGACGCGCGCTGTCTCCTCGGCCGGAATGTCTCGCCACGCCGGTGACCACCGCCGCACCAGGTGATCGACATACGCGTGGTTGTTCGCTCGGACCTTCTCCGCGCCGCGCTTGCCCCGCAACACGAGAAAGTGGCGCACCGACCACAACATCTTGAGCGTTGGCAGGACCGCCCCCGGGTGCGGAACACCGACCGTGATCAGCATCCTCACGCGCTCGGGTCCGAGGGACGCCGCGGTGTAAGCCGCGAGCGCGCCCCAATCGTGCCCGACGACGATCGCCTGGTTCTCGCCGAGCGCCTCGATCAAAGCGAGGACGTCGCGGCCCAGCGTATCGCCGTCGTAGTCGCCGTCCGCTGGGATCGCGGTCGGATGGTAGCCGCGCATGAACGGCGCGACGGCGCGAAACCCCGCGCGGGCGATCTCCCCCATCACGCGATCCCACGTGTGCGCCGTATCGGGGAACCCGTGCAGCAGCAGCACGAGGGGACCGCTGCCTTCGGACAGATAGGCGAACCGAAGTCCGTTCGCTACGACGAAGTCCACGCCAAGACCCTACACCGGGAACCGGCGGTCGCGTTATCGTGCGTCCGCGGAGGGTGGGGATGCACAAACTCAACGCGGGATTGACGGTGCTCGTCCCGCTCAAGCCAGACAGCGTGGCGGCAGCCAGCGAGCTGCTCGCGAAGCTTCATGCGGAGCAGACGCGGCTGCCGTTCGCGGAGTCGATGACGACGCACTTCGCGACGATCACCGTCATCCCCGTGCAGAAGTACTGCGACGAGGTGCTTCCCGCGACCCTGCTGTTCGCGACCAGCTTCTGCGGCCCCGCCCGAACGCACGTCAACGAGGTCGTCCGCATTCTCGGCGAGGGGCTTCGCGACGTGCTGCAGCACTGCGAGGGCTTCACCGCGGGCTGCTCGACCGACGACCTCGAAGAATTCCTCCTCGATAACCGCTGCGGCGACACCTTCTACTCCGGCATGCAGCACCTCAGCCCCGAGTGCGTACGTCGTCACCGCGAGCTTCGGGATGCGATCCAGGCGTATCTCGACGAGCGGCAGGAGCGCGACGACCTGCGCGGCAAGCCCGGCGACATCCGGCGCGACATCCAGGCCTACGTGAAGTCGCGCGCCGACCTGGCGTGGGCGCAGGAACCGTTCAAGCCGACGTTCGCCACCTGGGTCGCGTTCTACTGGCGTTCGCTGGTCGTCGAAGGAGTCGTCGCGGCGCTGCTCCTCTGCACCGTCGCTCGGATCTTCGTTCACAGCACGGTGCTCGGTGTGATCGTCGCGTGCGGATGGATCGCGGTCGCCGCGTTCCTCGTGTTCATCGTGATCCTGATCGCGGAGATTCGCGACGCGGAGCCTCACCAGGCCTACGTGTCCGGCCGACCCTCCGACGAGCGCGCGCGCATGTTGGCGAGCACCCAGACTCGTCCCGTCATCAACGAATTCACGCTCGGTGGCCCGATCAAGCCGGAGGGCGTCCTCCGCCCGATGTTCTTGAGGCTGTCGCTGTGGATCATCGCGCGGGTCGCGGAGGGTGTTCCCGGCATCCCGTACATCAACACCGGAATCAGCATCCCGACCGTCGCGACGGCGCGATGGATCGTGGCCGATCGCGGCCGCCGCTTGATGTTCATCTCCAACTACACGAACGAAGGTAAGGCCTACGTGCGCGACTTCATCGAGACGCGCGGCGGTGCGATGCGCATCAACCTCTCGTTCGGGTTCGGCACCGGCTATCCGAAGACCGAGTGGATCATCCACGGCGGCGCGCTCACAGATCCCAACGCGTACCTCCACTCGTTGTGCGAGAACCAGCTGCCGACCTTGTTCTGGTACGGCCCATATCGCGACATCAGCATCGACAACATCAAGGTCAATCGAAAGATCCGCGAAGGGTTGTTCGGGGACTGCACCGAGGACGACGCCCAGAAATGGCTGCATCTCCTGTGAGCGAAGAAGCTCTCGACCTTCACGACATCCAGGGCCTCGTCGTGCGCGGCCATGGGTCGCTCCACGCGGCGCAATTCCTGCTGCTCGAAGTCCGCAACGAAGCGCACGCGCGCGAATATCTGCAGAAGCTGTGCGGTCGCCTCAACCTCGCGCGCGACCCCGCGGAGAGCTGCGCGCTCCAGGTCGCGTTCACGGCACCGGGCCTGGCGCGCCTCGGCGTGCCCAGGCGCGTCCTCGAGACGTTCTCGCGCGAGTTCCTCGAGGGCATGGACGATGACGTGCGCGCGGAGACCCTGGGCGACCGCGGCGACAACGCTTCGAGCGAGTGGCTCTGGGGGCGGCGCGACGAGCCCGTCCACGTCCTCCTCATGGTGTACGCGCACGACGACGATGCCCTGGGCATCCAGCTCGATAAGGAGCGAACGGCGCTCGCCGACGGATTTCGCATCCTGCACGAGAAGACGACCACGACGTTGTTCGGCCAGAAGGAGCACTTCGGATTTCGAGACGGCCTGTCGATGCCGAAGATCGCCGGCATGCCTCCGCCGAAGCGGCCTCGAAAGCGGGAGGCAGAGTCGTGGACCACTGATTTCCCCGCGGGGGAGTTCATCCTCGGCTATCGCAACGACTACGGCGCGTTCACCGAAAGCCCCACGGTCGATCCGTCCGATGATCCGGCAAACCACCTCCCCATCGCCCCCGACGGACAGCGGCGGAGTCTGGGCCGCAACGGCACCTACCTCGTCCATCGCGAGCTGACGCAGAAGGTGCTCGCGTTCTGGGACTATCTCGCGACGCGCTCGCGCGAACCCGGAGCAGATCCAACGGCGCGCGCGATCGCGCTCGGCGCCAAGATGGTCGGTCGCTGGCCCGGTGGTGCGCCACTCGTCACGTCACCCGACGCAGACCGCGTCGCTCATGCGACCGACAACAAGTTCCTCTACGAGGCGGATCGGATCGGCCTGCGCTGCCCACCCGGTGCGCACGTCAGGCGCGCGAACCCGCGGGACGTCCTTGCCTTCGAGGAGCGCGGCTCGGCGGCCTCGCAGTTGATGGTGCGCAAGCACCAGATGATCCGGCGTGGCCGCGCGTTCGGCCATCCGATCTCGAAGAGGATGGATCCCAAGGAGATCCTCGCGGCGCGAGCGCACGAGAAGGACGAGCACCGCGGCCTCCACTTCATCTGTCTCGTCGGCGATATCAACCGTCAGTTCGAGTTCGTGCAGCGCGCGTGGATCCACTCGGCGAACTTCGACTCGCTGTACAAGGACGGCGATCCGATCTCCGCTGCACGACGTCCGCGTGGCCACGAAAATCAGAACAACGAGTTCACCTGCCCTGCCGAGCCCGTGCGCCGCAAGTACAAGGAGATGCCGCAGTTCACGACGCTCGTCGGCGGCGCGTACTTCTTCCTGCCGGGCATCGCCGCCCTGCGCTTCATCTCCCGGCATCCATGACCACCCCGCGCTCGGTCGGCCTCAGCCTGATGTTCGCGGTGGGTGCGCTGCTCGCACTCGTGGTCTCCATCTACATCTTCTTCCGGAGCCTGATTCGCGGTGCGCGTGCGTTTCATCCGCGCGGCTCCGTCTGTCTCGCCGAGGTCATCGCGCTCGATGACGTCGTCGGAGCTCGGCTGGTTGGCCCGGCGCGCGTGCGGTTCGCGAGCTCCACGTCAGCGGAGAACTCGCCGACGCCGAGCATCATCGGAATGTCGATCAAGTTCGGCAGCGATCAGGATCTCGCGCTCGCCACGTTCGAGTCGTTCATCACGGCCAGAGAGGCAAGCAAGACCACCGACGTCAGTGACTACCTCGCCAACCAGTACGGTTCGGTTGCACCATTGCGCGTTCGCGGCCTCGGCGTGATCTGGCTTCGCGCCATCCCCGATCCCGCCGCACACGTGCCGAAGACCGGGACACGCACCGAGCGGCTCGAGGCCGACATCACCGCGGGCCGCGCGAAGTTCGTGCTCGAAGCGCGCGAGGCGCCGGGCCCGGGTGGTGCGGTGCGCAGCCGGCTCGTCGAGATTCGCTTGACCGAGCGGCTGCCCGCGGACGATCCAGCGCACCACATCTCGATGTTCCGGACCGGCCGCGGCGTCGTACCGACCGGGTTTCGCAATGGCATTCGCTCGGTGGTCTACCCGGTGAGCCAGTTCGCACGTGGCCTGCGCGGCGGTTGATCAGGGCGCGTAGAGGTCGACGAACGCCTCGGGCTGCTTGACCTCTTCGGCGCGCAGCGCCGCGAGCCCCGACTCGCGCAGCGCACTGCCTTCGTCGCCACCGAGCACCCCGCCGAGCCGGACCCGCGCCGCGGCGGCGTGCAACCCGAGCCCCGTCGCATCACAGGCGGCGACCGCAGCACGGAGCTCGCGCACGGCGCCATCGGCGTCCTGACGTGCGTCGCGAATGCCGGCGCGCCGAAGTGTGGTGATCGCCGCCATCCACGCCAGGTCTTCGCGACCGATCTTGGCCGTGTGCTGCTCGGCGATCTGCAAGAACTGCTCGCGCTCGGCGCCACTGCTCGCGCGCGCGGCCGCGAGCGCCGTTCGCGCGTGCAGCTCGTGCACTTCGAATCGCACGACCTGGATCTTGGTCAACAGCGATCGCGACATCGGCCCCCAGCCGTCCTCGAGTCGCTGCCGCGCGGCCCGGACGTCGCCAGCGTAGATGTCGAGGAGCGCGTTCGACGCCATCTCGTTCCAGTGCTGCAGCTGGTAACCGCGCAGCGACCATCGCTCGGAGATCCGGTCGACGGCCGCACGGCCACCCGCGACATCGTCGCGCGCGATCCAGTGGATCACCGAGATCGTCGCCGGTAGCGCCCAGACGGCGTACAGGTTGCCCTGCAGCTGCGCCTCGTGAAGCCGCGCCGGTAACATCTGACCGAGGGTCTTGAGCGACCCCAGCTGGACCTGCGCCCAGTGACTGAGCGCGTGCACCGTGTTGAGCTCCCACACGACGTTCGTGCAGTTGGTGCTGAACAGCACGTCGGCGCGCTCGGCGCCCTCGAACGCCTCGCGCCACCTGCCGCGGAAGTACGCGATATACGCGCGGGCGAGCTCGACCCAGCCATGCAGATACGGATCATCGATCGCGTTGCCGGTGGTCGCGGCCTCGACGAGTCGCTCGGCGCGCTCGCTCGCACCACCACTGGCGGCGACGTGACACGCCTCGAGGAGGAGCGCGCGGCGCGCACGCACCGTCTCGCCGGCGTTCAGCGAGAGCAGCAAGTTGAGCGCCTGAAACGATGCACCGCGGATCCAGTCCGTCATCGACAGCCCGCACGCCGCCGACCAGACGATGTCGATCTTCGCGAGCTCCTCGCGCGTCAGCTGGCTCGGATCGCGCGGCTTGAACAGCGTGCCGCGCACCCGCACGCGCGCACGACGCCACAGCAGCGATCCGAGCGCGCGCCGCGGTGTCTTTGGCAGCGAGATCTCGACGGACGCGAGCAAGCGCTCGAGCACGACCATCCCGTCGTCGATGTGGCCGCCGCGAAGCAGCTGGTGCGCGGCCTTCTGCTCGAGCTCGAGCGCATCGGCGGCGATCTTTGACTCGCTCGCGAGTGCGAGGTAGACGTCGGCGGCCTCGCGACCCCGCCCGGCATTCGCGTACGCGTCGCCGAGCTTGGCTCGGAGCGGCGACATCTCCGGTGCGAGCACGAGGCATCGCTCGTAGAGCCGCGCCGCCCGCTCGAACGCGAAGGCCTCGTTCGCGCGATCGCCAGCGCGCGCGTAGAGCGCCGCGGCACGCGCCGGTTCGCCGGCCTGCTCCCAGTGCACGCCGACGAGCATCGGCTGCGTCTCGGCATCGCTCGCTTCGAGCGCGATCGCGAGCCTGCGGTGTAGATCCGGTTTACGCTCTCCCGACCGCGCGACCACCGCGCGGCGGGTACGATCGTGGAACGGCTCCACGGAGTCGCGCCGGGTTCGTCCCGTCGCACGCAACAGCGTCGCCGATTGCAGATACCCGATGAGCGGGACCAGCTTCGACGGCGTCACGCCGAGCGCTCGGCTGGCCACATCGAGGGGGAGTGGCTGACCTGCCGTCGCGACAAGCTCGAGCAACTCGCGCTCGGCGGGCGCGAGCGCATCGATCCGCTCGGCGAGCACGTCGTCGAGACGTACCTCCTCGCCCGTGGTGCTGGTGTCGCCACGCAACACCGTGTGGCGAACCAGCTCGGCGACGAACATCGGATGGCCCGCGGACTCGCGCACGATCGTGGCTGCAGACGCCTCCGGAATCGGCGCCCGCATTGCGCTGAACAGCGCCTGCGCGAGCTGGGTGGTCTCCTGCTCGCCGAGCGGCGCGAGCACCATCCGCCGGAAGTTGCCGCTGAACTGGATCGGCGGCTCGGCACCGCGCGGCCACGCCGTGCTGACGAGGAACACGCACGGCGACTCGGGCGGACGCAGCACCGCATCGAGGAGCGCGAGGCTGTCCTCGTCGGCCCAGTGCAGGTCGTCGATCAGGATGACGAGCGGATGGCGCGCGCCGATGCGGGCGAGGAGCTCGCGCACCGCGGCGAACACGCGGCGTCGTTGCTCCTGTGGGTCCGGCACGTGCGCCGCGGGAGGCTGCTCCACGATCACCCGCACGCCGCGCAGCACCGGGAACACCTCGGCGAGCAGGCCGATGTGGAACGGCAGCAGCGCCGCCGCCTCCTTGTCGGGCAGGCGCACCATGAACCGGCTGATCGAATCGATCACGCCGTCGATGCCCTTGTAGGGCACCGACTCCCGTTCGTAGCAGCGGCCGCGCAGGACCACCACGTCTCGCCGATCGAGACCGGCGATGAAGTGCTCGGCGAGCGCGCTCTTGCCCATGCCGGACTCCGCCTCGATCAGCAACGTCACCGCGTGGCCGGTATCGCACTCGGCGAGCGTGGCGCGCAGAACGCCGAGCTCCGCGTCGCGCCCGACGAACGTCTGCCGCGGCATGGGCGTCATCATCGCGGTGTCCCGGGCGACCACCTGTGAGTCCGCGCGGACCTTGGCACCCAGCCGTCGGAGGATCTCGTTCCGGCTCGGTCGCGCTGCGGGATCGATCTTCAGGAGATCACAGCACAGCGAGTCGAGGTCATCCGGAACGTCGGTGATGGTCGACGGCGCGGGCGGCACCACGCGCTGCTTCTCCATCATCACCTCGAGCGCGTGACCATCGATTGGAAACCGACCCGTCAGCGCCTCGTAGAGAATGACGCCGACCACATAGAAGTCGGCCTCGGGCCCGGTCGGCCGCGAGCTCGCTTGCTCGGGCGCCATGTACGCCGGCGTTCCGACCAGCTCGCTGTCGCTCCAGGATAACGCGTCGCGGTCGTGCCGGATGGCGAGGCCGAAATCGAGGAGGATCGCGCGCCCGTCGGCGACGAGGACGTTCGATGGCTTGACGTCGCGATGGACGTGACCCGCGTCGTGCAGCGCCCCGAGCCCGGTGACGAGCTGCGCGAGCGTGTCGCGCAGGCGCTGCGTGTCGCCCTCGCGAAGCCACTGCGTCAGGTCGACGCCGTCGATCAGCTCCATCGTGAAGAACCAGTCGCCGCGCGACTCGAACAGCTCGCCGAGCTTGATCAGATTCGGATGATGGATCCCGCTGACCGAGCGAAACTCTTGCTTGAGTAACAGGATCGCGTTGCCGTCGACGTCGCGCAGCGTCTTGAGCGCGACCGTCTCCCCGCTCTCGCGATCCAGCGCCTCGTAGACCACGCCCATGCCGCCCGCGCCGAGCTGGCGAATCAGCTCGAAGCGCTCGGTCCCGGAGAACTCGCGGCTACCCAGCCGCGGCGGCGCGGACGCTCCAGAAGGCAGGGTCGAGGGCTCCTTGCGGCGCACGCGGTTCCAATCATGCCCGGGAACTCCAAGCGATGTGAGACACTGGCCCGATGAAGAGGATGGCTCTCGCAGTGCTCTGTGCAGCCTGCGGCGGAAGCGGCAACGGCGATGCCGACGCGCCGGACTTCAACGGGCCCATCGTCGACGCGTACGAGTTCCACGACGCGCCCGGCCCGAATGATAGCCCGCTCATCGCAGGCTGCCCGATCCTCCCCGGCAATCACGTATTCAACATGCCGGTCGACGGCCTGCCGGTGCATCCAAACTCCGCGGCGTTCATCACCACGATCAGCAGCACGACCAAGCTTCACCTCGATCTCGGGCAGACCGTCGATCCGCAGGCCAACGACTTCTACGGCATCCCGTTCAACATCGTCCACGGCAACAGCTTCACCTGGCCGAGCGTGGTGTTCGCCAGCGCGGACCCCGACCTCAACTGGGATCCGAAACCCGAGAGCGATTGCGGCAGCTCGGCGCGCGCCGTGGTCTCGCCCTGTACCGGGGGCACCGCGTACCTCCCGATCCCGTCGGTGCCGATCGTCGAAGGCGGCACCATCAGCGCCGCCAATCAGCAGCCCTACGGCGATCACCACATCGTCCTCCTCGACGTCGATACCTGCCGGCTGTGGGAGACCTATCACTCGTACAAGCCCGCGTCGGGGACGTGGAACATCTACGGCTCGGCGCAGTTCGACCTTCACTCGAACGCCCTCCGCCCGGTGGATTGGTCCTCGGCGGATGCCGCCGGGTTTCCGATCCTGCCGCTCCTGTTGCGCGCGGACGAAGCGAGCACCGGAACGATCAAGCACGCGCTCCGGTTCACCATCGCGAGCAACCACATCCGCCCGACCTACGTCTGGCCGGCGCGCCACATCACCACCAACGGCATGGACATCGCGGCGCAACCGCCGATGGGTCAGCTGTTCCGCCTCAAGGCGAGCTTCGTGATCCCCGCGAACTACAGCACCCAGTCCAAGGCGATCCTCCAGGCGATGAAGACCTATGGCATGTACATCGCCGACGGTGGCTCGAACTGGTACGTCACCGGCGCGCCGAGCGCGGACTGGGATGACTCGGTGTTCAGCCAGGTCCAGTCGGTGCCGGGCAGCGCCTTCGAGGCCGTCGACATCAGCGCGATCACCTCACGTCCCGGGTTCGACGCGAATTCCGGCCACGTGCCCTGATTACCCCACCGGCATCTCGCCGAGATCGGCGTTCGGCCGATTGATCCTCCGGTGGTGTCCCCGAGTGCGCTCGCACCCATGGGCGTCAAATCACCCGGGCTTTTGACGGTTCGCGCACGGGCAAGTACTCGATTCGTCTAGCGCGGACCTTGGTATGCGGCGTGCGTGGAGACGTCTCATGAACGATCGCTACGAGGTCGGTGATCTACTCGGTCGCGGCGGCATGGGCGAGGTGCACATGGCACGACATCGCGCGGGACACCTCGTCGCGATCAAGCAGGTTCGCAAGACGCTCGAAAACGATCCGCTCGTTTGCGATCGACTGGCGAACGAAGCGCGCCTCCTCTGGCGGATCCGCCACCCGAACGTCGTGCGCGCTGTCGACTCCGGTCACGGCGCCGATGGCGCGCCATTCCTCGTCATGGATCGCGTCCACGGTCTCCCGCTCGATGTCCTGCTCTCGACGTCGGGCGCGCTACCGCTCGAACGCGTCGCCTGCATCGCGCGCCAGCTGTTCGCGGGCCTCGCCGCGATCCACGACGCGGGCGTCGTCCATGCCGACGTCAAGTCGAGCAACATCATGGTCGACAGCGAGGACCACGTGGTCATCATCGACTTCGGCCTCGCACGCGCGCCGAGCCGCATGGACCTCAAGGGCCTCATCGCGGGCACGCCTTCGTACATTGCCCCCGAGGTGATCAGCGGCGAGCTCCCTGCCCTCGCCGCCGACATCTACGGCGTCGGCGCCGTCGTCTACGAGATGCTCACCGGCGAGCTGCCATTTCGCGGCCCCACCGCCGTCGTCCTCACTCGTCAGCTTCACGACATCGTGATCGCTCCGTCCATCCGCGCCCCCCATCGCGAGATCGGACCCGAGATCGACGCCGTCGTCCTGCGCGCGCTATCGAGAGACCCCGCCGACCGCTACGCAACGATGCGCGACCTCGGCACCGCACTCGAGCACGCTCTGAGCGCCTCGCCGCTCGCTCCATCGAACGATCTGCTCGAGCTCACCGCCACCCGAGACTTCTGGGGCGGCACCACCTCGCATCTCCCGCCGCGCCCGATCACCGACAACTCCATCATCGATCTCGCGCTCGGTCGCGTGCGGTCGCTGCTGGAGCGCCACGACCGTGGCGCTGCGATCGCGGTGCTCGAGGACGCGCTCGTCGATCTCGTGCCGCCGCACGAGGACGCCGAGATCACGCCGACGGCGTGGCGGCTCGAGACCGTGCTCGCGGCGCTGTACGAAACCCTCGGTCGCCACGAGGCCGCGGCCCGCATCGCGCGGCTGGCGTACGCGCATGCGCAGCGGACCGAGAGCGAGAGTGCGAAGCTCCGTGCCCGAGAGCTCCTCGAGCGGCTTGTCTCGCCACCGCGCGGCCGGCTGGCGCGTGGCAGCAAACCGCTGTCGCACAAGACGGCGACACCGCGCCGCGGGTAGCGACGCCGTGATAGACCCAGCGGATGTCGAGGCGTCTGTCTCTTGCATCCCTCCTGGTGCTCTCAGCCTGCGGCGGAGCACCCGCTGTTCCCAAGCAGCCGGTCGGTGACGGCGGCGTCAACGTCGCGAACCTCACGGCGCAATTGCCGCCGTACCTCGACGCGACCGTCAACTTCAGCGGCTTCGTGCTCGTAGCTCAGCACGATCAGATCCTGTTCGAGCACGGCTACGGCTTCGCCGACCAGATGACCAAGCGCGTCGCCACCGCTGACACCTCGTTCCGGATCGGCTCGGTGACGAAGCAATTCACCTCCGCGGCGATCCTGCAGCTCGAGCAGGCGGGCAAGCTGACCATCGGCGACACCGTCGGTAAGCTCCTCCCCGACTACACCGGCCCGGCGAAGGACGTCACGGTCCACCAGCTGCTCACGCACACCGCCGGCATCCCCGACTACACCGAGAACGACGCGCTGATGGACAGGCGCGCCGACAAGATGTCACCGCAGGAGATCCTCCACTCGTTCTCCGACCTGCCGCTCGAGTTCACTCCGGGCTCGCAGCACAAGTACTCCAACAGCGGCTACATCCTCCTCGGCCTCATCATCGAGAAGGTCAGCGGCGAACCCTACGAGCAGTACATGCGCACGCACCTGTTCGTACCCGCCAAGCTCGAGCACACCGTCGTCGGCGATGCGATCGGTGCCGCTGACCGCGCCGAGGGTTATGAGCGAGACAGGACGCCGGCGCACCCGATCGACATGTCGGTCCCCTACGCCGCGGGCTCCATCCGCTCCACGGCGCACGATCTCGTTCGCTGGCACCGCGCGCTCTCGGGCGACACGATCCTCCCCGCGACCGAGCGCGCGAAGCTCTACCAGCCCGCGCTCGAGAAGTATGCGTACGGCTGGGTCGTCGACGAGGTCGTCGGCCACGGCGTCGTCTGGCACAACGGCGGCATCGACGGCTTCGGCACCTCGTACTGGCGCGTCCCCGATGCCGACCTCGTGGTCGTGGCCTGGACCAACGTCGGCGGCTTCCGCATCGATCCCATCGCGAAGGCGGCGGTCGAAGCCGCGCTCGGCGGCAAGCTGACGCCGCCCGTCAAGGAGAAGGCCGGCACCCTCGACACCGCGCTCGTGGAGCGCATGGTCGGCACCTACAAGCTCGACGACGCAGGCAAGGCGGAGCTGACGAAGCTCGGCGCACCGCCGAAGCTTGTCGAGGACGTCGCGACGATGGAGATCGCGGCAACGCCGACCGGCTTCTCAGCGAAGCCCGCGGGTCAACCGCCCGTCGAGATGGTGCCGAGCGCCGACGGCAGCTTCTGGAACGCCGAGTCCGAGGTCCGCATCCGCGTCGACGTCTCGCCGAGCGGCCCGGTCAAGGCGTTCCACCTCGAGCAGCACAAGCTCAAGGTCACGTACACCCGCTGACACCGAGCTACGGCTTCGCCGTCTTCGCTTGCTTGGCCCGGTACTCGTCGCGAAAGCGAATCGCCGTGGCGAGCTCTTCCTTCGAGTAGACCTTGCCCAGCATCTCGGCCTGAACGCCGAGCGCAGCGGCGGTCAGCTCGTCGACCATCTCCTTGGATGGCTCGACGGTGATGATGCCCTTCTTCGCGAGCGTCTTCTTCGCGTCCTCGTTGGCCTTGCGGATCACCGAGCGCGCCTTCTTCTGGTTCCGCTTCGAGAGCGCCTCGATCTCCGCCTGATCTGCGGCCGAGATCCGCTTCTGCGCGTCGAGCGAGTAGACCGTCGCGCCGATGGCGAACGTGATCGGCACGCTGTTCATGAAGTTGAGCTTCGTGTACCACTGCAACGCGATCGCACCGAGCGGCGAGCTGAAGGTCGCGTTGATCCGTCCCGAGGTCAGCGCGGCATCGACCTCCGCGAGGCCGAGCGGAACGCCGCGGAGCTTCAGCTTGTCGAGGATGTTTCCGCCGAGGTCGGCCTCGGCCATGGTCCACAGCTTCTGGGCGCGGAGGTCGTCCATGGTCCGGACCTTGTTCTTCGAGAAGAAGTAGATCCAGCCGACCTCGCCGCGCTCGCCGAGGCGAAAGCCCTGCTTCTCGAACTTCTTCTGAAAGTACGGCCACATCTTGCCGGCGACGTAGTCGACCTCGTCCTCGTTCGCGAACAGCATCGGCAGCTGCAGCACGAGGATCGACGGATCGATCATCGCGAGGCCCATCGACGTGACCGCCGCGCCGTCGAGCTGCCCGAGCCTGATCTTGCGGACGAAGTCACGCTCGTCGCCCTGCTGGCCGCCCGGGAAGTACTTCACCGTGACGCGCTGCTCCGTCTTCTCGGCGATCTCGGCCGCCGCTCGCTCGAGTGCCACCATCCACGGGCTTCCCGATGGGGCGAGCGTCGCGACGCGCATCTCGTCGGCCGCCGCGGGTGCCGACCATGCCACCAGGACTCCGAGCGCCACCAGTCCGGTTCTCATGGCGCCATCCTATCCGCCCCGCGCGCATGACGCAGCTCGGCAACGCGCGGCACGTCACTGGCAGCATGTGGTGCGATGGAACCTGCGCTCGTGACGAAGACCCCAAATAGCCCCGTGCAAGGGCCGCCCGAGGCCCACTGCACGCAGTGTGGCGAGAAGCTGCTTACGCACTCGAACGCCGAGGCGCTACCGTCGCGGCGCACCGAGGTGCAAATTTGCAGTGACTGCAGTGTGTACGATCTCCCGCACACCGATTGAGCTCACGCCCCGATGCGTCAGAGCTTCGCGGTCGCGCCAACGGTGACGAACGTCGGATCGTAGGTCAGGTGTCCATCCGGGTCGCCGTCGGCGTCCTGATAGCGGAACCCAAGGTTGACCGACCACCTCGGATCGACGTGAATGTCGGCGCCGACGCTGAAGCCGATGTACGAGAACGGATTCGACGAGGTGTAGTCGAACTTGCCCGCACCATTGACGTCGAACGAGAGGTTATTGGGATGGATCTCGTACGACAGCTGCGGACCGAACCACAGATCGACACGCCTCGTGTTGACCACGTGGACGTTGACCCCGAGGTAGAGCGGAATCACATGGAAGTGATCGTGCTGCGTCACCCCGGGATCCATCGAGCTGTGGAACGAGACCGGAGCACGCGTCCAGGCGATCGAGCCCTCCACGCCGATCCACTTGATGAACTTGTACTCGACGCCGCCACCGAGCGCGAGGCTCGAGCCTTCGACCTGGAGCTGCACGGTACCGGCGGGCGGCGAATCGAAGTCTTCGTTGTCCTTGAGCACGTAGCGACCCGCCGCCCCGACCCACAGGCGAGCCCGCAGTCCCGTGTCGCGATCGTCCGCGTACGCCGCAGACTCTGCGGCGACGCCGAGCAGTGAAGTGAAGATCAAGGCGGAGACGAGGGAGCTATATCGGGATGACACGCGCCCCACCGGTGCAGCTGCTGTGCCACGGAGCACAGCCATCCGTGCTCGCTCAGCCGCGACGGGCGCCTTCGAGCTCGCCCACCGAGCGAACTGGCTCGGTCATCCGTGCGATCAGCGCCGGGTGTAGTCGATCGCCATCATCAGGGCGTGCGTTGCCCAGTTGTCGTCGGTGCGCTGCCACTCCCAGTGGACGGAGATCGGCGTGGCGTTCGAGTACACCATGCGCATCTGGACCTCCTTGCCCTCGACCGTTCGCGCCTCGTCATACAGCGTCATCGCGCTTCCATCCTCGGGACCACCCGTGAAGGCGATATAGCCGCCACCATCATCCACCCAGGTCTGCCGCCACTTCTTCTGCGGGGGCACGTACGCGGAGAACGACTTGCCGGCGAACTTGTTCGGAGCCTCCGAGGAGAAGTTCTCCTGGATCGCGCACCCCGCGAGGACCGGGTGAATGTGCTGCGTGCCGACAGAATCGGACCACTGATCCGACGTCGGCGCCGCGCGCGCATGCACCTTGACCGTCCAGTCGCCGATCCAGAAGTCGAGCTGGCGATTCTCCGCCGACGAGCACGCCTTCGCGATCGGCTCGGCCTCGGGCGCAGTCGGCGCCGAAGGAGCCACTGGCGCCTGATGGGCGCACGCACCGAGGAACAGGATCACGAGGTAGCGCTGCATGGGCCGAGCGTATCTGCGGGCACCTCGTGTCGCACAGACGTCGCAGCGCTCTACATCGAGCGCATCGAAGGGCGTGGGTGCGCGACGTGATGCCGCCGCTCGGCCGTGAAGCTCATGTATCGTCGGTAGATGGGAGGCCGCGCGGAGTGGAAGGCGAGCCTTCGTCCGCGCATCTGGACGATGTTCGTGCCCCCCGTCCTCGTGGGCGGCCTGAGCCAGCTGGCGCTGCTCTCGAGCTCTTC
The DNA here is from genome assembly GCA_038206055.1 of Haliangiales bacterium. Lineage (GTDB taxonomy): Bacteria > Myxococcota_A > Polyangia > Haliangiales > Haliangiaceae > JABFXX01. The sequence goes on from JBBRBG010000152.1 coordinate 20,172, forward strand.
GCTCGGGACCACTGCGGTTCGCTAGCGACGTAAGTCCGAGCCCGGTCATGGCATGCTGCCGCGCATGCGGCTGGGGATTGATTTCGGGACGACGCGCACGGTCGTAGCTTCCGTGCAGGACGGCCGGCACCCCGTGGTGGCGTTCGACGAGGGTGGCGAGTTTCGCGAGCACGTCCCGGGGATCGCGGCGCTCTGTCAAGGACAGCTGCTCGTGGGCTGGGCGGCGGCGCGAGCGCTCTCGGAGCGACGCGCAGAGCACGCGATTCGATCGGTCAAGCGCGTGATCGGTGATCTCGCGCCGGATGCCGCGGTACCCGGGTTGCCCGGGGTCACGGCGCTCGACCTGGCAACCGCATTTCTCACCGGTCTCGCCGGGCAACTCCGCGAGCATTCGAACCTCGAGCTCGACGATAACGAACCGCTCGAGGTGATGGTGGCCGTGCCGGCCAGCTCGGCCTCTCGACAGCGGTGGATGACGCTCGAGTCGTTTCGGCGCGCGGGCTTCGAGCCGGTCGGGATGCTCAACGAGCCAACGGCGGCAGCGGTCGACTTCGCGCAGCGCCACCTCGAGCTCGGCAAGAAGAGCCCGAAGCGCTACGTGGTCGTCTACGATCTTGGCGGTGGCACCTTCGATACGTCGGCGGTCTCGCTCGAGGGACGGCGCTTCGATCTGATCGCCACCGAGGGCCTCGCGCACGTCGGCGGTGATGACTTCGACCAGCTGATTCTCGATGCGGCGGGCGTTGCGCCGACCGCGGACACGCTCGAGCGGGCTCGCGAGGCCAAGGAGTCTCTCCGCCCGACGACGCGCAAGCTCCTCCTCGATCTCGGCATCGACGGCGAAGATCCGATCGCGATCGACGTGGCCACGCTATATGCGCGCGCGCAGCCGCTGATCGATCAGACCCTGGCTCAGGTCGATCTGCTGTTCGAACGGCTACGCGCGTGCGGCCTCGATCCGGACGATGCCCGCGAGCTCGGTGGCCTCTACCTCGTCGGGGGCGGCGCGGCCTTCCCGGCGGTGGCCCGCGCGCTGCGGACGCGGTTCGCCAAGAAGCTCCAGCTCGCCCCGCAACCGTTCGCCGCCACCGCGGTCGGGCTCGCGATCGCCGCAGATCCGGGCGAGCACGTGATCGTCAAGGAAGCGATCACGCGGCACTTCGGCGTGTGGCGCGAAGGCGACGGCGGCACCGACAAGCTCTTCGATTCCTTGATCGGCAAGAACACCGACGCGCCAACCGTCGTCCGCAGGCGATATCGACCGACCCACACGATCGGCCATCTGCGGTTCCTCGAGTGCGGTGCCCTCGACGCCGAAGGACAGCCGATCCAGGACCTCGTGCCGTGGGCAGATGTGTACTTCCCGTACGATCCGGCGTTCGCCGACCGCGCCGAGCTCGCGTCGGTTCCGAGCCGGCGTCGTTCCGATCTCATGGCGAACGAGATCGCCGAGACGTACACGTACGCCGCGGACGGCACGATCTCGGTCCGGATCGAGAACGTGTCCTGCGGGTACGCTCGGACGTTCGCGCTCGGCGCACTGCGCTAACACGGCGACGAATCCACGCGACCGTGCTTCCAGAAAGATGAGCCCCGAAGTTCTCGAAGACCCTAAGGAGAGGCTTTCTCCTGCAGGAGAAGACTCTGCTTCGGGACCTTCGAGGCCTTCGGGGCTCACCTGAACCAGCGGACTCCGGTTCGCAGCCGGCACTGCGGAGTGCCGCTCGCGCAGGTCGATCACCTACGCGGCGTATTCGATCCGGATTGTCTCGACCGCGGTGGTCATCGCCGCCTTGACCACCTCGACATCGGGATCGCGCACGATCAC
>JBBRBG010000153.1:0-21952 GCA_038206055.1 Haliangiales bacterium
TGTCGGCGTGCGCATCGGGAAGGGGTTCTGGGTCGGCATCCGCTCGCCGGGCGTGCCCTGCGTTCGCGCGAACGGATTCTCCGTGGTCGGTCGACCCGGCGTGCCTTGTCCGACCGGGAACGGGTTCTCCGTCACGGGCCGGGCGTTGAGTAGCTCCGCTCTCTGAAACGGGGTCTCGGTGTGCGTGCTCTGCAGATCGACACCCTCGGTGGGCGGTCGCGGGTTCTTCAGATCGAGCGCCGGCTGCGACGGCCGCGGCGCGCGTGGATCGGGACGCGAGGGCGGCGGCTCGGACCAGCGCGGGTTGCGCAGGTCGAGCTTGCTGGGCACCAGATCGGGCTCGGGCGGAAGTGGATTGTGGAGGTCGAGCTTGGGCGGCGGATCGCCCGGCAGGCTGCGGGGATCTGGAAGGTCGATGCCCTCGGAGTCGGCGCGCGACGAGCGCGCGTTGATCTGGCGATCCTGCGCGGGGACGAACAGCCCATACGGAGCGGATTCGGGACGCGCGTAGCCGGCGGGGAGGGCCGGCGGCGAGCTCGGGGCGCGCGGCTTCGCGCCCGGCATCTGCACGGTCGCGGCACGCGGCATGGCGGGTGCGTCGGAGATCTCGCACGCGCCGCACGCGAACAGCGCGTACACCACGGCCTGAACCATGCGTGGATCGATGTCGCGATGCGCGGCCTCGAGCTCGTGCAGGCTGGTGCCGGCACGCAACTCGACGAGCACCGTGCGCTCGGCGTCGGAGAAGCCGAACCGATCGAGCACGTCGGCCGCATCGGACTTGAGCGTGAAGTACGAGCCGAAGTGCCGCAGGCCATGGCCGAGCTGCGCCTCGGCGAGGTTCATGCGCGCGCCGAGATAGACCACCGACCGGATATCGAGAGCGTTACCCGGGATGATCGGGATCGTGATCTCGTCCTCGACGGTGAAGCTGCCATCGTCGACAGAGAACGTACGTGCGGCGCGCTGTGCGACGAGCTTCTCGCGCAACACGACGACCTGGTCGGGGGTGAGGCGGGCCATCTCGGCCACGACATCGACCTCGTCGCGCTCCGGCTGCGCGGTGATCCGTCGCGCGATCTGTGCAACGGCGCTGGACGAGCAAAGATGGTTCGTCAGCGCGACGCGCGGTGCCGAGTCGCTCGCATTCGGCGACCAAGCGCCGATCACACCACCGAGCTCGAACGCGATCGCGTAGTCCTTGTCGTCCGCGTGCAGCGTGAGCTGCCCGGTGAGCGCGCGGAGGCCAAGCGCACCGAGGGTTTGGCCCCACGGCCGATCACGCACCTGCCCCTGAACAAGTACAGCCACGCGGGATCCACGTTCCCCGGAAAGCCCGGCGGTTGCAAGCACCTAAATGCTCGCACCCACTCGCGGATTCGTCCAATGGCCCAAATTATCGGCTGACTGAATGGGCAGGCACTACGTAAGGGGCCGCATGGCGCGCGTTGACGTGGACTTGGCGGACTTCGCCGCCGACACCCCTGATCTGATTTCCTTGGATCGAATGTGCCGCCGACGCGTTTGCGCACGGATGCGGAAGCCTCTCCTGATCCTCGCGACGATCGTTCCTCTGGTCCCGGCGGTGGCCGCCGCCGACGAGGACGAGGCCCCGCCGCTCTCGATCTACGGGGCAGCCCGCCTCGATATTCTCGCCGACGATTCGCGGATGTCGGACATCCACGCGCCGCTGTTCGTCGAGAAGGAACCCGCCGGCGGCCATATGGACGGCGAGATGACGATGACGCCGGCGCTCTCGCAGGTCGGCCTCGGGATCGACGAGTGGCAGCTCGACAGCAACGGCCACTACATCGGCGAGGGCAAGCTCGAGATCGATTTCGGCGGCGGTGCCGGCACCAACGTGATCCGCCTGCGTCACGCGTACGCCACGGTGACCGTGCGCCACAAGTACGAGATCCTGGCCGGGCAGACGTGGGATCTGATCTCGCCCCTCTACCCGAGCGTGCAGAACGACACGCAGCTGCTGTTCGCGGGGAACACCGGCGACCGGCGACCGCAGCTTCGGCTGTCGGCGATGCCGCTGGATAACGTGCGGATCGCGGTCGCCGCGGCCGCGACCAGCACGCTCGATCAGCGCGACCTCGACGGCGACGGGCAGGTCGATGGCGTGGCCGCCGGGACGCCGATGCTACAGGGGCTGATCGAGCTCCGGCAGCCGATGCGACGTGGCGAGATGATCCTCCTCGGACTGTGGGGCCACGTCGCGCGCGAGGAGCTCGCGAACGGCAAGCGTTACCCCTCCCGGTCGATCGGCGCGCACCTTCAGGTACCGACCCCGTTCGTGAAGTGGAGCGCCGAGGTCTACGGCGGCAGCAACGCTGCGGACATCGGCGGCGCGGTGGGCCGCAGCGCGGATCCGATGACCAACAAATCGGTGCGCTCGGTCGGTGGGTGGCTCGAGTTCACCGTGCAGCCGACGAAGCGCCACCAGCTCGCGGTCGGCGGATCCGGCGACTTCGCGTTCCGCGATGACGTGATGCCGGGTAGCCGCTCGGGCAACGGCACTGTGTGGGGCGCGCTGCGTTACCAGCCGAAGTCCTCGCTGCAGCTCGGGCTCGAATATCTGTACTGGAAGACGCTGTATCTCGGCACGAGCCCCGGCATCGCGAACCGGGTCGACGTTCACCTCAGCGTGCTGTTCTAATCTTCGGGCCTTCTGGAAGTAGCTCTCCTGACCGTCAGGACAATGCAGGACCATGGATCCTTTGGTGACCTGAGCCGTTTCACGAAGGGTGCGAACGCTCGTAGTCATCGTCCTGGTCCTCTCCGCGGGCACGGCAGCCGCCCATCCGCCGCCGCCGCTCGCCGAGGAGCCCGCGCACCGGCCCGCGATCGACTGGTCGACCTGGTTTCGTCTCGCGATCGGGATGCAGCCCTCGGGCGCCGGGCAGGTTGCGCGTTCGACCACACCGCCCCCCGAGCGCTCAGGGCAGGAAGCCGCCTGGGAGGTGGGGTTCGGCGCCGAGGCGACGATTGCCGCAGGCAGCGGTGGCGACGTGCGCGTCGGACCGTGGGTCGAGGTCCGTGGGATCCACGACATCGTGGCCGGCGGCGAGATCGTGTTGCAGCGCGTGCCGAAGTCGATCGACATGTTTCTCTACAAGGGGCAGGGCGTGCTGATGCTGCGCGGCGGCGGCAACACCGAGGAGCTCACCGCGCAGGTCGCGTACGGCTACCTCGCGCCGTGGAAGCTGTTCTCCGAGCCGAGAGGCGACACTCGCTACACGATCGGCGTCCGGTTCGTGGCGTCGTACACGCGAGGGCTCTCCGACCCGCACGACTGGATCGCGACGATCGGCCTCGAGACCGAGCCGTTTGGCGCGCTGCGGTACCTGCTCGGGATCCGGTCGCTGTACTAGAGGAGGCCCTTGTGAACGACCGCTGTTGGTGGTTCGATGCTCGTAAATGGGGTGTCTCTGCTGTGGTGCGGGGTTGGAGGTCGGCGCGCTGTGCCGCGGCTGTGCGCAGGACGTCGCGCCGTGTGACGGGCTGATCGCCGATCACGTGCGGTCCACGGTGGACGCCACCGCCGCGGACGGCTGGGTTGTCGATGGCTTCGGTGCTGCCCACGCGCTCGCCGCGAAGACCGGTATCGGGCGCAACCACGAGGGCGAGCTGGTGATCCTGGCGACCTCGGTGTCGCGCGAGCACGCACGGCTCGAGCAGTCCGAGAGCGGCTGGACGGTGCGCGATCTCGGCAGCCGCAACGGCACGTTCGTCGACGGCACGCGCGTCCAGGGCCGCGTGCAGATGCCGGCGCGCGCTGTGCTGAAGATCGGCGACGTCGCGCTGTGGTTCCTCGCCGAGGCGGCGCACGAGCCCGCATCGCCGCCGTCGATGGAGACCGGCAGCATCGCGGGTGGTCTGGTCCGCTTCGTCACCGCGCATGCCAGCGTGGAGCTGTGTCTCGTCGGTGCGAGCGATGCGACCACGGGTGGATCGCTGCTCAGCCGCGCCGCCGGTACGGAGAAGTGGACCGATCACGGCCTGCCGCCGCTCGAGTTCCAGTTGATGCGCGCGCTGTGCGCGAAGGCCGTCGAGGAAGCGGGCTCGCCGTCGGTGGTGCGCGGCTGCGTGGCCACGAAACATCTCGCGCGCGATCTGCCGTTCCAGTCGAAGTACGCGAACGAGGAGAATGTTCGCCAGGTCGTGCGGCGGCTGCGCGGGCAACTCGCGGAGATCGGCGCGGATGCACTGCTCGCCGTGGCGCCCGGGCGCGGCTACTACCTCGCGAGCCCGGTCAGCGCCGGTGGCGTAGATCGACGGTGAGCGTCTCGACCGGCGTGGGATTCGGATCGACCGCGACCGCCACCTGATCGTCTGACGATCGCGCGAGCAGCAGACCGTCGATCACCACGGCGACGATCGTCACGCTACCGACGAGCAGCGCCAGCGCCCACGACGACAGGAACAAGATCGCGACGACGGCCACCGCCGCGGCGGAGGCGAGTCGAACCAGGAACCACAGTCTTCGTGCGGGGGGCGTCATCACGGTGCCTTCTGTTACGGGAGGGATACGCGGGCGCTACCATCTCGGCACGCGCGTTCACGCATTCCTCACGCCGAGTGTTTTTCGAGGTCGATGTTCACGGTGATCGTCTGCTGATCCGTGATCCTCGGAGCCTCGGGCGCAGCGCGGAAATCATGCCACCACGTGCGTGCATCGCCGACGCTCCAGTCCTTCTCGCGCGGAAGCTCGTCGAGCGCTGCCGCGAGCTCCGTCGCGGAGGCGAACCGCGCCCGCGGAGACTTCTCGAGGCAGCGGAGGATCACGATCTCGAGGCCGCGGGGCACGTGAACGTTCGCGGCCTCGCTGGGCGGCATCGGCGTCTTCGTGACGTGAGCGAGGCAGAGGTCGACATCGGTCTTGCCGTCGAACACATTGCGTCCCGTGAGCAAGAAGTAGCCGACGCACCCGAGCGAGTAGAGATCCGATGCCGGGCCGACCGCCGAGGGATCGGTGATCTGCTCTGGCGAGATGTATGCCGGCGTGCCGAGCACGACCTGGGTCGATTCGCCGCTGCCGTGCGTGAAGTCCTTCACGAGACCGAAGTCGACGACCTTCGCCACGTCGGGCTGCCCACCGCGCTCGCACAGGATGATGTTCGCGGGCTTGATGTCGCGGTGGATGAGCTTCCGGTCGTGCGCTTCCTGCAGCGCGCCGCACACCTGCGTGAGGAGATGGATCACGCGTCCCGCCGGCTGCGGCCCGAATCTCTTCACCAGCACGTCGAGATCGATGCCGGCGAGGTACTCCATCGCGTAGTAGAACGTCCCGACGTCGCTGCGCCCGTAGTCGTACACGGCGACGGTGTTCGGGTGCGTGAGCTGGCTCATCTCCTGAACCTCGCGCTCGAAGCGATCGAGGTTGTCCTCGCCGAGCTCGCTGCGCAGGAGCTTGATCGCCGTCGGGCGCACCAGCAGCCGATGCTGTGCGCGATAGACCTTGCCCATGCCGCCCTGGCCGATCTGTTCGCCGAGCGTGTACTGCCCGAGCTGCGCCGCCTCGGTGGCCGCCTGACGCAAACCGTAGATGATGCGCGAACCAGTGGTCGCGATGATGATCGAGATCGCGGCGAGCATGAAGCCGCCGACGATCGTGGCGACCGGCGGCAGGTTCGGATCCTGGTGACCGGTGATGCCGAGGTACACGCCGGCCGCGACCACCGGGAGCAGCGTCACCGTCGACATGATCGCGGTGCGGCGCGGGCTCGAGGGCACCACGAGCGCACGCATGAACACGTTGTATCCGGCGAAGATCATCGACGTGTATCCCGCCGGCGGGAAGTCGTACTGCGCCGCCGCGGCTGCGCCGAATGCGAGGCCGATGGTGATCGCGTACCCGAGATCGATCGCGAACAGGCCCTCGAGCGAGATCTTGCGGCGCACGAGGACGAGCCGCCAGATGATGGCCATCACCGCGAGCAACGCCGTGGCACCGGCGAACACGTAGGTCCACAGCACCGGCGGTTTATCGAGGACGAACCGGTACGTCAGCGTGAGGAACACGATGAGGGCGACGAACGCCCAGAACATCGTCTTCGAGTACGCGTTCAGCCGACCTTGCAGGTTCGCGCGCGCTTCCTCGTCGGTGGTTCCATCGCGTCCGAGCCTGCGCCGGGTCTGCGAGGCGAGACGGCTTCCGCGCTGCGTCTCCGCCACGCCGCTCACGGTACCCGGATCTGCCAGGTCGGGTGCGCGTTCACGCGGATCTAACTCCGCACACCTCGCCAGGTCTGGCCCGGTTTTGCCAGAGAGCGTGCGGCAGCGTTCGGCGATCACGCGGATCTCACGGCACTGACGTGGCCGCTTCACGCGGGGACAGCGCATGTAGATAGGCAGATGGTCCGACCACTGACTTCGCTCCTCGCACTCCTCGCCCTGACCGGGCAGGTGGCGGCGGATCCGTCGGATCCGGCGGACCCGGCCGGCGACGGGGCGGGCCCGGCGCGCAAGAAGGACCACACGGCCACGCAGATCTTCCGCGGCCCGTTCCGCACCTCGCGCCTGTTCGCGATGCCGACCGCCGACGTGATCGGCGCCTACATGATCAGCATCTCGGGCGACGGCAGCCTCCTCCAGCACACGGGCCTGCTCACCTCGGCCGGTGTGCTCGCCGCCGGGTTCGGCGATCTCGCGCAGATCGAGTACCGCCACTCCGCGGCGATCAGCGTCACCGGCGTCAACGCGCCACTACCGGGCGTGGGTGTGCAGGTTAAGATTCCGATCCCCGAGTATCCGAACGTCCCGGTGCTCGGCGTGGCGTTCCGCCTCGGCGTGCCGCGCACCGAGACGTTGTCGAACACGGATGTGATCGAGCAGGTCACCGACCTCTACATCGTCGCGCGCTGGCGGTTCTCCGCGTTCGACTGGCTCACCCTGCACGGCGGCACCCGGATCTCGAGCGCGAAGATCGAGCTCTCCGGCGAACGGACCGTGGCGCCGGTGAAGAAAACGCTGTACCTGCCGACCGCCGGCTACGACATCCGCATGAACGACTCGGCGCGGATCGTCGGAGAGGTCGCGCTCGCTCCGCAGTTTCGCTGGAAGCCCGGCACCGAGACCGATCCGACGATCGGCTACGGCTTGCTCGGGCGGCTCGGCATGCGCTGGGCCGTCATCCCGTCGGTCATCATCGACGGCAGCATCGGATATCAGCTCGAGGTTGCGAATGCCGCGCCGGCCACGGGGCCCGGCGCGGTCGTGCAATGGGACATCCGGCTCGGTGCCGAGGTGTTCGTTCCCTGGGGCGCGCTGGCATGTCGCGCCGCAGGCGTGTTCTGCGACTAAGGAGAAACCAGTGAGGAATCAGTCATGAAGCGAATCAACGTTCTCGTCCTCACGACGGTGCTCGTCACCGCCGCCATCGCACGTGCGCAACCGCCGCCGGTGCAAGACCCGCCGCCGGTCGGTGGTGCCGGCTCGGGTGGCAGTGGCAGCGGCAGCGCCGCCCAGATCGGCAGCGACAGCGCATCGACCGATGTGCCGCTGACGATGCCGCCGGATGCGCCGCCGGTCGATCCGTACGCGAACCAACCCGGCGTCGAGCGGCCGAAGTCGAAGGTCACGCCGCACGGCCCGATCAACATGCCCGAGGTGCTGACGACGCCGACGGGCTGGTTGCTGCCGGCCGCGGTGATCTACTCGCGCACGTCGATCGACACCGGCGGTGGCGTGACCTCCGACAACCGCGTGGGTCTTGGTGACGTCGCGGAGTTCGGGCTCGCCACCACGGATGCCGTGCGCGAGCGCGATGACAGCGCCGACAAGTCGGTCGAGCGGATCCAGCCCTATGTCACCGCGTCGTTCCGGCTCGGTGTCGGGGAGGACCGCCTGTTCGAGGGCCAGCCCGGCATGACGCTCGGATTCCGGAAGTCGTTCGAGCGCAACCACAATGACTTCAAGACGCGCATCGCCGAGCTGACGTTCGTGATGTCGAAGCATCTTGGCAGCAAAGCGGCGATCCACGTCGGCGGCGCGTTCTGGGATGCGTCGCTCGAAGGTCAGCTCGACGCAGGCAGTGACATGCGGCGCGAGCTGACGTTCCACGATGGCCAGACGAGGAATCAGGTCCGCGCATTCGGCGGCATCGAGGTGCGACCGCTCCCGCGCTCGCAGATCCTCGTCGACCTCGGGTGGTCTCCAGAGTTCTGCTACCACTGCACGGATGACGCGGACAAGATCAAGCTCCGTCCGACGCTGTCGTGGGGCGTTCGCTATGCGGTCGCGGACTTCATGAACCTCGAGTCCGGCGTGCGCGTGCCGGATATCGGGTCGGCGAACCTGCTCGATGCGCAGATCTTCGGCCAGGTCACGTTCACGTCGTGGGCCCTGCGCCGCGCTGTCGATAGCCTGAAGTAGTCACCAGAGCCAAGCCGTGAACCGCCTCGTGATCATGCTGGTCGCCGCGCTCGGGACGCTCGTGTCCCGGGGCGCAGCGGCCGACCCCACGCTGCCGCGCGTGCTGACCGAGCCGACCGCGTGGCTGCCCGCGCAGGGCGGTGTGGTCGCGACCGCGGGTATCGATCGCCGCGGCGATACCAGCGCGACGGTCGCGCTCGGGCTCGGGATCGCGAGCATCGAGCTCGGCACGGATACCGACGTGCGCGGCTGCGTGACGTGCACGGATGATCTCAAGGGCGATGCGCTGTACCTCGGTCGCGCGGCGTTCCGGCTCGGTGCCCCGCAGGACGCGTGGTTCCCCGGGATGCCGGCGGTCGTGCTCGGTCTGCGCAACACGTTCGCGGCGCGGGGCCACACCTTCGGCGCTGCGCGGGTCACGGATGCGTACCTCGTCGCGAGCCGGGTGATCGGGCCGGTGCGGCTTCACCTCGGCGGCGCGATCACGGACGGCGGCTACCAGCAGGTCTCGCTCGGGCCGACGCTGCGACCGTTCGCAGGCTTCGAGTGGACGCCCGGCCCCTACCCGAAGACATCGGTGATCGGCGACGTGATGTGGCTGCCGAAGCTCGAAGCCGACAAGGTCGAGCTCGAGTGGCTCGCGGGCTGGGGCGTTCGCTACCAGGCGGTCAAGTGGGGATCGATCGAGCTCGCGGTGCGGCATCGCCAGAACGAGGGCCTGCAAGAGAGCACCGTGCTGGTCCGCGTCAATGGGGTCTGGAACCCCCGCGAATCCGCGCCGAAAAAATCCGCACTCGCGCGATGAAAACCGGGGCTGCGGTAACCAAGGAGGAACAAGTCACTCGTCGACCGGTAGTTGCGGTGCGGTAACGTTGCGGTACGTAGCGCAACCGCCGGTCGGCGAGCTTTTCCGAGGGAACCCATGCGCCACCTGCTCGCGTCCACCGTCGTACTGGCCACAGCAGCGACCGCGTTTGCCCAGCCGGTGACGCGGCCCGAGATATGGAGCCAGCCGCGGCCCGAGATGCGAGCCGAAATGTGCGGCGTGACCTTCGTGCGCGCCCCGGATGACGTGCGCTACTCGATCGAGCGCTATTTGCGCGACGAGCCGCGCTGCACATCCTCGATCGAGCTCCGCGTGGTGCCCACCGATGGTGGCTACTACCTCCTCGCGCAGCGCCCCGATGGCAGGATCCACGAGCGCCTCGTGCCCGATCTGCAGAGCGCGGGGGTCCTGGTCGCGAGCTGGGTCGCCGACGACTGGACCGCGCCGCCCGCGTACACCTTGCCGCCCGCGCCGAGTGTGCCGCTCACCGTGATCGTCGATCCCATGCGCGTCGGGGCGCCGGGCATCGTCGGCGTGACCGCGAGCGCGGCGCCGCACGACACGAAGTGGCACAAGTGGCTGTCGCTCGGCCTCAGCGTGCAGCCCGACAACGAAGGCGGTGGCTTCCGGTTCGAGGCCGATCTGATCTCGACGGGGCCGTGGCGGGTCGGCGGCGTGCTCTCGTACAGCGAGCACCACGCCGACATGATGCTCGACGGCGGCGGCTGGGCCTACGGGACGATCAACGCGCAGGACATCGAGGTCATGGCGCAGCTCAGCCGTACGGCAACGTGGGGACGCTGGGAGCTGCGCGGCGCGCTCGGCGCCGGGGCGATCAACACTGACGCGATGTTCTGGGGCGAGACCGTCGCCACCCCGGGCTTCACGAGCTACCAGGCGTCGAGGACGTTCCTCGTCGGCGAGGCCTCCGCGCTGCTGACGCGCCGGCTCGGCAGGTCGTGGGGCTTTGGCCTCGGCCCCGTGATCACGCTGCTCGACGAGTCGTTCTCCGACGATTCGATCAGCGGCAAGATGGAGCGCCGGAAGGCGCAGGTCGAGATCTTTGGAGGCCTGCGGTACGAGCTGTGAAGCCCGAGCGTGGACAGCTGATCCGCCTCCATCCCGAGGCGCGCGTCGAGGATCTCACCGACGAGGGCCTGGTGGCGGCATGCGCCACCGCGGATCGCGCGGCGCGTGCGCTCCTGTTCGAGCGCTACGTCGAAGCGGTGCACCGGTTCGTGCGGCGGATGCGCTCCTCCGATCCCGATTGCGTCGACGATCTCGTGCAGGCGACGTTCCTCGCGGCGTTCCAGAGTGCTGCGAAGTTCCGCGGCGGTCACGTGCGCGGCTGGCTGTTCGGCATCGCGTGCAACCAGGTCCGTGGCTACGCGCGTACCGAGATCCGCCGCAAGCGCGCGCTCGAGTCGGTCGCGGACTTCGTCCCTCCACCGCGCGCGTCCGATCCGATGCTCGCGGCGCGCCTGCCGGCGGCGATCGCGGCGCTGCCGCATGATCTGCGGGCTGCGCTGGTGCTCGTCGATCTCGAAGGCGAGCGCGGCCACGATGCTGCCGCCACGCTCGGCATCCCGACCGGCACCCTGTGGCGCCGCGTCTTCGAGGCGCGCCAGGCCCTGCGCGCAGCGATCGGAGGTGCGCGATGAAGGCGCAGCGCTGCCCGACGCCGGAGGTGCTCGCCCGAGCGGCGATCTCGCACGACGACCCCGAGGTCCTCGCGCACGCTGCCGAGTGCCCCCGCTGTCAGGAGCTGCTCGAAGGCCAGCGTGAGATCCGCGCACTCCTCGGCGAGATGCCCGATCGGCCGCTCGCACCCGCGCGCCGGGAATCCCTCGCCGCCGAGGTCCTCGCGCAGGCCGACGTTGCGCCGACACTTCGCCGCGGCCCGCTGATTCCGATCGTCGCCGTGTGCGTTGCCATCGCCGCGGTGATCGCGGTCATCGCCGCGATGCCGAACCACCGGCGCGGGGACCAAGACCTCGTCTCCATGCCGTCAGCGCCAGTGGCGCCGTCCCCGCGGAGCACTCCGTTGCCCGAGCAACCGCCGGTCGCACCCGCGCCCGCGGAAAAGTTCGACGCGATCTCACCAGGGCGGCAACCTGTGGTCCCCGCGGTGGCGAAGGCCAAGATCGTCGGCGGTGGCGAGTACTCCCGCGAAGCGCGCGGCGATCGCGACGTCGTCAACCTCACCGGCGGCGACGTCACCGTGGACTCGGTCGGCGCGCGCGCCGTCTCCGTGGTCCGCGGCGACACGGCTGTCGTTGCGAAGAGCGCCAAGGTCCAGGTCGTGGCGAAGCGCGGCGTGATCGCGCAGGTCACGGTGATCGCCGGATCCGCGGAGGTCACCGTCGGCGGCAAGCGCATGGTCATCGAGCAGGGCATGACCTGGGAGCGCAACGCTTCGCGCGAGGACTCGCTCGCCGCGTTCCGCACCGGGTGGGAAGCCCTGCGTACCGGCGACAACGCCGCCGCGATCGCCGCGTTCGACCAGGCGACCGACGAGGTCGTGGCCGAGGACGCGCTGTACTGGAGTGCGATCGCGAGCGAGCGCCTGCACGACGGCACGGGCGCGGTGAAGCGCTACCGCGCGCTGATCGAGAAGTTCCCGAGGTCGCCGCGCGTGCCCGCCGCGGAGACCGCGATCGCGCGCCTGGCGCCTTAGCCGCCACTGGGCCGCCACTCGGCCGCCGAGGTTCGCGCCCGCGCACTCACTTCCTTGGCGCTCTCGGCGGCTTGGCGGCCATCAAAAGCACGGAAGTGCGCGGGTGCGAACCGCGCGGTAGTGCCGTCGAGCGAGCAACACGCTGCTGCGCGGGTGCAACCTCGGCGGCCGCGCTGGCGGCTACCTCAAGCCGAGCGAGGTGGCCCTCGCGGCGCGCCACACGTCGAGCTCGGCGGCCGTCACCCGATCCGCGTTGTGCAGCGTCCAGTTCAGGCACGCGATCAGGTCGTCCGCATCCTCGAGCCCCACCCCGAGGCGGATCAGACGATCGATGCCGAGCTTCGCGACCTGATCTGCCGGTGTGAAGTACTCGGAGACGGTCTTGTGATGATTGACCTTGGTGACGAGGCCATCGAACGACAGCGCGTAGCGCGGCACGGTACACGACACGAGGACGTCGGCGATGTGGCGGTGGCGCAGCTCGTCCGCGCCGCGCACGCGGAACGAGACGATCGACCCGTGGCGAACGTAGTCGCGCGCGATCGTCGCCGCGTCGGGGTGATCCGGCAGGGACGGATGGAACACGCGCTCGACCGCGGGGTGCCTGGCGAGGAACGCGGCGATGCGCACGGCCGACGCGCAGCGACGCGCGTGCGTGTCGACGGCGGCCGGGAGGTTCGCGGCGATCCGCGAAGCACGCTCGTCGTCGAGGATGCCGCCGCGCATCGCGAGGAGGTCCATGAGCTGGTTGCCGAGCTCGGTATCGTTGGTAGCGACGTAGCCGCCGAGCGCCGTGTCCTGGCCGCCGAGGGCCTTGGTCAGGCTGCCGACCACGACGGTCGCGCCTCGCGCGAGAAGGGGGGAGCGGAATGCCCACGGTGTGGCGATGGTGCCGTCGACGACGAGGTGCGCGTCGCCACACGCGGCCTTGAGGGCGGCGATGTCCTGCGCGCGCATCAAGGGGTTCGTGAACGTCTCGGCGAACACGAAGCGCGTCGCTGGGCGGATCGCAGCGGCGACCGCGGCGATGTCGCCGTCCTCGACAAAGGTCAAGGTGGCGCCGACGCGCTTCGCGGCCCACTCGAAGTAGGTCTTCGCCTTGTTGTAGATCTGGCGAAGGATCACGGCGTGCGCGCCGGGACCGAGGAGCGCATCGGCGACGAGAGCCGTGGCCTGCATGCCGCAGTCGGTGACGACCGCGCAGGCGGCGCCCTCGATGTCGCGGAGCGCGGCGATCAACTGTGCCGTGCCGGGGGTGCCGTAGCGGGCGTAGAGGTGCGGTAGCTCGGACCACGCGCCGTCGCCGGCGATCAGGAACGCGGCCTTCGCCTCCTGCCAGGCGACCACGTTCGGCGAGCCGAGGAGGTCGCGCTGGATCGTGCGGCGCTCGGGATGGAGCCAGGCGACGCCGTCGGTGCGGGCGCGCGCATCGAGCGCGTCGTGCAGCTCGCGGGTGGCGGCGGCCATCTGCGCGAGCGGGGGTCGCTCCGCCGGGCACGCAGCGGGATCGAGATACGGGTTCACTCCGAGATCCCGAGCCACAGCGTCTGCTCGACGCGACCGAGCTCCCGCAGCTGCTCGACGACGGCGGCGATCTGCGCGTCGTCGCTCGCGGAGATCACGAAGCCGTGGTGCGTGACGAGGGGCTCGCCGCGCGCCGCGTGGTTCTGCACGGTGAGGCCGCCGCGGCGAACGAGGGAATCGATCTTGCGCTGCAGGCCCGGGTGCGGTTCGGCGGTGACGCGGAGGTAGTGGCGGCGCGGCGGCTGGGCAACGGGCGTGGAGCGGCGGGGCTCGGGCCACTGCACGGAGTTGTCCTGCGCGAGATCGATGAGATCGCCGAGGATCGCGGTGGCGGTGGGCAGCGCGCCTGCGCCCTTGCCGAACAGCGAGAGATCTCCGGAGGCAGCGCAGCGGAGGTAGACCGCGTTGTACTCCTCCTCGATCGACGCGAGCAGGTGCCAGTCGGGGAGGAGCAGCGGCTCGACGGCGGCGACGAGGCCGGCGGGCGTGCGTGCTGCGTGCGCGATCAGGCGGATGCGAAAGCCCATCGCCTCGGCGAGATCGCAGTCGGCGGGCCACAGCTCGCCGATGCCACGCACCGAGAGCATGTCGGGCGGCACCCACGCGCCGAAGGCGCGGTAGGCAAGGATCGACAGCTTCGCTGCCGCATCGAGCCCGAGGAGATCCGCCGACGGATCCGCCTCGGCGAAGCCCTTCGCCTGTGCCTCGAGGATCGCGCGATCGAGCGGCAGCTCCTCTTGCTCCATCCGCGTGATGATGTAGTTGCAGGTGCCGTTGACGATCGCCATCAGGCTGTCGACCTCGTCGGCGCGGTGCGAGAGGTGGCGGATGATCGGGATCGCGGCCGCCGCGGCGGCCTCGCAGAGCAGCGGGGTCTCGGTGCGCTGCGCGAGCACGCCGAGCTCGGCGAGCTTCTTCGACAGCAGGGCCTTGTTCGCGGTGACGACGGGCTTGCCCGCTGCGAGTGCCGCCGTGACCGCGCCCTCGACCTCGAATCCGCCCGCGACCTCGACGATCACGTCGACCTCGGGATCCGCGATCAGCTCGATCGCGCGCGTGGTCACCGGGATGCCGGCGGCGAGCGGACCGCGCGGCTTGCTCGGATCTCGGACGGCGAGCCGGGTGACCCTGAACCGCACGCCGTAGCGTTCAGCACACGCCGAGGCCTGGCGATCGAGGAGCTCGAGCACGCCGCCGCCGACCACACCGCAGCCGATCATGCCGATCCGGATCTCGCGCACGGGGCGCGCACCGAGACCCTCGAACCGCTGCTTCGGCGTCGACTTCACGAACACGCCCGCATCGCGGAGCAGGAGCGCGAGTCGCTCCTGATCGGCGAGGAACGCATCGTGGCCGAACTCGGAGTCGAGCTTCCACAACGAGCACGCGGCGCCCACGGCCTGCAGCTCGCGATAGAGCTCGTTCTGCAGGTGAAACGGGAACAGGAGATCGCCGGGCACGCCGATGACCACGACCTGCGCGGTGACGCGCGCCAGCTCCGCACGAACGGCCGCCGGATCGCTGCCGAACCGACAGCGATCGATCGCGTCGCTGAGCAGGAGGAACGTGCGGACCGGGAACTTCGCGGCGAACCGCGCGCCGTGGTGCTCGAGGTATGCGGCGACCGGCGGCACGGCGAGCCCGGCCTCCAGCACACCGAACCGCGTGTCGAGCTCGTCGCGGCCGCGATACGTCAGCATGCCGAGCTGCCGCGCGCGGGCCATGCCGGTCGCGACGTCGCCGGTGCGGAGCCCGTCCTTGACGAGCTCGCGCTGCAGATGACGCGTAGCCGTGCCCCAGCCATCGGGCCGCAGGCCCGCACTGATCGTGACGAGGCGCGCGCAGCGCTCGGGGTGGCGCGCCGCAAAGGCGATCCCGACGAGCCCACCGAGGCTCGCGCCCAGATACGTCGCCGGTGTCGTGCAGCCGATGCCGTCGAGCCAGGCGGCGATCAGATCCGCGAGTCCAAGTGCCGACAGGGCAGGGATGGCTCCCTCGTCGAAGCCCTGCCACGTCGATCCGTTGCCGGGCCAGCACGGGCACAGCACCGTCGTCTGCGTGGGATCGATCAGCTCCGCGCCGTGCAGCGCGGGCCACCACGGCTCGGCGGCGCTCGCCCCATCACCGAACGGGAACGGCGACGCGGTGATGCCGCCGACGACGATCACCACCGGCGCCGAACCGAGCGGCGCGCCGAGCACGTATCCGCCGAGCACGACGTTCGCGAGCGCGTGCCCCTCGACCACCATCGCCTCGCGACGCACCTCCTCTCGGCGCGGTTGATACGTCGTCCCGGTGAGGGGCAGGGCTGCTATCGCGGACATGCGTCCGGGATGCTAGATCAATTCTGCGGCGACGTCAGGGGGAAGACGACCGTGCTTCCGCGGCCACGCTCGCTCGCGGCGACGCACCGGGACCCGCGAAACCAGCCGGATCTGGGTGTGTCTGGCTGCTACGATGAGGCTCCATGGCGGAGAGCAGCCCGCTCGCCCATAGCCCGACGCTCGTGTCGAAGCCCATGGGCGAAGCTTTGTCTGCTGACCGGCTCCCCTCAGGCACTCCCGTCGGCGAGTATCTGATCGACCGGTTCCTCGGCGCGGGTGCGATGGGGGAGGTCTACGCGGGCCTCCAGCCCGTGATCGGCAAGAAGGTCGCGATCAAGATCTTGAAGACGGAGGTCGGCGCGTCAAAGGACGGGGCCGAGCGCTTCAAGCGCGAAGCACGCGCGGTCAACCAGATCGACCACCCGAACGTGATCGACATCTTCTCGTTCGGCCGGCTCGACGACGGCCGCCTCTACCTCGTGATGGATCTCGTCGAGGGCAAGTCCTTGCGCAAAGCGCTCGCGGACGGGCCGCTCGCGATCCAGGAGGCGCTCGACATCCTCGATCAGATCGCAGGCGCTCTCGACGCGGCGCACGCGCGTGGTGTGGTGCATCGCGATCTCAAGCCCGACAACGTGATGCTCGGCACCGGTGGCAAGATCTTCGTCCTCGATTTCGGGCTCGCGAAGCTCCTCTCGCTCGACGACAGCGCGCCTCCCGCTTCGATGCTGACGGGGCAGGGCACGTGGCTCGGCACCCCCGGCTACATGGCGCCGGAGCAGTGGAGCTCCGACGGAGCAGGGCCCGCATCGGATCGGTACTCGCTCGGCGTGATGGCGTTCGAGCTCCTGAGCGGCAGCCTCCCGTTCGCGGCGGCGACGCTGCCGCAGATGATGGAGCAGCACTTCCGCGCGAAGGTGCCGGCGCTGTCGACGAAAGGCGCGATCGCGACGAGCTCGAAGTTCGATCCGGTGGTCACCCGAGCGATGGCGAAGGATCCGCAGCAGCGGTTCCCTACCGGGCGCGAGATGGTCGAGGCGCTGCGCGCGCTCGCGGGTGGGCCTGCGGCGAAGCGCGCAGCGGCGGACCTGCCGGGCAGGCGAACGTGGATCCCTGCGGCCGCGGGCGTCGGCGTCCTCGGGTTCGCGATCGCGGCATTCCTCGTCGTGCGCGGCGACAAGACGAAGCAGGGGGCGGCGCAGCCGAAGCCATCGGCGTCGCCACTCTCGGGCATGGTGCGCGTCGAGATCATGTCGATGCCGCAGCCCGCGGACGTCTATCGCAACGGCGGGCTTGTCGGGCGAACGCCCGCGACGCTCGATCTGGCGCCGGGCGCCGAGCTCGCGTTCGAGGTCCGGAAGCCGGGCTACGCGATCGCGCGTCATTCGATGCTGATGCCGGCGGCCGATACCACACTGCCAATCTTCGAGCTGGCGCCAATCAATGGCTTCGAGGGCGTGTGGCAGCTGCCGACGAAGGAGCTCCGCGTGTTCAAGCGAACGGGCGAGAAGGTGGAGGTCTCGAAGCTCGACAGCGTGAACGGGCAGCCGCAGTTCTATCGCCATTACGAGCTGCTGCCCGCCGACGGCGGCGTCGCGTTCGGCACGACCGAGGAGCTCGTCGACCAGCGCGCGCCGTACGACCCCGCGTGCCATATCCCCCACAAGGTCGAGTACCAGTACGACCCGCAGGCCGATGCGCTGGCGGTGCGGCGCGAGCGCGTGTCCGTAGACTTCAAGGAAGGCCACTGCATCATCGTCTCGTCGGATCTCGGATCCGCCGAGGCGTTGACCCGCGTGGATCGCGGCGTTCACGACGCGCGCGAGACGATGGCTCCGGCTGGCACGCTGGATCTCGACAAGCAGATCAACGACTCGAACACGCCGACGAATGACTCGCTGGATAACAAGCTCGACTCGGGCCAGAAGGACTCCGGCGCGCAGCAGCAGAGCAAGACGGTGCCGGTGGATCAGAAGGCACTCGACGAGCTCGACAAGAAGCAGAAGCTCCAGCAGTCGCTGCCGCCGAAGCCGCCTGGCAAGCCGACCAAGAAGGCCGCGCCACCGGTGAACATCAAGAAGGCTCCGCAGCCCAAGTCCAAGGTCGCGCCGCCGCCGGCCCCGAACACGGGCTCGAAGCAGGGCAACTCGACCGGATCGATCGACCAGATCATTCCGAATGCGCCGCCCCCGCAGCAGGCACCGCAGCAGCCGGCACAGCAGCAGGCCAATCCGCCGGCTAACCTCGTGAAACCGCGCGGGGATTCGCAGGTCGCGCCGCAGTTCCAGCAGGAGCCGATCCAGAAGAAGTGACATCGTCGTGAGGCGGAGAACGCCTCGCCTCACCGATCACGGGATGGCGTTGGTCCTCGAACCTGGCTACGATCAGTTCCGGGTGGGGCCAGAAGAAGTTCGCGCGCGTCAGCTGCTCCTCGACATGATGGAGCTGCTGAGTAGCGATCCATATGCGGCAATGGGGCTCATTCCGAGCGCCACCGCTTCGGATATTCGCAACGCGTTCCTGACGAGGACGAAGCAGTTTCACCCGGCGCGATTCGGGCGGATGGCGACGGACATCCAGCGGCTCGCGAACGAGGTGTTTCTCTCGCTGCGGGCCGTGCACGAGAGCATCGCGAAGCCCGCGGTGAAGACGCCACGACATAGCGGCCCGATGCCGAGCCTGGGCGCACGCCCGACGGGACCGTCAGCTAGCTCGGTGTTGCGACCGCTGACCGGTGCGGTGCCCGTTCAGCCGACGCGACCGCCGAGCGGTCCAGCACCCGCGCTTCGGCCGCCGACCGGGCCATCCCCGTCGATCGGCGCACGGCCTGGTACACAGCCGCGCGCGCTCGACCAGGCGACCCAGCCACTGTCGACGCGTTCCCCCGCCGCACCTCCGCCGAGTCCGCCCCTCCCGCGCTCGACCGTGGGGGCGCGCCAGGCAGGGCCGCCCGGAACGGGACCGCGACCGCAGCCAGTCGTGGAAGCAGCCCTCGAGCGCGACCTCGTGCCGATCTACGAGCTATTCGCCCAGCAGCAACTCGCCGCGGCGAAGGTCGCGCTGGAGACGCTCGTCGCACGCTCGCCGCAATCGACCAAATACAAGGCGCTGCTGTCGTACGCCAAGGGCCGCGCAGCGCAGCTCGAGAAGCGGATCGATGAAGCGCGCGTCGAGCTGCACGAGGCGCTGACGCTCGATCCAGATCTGCAAGTCGCCAAGACCGCGCTCGCCGAGCTGTTCACTCGCCGAAGATAGGTATACTGGCGCCTGCGATGGGGCGTGTCATCGGGATCGATCTGGGCACCACCAACTCCTGTGTGGCGGTCCTCGAAGGCGGCGAGGCGACGGTCATCCATAACCAGGAAGGCGGTCGCACGACGCCGTCGATGGTGTCCTGGAACGCCGACGGTGACGTGGTCGTGGGCGCCGCGAGCAAGCGGCAGATGGTCACGAACCCGCAGCGCACCGTGTTCGGGGCGAAGCGGCTGATCGGGCGCAAGGCCGGCGAGCGGGTGATCCAGGACGTCGCGACGCGGTTGCCGTACACCATCATCGCAGCGAAGAACGGCGATGCGTGGGTCGATATCGCCGGGACGCCGCGCTCGCCGCAGGAGATCTCGGCGCACGTGCTGGCGAAGATGAAGCGGGTCGCCGAGGATTACATCGGCGAGTCGGTTACCGAGGCCGTGGTCACCGTGCCCGCGTACTTCGACGACGTTCAGCGCCAGGCGACCAAGGACGCCGGGGCGATCGCCGGGCTGACCGTGCGCGCGATCCTCAACGAGCCGACCGCGGCGGCGCTCGCGTATGGCGTGCACCACCAGCACAACCAGCGGCTCGCCGTGTTCGACCTCGGCGGCGGCACGTTCGATATCTCGATCCTCTCGATCGAGAACGGCGTGTTCGAGGTGCTCGCCACCTATGGCGACACCACCCTCGGCGGCGACGACTTCGACCGCATCATCATCGACCTGCTCGCCGACGATTTTCAGAACGAGCACGGCATGAACTTGCGGTCCGACTCCGTCGCGCTCCAGCGCCTCAAGGAAGCGGCGGAGCGCGCGAAGATCGAGCTGTCGTCGGCGATGACCACCGACGTCAACCTGCCGTTTATTGCGGCAGGGCCGACCGGCCCGATCCACCTGATGCGCGAGATCGATCGCGGTCAGCTCGAGCGCGCGTGCAAGAGCCTGCTCGATCGCCTCGAGGCGCCATGCCGCAAGGCGCTCGAGGACGCCCGCTGTACGCCCGCGGATATCGATCAGGTGCTGCTCGTCGGCGGCATGACGCGCATGCCCGCTGTTCAGGAGCGCGCGGTCTCGATCTTCGGCAAGCCGCCAAGCAAGGGCGTCAACCCCGACGAGATCGTCGCCATGGGCGCGGCCGTGCACTCGGGGATCATCGGCGGCGAGCTCCAGGAGGTCGTGCTGCTCGACGTGACGCCGCACAACATGGGCGTGAAGGTCGCGGGCGACAAGATGTCGGTCGTGATCTCGGCGAACACGAGCATCCCGACCCGCGCGAAGAAGATCTTCGCGACCACCGAGGACAACCAGACGTTCGTCGCGATCGAGATCTACCAGGGCGAGAACGAGCTCGCGTCGCGCAACCGCCGGCTCGGGCGGTTCGTGCTCGGCGATCTGCGCTCGGCGCCACGCGGCGCGACCAAGGTCGAGGTCAGCTTCACGATGGACGCCGACGGCATCCTCGAGATCGCCGCCGCCGAGATCGGGACTGGCCACGCGGCGAGCGTGACGATCGAGGCCGCCAGCGGCCTGACCACGGACGAGATCGAGCGGCTCGGCAACCGCCTCGGCGCGTGATCACCCGGTCGACAGCTTTCGCCGCGCGATCCGCCGCCTGAGCTCGTGCGCGCTGCGCGTCGCGAGGTCCCACGGATCGCGCAGCAGCCGATCGAGCCACGCACCGGGCTCGGGCAGGGCCTCGAGGAACGACGCGGGATCGTCGGGATCGAACGGGGTCTCGTCGGGGATGAGCTGCGACAGGAGCCAGCCCGGCTTCTCGTCCTGATTGCGGCGATGGCGCCGCAGCCGGTGGCGCGCCGCGGCGGCGAGCGCATCGAGCCGGCCGACGAGCCCCGCGCTCGGGCCGAGCACCTCCTCGGCGAGCTCGGCCGGCAGCCCGCAGTGCTCGGCGAGCAGATCGAGCCGTGCGGCGCGGAGCGAGGGCGTCGGCGCCGGCGCCTCCCACGCGAGGCCGAGCTCCGTGTCGAAGCCCATGCTCCGGTTCGAGGTGTTGGCCGAGCTGACGAGCAGGAACCGATCGTCGACCGCGAGCACCTTGGCATGGATGAACACCGGCACGTCGCCGTCCTCGCCCCGCGAACAGGTGTAGTAGACCCCGAGCCGGTGGCCCGTGCGCGCGGCCGCGGCGCCGAGGCGGGCGAGGATCCGCTGCTGGTAGACGCCGATCGAGATCCGCTCCTTGAAGCCCGCGCTCTTCTCGGGCAGCACGATCACGATCTCGAGCGGGGGCGTCTGGTCGCGCTCCATCCGCCGGACCAGCGCGCGCCCGATCTCGTCGCACGAGAGGTACTGGTTCTCGAGGTAGATCAGCCGCTCGGCCGCCGCGATCGCGCGCAGGTGGAGCTCGTACAGCTCGGCGACCGCCGGCTGCGGCGGCTCCTCGGTGCGGGGCAGCGTGCGCGCCAGCCCGAGCCGCGGCGCCTCGACCGTGAAGCTCGGAGTGATCGTGATCTCGCGCCGCGGCACCTCGGGCAGGCGCAGCAGGGCGCCGGTCGCACGCTGCCAGCGCTCGCAGAACCAGGCGCGCAGGACATCGACGGGCTCGCCGGTCACGAACGCCTGGACGTCGTGATAGGGCGCGTACGCGCGCCACCCCGAGCCGCGGTGCGGCGCGTCGGCGCGATGCGCGCGGTCATCCCAGCGGGAGGTGCACACGTCCATGCCGCCGACGAACGCGAGGGCGCGATCCACGATCACGAGCTTCTGGTGATGGCTCGCGCCGGTGGGGTGCGCGTTGTCCATCTCGTAGTGGATCCGCTCGTGGCCCCAGATCTGGAACATCAGCCGCTGGAGCGGCGCGCGCTCGAACGCGAACACCGCGGACGCATCCCACGCGAGGATGTGGACCTCGAGCTCGGGGTTGGCGTCGCAGCACGCCCGCAGCAGCGCGACGAGCTCGGTCGGGTGGTCGCGACCCAGCGCCTCGTCTCCGCGCACCAGCTCGACCCGGGCG
>JBBRBG010000154.1:0-21691 GCA_038206055.1 Haliangiales bacterium
GTGATCGGGCTCGTCGGCGCGTACTTCGCGTACCGCGGCCTGGAGACCTACCGCAAGAAGCCGTTGCTCGGCGTGGGGCGCGCGATGCAGCACGCGAGCGAGGTCGAGCACTGCTACCGCGGCACCTGCCACACCGAGGCCGGTGGCTCGCCGCAGGTCGCCGAGGTACCGCCCGCTGCGCCGACCTCGCTCGCGATGCGCAAGGCGCCGCGCTGGAGCGGCACGTGGAGCGGCGTCGGCCGCGCCGTGACCAGCACGAAGGATGGCCGCTCGATGACGAAGTCGTCGCAGATGGAGTTCCAGATCGAGGAGGGCGAGGCCGGCAGCTTGATCGTCACGCTCGAGCCGCGTGACATGGCCAACTGCAAGCTGACGGCGCGCGTGCGCGGTGATCACGCCGAGCTCGACGCGGGACAGACCTGCCGTCGCCGCCAGCCCGATGGCGAGATCGCGATGACCGTGCGCGACGGCAGCAGGATCGCGTTCGCGGACGATCAGATCACGCTTGATCTGGGCGTCGATCTCGAGCTCGTCGCGACGGGACGCAAGAAGGGCCCGCGCAGCGCGCGTCTCTCGAGCGCGATGACGGTGACCGCGACGCGTCGCTAGGTGGCGGGCGGAACGTCGTCCACAACCGGCGTCGGCGGCGGCGCCAGGTCCGCCTGCTTCGCCTCGCGCTTGGACGCGATCATCGAAGCCACCACGCCGGTCGCGATGATGCCCGCGATCGCAGCGAGCGAGACCAGGTGATCGATGTGGATCCAGTCGTGCGCGATCATCTTCGCGCCGATCAGGATGAGCAGCACCGCGAGCGCGATCTTGAGGTAGCGGAACTGGTTCATCGCACCCGCGAGCACGAAGTACAGCGAGCGCAGCCCCATGATCGCGAAGATGTTCGAGGTGACCATGATGAAGGTCTCCTGCGAGACCGAGAGCACGGCGGGAATCGAGTCGAGCGCGAACACGATATCGGTGAGCTCGACAGAGACCAGGCACACGGCGATCGTGGTCAGCGCCTTCCTGCCGTCGATCTTGACCGTGAAGTGCCCGTCGTGGTCACCGTCGACGATGCGCACGAACTTGCGCAGGAACCGGACCACGAGGCTCTTGTCGTGGTCGAACGCCTCGTCGTCGTCGTGGCCGAACAGCTTGAAGCCCTGGTAACAGAGGTAGCCGCCGAAGATATAAAAGATCCAGCTGAAGCGGTGGGCGAGGTAGGCGCCGCCGCCGAGCATGATCAGACGGAACACGATCGCGCCGAGGATTCCCCAGAACAGAACGCGGTGCTGATACTTCAGCGGTACGCGGAACGCCCGGAACAGCAGCGCGATGACGAAGATGTTGTCGATCGAGAGGGCTTGCTCGAGCAGGTACGCCGAGACGTACATCACGGCGGCATCGGTGCCGGTGTTGCACAGCGGTTGATTACCAAGGCGCGCGCCGAGCCAGCCGTTGTCGTACATCAGATAGACGATTCCGGCGAACGACAGCCCGAGCGCCATCCAGCCGACCGTCCACCAGACCGCGCTCTTGAGCGTCGGCTCCTTCGCGCCTTTGTTGAGGACGAAGAGGTCGAGGAAGAGGAGCAACGCGACGAGGGCGAAGAACCCTAACCAGAACCAGAACATCGCGTCGCCAGAAGATGCCGCCTGGCAAAGGCCTTAGCAAGCGGATCAGGCGAGCGAAGCGAGGAACTTCTTGGCTTCCTCGGCGGGGCGGCCGAGGCCGAGCTTCGAGAACACCATGATGGCATCGCGAAGCATGTCCTTACCGTCGGAGATCTGGCCGACCTCTGCCTTGTACCGACCGTATGCGAACAGCGCCTTTCCGTGCGCCGCTTCGTTGCGGATGCTCTTCACGATATCGATCGCCTTCGTGAACGCGACCGCGGCCGGCGCCATGTCGGGCATCGATTCGCTCGCGTCACCGGCGTCGTAGATGCTGGTCGATAGCACGTCACCGAGTGTCAGGTAGGCCTGCGCCTCCTTCTCGCGCAGCCCCGCCTTCTTCGCGACGACGAGCGCGCGCTGCGCGAGCTCCTTCGCCTCGGCCGTGTGACCCTGCAGCTTCTCGAGATGCGCGAGGTGACGGCAGCACTCGGTCTCGAGGCCGCGGTCTTCGATGTCCTCGATGATCTCGAGCGCGTTCTCGAGTCGGCTGCGTGCCTCGTCGAGCTTGTTGTCGATCAGTGCGACCTCGCCGAGGTTCGTGAGGATCAGCGCCGACAGCGGAAGGGCGCCGATGCCCTCGGCCTCCGCGAGCGCCGATAGCCAGCCGGTGCGCGCCTCGGCGTATTCGCCGAGCTCGAACGACAGCGACGCGAGGTTGTTCTGCGAGACGATCTGGCCCCAGCGATCACCGCTTGCCTTGCGCAGATCAAACGCTTCCTGGTGACAGGTGAGCGCCGATTCGTACTGGCCGCGATCCTGCTGGACGTCGCCGAGCCGCGACAGCGACGTGGCGATCGCGCGCTTGTCGCCGCTCTTGCCGCGGCGTGCGAGCGCCTCGGTGATCTTGGCGTGCGCCTCGTCGTAGCGGCCGAGCATATGCAGGCTCTTGCCGATGTCGTCGAGCGATCCAGCGATGCCGCGCGCGTCGTTCGCGCCGCGGAACAGCTCGAGGCCGCGCTCGAGGTACTCGAGGGTCAGCTTGAGGTCGCCCTTGCGGCGCCACACGCGGCCCATCTTGTTGAACGCGACGGCCGCCTTGGTCTTGCTCGCCGCGACCCACGACAGGCGCAGCATCCGCTCGAACGCACCGAGCGCCGCCTCGAAGTCGCCGATCAATTCGTAGACCGAGCCGAGGTCGTGCCAGATGTGAATGCGCGCGGCGAGATCCGAATCGCCGATGCACGCGAGCGCGCGATCGAACAGCCGGATCGCGGTCTCGTTTGCGAACTGCGCACGCGCGGCCTCGGCCGAGCGGCGGTAACGCACGGCGGCCTCGCGCGACTCGCCCGCGAGCGCCAGGTGACGCGCGACCTCTTCCTGCGCCGTCGGGCTGCGGCCCTCGGGGTGCAGCTCGAGCCAGCGCGCGACGGCGGCGTGATACGTGCGCCGCTTCGTCTCGTCCATGCTCTTGTAGACGAGCGACCATAGATTCGGATTCGCGATGCGCAGCTCGCGCTCACCGGCGATCGAGGACTGCGGGACTTCGCTCAGCCACTCGCGCTCGATAAGCTTTGCGATCGCCGCGACGACCTGGATCCGCGAGTGGTCACCGCTCGCCGCGATCTGCGACAGCGTCGGGCCATCGGGATCCGCGGGGCGCTGGCCGAACCGCTCGATTGCGAGGATCGCATCGAGCCACGACGTCTCGCCGACGACCGCGGCCATCTCCAGCACGCGGCGCTCGGTGGTGTCCATCACGCGCAGACGCGCGGCGACGACCTCGTCGTACGACGCCGGCAGCTTCATCGCCGACAGCGCCGCCTGGTCGACACGCCACATCACGCCCTCGCGGACGATGACGTCGCTCTCGAGAAGCAGGCGGACGAGCTCGTGGATCGCGCGCGGCGAGCCACCGAGCGTCTTCGCGTGCGCGAGGAGCGTGGGCGGAATGTCGTGCAACGAGCGGCACAGCTCGCGGAGAAGATCCTCGGCCTCGCCGGCGGTCAGCGAGCTCAGCTCGATGCGGACCGGTGCGACCTCGCCATCGCCGAACGAGGGGTGGCGCTCGTAGAGGTTCGGCGTGGCGGTGCCGATCAGCAGCACGCGCGAGTCGCGCAGGCCGGCGGCGAGGTAGTGCAGGAAGTTGATCGTGTCCTGCTGGCAAAGCTCGAGGTTCTCGACGACGAACACCACCGGGTGGCGCTCCGCCTCGGCGCTGAGGAACCGCTTGAGCGCCATGAACAGGCGCGCCTCGAGGCGCTGCGGCGACTCGAGCAACGGCGTCACGACGGGGCTGTCATCGAACGGAACCCGGAGGAGGTGCGCGATCAGGTGCGCGACCTCGGGGACCTGCTGCGCCTTGACGACCTCGGCGACACCCGCCTGGATCTTGTCGCGGCTCTCGTTCGGATCTTCACCAGCGGCGAGACCGAACCGGGTGGTCAGCGCGCGCGCGACCGGGCCATACGCGTTGGCATTCTCGTCGGCGACGCCGCTCACCGCGACGACCGTGGGGTGCTGGGTGCGGATGCGCGCGACCAGCTCGCTGATCATCCGGCTCTTGCCCATGCCGGGCTCGCCGAGGATCACCGCGAACGCGATCTGCCGCGCGTCGAACGCCTTGTCGGCCATCTCCTGGAGCTGCGCGATCGCGCGGGTCCGGCCGGTGAACTTCGGGCGCAGCTCGTACGCCGCGCTGACCACCATCGTGCGCTCGCCCTCGCTCTCCCCGAACCCGTCACCGAGGTCGGCCGGTTCGAAGGTCGGAGTGCGCTCGGTCCCCTCGGGACCCGGCATCGTTCCGAGCATCGGCGTATTGGGTTCCCAGGTTACCGGCATAGCAGTCCAGGCATCACGGTCGCGCCCATTCGAGCGCGTAAGCTTTGAAGAATCCATAGCAAATCCACACGTCCCACCGAGGTTCAGGCCACAAAAGGCGGCCGGAAGCTAATGTGGTTCGATGTGGTTGTCAACGAGCATCTGAGGGGCCTTTAGCAGCCCAGCTGACCGTCGTTACGGCTGCGCAGGTACGGGGGGCGACGCGGTTTTTTGCTCGGGTACAGGCCGCGTTAGACGCGCTGCGCAACGCGTCGGGAGTGCCGCCCGATACGCATCCGTGCGCGCCTTCACCGCTTCGGGGATCGCGCGGTGCGTCTTCCCGACTTTCAGGAAGTAGTGGAGCGAGACGGGGATGATCGGCTCCCGCTTGTCGGTCAGGCGCTGGCAGTTCTCGGCCTCGAGGTCATCGAACACGTCCGCGACGATCTTCGCGGTGATCGGCTTCACGTCGTGCATGAGCACCACGCCGCCGTTCTGCTTCGTGATCATGCGGAACACCTTCGCGCGCAGCCGGTCCGGGTTCTTCGCCTTCCAGTCGAGCGTGTCCACGCTCCACAGCACCTCGGTCAGGTTCAGCTTCTTCAGCCAGATGCGACCGGCCTTGTTGAACGCGCCGAACGGTGGGCGAAACATCCCGACGGGGCGATTGATCTGCGGCGCGAGCGTGCGCAGCGATGCATCGATCTCCTTCGCCAGCAGGCCCGCGGCGCCGCTCTTGAGGTTCGCGTGCGTCACCGAGTGACTCCCGATCATGAAGCCCGCTTCGAGCTCTTGCTGCAGCACCTGGCGGCTCCGCTCGCCGCGCTTGCCGGTGATCCGCTGCGTGACGATGAAGAACGTCGCCGGAATGTTGTACTTGGTGCAGGCTTCGATAATTGCCGGCGTGGTCTCGGGGTTCGGGCCGTCGTCGAACGTGAACGCGACGATGCCCTCCGCCTCGTCGCCGTCGATGCGATCGGCCTTGTTGGTGATCGGATCGTCGGTCAACGACGTCAGGTTCTTCGGATCGAGCGGTGCCGCAGCCGCCACGTGCGCCGCGCACGCGACGAGGAGCCACGGCAGCCAGCGCGATCTCACGACGAGACACTAGCACGCGGTACACTACGCGTCGTGCGCGTGGTCTCGACCTCCAGCCTGCCGATCGATCTCGTCGCGCAGATCACGGCGGTGGTGCCGGGCGCGGTCGTCGACATGCCGAACCAGGGTCACACCGGCCTTGCGGGCATCGATCTCTCCGACGTCGATGCGCTGGTCTGCTTGTTGCTCGACCGGATCGATGCCGCGGTCCTCGCCGCCGCGCCGAAGCTCCGCGTGGTGGCGAACTGCGCGGTCGGCGTCGACAACATCGACCTCGCCGCCGCGGCGGCTGCGGGTGTCATCGTGACCAACACCCCCGACGTGCTGACCGAGGCCACCGCGGAGCTCGCGTTCGCGCTGATCCTCGCCGCCGCGCGCCGGATCGGGGAGGGCGAGCGGCTCGTGCGCTCCGGCACGTGGGGTGGCTGGGCGCTGGATCAGCTGCTCGGCATCGAGCTCCACGGCAAGACGCTCGGCATCCTCGGCTTTGGCCGGATCGGCCAGGCGCTGGCCCGGCGGGGCCTCGGGTTCGGCATGCGCGTGATCTACGCCGATCCCCACGAGGTCTCGGCCGATGGCTGCACGCGGGTCACCATCGACGAGCTGTTCGCCGGCGCCGACGTGCTCAGCCTGCACTGCCCGTTGACCGCCGAGACCCGCAACGTCGTCGACGCGCGGCGCCTCGCGCTGATGCGCCCGACCGCGATCGTCGTGAATACGGCTCGCGGGGCATGCGTCGACGAAGGAGCCTTGATCGACGCGCTGACCGCCGGGCGGCTGTTTGCAGCGGGTCTCGACGTGTTCGTCGGCGAGCCCCGGATCGATCCGCGCCTCCACACCTGTCCCCGGCTGGTCTTGGCGCCGCACATTGGATCGGCTACCACCAAGGCAAGAACCTCCATGGCCCAGCTCTGTGCCGATGCGGTGATCGCGGTCCTCTCGGGCCAGCGCCCGACCAATGTGGTGACTGCGTGAACGAGCCCCAGATCCTGCTCGTCACCAGCTCGGGCGCCGCGTCGTCTGCGGTGGTCCCGGTGCTGGCGGCGATCGAGGCGGCGGGCATGCGCGTTCGCGCCATCGATGTCGGCAACGCGGGCGGCGGGGGAGGCGGCATGGCCGATCGCGTGCGCCGCGCGCTGCTCGGAGAGAATGCGGAGCGCAGGCTCAAGCGCGAGCTCGAGACCAGCCCGCCCGACGCGGCGGTGGTGTTCGATCCGCATGCGGCGATCGCGCTCACCGTGGCGCGCGATCAGGTGCCCGCGATCGCCGCGCTTGCCGCGCCGGTGATCGGCGTCGTCGGCGAGCTCGAGCCCGCCGAGGCGTGGGCGAAGACCGATTGCGATCGGTTCGTCGCCGTCGATGACATCGCCGCGGTCGCGCTCGCCGACGCTGGTGTCGAAGGCGAGCGCATCCTCGTGGTCGGCGCGATCGGCGAGCGGATCTTCGCGGAGGCCGGCACGCAGGATCGCGCGGCGCTGCGCACGCGGTTCAAGCTCACCGGCAAGGTCGCGCTCGTCGACGTGGCCGGCCTGGGCGCGGAGGCGACTGGCTCGCTCGCGCTGCAGCTCTCCCTGCTCGACGCCCACGATGCGATCCAGTACCTGTTCGACGCCGGCAACGACGCCGACGTGGCCGCCGTGCTGCGCCGTCAGGTGCCCGCGCTCGGGCTGCGCGGCAAGCTGTTCGGCGTCACCGCCGATGCCGCGCTGCTGTGGCGCGCGGCCGACGTGATCGTCGGGCGGCCGAAGCCCGAGGTCGTCGCGCGCGTCCTGCTCGTCGGCGGCAAGCTCGTCGCGCTGATCGACGATCAGATCGCCGGCTCCGCGAAGCTCGCCGCGGCGCTCGAGGGTCGAAAGCGCGCGATCAGCGCGAAGGGTCTGCTGCTCCTCGCGAGCGCGCTCGAGTCTGCGTTCTCCGGCACCATGCAGCCGCCGACCGCCGACGGCGCGGATCAGATCGCCGACATCGTCGCCGCGGTGAGCGCTGACAAGCGCGGCGTGATCGACGAGCGTCGAGCTGCTGCGAACGCCGCCACCCGTGATCGCGTTCGCGCCGCGAGCGCAGCTGCCAACGCCGCCGCCGCCGCGGGGGCGATGCCCGGCGAGCTCGAGGATCTCGGCGGTGCGCCGCCGCCGGAACCAGGCCCCGAGCTCGATCCCACAGAGATCGCGCGGCTGCGTGCCGAGGTGCAGCAGCGCAAGGCCGAGATGACGAAGTCGATGATGGCATCGCGCGACGCCGCGACGAAGTTGTCGGAGGAGGCGAAGGCTGCCACCGAGCGCGGTGCCGCCGACGAGGCCTCTCAGCTCGAGCGCCGCGCCGACGCCGAGCGCGCGAAGATGCACTCCCTGCTCGCCGAGCTCGGCACTCTCGAGACCGAGCTCGCCGAGCTCGAGCGCGTGGCGAAGCAGTTCGCGGACGCGCCGAGACCGACACCGCGTGGCGACCGCCCGAGCTCGAGCGCCGGCCGCACCGAAGATGTCGCCGACCCCGCGCCGCGCCGCGCTCCGGCTCCGAGCATCGACGACGCGCTCGACGACCTCAAGCGCCGCGCCGGGACGCCGGGTGCAAGTACCGCGGGCGCTCCGAAGCAGTCCGCGCCAAAGTCATCGGGTACCACCGGCAAGACGAAGGCCTCCGGAGGCAACGTCGACGACGAGCTCGCCGCGCTCAAGAAGAAGATGCAGAACGCACCGCCGAAGAAGAAGCCGTGAAGCGCGCGTTCGCGCTGTGTGCACTGCTCGTCGTCGCCGGCTGCCCCGACTCGGGCCGCCGTCCTCAGCCCAAGGGGACGGGCACGACGCCGCCCGTGCCCGCCCGCGTCGATCCGCCGCCGCCGGTCCATCGCCACGCGTCACACGAGCACCCGCACGGTGCCCACCCGCATGCGGGTAACGATCACCACCACCATCCGCATCCGCACCCGCATCTCGCGGGCCAGAACAATCACCATCATCCGTACTGATGGGCCGTCTCGAGGACATCGCCGAGCGCAATCGCAACCCGAAGGGGCATCGCGAGCGAATGGTGTGGGGCCTCCTGATGGGCGTGTTCATCCTCGTCATCCTCGTGCTCATGGTGTGCACGGATCTCGGCAAGCGTCCGGAGCCGAAGCCGGCACCCCCGAGCAAGGACCATCACGTCGATGATGTTCCGCTCAAGGCGCCGCGCGCGAAGTGATCATTTCCCGGCGAGGAGCGCCAGACCCTCGCTCCACCGCGGATCGGCGGGGGTCAGGATCGAGAACGCCTCGCAGCGGAGGCGCTCGAGGTTGTCCACCTTGCTCGCCCACGCGGAGATCGCGGGGTCGTCGAGCAGACGCGCGAGCCACACGTCGTCGACCTCGGGTCGCTGGCGCACCGCGGCCCGCAGATGCTTGGCGATCTCGGGCCATGTCGAGGTCCCGCGGATCTTCGTTGCCAGCGGATCCTTCGCCGCGACGAGGTGCGCGAGCGTTGCCGCCGCGCCGCGCTCCCGCCGCAGCTTGCTCCAGCGTGATGCATCCGCGCCCAACCCGACCTGGTCGAGAACTGCCTCTGCGATCGAGGTCTCGTCGGTGAGGGCGGGCCACAGTTTCGCCGCCTCGGTGCGGTTGGTGATCGCAGCGGTCAGCTGGCCCGGCTGATTCCAGATCGTGCCGTAGCGGGCCTTGTAGTCCGCCTGCCGCGCGAGCGTGGCAGCTCGCGAGCGGTCGTCGAGCTTCCCGGCGAGGATCTCCGTGTCGCGTGCGATCGCGCCGATGATCTCGACCTCCTCCGTGGCCAGCCCGGTGCCGTCGGCACGCCGGTGGTAGGCGGCATCGGCGTTGCTCGTATCGAGCGACTTCGCTCGGTGCAACTGCTCGAGCACCGCCGCTGCGGCGACGTCATCGCGGGTACGCAACGCACGATCCATCGCATCGCCGTACGTGAGCGTGCTCGACGGCGCGAGCACGGCGTACTGAGCGAACAGCTCGGCGCTCCGGCGCCATCCCGGATCCGCCGCCAGCTCCGCGAGGATCGGCGCGCGCTCGGGACCATTGAGGAGGGCGTTGATCAGCTGCATGGCGTCGTCGCCGGCCAGCCGCATGGCGCCGACGTTGATACGCTTCGCGAGCACGCGGAGATCGGCGTTCGTGCGCAGCATCGAGGCGAGGTTGGCGATCACGATCGGCTGGTCGCTCGCGCCGCGGTACGCGCGCTCGAGGAACGCCTCGGCCTCGCGAAGCACCGAGAGGTCACCGGTGCAGCGCAGCTACTGGGTCGGAATCGACCGCCACGATGGGCGGGATGACGGAATCAGCAGGATCGGATCGCCGGCGAGGCGCCCGAGCTCGTTCTCGATGACGAACGTCCGCGCCAGATCCAGACCCATCGCTAGGTCCCCGAACGGCCGTACCGGTCTTCGAGACGCACCACATCGTCGAGCTCGGTGGTGGAGACTTCGAGGACATCGGTGTCCTCGATCGCGATCATGCGGTGGCGCAGGCGGGGCGTGATGTGGAACGGCTGGCGGGGCACGAGCTCGAGCGACCGCGGTTCCTCGCCCTCCGCGAAGTAGACGAGCTGCATGCGCCCGCTGAGCACCATGATCGTCTCGTCCTTGACGCGGTGGTACTGCAGCGAGAGGGCCTCGCCGGCCTTGATGTGCAAGATCTTCCCGACGTAGCGGTCGGTGTTCGCCCAGATCAGCTCGTGACCCCAGGGCTTCTCGACGACGTTTGCCACGACTCGACTACTTCTTGGGAGCCGGCTTCGGAGCCGCACCAGAGCCCGCGCCACCCTTCTCGGAGTCGAGCGTGCCGTTCGCCGTGGGATCGAGGTTCGTCGGCATCTCGATCTTCGGGCGCGCGCCCGGAATCTCGTCCCGGCGATCGACCTTACCGTCGAAGTCGTCGTCGTAGAGGATCGCGAGGAGGACGGTGTCCTTGTACTGCTCCCAGAGATCGGGCTGGCCGTCGCCGTTGCGATCACGCCGAACGCTCGTGAGATTGCCGCTCGAGTCGTAGATCTCTTTGACGTCGAACTTGCCGTCGAAGTCGGTGTCGCGCTCGACCTCGGCGCGCTGGTTGACCTTCGTATCGTAGACCGTGGAGATGTCCCACTTGCCGTCGTAGTCGACGTCGGCCTTCTCGTAGAGCGGCACGCCCTTGGCGTTGTAGGCGACGACCCAGTCCTTGCGACCGTCGTGGTCGAAATCGACCTGCTTGCAGCTCATGAACTCGACCTTGGTGCCGCCCTCGTCGGAGGTCTTGTAGAGCCGCCACACGTCCGGCTTGTTGTCCTTGTTCAGGTCGTACGTGACGACGTTCTTGCCGTTCGTATCGCACAGCGTGGGATCCACGTTCGGGCTCCCTGGGTCGGCCTTGTCGGCCGTGGTCTTGTCATCTTTCTTCTTTCCCCCGCCGCAACCGAACGCGCCCAACGACAGAGACGCAAGACACAACACGACCAGATTCGAGCACTTCGCCATCTCCGAGGAGGGTAGTCGGCGAAGGCGCCTACCGCAACCGTTTGACCGCTCTCATATGGCAACGTATGGTCACTGCGCCGTGTCGCGCAAGAAGATCTCGACGACCGTGTACATCACGCCCGAACAGGACGCGCAGCTCAAGGCACTGCACGGACGCACGAAAGTGCCGGTGGCCGAGTACATCCGGCAAGGCATCGATCTCGTGCTCGAGAAGTACCGCGATCAGCTGCCCGGTCAGGTCGACCTGCGACTCGGATCACGCTAATCATCCCGCGCCGTTACCATGTCGTTCCCGCTCGAGCGCATCCGCAACTTCGCCATCATCGCGCATATCGATCACGGCAAGACCACGCTGGCCGATCGCATCCTCGATGAATGCGGCGCGGTCACCGCCCGCGAGGCGCAGGCGCAGATGCTCGACTCGATGGATCTCGAGCGCGAGCGCGGCATCACGATCAAGGCGCAGTCGGTCCAGCTCCACTTCAAGGCGAAGGACGGGCTCGTCTATCAGTTCCACCTGATCGACACGCCGGGCCACGTCGACTTCCACTACGAGGTCAGCCGCTCGATGGCTGCGTGCGAAGGCGCGCTGCTCGTCGTCGATGCGGCGCAGGGCGTCGAGGCGCAGACGCTCGCGAACCTGTACGTCGCGCTCGACAACAAGCTCGAGATCGTACCCGTGCTGAACAAGATCGATCTGCCCGTCGCGCGCCCCGACTGGGTGAAGCAGCAGATCGAGGACACGATCGGCCTCGATGCCTCGAACGCGCTGCTGGTCTCGGGCAAGACCGGCGTCGGCGTCCACGAGATGCTCGAGGCGGTCGTCGAGCGCATCCCGCCGCCGACCGGCGATCGCAGCGCTCCGCTGTCTGCGCTGATCTTCGACAGCTGGTACGACACGTACCGCGGCGTCGTCGTCCTCGTGCGCGTCATGGAGGGCACGCTCAAGAAGGGACAGAAGCTCCGGTTCTGGGCAACCGGCGTCGAGTACGAGTGCCAGATGACGGCGGTTCGCCAGCCCGCGAACATCGAGGTCGAATCGATCGCAGCCGGGCAGGTCGGGATCGTCGCCGCGGCGATCAAGGACATCGCGCACGCACGCGTCGGCGATACGATCACCGACGCCGACAACCCGTGTGCCGCGCCGCTCGACGGCTTCAAGACCGTCAAGCCGATGGTGTTTGCGGGTCTGTTTCCCGTCGACAACGAGGACTATCAGGACCTCAAGGACGCGCTCGGCAAGCTGGTGCTGAACGACGCCTCGGTGACCTACGAACCGGAGACGTCGCTCGCGCTCGGTTTCGGGTTTCGCACCGGCTTCCTCGGACTTCTCCACATGGAGATCATCCAGGAGCGGCTCGAGCGCGAGTTCAACCTGAACCTCATCACCACCGCACCGTCGGTGCGCTACCGCATCCACATGCCCGATGGCCAGACCATCGAGGTCGACAACCCGGCCAAGGTCCCGGACCAGGGCAATGTCGATAACATCGAGGAGCCGATCATCCTCGCCACGGTCCATCTTCCCCAGGACTACGTCGGACCGATCATGCAGCTTTGCCAGGAGCGCCGTGGCGTCCAGCAGGGCCTCCACTACGACCCGGGTGGCCGTGTCCGCGTTGTCTATGAAATGCCGCTGGCCGAGATCGTGTTCGGGTTCTACGATCGTCTGAAGACGATGTCGCGCGGGTATGCCTCCCTCGACTACGAGCCCGCCGGCTATCGCCAGGCGGATCTGATCCGGCTCGACGTGCTGATCAACGGCGAGCGCGTCGATGCACTCTCGATCATCTCCCACCGCGACACCGCGTATCACCGCGGCGTCGAGCTGTGCACCAAGATGAAGGACGTCGTGCCGCGCCAGATGTTCGACGTGGCGATCCAGGCCGCGATCGGCAGCCGCGTCATCTCGCGCACCACGGTCAAGGCGATCCGCAAGGACGTCACCGCGAAGTGCTACGGCGGCGATATCTCGCGCAAGAAGAAGCTGCTGAACAAGCAGAAGGAAGGCAAGAAGCGGATGAAGTCGGTCGGCTCGGTCGAGCTACCGCAAGAGGCCTTCTTGACCGTCCTCAAGGTCGATTAGTGAAATGAAGGCGGCGGCGCTCGATCGTCGAGTCCGCAATGAAGCGCGCATCCTCGTGCGCGAGTCCCGCGCCGCGCTCGCGCTCAAGCCGGGCCTGGCCGGAAAGCAAGGCGACCTCACCACCGTCACCGACGACGTCGACAATGCGCTCGGGGACAACGACCTTCAAGCGGTGCGCCTCCGGCTCCCGGCACTCGACTCGCTCGTCGACGAGCTGGTCAAGCGACCGCCGAAGTCGACCACGCGCGACTACATCGAATCGATCGGTGCGGCGATCCTGATCGCGCTCGCGCTGCGTGCGTTCGTGATCGAGGCGTTCAAGATCCCGTCGAGCTCGATGTATCCGACGCTCGAGATCGGCGATCACATCTTCGTCAACAAGTTCATCTACGGGATCCGGATCCCGTGGACCAACACGAAGTTCCTCCAGTTCCGCACGCCGGATCGCGGCGAGGTCATCGTGTTCATGCAGCCGTGCGAGCCCGAGCGCGACTACATCAAGCGCGTCGTCGCGACCGAGAACGATACCGTGGAGGTCCGCTGCAACGTGGTCTACGTCAATGGCGCGGCGGTGCAGAACGAGATGGTCGAGGGCGACACCTGTACCTACGACGACTACGACGAGATCAACAAGAAGTGGTTCACGCGGCAGTGTTCGCGCTATCGCGAGCACGTCGGCGCCTTCACGTACGACACCTTCCACGACGTGGAGCGCCCGCTGCGCGACGAGCGCTCGCGCGCGAACAACGGCCTGCTCAACGGCGACACCAAGGACTTCCCGAAGCTCGATGGCTCACGGATGCCGCCGAGCTGCTCCACGAACCCCGATGGCGAGCCACTCGTGGCGCCGAACCAGAAGCGCGGCGAGCTCGCCGAGAGCCAGCCCGGGCAGGTCTCGGCCAACGCTTGCGAGCAGCAGCTCCACTACATCGTGCCGCCCGGCCACGTGTTCGTGATGGGCGACAACCGCGCCAACTCCAACGACTCGCGCTACTGGGGTTCGGTGCCCGTGGAGAACATCAAGGGCAAGGCGCTGTTCATCTGGCTGTCCTATAGTCACTGGGGTCTCACCGATTGGTCGGGGATCCGGTTCGACAGGGTCGGCAACTTCGTGCACTGATCGGCTTCCAGGAATGAACGCACGCCGCCTCGATCGCCGGGTCCGCACGGAGGCGCGCTCGCTCCTCCGCGAGGCGAAGGGTGCGCTCGGCAAGAAGCCCGATCTCAAGGGCAAGGCGGGCGCGCTCGGCCCGGTCGCGCTTGCCACGGAGAAGGCGCTCGAGAGCGGGGATCTCGCCGCGGTGCGCCGCCAGCTCCCCGTGCTCGACTCGCTCGTCGACGAGCTGATCCAGCGCCCGGCGAAGTCCGCGATGGGGGAGCGGGTCGAGTCGCTGGTGGTCGCCGTGCTGCTCGCGCTCGCGCTGCGCGCGTTCGTGATCGAGGCGTTCAAGATCCCGTCGAGCTCGATGTATCCGACGCTCGAGATCGGCGACCACATCTTCGTCAACAAGTTCATCTACGGGCTGCGCATCCCGTACACGAGCACCAAGTTCCTCGAGATCCGCGGCCCTCGGCGCGGCGAGGTCATCGTGTTCATGCAGCCGTGCCAGCGCGATCGCGACTACATCAAGCGCGTGATCGCCACGGCCGGCCAGACCGTCGAGGTCCGCTGCGACGTGGTGTACGTCGATGGCAAGGCGGTTCCGAGCGAGCTGCTCGCCGCCGACACGACCTACGAAGACAACGATATGGGCGACTGGCGCACCCGGCCGGTCAGCCGTTATCGCGAGACGGTCGGCGACGAGATGTACGAGACGTTTCACGAGTCGACGCGCCCGCAGCATCCTCCGCAGCCGGAGATGACGGACTTCCCGATCGCGCAGAAGGGCTACGCGCCGAGCTGCGCGACGGACAACACCACGAATACGCCCGCGGAGAACCAGGCACTCGGCGAGCTCGTCGAGACCGCGCCGGACGCCCCCGAGTGCGCGCCGCACCTCCACTACGTGGTGCCAAAGGGTCACGTGTTCGTGATGGGTGACAACCGGGCGAACTCGAACGACTCGCGGTTCTGGGGCTCGGTGCCGCTGGACAACATCAAGGGCAAGGCGCTGTTCATCTGGCTGTCCTACCGGGACTGGAGCTTCACCCCCGGCATCCGGTTTGGCCGGATCGGAAACTTCGTCCAGTGAAGTGGCTGCTGGCGTTCGCCCTGATCGCGGCGTGCGAGACCACGCCGTACCAGACCACGCCGCTCGATGGCCCGATCGGCTGCGCCAGCATGAGCTGCGCGGCCGACGAGGTCTGCGTCGAGGCAGCACCGGGCGGAGCGTCGAGCTGCTTCGCGGTGCCGAAGGGCTGCTACATCTTCAACTGCAGCGGCGTGAGATGCGCGCCGTGCATCCAGGCGCTGTGCACGA
This sequence comes from Haliangiales bacterium, assembly GCA_038206055.1. Lineage (GTDB taxonomy): Bacteria > Myxococcota_A > Polyangia > Haliangiales > Haliangiaceae > JABFXX01. The sequence goes on from JBBRBG010000154.1 coordinate 15,483, forward strand.
CGACGCCCGTCGAGGTCAGCGAGCGCAACGTCTATTGCCCGGCCGCAGCGCCCTGATCCACGATCACTGCTTCTTCGGTGGGATCGCGAGCTGCTTGAACACGGTGGTCATCGCGTCCGCGACGGCGGCATCGGCGGCCTGGTCCCAGGTGTATTCGCGATCCTTGTCGCGGATCTTCTTGCCGACCTCGACCTTGATGGTCGCCTGACCGTCACCGGTGAAGCCCATCGTGCGGCTGGGGATGTTCTCGCCGAGCACGTGGAGGGCGATCCGGACCACGAGCCGCTGGGAGCTCGGCTTGTCCATCGGCTGCACTTCCTCGGACGCATCGGTCAGCTCGACGGTGATGAGGTAGCCATTGGCGATCCCCTTCTTGGTCAGGAACTTCTTGTAGGGCTCGGCCTGCGTCCGCCAGTCGGGCTGGCCCTCGAGCTTGACCAGCTGGGGATGGGCATCGAATGCCTTCTTCACCGATGCCTCGACCCGGCCGGTGGCGGTCTTTGCGACGTCCGCCTTGACCTCCGGTTTCGCGGTCACGGCGGCCAGCTCGAAGTAGTACTTCTTCTTCGGGGCGGCCTCGGCGGAGGTCACGAAGGCCGCCAGGAGGGCCAGGATCAGGGCAGGGCGCAGCATGGTGGGCATCATAGTCCGTCGGGGCCTTCGGGTTTTTCCTTGAGACGGCGCATGCTAGCGTTGGATTCATGGTGAGGCCGCGTTGGCACGACGCGATGATCGTCTCGGCGATCGTCGGGCTGCTGGCCGTCGGTGTGTGGGCGCTATGGTGGGACGATGTGAGGGCTGCCCTGGGGTGGGCCCCCAAGGACGAGGCCCCAATAACCGCGCCGGTTCCTGCTTCGAACAGCCAGACGTAAGGGTAGGCAACTTGACCGTGATTGCCACGGCTTAGTAGTCTTCTAGAGGGCGCTCACAGATGTGGGCCTCAGGAGCCAATGTTCACCATCGTCCTGCAGGAAAAAGGCGGCGAGCAGCGCCGCATGGTGTTCAACAAGCCCGAGGTGACCATCGGTCGCGTCCAAGGCAACGACATCGTGCTCCCGAAAGGGAACGTGTCGAAGCGGCACGCGCGGATCGTGCTCAAGGACGGCAAGTTCATCATCGTCGACCTGAAGAGTACGAACGGCACGTACGTCAATGGTCGCAAGATCACGAGCCCACTCGTCGTCAAAGACTCCGACAAGATCTACATCGGCGACTTCATCGTCGGTGTCGACGAGGCGTCGCAGGAAGGTGACGGCCCGTCGGAGACCACGACCTCGCCGCCGGGCGGCGATCGTCTCGTCAATCAACCGCCTCCGGATATGCGGCCGCCGCGGCCGACGGAAGCGCAGCCGATGGCCGCGCTCCCGATCCCGATGAACAACATCCAAGATCCGCCGCCGCCCGCGCCGATGGCCGCGCCGGTCCGTCCGGGTCCGCCGCGTCCTGCTCCGGCACCGCGCGATCTTCCGCCGCGCGAGCCGCAGATGGCGCGCGACACCGAGGCGCCGCCGCCGGGACCTCCGGGTCCGGGACGTTCGATGCCGCCGATCGCCTCGCCTCCGCCCGATGGCGCTCGTACGCGCCCGCCGATGGGGCGCCCGGGCGGAACGATGCCGCCGCCGATGGCGCCGATCCCGCCGATGGCCGCGCCGCAGCAGCACCTCGACGCGCCACCGGCCCCGATGCCGGCCCCGTCGTTCACGGCTCCGCCTCCGGCATTCTCACCGGCTCCGGCGCCTCAGTTCGCGGCGCCCGCATCGCCGATGCCCGCGCCGACGTTCGCGCCGCAGCCGACCTTCGCGGCTCCTGCGGCGGTCGCGGCTCCTGCGCAGATGGGTGCTCCCGCGCAGGTCGTTCCGCTCGCGTCGGGTAATGCACAGGCGAAGGCACGTCTCGTCGGTGCCGGCGCGAAGCGCGTCGTCGGTCGTGGTGTCTCGATGCCGAGCCGGCGCGGTGTACACATCGAGCCGCTCGACCCGAAGGTCGTGAAGATGCTCGATCTGCAGTCGCAGCTTCTCGAGCGCCTGCGCGCAAAGCTCGATCTCGACAAGATCCCGATGGACCGCCTCCACGAGGAGGATCTGTGGCAGCGCGCCGAGCGCGCCACGATTGATCTCGTCGAGACCCTCGAGACCTCGGGCGAGCTGCCGAAGTACATCGACCAGGACACGCTGATCAAGGAGACGCTCTCCGAGGCGCTCGCGCTCGGTCCACTCGAGGACCTCCTCGCCGACGAGAAGATCGACGAGATCATCATCGACCGCCGCGATCGCGTGGTGGTCGGCAAGGACCGCGTGTTGCGCGGCTCGGGCAAGGCGTTCTCCTCGGACGAGGTGTTCGAGCGCGTCGTCAAGCGCCTGGTCGCCGAGGCCGGTGCGCGCCTCGATGATGCGAACCCGGTCGTCGATCTGCGGATGCGCGATGGCACGCGGCTCACCGCCGCGGTGGCACCGGTTGCATCGCGCGGCGCCTGTTTGGTCCTCAAGAAGGTCCCCACCGTGATGCCGCAGCTCGCGGATCTCGGCACGCAGGGAGCGATGAGCCCCGGCATGGCGGACTTCCTGGCGACCTGCGTCACCGCGCGCCGCAACATCCTCGTCTGCGGCGGACCTGGCTCGGGCAAGACCTCGGTGGTCGCGGCACTCGCTGCGGCGTCACCGGCCGGCGAGCGCGTGATCTCCATCGAAGAGGTCGGTGAGCTCTCGATCGCCCGCGAGGAATGGATCCAGCTCGAGACCCGCGTCGGCATCGGCAAGAACGCCGACGTCGATCTCGCGGCGCTGCTCGAGACGGCGATCCGCCTGTCACCGGATCGTCTCGTCGTCGGCGAGGTTCGTGGTCGCGAGGCGTTGCCGCTCGTTCATGCGCTCAACGCGTCGATCGACGGCGCCACGGTGGGAATGACCGGCGAGGGCTCGAATGCCGCGCTCACCCGTCTCGCCACGCTGTCGCGGCTCACCGCACCGACGGCGGTCGACGCGGTTCGCGAGCTCGTCGCACAAGCGTTCGAGATCGTGGTCCACGTGGCGCGCTGGAGCGATGGCTCGCTCAAGGTGATGTCGATCGAGGAGGTCGTCGGCTGCACCGAGACCACGTTCGACACGCATGTGTTGTTCCACTGGAACAACGGCAACTACGTCGCGACCGGTACGGTCCCGCGCTTCTACTCGGAGCTCGAGGCGCGCGGAATCCCGGCCGATCAAGCCGTGTTCCGCTAACTAGGTGCAATTCGCGAGACGGCGCGCCAGGTCCAGCACCTCGAGATCCCGCGGCCACACGGCCTTCAGGAGATCGAGGAGGCCCTTTGCCGAGGCGGTATCGCCGGCCTCGAGCGACTCGCGCGCTCCCGCGAGCTGCGCCGCCTTGAGCGTCGGACCGAGCAGCGATGACTTCGTCGCGGCCTGCGCGCGCAGCACGTCGTCGCCGGTGAGGATCGCCAGGCGCGCGAGCTGCGCCCAGAAGTAACCGGCCTGCTCGTGCTGCACGCCCTCGGCGGTCTCCGCGGCCATGCGGATCTCGTCGAGCGCGTTGCCGAGATCCCCGAGCTTCTCGGAGATCCGGCCGAGGTCGAGCCACGCCCACGCGAAGGCAGGATCGTCGGCGACCGCTTGCTCGAGCTCGTTGCGCGCATCTTCGCTCGCGCCCTGGAGGAGCAGCGCGTGACCGAGGCGCCAGCGCGGACCCGGCGCGGCCGGATCGCGCTTGAGGTGCGCACGAAGCTGGCGCTCGTGGACCACGGGCAACAGCTCGCCGTCGTCGTCGAAGATGTCCTCCGCGAACTCGCCATCGCCGTCGTAGAGCAACGCGGTCGCATCGACCACGCCCGCGAGCCAGCGATCCACGCGGGTGCCGTCGCAGATCTCGTCGTCGAGCGATTCGTCGGTGCGCCAGATCTTGCCGCGGTGATCCATCGAGATCGCATCGCCCTCGACGGTGGCGAACTTCCAGCGCGCCGGGGTGGGCATCGTGACCTCGCGCGACGGCAGGATCTCGATCGTATCGAGGTAGATCCGTCCGCCATCACAGCGCGCGTACAGCTCGATCAGCGGCTCGGGCAGCCCTTTCGGCAGCTCCGGACCCGGCGGATCGAGGTCGTGCAGACCGGGCGGTGCCGCATCGAGGAGGCCGATGATGCGATCGAGCCCGTCGGTGTCGTCGCGTCGCTTCTTCGCCATGACCGCCCGATAATAACCTGCGCAACGCTTCGCGTTGCTGCGCGCCCCACGTTCGTGGGGGCTTGCTAGCGCGAGAGCGGCATCGCGCCGACGGCCACGAGCGGCTCGCCGGAGCGATCGGCGCCGCGATAAACGGCGACCACGCGGATCCCCGCGGCAGGCGCCGGGACCTTGATCAGCTCGGTCGAGGTTCCGGTGACCTGCGCGGCGCCGAGCTCGGTGCGCACGCCGCGATCGTCCTCGACGAGCACCTGGACGGTGCCCGGGCCAAGATCTGCGCCGCTGACCACGATGCCGTCACCGACGGCGATCGTCAGATCTCCGCGTAGCAGGAAGTCGAGGAGGCCGGCCTCGTAAGCAGCGACCTCGGGGAGGATCGCGGCGATCTGCTCGAGCATGCAGTCGTCGTCGATCCAGAACGAGAGCAGGCCGCGATCGACCTTGTAGCGAGCGAGGCACGTGCCCACCGCGTCGCGCAGTGTGGTGCCGTCGTCGCGGCTCGCCGCCATGAGGTTCAATCGGCTCGGAAGCGCCGGCTCGGGACGCGCAAGCTTCGGGTGGGTCTCCGCGCCGACCCGCGTCGGGGCGGGGAGCGTGCCGGGCGAGAAGTACGAGCGCGAGATCAGATCCGCGAGCCCTTCACCCGCGTTCGTCTGCCCCGTGAAGAACTCGCGTAGGTGGTCGCGCGTCACGACGCGCGTTGGCGCGGCGACACCGAGGCGACCGTGGGCGAGCGCCGCGATCCGCTCGAACCGGGAACCGAGATCATCGGGACCCGCGCCCATCGGCTCGAGGTGGCTCGCTTCGTCGCCTCGGACGCGCGATGGCGCGCCGAGATCACCGAGCGTGTGGAGGATCGCTCCGGCGGCGATCAACGCCGCGGCCATGTGCCGCGAGCGCTCGCCGGCGGTCTTCGCGCTGACCGCCTTAGCGTACTGACCCAGGAACCCTTCGACGTTGAACGGGTTCGTCTTCGCGATCACCCAGTCGGGCGCAGGGACGCCGCGGTCGGGGAGGGCGGCGCGACCGATCGCCTCGCGGATCTTATCGGACAGGCCGCGCAACACGCCGCGTTCGGGGGATTTCCAGCCCGCCTTCGACGTCGGGTCGTAGAAGTGGTTCGCGCCGTTCGCTGCCGGAACATCGGCGAGCGCGGCACCGGCGGCGAGCCACGACATCGCGACCTGACGGCCACGTGCATCGGGCACCGCGCCGTGCGTCGGCGACAGGAGCTTGATCGCGGACATCAGCGCGGGCGCGTCGGCCGGCGGGATCGTGAGCTGCTCGAACAGACCGCCGGTGAAGCCGAGCGTGACGAGCCGCTTGTGAAGGCGCGAGGCGAGCGCCGCTTGCTCCGCGAGCCCGGCGTGCGTGGTCTCCGGCTCCCAGGCCGCAGCGGGTGTGGCCATCGCGGCGACGAGAAGGAGTGCAGCGAGGCGCTTCACTTGATCGTGCTCCCGGGCGCGGGCAGCAGCGCCTTGATCCGGCCGTAGACAATGTTCGCGAGCGCGATCGCATCCTCGGCGTTCGTGCACGTGTTCGTGCCGCAGGTCAGCAGCACGACCACACCGCGCGGCGCATCGAGCATGCCGACACCGCGGATGTCGTTCTCGAGTGCGACGAACGATTTGCTCGCGATGTCATCCTTCTCCACGGTGCCGGGCAGCTGGGTGGAGAGCTCGTCGTAGCGCTCCTGCGCCTTGCCGGGCTCCAGCCGCCACATGCGGATCGCGACATCCCACGTCTCGGGCCGACCCTGCGCCTTGAAGTGCTGCGAGGAGTACACCGCCGTGTCGGGCTCGTCGGAGAGCGGACCGGTCTCGAACGCGCCGTCGTACTTCGTTCGGGTCTTGATATCGGTCTCGGTCAGTAGCTGCGCCGCGACGACGTACTGGCCATCGCCGCGACCTGGCCGCAGATCGTTGCCGGAGCTGCGCTTGCCATCGAGCTCGGCGCTCGCATCGGCGAGCTCCCACTGCGTGAGCGCCGCGACGGCCGTACCGCCGCCGACGAACCGCAGGTGTCGCGCGTGCG
>JBBRBG010000155.1:0-21284 GCA_038206055.1 Haliangiales bacterium
TGTCGAGACTGCGGCCGGGTAGCGATCGCGTAGAGCACGGGTAGCCGGTTCGCTTTCCATGCTCTCCCTGGTTCGACCGTCACTCAGCCGGGTTGAGGGGTCGATCGGGTAGCTATTCGGGCTTCGGAGTTGCGCACATCCGCACCCCGAGCGTCGCGTCGTGGAACTCCGGGATCTGCGCTGTACGGTTCGCGAGATTCGCCGTGTTCCGGTCGTAATAGCAGCTACCGCCGCGCGCGATGTAGGCATCGCGGCGCTCGGAGACCGTCCACTCGAACGCGTTCCCCGACATGTCCACGAGGCCGAACGGGCTCGTCGACGTTGGATGCGCGCCGACTTCATCGAACCCCATCAGGTCGCGCGTGTAGGTCGTATCGACGTTGATGTCATCCGGGTCGAGGTGATCGCCGGCCGGATAGATCCGTCCGTCGGCTCCGCGCGCGGCGTGCTCCCACTCGAGCTCGTTGCACAGGCGCGCCCCAGGCACGCGACCAGTGCGATCGAGCCACGCGGCGTATTGTTCGGCATCGCGCGCCGAGATGCCGGTGATGGGGAACCGGCTCCAGTCCGCGCGCGCGCGGCGATCGCGGCCGGTGTACTCGACGGGCTCGCCCCAGCGCGCGACATACGAGCGCTTGAGCGGCTGGAACGCGAAGCGCCACGCACCGTCTGGGAAGCGATCGATCACGACGGAGCCACCGAACTTCGACGGCAGGTTCGGAAGCAGCGCGGCTCGTGCGGCCTCTGGCTGCGCGTCGACGAACGTCAACCACTCGGCGATGGTGGCCTCGGTACGCGCGATGAGAAAGGCTGGTGTCGTGCGGGGGTGCAGCGGCACCGTGTCGAAGTTTCCGCGGGTCGCAGCGTCGGCAGCGCTCCCGTACAGAAAGGCGCCGGTGGGCACGAAGATGAACCCCGGCGGAACGCTACCGGTGCGCGGCAACGTGAGGTCGAGCTCCACGCGCTTGCCGCGCTCGATGAGGACGGGCGCGCGCACGGGCTCGCGACCGGGGGCCGAAGCGAGCACCACGTACGATCCCGGTTCCAGCGACGCGTCGCCGGTGCCGAGCGTGCGGTGACCGGGCTCGAGGACCAGCTCCGTGGCAGGCGCATGGACGACGAGACGACCGGGTGCGGCCCAGCGAGCGCGGCGGGTGCCGTCGGCATCGTAGGCGGCGAGCCGCTCGAGCAACTCGTCGCGACGATCTCGATCGTGCACGAGGTCGGCGAGCACGGCGCGCTCGAGGAGGATGTCACCGAGCACGGTGCGCACGTCGTCGCGGGTCGGATCCTTCGCCAGCGCGGCCTCGATGCGCTCGGCGGCGGTGCGATACGCCTTCTCCGCGGCGGTGCGCTTGGCTTCCACGGCTTGCCACGCGGCCTCCCCGGCGGCCGTGTCACCGGCGTCGAACCGCGCGTAGGCCTGCGCGGCGAGCGTCTGCTGTTCGCGGTCCGTGGTGCGGGCGGTTTCGATGAACGTGCGTGCGGCATCGACCTCGATGGCGACGGCATCGGCGAGCCGGGTCTGCGCGACATGGCGCTGCACGAGGTAGCCGACCACGAGCAGCGCGAGCACCGCCACGATTCCACCGCGGCGGATCCACAACCGCCGCTGTGCCGCGCGCATCGAGGCAACGATGAAGTCCTTCTCGAGCGCGGTCAGGTTGGCGCCGTCGAGTGCGCGAGCTTCGACGAGCCGCGGACCGCGCCAGGTCATGTCCGCGCGGCGCCCGACCCGGTTCCACTCGGCGGTCGCGATGGCCAGTCGTTCGCGTCGCGCGCGATCCATAGCGTCGGCGTCGAGCCACTCGCGCAGCGTGCCCCAGCCGCCAACGAGCACCTCGTGCGCGAGCTCGAACGTCGCGCCGTCATCACCGTCGTGGACGACAAGCAGGCGACCTTTGACGAGCGCGTCGAGCACCGTCCGCGTACCTCCGCCGACCGAGAGCTCCGCCTCGGTCCGGCGGACGCGCGTGCCCAGCGATGTGACGAGCCGCAGCAGGATACGACGAGCGTGCGACCGATCGGTCGCGGGCATGCTCGCGAGGACGGCATCGCCGTGGCGGGCCAGCGCCCCCGCGACGCCACCCATCGTGTCGAGCGCGGCCTGCGTGATCATGGCGCGCTCGCGATCGCGCGCCTCCCACAGCTCGGCGAGGGCGAACGAGAGCAGCGGCAGGCCACCGCTGCCCGTGTCGGCCGTCGATTCGACGAGCGAGCCGATCATGTCCTCGGACTCGAACTGCACACCGGTCGCGAGTGCCGGTCCCGTGATGACATCTCGGATCCGCTCGGGCGGCAATGGGCTGACGAAGAACAGCAGGCGCGACAGCTCGCGGCCGAGCCGGGGGAGGCTGGCGATCCGCGACAGGAAGTCCGCACGGACGGTGGTGACAAGCCGGATACCCGGCATTCCCTCACTGATCCGCGCGAGGCCGATGTCGAGTGCGGCGACCTCCGCGGGATCTCCAACGGTGACGAGCTCCTCCATCTGGTCGATGAACAGGAGCATGCCGCGGTCGCCGGCCCGCTGGTGAAGCTCGCGCGGCAGCGACTCGGGATCCTCCAGAACGCGGGCTGCGATCGCCGGATCGCCGAGTGCGATGGCGAGGGCCGCGAGGGGGCGACGGCCCGGCAGCATCGTGATCGACTCCCAGGTACGCCCCGCACCGAGCGCTCCGTCGAGCACGGCCGGCACGACGCCTGCGCGCAACAGCGACGACTTGCCGACGCCAGAGTCCCCGGTGACGATCACGATCGAATCGGTGCGGAGCCTCTCGACGATCGCGCTGACCTCGAAACCGCGCCCGAAGAACAGCCCGCGGTGCGCAGCCTCGAACGTGCGCAGGCCCCGGTATGGATTCACGTCGGTCCGGACCGACTGCAAACGAGACGGATGAAGTTGCTCGAGCGCCTCGCGGAGATCCTCGCCACTCGCAAACCGCAGCGCGGGATCGCGCTCGAGACAGCGCGCGACCAGGCGCGACAACCGGATGTCCACATCGGGCACTCGCTCCCGCAGCTCGGGCGCGGGGCGGCCCCGGACGGCGTCGGCGAGGTCACGCGGTTCGACCTCGCCGAACGGCGTCTTGCCCGCGATCAGCGCGAACAGCACCGCGCCGAACGAGTAGACATCGGATCGGCGCGACGGCGACCGTCCGCCCCACACCTCCGGCGCCATGAAGTCGGGCGTACCGATCATCGGGCCGGCGGCGTCTTCGCTGCCTTCGTGGCTGACGCGAGAGAGACCGAAGTCGACGAGCTTCGCGACACCCTCGTCGGTGACCATCGCGTTGCCGGGCTTGATGTCGCAGTGCACGACCCCGCGCCGATGCGCCGCCGCGAGACCGCGTGCGAGATCGATGGCGATGGCGACGACCTGCAGCCACGGGATGGGGAGCGGATGCTCCGCGAGAGACTTGCCGCGCACGAACTCGCTGACGATGTACGGCCGGTCGTCGAGCTCGCCGACGCGATACACGCCGACGACGTTCGGATGCTGGATCCGGGCGGCCGCTCGCGCCTCCATCAGGAAACGCTGACGTGCTTCAAGGTCGGGTTCGACCCCCGCGATGAACTTGATCGCGACCGGGCGCGCGAGCACCGCATCCTCGGCAAGATAGACGCGCCCCATCTGGCCACGTCCGAGCTCGGAGACGATGAGATAGTCGTCGAACTCCTTCGGTGGCTCCCATTCGGCGGATGCGTGTTCTACGGTCGTGGTTGCCAGTGTGACACTGGATCAGCGTGGGTGGCGAGATCCGCCGCCGCCGGGTGCCGACCCGACGTATCGTCGGGGCAGATGCACCCCACCGCCCGACGCTGGCTCCACCGCGTGGTCGTGATCGTGGGCGCCGCCGCGAGCATCGCCACGCCGCAGAAGAAGTGGAATCTCGACGCCGTGCTCGGCGCCGACGCGAAAGACACCACGCGGGCGCGCACCCTCGTGGTCTCGGCGACGCGCGAGCCCGAGCTCTACGTGCGGCGCCGCGAGACGTGGGACCGGATCCAGCCGAAGACGCCGGCCACCACCTGGCCCGGTACGGTCAGCTACGACGTCCCCGCCGGGACCGACATCGATCGCCTCGTGATCGCGGCGGGGTGCGGCGGCGGTCTATGCAGCAGCAAGTGCGTACCTCCCGAGGGCGAGTACGTCCGCATCGATCGCGTGGACATCACCTCGTGGTCGATCGAGGCCGGCGAGAGCTCGATCGCGCGCACGATGGGCAAAAAGGGACCGCGCACCGTGGTCACCGTCGAGGCAACGCGTGAGGTCGAGATCGACGTGACGACCCCGTCGATGACGTACCGGCCGATGATCGAGCCGCGCGGGTTTGCAGACGGCCGCGCCACGTTCACGGTGGACTTCAACACCTACCGCGGCACCGGAGAGCTGCCGGTCGTGTGGTCGCTGCGCGCCCGGATCTCCGGGCCGTGTAGCGGCGCGTGTACACCTCCGGTGGGCGAGCACGTCACCATCGTCGGAGTCGCCGATGAGTGACCGACGCGAGCGCGACCTGCTTCACCCCGTGGCCCTCGCGGCCCTCGCGGTGTTGATCGTCAACGATCGATTCCTCAAGACCGCGTGGCCGAGCTGGTGGACCGGCAAGCTCTCCGACGTCGCGGGCATGACGTTCTTCCCCGCGCTTCTCGCGGCGCTGCTCGGCGGGCGCTGGCGGCGCACCTGCGTGATCCTCACGATGCTCGCGTTCGCGCTGATCAAGACCTGGCCGCCGGCGACCGCGGCGTGCGAGCACGTGCTCGGCTGGGTGCTCGGTCCGGTGCTCATCGTCCGCGATCCCACGGACCTGATCGCCCTGCCGTTCGCGCTCTGGGCATGGCCGCAGGTTCGAGGCCCCCGGCTCGCTTCGAGCCAGATCAGCCGGCGGCGAACTTCGCCTTGTCCGCGAGCATCGTCCCGTCGATGATGCCGTTCGCGGTGCGTGCGGCGAATAGGTTACCCGACGCGAGATCGAGGCGCTGGACACACGCGACGAGGAGCGCGAGCGCTTGCGGGCTCGCCTCGCCCGTCGCGCCGTCGATCGCCTTCTGGAACAGCGCCTGCTGCTTGGCGTCGAGCTTCTTCGCGACCAGCGCAACGAGCTCGGCCCCTGCCTTGTCGACGAGAAAGTCGTGGAGCTTCTTCGCATCGAGTTTCTTGTCTGCGATGATCTTTTCGTTGCTCGCTACTGCCGAGCTCGACACCAAGCTGTTGACATCGACCAGCTCGCCAGACTTCTCGGTCGTGCGGACGATGCTCGTGACCGGCGCGACGCCGGGGGCGTAGGCGGTCCCGATTTTCTGCGGATGGGTCTTGCCGCCGTCGCCGACCATCATCTGACTCATCACGTTCGCGGTGCGGTACTGGATGTCGGGGTTGTCCTTCAGGGGTTGCGGCTTGTCGTCCGCCCAGCCGATGAAGATCTCGCTGTGCTCGCCGCTCGCGTCAGCATTCGCATTGTAGATGTAGATCCAGTCACCAGGCTGGAGCGCTTCGAACACTTCCGGACCCATCTCGGCGTGCCGGAAGTAGCTCATGTGGTTCTTCGGTTTGTAGACCTCGCCCTTGGCTTCGGCGTCCGCCTTCTCCTGCGCTTCCTTCGCTTCTTGTGCCTCGGCGGCATCCTTCTGCTTGCCTTCGAGCTGGAGACCTGTCTTGTCTGCGTGGAGTCCGAACGGCGATTTGTCCGCCACCGCGTTGCCGAGATGGAGCGTGCCGCCGCTGTCGACCGTCTCGAGCGACTGCTTGTTGTCCCGCGCCAGGTTCGCGCCAGCGTAGAGATAGACCTGCTGAGCCCAGTGACCGCACATCGTCGCGTGGAGCTTGTTGTCGTGCGTGCCGGCCTTGGTCTTCGTCTCCTTGCCCTTGTCGTCGCGGAGCGGATCGCGCCCTAGATTGTCGGCCGATTCGAGCTCGGGCGGCAGCGTGCCATTTGCGAGCATCACGCCCGCCATCAGGATGCGCTGCTGCGATGTGAGCTTGTCGCCGCTCTTCTGATGGAACAAGTTCGGCGGCACCACGTTCGACGACATGAATGCCGTGAGGTCCGCGATCTGCGGCGCGGTGAAGTACTGCGGCACGAGCTCCTCGGTCATGCCACCCGGGAATCCGCTCATGCACTTCGTGAACACGGTCGTGAACTGCGTGCAGAATCCCTTGTAGTCCGGCGCCTCCGGCTTCCGGTCGGGGGCTACGGGCGTCGGCTGCGCTTGCTTCGCCGGGTCGACCTGATCGTGGATCTCCCTCGTCTTCTGGTTCCCGAGCTTGCGCTGCAGGTACACCCAGAGCGCCGGATCGCGACCGAGCCCGTGCGAGATCAACATCCCCGCCAGCGCCGCCACGCCACCGCCCGACGCGAGAAGAAGCCCCTCGATCATGGCCTCGGTGACGAACCCGGGGCCCTCCCCCTGCGACGGCTTGTCGCCGTCCTTTTTGTCCGCACTCCCGAATCCGAAGAACGACATACCTGTCATACGGGCTACCCCCGGATTTCCTACCCGCGGCTGGGTGTTGCCACTTCAACTTCGAGATCCGGCCTGGCGACATGGCGTCGCGCGCAGCATCGTGCCGCTCTGGTCGTGATGGACGAGTCGGACGGTTCGATCCTGGTCGACGCGCTCGCGGCTGTCACGCGCCGGCGAGATCCACGAGTAGCCGACCGTCCCAGGTCGGCTCGACATCGGTGATCGCGGCGTGGAACGCGAGCGCCACACCCGCAGCCCCGTTGAGCAGCGAGGCGTCGAGTCGCTTCAGGGCGGCTTCCTCGGCGGTCGCCGACTCCGCCAGCGGCGGATCCATGTCGAGCGCGCGATCGAACCACTGCCGCGCTGCATCGACGAACACGGCCTCGCCGGTTGCATGGTGGAGCCGGAGGAACATGTGCGCTGCGCCGGCGGCACCGTGGCACAGCGACGATCCGTGAATCCGTGCGTCGGCTTGCGGCCTGCGCGCACAGTCGCGGGCGAGCGCGAGCGCATCGTCTCGCCACGCCGCGCAGCCCGTGACGTTCGCGGCTGAGAGCAGCGCCATCGCGATGCCGAGGTCGTGATAGCACCACGCGAGCGCCGGCGATGGAGTCGCATGGATCTCGGTTCCGTCTGCGGCACCGGCGATCCACGCGCCATACCGAGCATCGTCTCGATCGCCGCCGACGGAGCGGAGGAACGCGACCGCTCCCTCGACCAGCGTCGTCGCAAGCTCGCGCTCGACGTCGGCGGCAATGCATCGCGCGAGGAGCGCAACCACCCCCGGCGTGCCGTGCGCGACACCGAGGTTCCAGTACCCCTGGGGCGCTTCCTCGCGCTGCGTCGCGGGCAACACCGTGGGCGCCGTGTGCCACGCCAGCCCGACGGGTCGCGGTCGAGCTCGACGCGCGAGCGCACGGACCACGCGCGTCGCGAGGGGTTGGCCCGCGGCGCCACGCGCGAGGGCGTACACGCCGAACCCGGTGATGCCCGCGATCAGGTCGTAGGGCCACGCGTCCTTGGCGACCGCCTGCTCGAGCGCCGTGTCGACGCGCGCGCACACCAGCTGCGCGACGTCACCCTCCGCGAGCTGCGCGACGGCCCAGCCGATCCCCGCGGTGCCACCGAACAGCCCGAGCATCTGCTGCGGACGCGTGAGGGAGGCCACTGCATCACTCAGCGCCGCACCGGCCGTGTCGTCGGGGTCCGGCACGATCTCCGCCTGCGCGAGCTGAGCACGCAGCACCGCGCGATCCGCGTGGTCGTTCGTCTGGCGCGGCTCGATGCTCTCGACGACCGCGACGAGGTCGCGCACGACGCGAATCACCCTCTCGCGCTGGTCACCCGTGATCAGAGGCCGCCACATGGATCGCGCCTCATGCTCGACCTGTCTCCCGGCGCGCGCAACCTGTCACGTGCGCGACTCGGGCTGCTCGTCGTCAGGACGGCTAAGCCGCCGCAAGGACTCTGCGAGCGGAACGGCACGTCCCGTGCTCGTGGATCTCTCACAACCCGAAGCAAGGACCGGCCAAATGAAGAAGATCAAGATCGACCGCAAGCCCCTCAAGCTCACCACCGAGACGCTGCGCATCCTCCAGGGTCAGGACCTCGAGCATGTCGCCGGCGGTGTGGGCGGGGTCGATGCGCCGGAGGCGTTCCCGACGAATGGTTGCCGCACCCTCATCGGGAGCTTCAACGGCAACTGCTGCAACACCAAGGTCGTGTAGGGCGCTGCGTTCGGAAGCACGTCGCGCGCGCGGTCGTTTCGGAAAACCTCGATGCATGCCGAGCGGTTGCGCCTATGTGACCGGTATTGCCCTACACCCGTGACTTCCCCACACCGCAAATAACTGCGACTTCAGGGCACCAACCCCGCACATAGAGGGGAGGCCCGATGAAGAACTTCGTCTGCACCCTGATGTTGTTGTTCGCGGCATGTGGCGGTCACAGCGCCAGCGGCGGCGAATGCACCGCGACCGGGATCGAGTGCACGACGAACGACGAGTGCTGCACCAACAACTGCGACCCGTTGGTGGGGCAGTGCACGCGGATCGCGGGCACCTGCATCGCGGCGGACGAGCCGTGTGCCAGTGGTCCCGATTGCTGCTCGTTCTCGTGCGTGAACGGGGCCTGCAATGGCAACCAGTGCACCTCGGATAGCGAGGCCTGCGGCAACGACAACGAGTGCTGCAGCGGTATCTGCAACGGCGGCAGTTGCGCGCCCCTCAACCCCAGCTGCCGGACCTCGGGCAACGGGTGCACGACCAACGCCGAGTGTTGCTCGCAGTCCTGTGTCTCCGGCATCTGCAACAACGCCGTCTCGTTCTGCGTGCAGGTCGGCGATACATGCACCGCCGACGCGGAGTGCTGCGGCGGTCTGTGCAACATCTCCGGCGGCGCGACGCTCGGTACCTGCATCGTGACTCCCGCGTCGGGTGCCACCGGATGCGCGGTCGCCGGCGAGCTTTGCGGCGCCGGCGCGAACTACGCGGGCGGTCCGTTGCCGACGTGTGGCGGCAATTGCTGCAGCCGCGCGTGCTTCCCCTATGGTCCGTCGGGCGCGACCGTGTGCGAGCCTCCGAGTGGCTGCAAGCCGACCGGAGAGCTCTGCCACCAGGACAGCGACTGCTGCGGTGGTCCGGGGCAGCCCGACAGCTCCTCGAACGTCCGTTGCTCCAAGAGCGGCTCCAACCCGGTCGGCCGCTGCGACAACGGCAACTCCTGCTCACCCGCGGGCGCGATCTGCCGGCTCCAGTCGGTCCAGTGCAACGCCAACGCGAACTGCTGCTCCGGCAACGTTCTCCAGCACGACACGTGCCGCCAGGACAACCTGGGCATCCCGCGTTGTGGCATCGGCGATGGCCAGGACTGCACGAACCCGGCGAGCTACGCCGGCATGGTGTGTGCGACCAGCGCAGATTGCTGCGGTCTGCCCTGCACGCCGGATCCAGGGAGCGAGCTCGGCCTGCTGCGCTGTGGTGCCGCGTGCATTCCTCAGGGTAGTGGCTGCACGACTTCGGCCGACTGCTGTACCGGCCTGCCGTGCAACGTGCCGGCAGGATCGACCAGCGGGACCTGCGGAATGCCGCAGGGCTGCGCGGAGTACGGCCAGAGCTGCGCGACGAGCGGGGACTGCTGCAACAATCAGCCGTGCAACAACGGCAAGTGCAGCACGATCATCCTTTGATCGTGTGTCCGCGCCAGGCGCACTGCAACCGGCGAGCAAGCGGTAGCGGGCGCAAACGCCGGACGTGAGATCTCAGAAGCAGCGGCCGTTGTACGCGCAGCGATCTGCGGCCGCTTTGTCCCCCGACTCGTACATCTGCCTCGTGCGTTCCCGGACGTACTTCGTGTACGAGAAGTCACCGGCCACCGCGGTGCCGCGACTGCTCGAAGCCATCCACGCGGCGACCTTGCCGTTGATGTACGCGCCGAGCTTCGCCTCGTCGTCGAAGTGCGGCGTATCGCTCCGGCGCAGCCACTCGGCGATCCAGCGCGCGCGACCATCGCCCTGCTTTCCCGCCTCGGTCAGCCAGTAGATCGCGGTCTTGCGATCATCCAGGTTGACCTCCGCGACCAGACCGTAGGTGAACTCGGCGAGCCCGAACTTCTGCTTCGCGCTCGCCAGGTACAGCTCGTACGCCTTCTTGCGATCCTGCGTGACGCCGGTGCCGTAGTCGTACATCTGTCCGAGCGTGAACTGCGATGCGCGGTAGCCCTGCGCGGCGGCGAGCGCGTACCAGCGCGCGGCCTCGGCCAGATCCTTCGGGATGCCGGGCTCGCCGCCCTCGTAGATGTAGCCGAGCTGGTGCTGCGCCTTGTCGAGACCGCGCGCGGCTGCATCGAGCAGCAGAGGCAACGCCTCCTTGAAGCGACCGCGGTCCATCAGCGCCGACGCTTCGGCGTAGACCTTCTCGACCGGACGGCTCGTCGCCTTCCGTGCCGGGTTGTCACCATAGGCAAGGCTACTGAGGAGGCACATGAGGATCCAGACGTTCCGCATGCTGCCCATCATAGCGCCGCATCGGGCGAAGCGCTGGGATCACGCTGGTTTGCGCGTGCCGCCGGATCGCGCGGAATGGATCAATGGCAGGCGTACAATGAAAGCGTGGCACGGCTCGCAGAACACAAGGTCGATGATGTGGCGGGTGCGCAAGGAGCGCTCGATCTGCAGGGGACGCCGGGCCTCGACGAGATCCTCGCGCGCGGCGACCTGGCCGAGACTGCACGCTACCTGCGCGAGTATCCGGGCGACACCGCCCCTCTGATGCGCCAGCTACACGTCACGCGGGGCAACGCCTTCGTGCAGGCCGTGCTGGCGCAGCCGCACGCGCAACCGAACGCGCCTTCGATGACCGGCGGAATGATGGCGATGGCGCAGCAGGGGCACTCGATCGCGGATCAGATCCGGATCAACGACGCGGCCGCGTCTGCAGCCAAGTCCCTCGAGGGGCATGGAACGAAAGATCCGACCGGTTCTGAAGCGTCGGCCGGAATGCGCGCGCTGCTCAAGCTGCCGGGTCACCTGATCGGTGATGCCATCGCGAAGCTCACCGACGAGCAGTTCAACCATCTGCTCGACCTCGTGCCGGAAGGAAATCGCGAAGAGCTGCTCAACCTGGTCAAGAACACGACGGATCCGGGTCGCAAGATCCAGTTGTGGAGCGTCTATCACAAGGCTCACGTGATGGCAGATGCGGCGCGCGATCCGGCTGGCACCGACAAGGAATCAAAGCGACGGCACGCGGCGAAGGTGAAGACCGCGAAGGCAACGGCCGGCGAGGTTGACGAGGAGACGATGTTCATGGCGCAGAAGGCCGGCAAGACCGGCCACATGTTCACCGTCGAGGATGTCGACAAGCTGATCGCGCGGAAGGACACCGAGCATCAGCTCGAGATGAAGTACAACATCAACTTCACGACCCAGGGCGGCGCCCGAGCGGACGGTTCGCACATTCACTGGCGCAATTCGGAGCTCCAGGCGTTCGATCAAACGCTGTCGCGACTACCGGAAGGGCACCTCGCCGGGAACGCTGGGCTCACCGAGATGCGGCGCCAGGACAAGGTGTACTGGGACACGGAGAAGACAACCGAGCTCGGCGGCCTTGCGACCGGCACGGAGCTGCAGGTCTCCGATGCCGGAGCGTCGCCATGGTCGTCGGGCCAGAAGCGGCAGGGTGCGGACGCGAAGATCGGCGAAGAGGTCTCGGAGGTCGAATGGATGATGACCCACGAGCTCGGCCACAACGTCGGCAACAAGCACGGCAAGGCATACGACGCGTACCAGAAGGCGAACGGGTGGGACTCGCACGAGCACGATACGCCGGCGCTCACGAACGCGGAGAAGCGCCTGCTTGATTCCGCTCGCAAGAAGGACTTTCAGCATCGCCAGGTGGTCAACAAGGGCGGACGCACCTATCAGATCGATCAGGACAGTCCGGGCTTCATCTCCCGCCTTCAAGGCTCGGTGCCCGACTCGACCGATTCCGTCGCGAGCGGTCGAGACAACACGGACAAGGATCCCTGGGCGTACGCCCGCACGCGCGGTCACGAGCAGTTCGCCGAGCACTACGATCGTGCCGTCCACGTGCCCGAGAACGTCTACCTGGATCTCGTCGAGAACCCGCACAAGGCGGTCGAAGCCGCGCACGCGGCCGTCGACGCCGCGACGACGCCGGAGGAAACGAGGGAGGCGAAGCGAAATCTGAAGACTGCCGAGCAAGCGGAGAAGGCCCGCAAGAAGTCGTTCGAGATCATGCGCGATGATGTGTTCGGTACGAAGCAGGCACAAGCGGAGGCGGTGCAACGCCTGATCGCGCGCCACGTGGATCCCGACGCGCTCGTCGCGTTCACCCAGGCGGCGGCCCGGGTCTCCACACCGGCGCAGATCGCACATCTCGAGGCCTCGGTTCCCGACACGCTCCCCAACGTGCTCGATCCATAGAGATGTGGGACCGTCGCCAATTCCTGACGGGCCTCGGGCTCGCAACGCTCGGCGCCTGCAAGCGAGCACCGACCGCGAACGTCGAGCCGCCTGCTTCACCCAAGCCGCTCTCTGCACCCCCGATCGACTCGATGCCTCCCGATGCGAACAAGCCGACGGCGTTCGGCGAGCCGCTGGACCCAGGATTCCGTCGCATGGGCCGCTCGCCGCTCGCGTTCGAGGGCGAGGAGTTGCTCGAGCTCGCTCCAGATGGGCTGATCCGCCGGAATGCGGCGCTCGCGGAGATCGCTCGCGTTCCGCTCGCGGATCCGCAGAGCTTCGCGGTGCTTCAGGACCGTTCGATCCTGGTGTTGACCGTGCACGACGGAGACACGCGCGTGCATCACGTTGTCGGTGACAAGGTGGTGACCACGACAGACTCGCGCGCCAAGCTCGTGCTGCCCACGTCGTCTCCGAAGCTGTACTGGGCAATCGCTCCGACCACGGTCAAGCGCACGAACCTCGGCAGCACAGATCCGAAGGTCGATTTCTTTCTGCCCGAGAACACCGACTCGATGACCGCTCAGGTTGCGAGCGACGGCAGCGTCGTGATGTCTCACATCGAGGGCCTGCTCCACATCGATCGGGCGATGTCAAAGTTCGTCTGGGACTACCCCGCCGAGTTTCTCGCGGCAGGCTCCGAGCCGAATACCGTGTGGTCTGCGCATTCCGACTTCGAGGCGCTGCCGGCGCACCTCGTCCTACGAAAGCTCGCCGGTGCCACGGCGACGGCGATCGCAACGCACAAGCTAGCGGCCGGAGAGCAGTTCGTGCACCTGTCCAGCGCAGGCACCGACGCGGCTGCGATCGTGGCCAGGACGGTGCGCGCGAACGAGGCGGCGCTGACCCTCATCGTGTTCGATGCAAAGGGCGAGCGCTGGCGGACTCCGCTCGGCGATCGCACCAGCGGCTACTTCGTCGCGCTGTCACCGACGCGTGCGGTCGTCCTCGCGTCGCGCGGCGTGATGCGCGCGTGGAACCGCGCGACCGGCAAGGCCGCGTAGCTCGGCACGCTACGAACCTGTGACCGGGTGCGACGCTCGGTTCAACGTCCCTTCTTGTCGTCCTTCCGATCCTTCTTGTCGTCCTTGCGATCCTTCTTCTCGTCCTTGCGCTCTTCCTTGGCGTCCCTGCGCTCGTCCTTGCGCTCCTCCTTCATGTCCTTGCGGTCGTCCTTGCGCTCCTCCTTCATCTCCTTGCGCTCGTCCTTGCGCTCCTCCTTCATCTCCTTGCGCTCCTCGCGAACCATCGGCGGCGGCGGCGGCGGCGAATCGCGGTGGTCGCGGATCTCCGGTTGCGAGTGCGCGCTCGCACTCGCATTGCCGCGATAGTGGATGTAGGCGGCGGGGCGCTCGATGCGAATGATCGCGGCCGGCGCGGCATCGAACCGGACCCATCCCCGCGTGTGTGACGTCGAGCGGAACCAGACACCGCCGTCGTTTCTCCAGTAGTAGTTCTGGCTGTAGAAGATCGGCTCGTCGTAGTCCGCGATGACCTGGACATCCGAGTCGATCGAGATGAGGGCGGGTGTCGTGACCTCCGCGTTCGCGCTGTAGCCGGCCTGGCCGGATGCTACGCAGCCGCCCATCAAGAGCGTTGCAGTGGTCAGGATAAGTAATCGATTTCGCATCGGCGTCATAGGAGCACGCCTCGTGCCAGCCGCTCGTCGCTGTGGTGGCGCCGATCGAGCGCTCGCGCACATCGGGCGCAGGCGCGCCCTGAGAATGTACGACTTCGCTCAGGTCGCGGGAGCGAACGCCGCTTCCGGGATATCGAGCGCGGTACGATCTTCGCGCGCGATCAGCTGCGCCTTCGCGGCCACGCCTGGGAGGACGTTGTACGCGAAGTAGAGCGCCCCGTAGCGCTTGCCCTCGTAGAACGCCTTGTCGGGGTGATCGGCGGCGAGCTTCGCGCCCGCGGCCTCGGCGATCACGGCCTGCTCGAGGAGGAGCCAGCCGACAACGGTCTCGCTCATCATCTCGAGGAACCGATTCGCGACGGTCGGCACCATCTCCATCTTGCCGCCGCCGAACCACTGCATGAACTTACCGCCGGTCGCGGTCATCGCTTCCATCGCCTGACCGAGCACGGTGATCGCGTCCTTCAGCACGGCGTGGTCCTTGTTCGCCGCGACGAACGTGGCGACGTCCTTCCCGAATGCCTGCACGTTCGCACCACCGCGCTGCATCAGCTTGCGACCGACGAGGTCCATGGCCTGGATGTGATTCGTGCCCTCGTAGATCGAGAAGATCTTCGAGTCGCGCGCGTACTGCTCGACGGGCCAGTCCTTGAGGTAGCCGGCGCCGCCGTAGACCTGGATCGCGGTCGCGCAGATCTGGAACGCCTGGTCGGAGCCGTACGCCTTGAGGAGCGGGACGAGCAGATCGACCTGGCCCTGGTGGTACTCGGCCTCGGTCTTGTCGCCGCCGGTCTTGGTGATCGCGGACTCGCGATCGATGTGCATGGTGAGCTTCACGGCGAGCGCGCGGAGGCCCTCGGTGCGCGCCTTCATGTCGAGGAGCATGCGCTTGACATCGGGGTGCTCGATGATCGGCACGCGCGGCGCGGTGGCGTCCTTCCACTGCTTGATCGAGCTGCCCTGCTTGCGGTCCTTCGCGTAGTGGAGCGCGTTGAGATACGCGGACGATGCGAGTGCGACGCCCTGCAGGCCCACGCCGATGCGCGCGTAGTTCATGAGGTGGAACATCTGGGACATGCCCTTGTTCTCGACCTCGCCGATCAGCTCGCCGATGCAGTTGTCGTTCTCACCGAACACCAGCTGCGCCGTCGACGACGCCTTGATGCCCATCTTGTGCTCGATACCCGCGGTGGCGACATCGTTCGGCGTGCCATCGGGACGGACCTTCGGGACGATGAAGAGCGACAGGCCCTTCGTACCTGGCGGCGCATCCGGCAGGCGCGCGAGCACCATGTGGATGATGTTCTCCGTCATGTCCTGGTCGCCGCCGGAGATGTAGATCTTGGTGCCCTTGATGTTGTACTGACCGTCGGCGCGCTTGGTCGCCATCGTGGTCGCGCTGCCGACGTCGCTGCCGGCCTGCGGCTCGGTCAGGCACATCGTGCCGGCCCACTTGCCGTTGAACATGTTCGGAACGTAGGTATCGATCTCGGTCTGCGTACCGAACGCGAGGATCACGTCGGCCGCGCCCTGCGTGAGCGCCGGGTACATGTTGAAGCTCGTGTTCGAGCCGCACATGAACTCCTCGACCATCATCGCGAGCGTGAATGGACCGGCCTGACCGCCGTGCTTCTCCTCGATCGCGAGCGTGCGCCAGCCCGCCTCGAACAGCGCCTTCCACGTCTCCTTGAATCCGCTCGGCACCTTCACGCTGCCGTTCTCGAGACGACAGCCTTCGGTATCACCGCTCGAGTTGAGCGGGCCCATGTGCTTCTGCACCCAGCCGTACGCCTCCTCGAGTACCGCGACGACCTCGTCCTTTCCCCAGTTCGCATACGGCGCCTTGCCGAGCAGCTGGTCGAGCTTGAACTGCTCGAACAACAGGAACGAAAGGTCGCGGAGGTTCGCCTTGTAGTAATTCTGGTTCGCCATCGGGGGCCTCGCTTGCTGAATGAGCCGTCATTCAGTTTATGGGCATACTTACGCGCCGCGTCAACCTGCGACGGAAATTCTTTGCGATGCCGCATGCTTCTCGGTCGCCTACGCGTTTGGTCTTGCCACTCGAGGGAAAACCCTTAGGGTGGGCAGCTCGTGATTGCGATGACAGCACCATCCAGCTCACATAGTTCGTACCGGGCGTCGCGGAGCATCCGCATCCCGGTGCGGAGCACGATGTAACGACGCGCGCCTGCGCGACAACTCCTCTGGCGGGAGCAGCTGGGCGCGTCGCCCGGCACTGCGTCCCCCTCCGCAAGTGGTGCCTTCGGGCGCTTCATGTCTCGCGCCATCGACTTCGGCGCGCCGTGCGTGGCCTCCCGGTGAGAACCTGGGAACCACGCATGACGCGCTGACTCCGTACCGGGCGCGCGGGTGATCATCCTTGATCTCTCTTACGGGTGACGTGCGCGGCTCGTGCGCACGTCAGTCACGACCGAGAGTCACGGATGGCCATCGGCGCACGTGGATGCACCGCGACGCCCAATCTTCTTAGCGCTGCTGCTCGGTCGCCACGTCGACGAACGCGGGATCGGTCAGGTTCGCGTGCTCGGCGATGATCCAGTCGGGCGACAGCGCGCCGTCATAGATCCGGACCTCGTCGATCGCACCCTCGAAGTTGCTGGTCGCGGCGCGGCCGATCCGGACCTGCTTGTCGTTCGCGAGGGTGCCCAGGTTCGAGGTCGCCTTCTCCGCGATCTGTCCATCGGTGAATCCGGTGAGCGTGTGTGCCGTGCGATCGAGGACCGCCACCAGATGGACCCAGCGATTTCGAAGCTGCGGCTCCTGACCAAAGATCACCGTGTCGAACGCGCTGCCGTCGTGGATCTTCGCTTCCCAATCGCCGGTGCCGAGCATGATGCAGTAGCCCGGCTCCGAGGCAGATGTCCCGCCCTTGTAGAAGCCGATGTCGTACGGACCATGCGTTGCCGCCTGCTTGACCCACATCGAATAGCTGAAGGATCGCGCGTCGACGTCGAGGCTTCCGTCCGCGGGATCCTCGAGCTCGAAGTGATCGTCGATGCCATCGTACGTGCGCGCCGCACCGGCGCGACCAGGCCCGTGGCCCGGGCTCGCCGTCGCTCCGACCACCGGGAGGTCGTGCGCGTGCGCGGTGCTGTCGCGCGCCGGAGCTCCGGCGTCGGATTGATGCCAGACGCCGAGGAACTGCGGCCCCCACACGGCCGTCGCGTTCGTCGAGGTCGCGGGACCACCGTAGTAGAGGTACAGGGTGATCCTCGTCGGCGGCAGGTTCGGTATGCGCACCCAGAGCTCGAGGTCGCCGGTCGCCGAGCTGTAGTCAGCGACCTCGGAGTCGAGCGGCGTCACGGCATCGTCGCTGGTGACCACGAAGTCGGCGCCGTCGGTGCGCGCGTGCGTCGTGAACGCGGCGTCGCGCGTGATCACGCCGACGGGGAAGCTCGCCAGCGTGGCGGTGCCGCCCGCGGTCACGTGGATCTGCTTGCGATACGTGAAGCCGGGAAGCCACGCGCCCGACGCCGCGTCCGGATCGACGCCGATCGAACCATCCGGCTGCTCGGTACCACCGACGGTAAACCCGCAGGCAGCGAGCCCGAGCATGATCAGCGCCGATCGAATCGCCACGTGGGCGGCATTATCGTCCTCTCATCGTGCGCTGGTCCAGGTGCGCTGATGTCATCCTCGTGGGAGCGACGCCATGCGTGACCTCGACCTGTGGCGCCGGATCGAGCGCGGTGAGGCAACGCCCGCGGAGCTCGCGGAGATCGCCGGCTGGACGCTGGCGCAGCGCGCGCCGCAGCTCGGGTTGATCGCCCCGCTCGCCGGGCACGCCGATCCGGCGATGCGGGTCGCGGCGTTCCGCGCGCTCGCCGGCGTGCGCGGTGTTCCCGGCGTTCGTGCGCTGGTCGCCGGGCTCGACGATCCCGACGAGCAGGTGTGGCGGGCCGCGCTCGATGCCCTGCGGGCAACCGCGCGCGACGCACCGGGCCGTTATGTCCACGCACTGTTCCACGCGCGCGTGGAGGTTCGCGTCGCGGCGCTCGCCGATGTGCCGCGCGCGGCGATGGAGGCCGCGGCGTATCTTCGTGCGGATCCCGGGTGTGCGGGACTCGCCGCGGCGCTGCCGTGGCCAGACCATCCGCTGCCGCTCGCGTTCGATCTGCACCGTCACGGCACGTTGAGCTCGCAGGCGCTGATCGACGTCGTGATCACGGCACCGGGTAGCGAGCTGATGGGATATCTGCGCGGCGAGCGCGGGCGCGATGCGGAGGCCGTGGCCGCGTACTTCGCAGCGGCCGCGAGTATGCGCGCGCTGCCGATCGCGACCGGCGAGGACGTGCTCGACCAGCTCGTGCGCGCGATCGACGAGATCGAACGGCCGGAGCGCGCGCTCGATGTCGTGATCGACTCGATCCGGTTTGGCGGCAAGGACCCGTCGATCGGGCGCCGACTCGCGGTGGCCGTGCTGTCGCGGATCGCCACGTCACCGAGCCGGATCCTGGTGATGGCGGCCGGCGCGCTCGAGCCGCTCGCGATCGCGCTTCCGGGATTTCCGCCGGGCCGGCTCGCCGATGTCGTCGACGGGCTCGTGCGCTACAGCTGGCCGGTCAAGCCATCGACGAAGGAGGTCAACGATCTCTTGCAGCGCCCCGAGGTGCGGCGCGATCTCGCGGTCGCAGTCGCGATCACCGGGCTGCACACGGGGAAGAGGCTGCGCCGCCTGGTCAAGGTGATCGGCGAGTCGACGATCCTCGAGACCTTGATCGCGACCGGCCACGGCTGGTCAGAGATCTGCCGCCTCCCTCCCGAGAAGCCGCCGCTCGAGCTGCGCTGGCTGTCGGCGATCGAGCCGTCGCATCCGGGTCGGCACGCGGAGCTCTGCGGCACGGCGCTCGCGCGGTTTCAGGGCCAGCGGCTCGAAGACTTCGTCGAGCAGTTGCCGCGCAAGACGCGGCACGGTGCCTTCCTCGCGCTGACGCGGCGACCGACGATCGCGCACGACGATCCGCGCCTCGTCGCGGCCGCGCGCGTGATCGGGCCGCGCGTCGACCGCACCCAGCTCGGGCAGATCCTCCTGGCGTTGCTCGCGCCCGAGGCCGGCGAGCGCGGGATCCAGATCGCGCTCGTGGTCGCGCGCGCGCTCGATGACAAGCAGCTCGCCTCCGCGGCGAGGCTGATCGACGACGCGGCCGCCGCGCGATTCGTGCTCGTGCTCGACGGGTTCGATGCCCTGCCCCGCGATCGAGAGATCTCGCTCGCGAAGGTGTTCGTCGACAGCGCGCATCCGGCGGTCAAGGCGTGGGCGGAGCGCGTCACGCGTGTGACCGTCGCTGCGCCGCTGGTACCGCTGCCGGCGGTGCGAGGGCGGCGAGCGCTCGATGCCGCGCAGAAGGCGACGATCGAGACCGCCGCGCCGCGCGATCTCGAGGCGGCCCTGAAGCCCGCGCTGATCACGCCGGTCACCGGGCTCGCGGATTCCCTCGCGCTGCGCCCGGCATCGCCGAGCACGGCCGCCTGCGCCGCGCTCCTCGGCTGCGCCGATCCGCTGTACGAGGTGGCGCGCCAGCTCGACCGGTTCGCGGACTTCACGCCGAGATTCAACGACGAGCTCGACAATGCGGCGATCGCCATGTGGCGCACCGGCGTGGATCTGCCGCCGCTCTCGCACGCGCGGCTGTGGCGGTGGGAGGCGCACACCGAGGCGCTCATGCGGTGGGTCCAGGCGGCGAACGGCGTGCTCGCGGCGCTCGGCGCCATCGACGACATGCCCGGCGTGATGGCGAACGACACGCTGTGGAAGGGCGTCGCCGAGCTGATGATGTTCGCGCGCTACCGCGATCGCGAGCGATTCCTCGCCGAAGGAACGGAAGCGCTCGCCGTGTTCGTCGCCGAGCGCGTCGATCGCCCGGTGATCGGACGACACGCGGCGCGCCTCGCGGTCGCGCTGGTCGAGGGCGGCGCCGTCGGGCTCCCCGTGATCAAGCAGCGCCTGCTCGATCGCACCGCCGATACCGATGCGCTGACCCGCGAGCTGCTCGCCCGCCTGGTCCGGCTCGACGGTATGCCCGAACCGCCGCGCCCGGGCGCCACCGCGCCGGCCGGAGACGTGCTCGCATCGATCAAGATTACCCGCGACGCCGACGTGCTCCTCGGCTGGTGCACGGATCCGCGCCCGGCGGTGGTGCAGGAGGCGGTGCTCGTGCTGCTCACGCTCGGCGAGCGCGGTCAGCTCCGCCTCGCCGATCTTCTCGCGCGTCTCCACGAGCTCCCCGCGCCGGTGCCGCTGCTCGAGAGCGTGGCGCTGTGGGACGCCGAGCCCGCGCTCGCGATCGCGCGCCGGGTCGCCGCGGATGCCACGCTCCCCGCGGAGTGGCAGTTCCACCTGTGCCTCGGTCTCCGCGATCCCGGCCGGGCGATCGCGGCGGTGCGCGCGCCGAGCGGCACGACCTGGTTCCGGCGCGGCGACTGGGACGCGCTGATCCGCTCGGCGTCGCCGATGACGTGCGCGCTCGCGCTGAGCGATGCGGACCACCACCACGCCTACGCTCGCTCGATCGACGTGCTGCTCGGCACGCTGGAGACCGAGCCGCGCGTGCCCGATGCGCTGCGCCGATTTCTCGAGGTCGATGCGGCACGGCCGATCGATCTCCGGCGAGCCGTGGCGCAAAGGCTCGCGCTCGACCACGGCGATGCCACCGGTCTGCCGATCCTGATCGCGGAGATCATCGACGAGGGCGCGCCCGAGGCGAGCATCGCGTTTCTCACCGAAGCGACCGGCACGCAGGCCGCGCGCGCGGTGGTCGATGCCGCGCTGATCGGCGGTCACGGCGCGTGCACCGAGAAGCGGATGTGGAACGTGCTCGATCGGCTGACGCGAAGCTCGAGGGTCGAGACCGCGGAGCTGCCGCCGCTGTACGTGCGCGTGCTCGAGCAGGGTGCCACCGCGCTCGCGCGGCGCACGGCCGCGAAGCTCGCCGTCGGCGATGCGCTGACCCATCGCCGGCTCGTCGCGCTCGCCGAGGTGTTCGCGTGGGGCGTGCGCCGAGGCGTGGAGCTGACCGGGCGGCTGATGCGCATCCACATGACGAGCGCGGAGCGCGACCTCGGCCACACATACCTCGATCAGGCGCGAATCTTCGTCACGCCCCTGCCGCTGTTGCGACAGGAGGAGCACGGGCGCGATGTCGTCGAGGGCTTGATCCTCCACGAGCTCGGCCACCA
>JBBRBG010000156.1:0-21254 GCA_038206055.1 Haliangiales bacterium
GAACCTGCCTTCGTCACCGCATTCGACCCTGCATTCGAACCTGCGTTCGGCGTCGCATTCGAACCTGCGTTCGGCGTCGCATTCGAACCTGCATTCGTCACCGCGTTCGAACCTGCGTTCGGCGTCGCATTCGAACCTGCATTCGTCGCCGCGTTCGAACCTGCCTTCGTCGCCGCGTTTGAGCCTGCGTTGGTCGCCGCGCTCGAGCCCGCGGTCGGCGGTCGATTCGAACCCGTCGCCGCACTCGAACCACCGGACGCAGCGCCGGTCTCGGTCCCTGTCGAAGACGACCGTCCAAACCACGCCACCGCGAACGCGCCGCCGCCGAGCCCGACGATCATGCCGACCACGAGCACGATCGGCCACACCCGCCGCGGCGGCCGCGACGAATATCCCATCGGCGTCGAGATGATCATCGTGCTGTGCTTTGGCTCCGTCGGCTGCACCAGCCCGGGCACCGGAATCTGCCGGCTCTTCGGTGCCGCCAGCGGCGCGATGCTCTGCCCGATCATCGTCGCAGCCAGGTTCGCGCCGGGATTCCCGGCGGGAACAGGCGCGGGCACGTGCAGCATCGTGCGCGCCTGATCCGCGCGCGCCTGATCGGCCTGCTGCATCCGCGTCCGCGCGTTCGCATGCGCCTGCACCGCGCGCGCATCGGCCATCGCCTCCCCGGGGGCCACGGAGCGCGCCGGCGCGATCGGCGGCGACGCGCGCAGGTACGCCTCGGGATCGAGGAGCGCGTCGCGCAGTGCCTGCATCGTCTGGAACCGCATCTCCGGCGGCTTCGCGAGACAGCGCAGCAGGATCTGCTCCACCGACGGTGGGATCATCGAGTTGAGGCCGCGCGGCACCGGCGGCAACTGCGTGACCTGCTTGACCAGCACCTCGCCCATCGACTCGCCGTCGAACGGGAGCACGCCGGTCATCATCTGGAACAGGAGGATGCCGAGCGCGTAGATGTCGGTGCGGTGATCGACGTCGCGCTTGCTCTCGCAGGCCTCGGGCGACATGTACTGCGGTGTCCCGAGCAGCACGCCGGCCGCGGTCTGCACCGCGGATGCGCCGGTCGCCTGGAACATCTTCGCGAGACCGAAGTCGAGCACCTTCACGAAGTCCGGATCGCCGAGCCGCGTCATCAACATGATGTTGTCGGGCTTGAGATCGCGGTGGATGACGCCCGAGACGTGCGCTGCCGAGAGCGCGCTCGCGATCTGCGCGCCGACGTGCAGCGCGCGCATCGTATCGAGCGCCGTCTCGCGCGAGAGCACCGAGGCCAGCGTGCGGCCCTCGAGGAACTCCATGATGTAGAAGTGGTCGCCCTCGGGGGTCACCCCGAAGTCGTGGATCTCCACGATGTGCTCGTTGCCGATCGTGTTGACCGCGCGCGCCTCCTGGAAGAACCGCTGGACGACTTCCTTGTTGCTGGCGAGCTCGCGGTGAATGACCTTGAGCGCGACCTTCTTGCCGATCATCGGATGCTCGGCGAGATACACGGCACCCATCCCGCCCATCCCGAGCTTCGAGACGATGCGGTAGTTGCCGATCAGCTGGCCGGCAGCGATCACAGTGCCGAGTAGTGTAGCGCTAGTGCTTCGGCCCGGCGCAGAACTGCTCGTAATCGATCAGCGGGATCGTGGACCGGTCGACCCCATCCCCGCAGGTCGGGCAGGCCGGATCGCGGCGGAGCTTGAGCTCCCGGAATCGCGCCTTGAGCGCGTCGTAGACCAGGAGTCGCCCGGCGAGGGAATCCCCGAGCTCGAGAATCAGCTTGATCGCCTCGGTCGCCTGGAGGACGCCCATCACCCCGGGCAGCACGCCCAGCACGCCCGCCTCGGCGCACGACGGGGCATCCTCGGCCGGCGGCGGTGACGGATACAGGCAGCGATAGCAGGGGCTGCCGGTCGCCGAGAACACGGTGAGCTGGCCCTCGAACCGGAAGATCGACGCGTGGATCACCGGCTTGCCGAGCCGCAGCGCGCAGTCGTTGACGAGGTAGCGCGTCGCGAAGTTATCGGCGCCGTCGATCACCACGTCGTAGCCGCCGATCAGATCGAGCGCGTTGTCGGAGGTGATCCGGGTGCGGTGCTTCTCGACCTTCACGTCACTGTTGAGACCGCGCAGCGTCTTCTCGGCGCTATCGACCTTCGCGGTGCCGACTCGATCCGTGCCGTGCAGGAGCTGGCGCTGGAGGTTCGATGCATCGACGATATCGTCGTCGATCACGCCGATCGTGCCGATGCCAGCCGCGGCGAGGTACATGCTCGACGGCGAGCCGAGCCCTCCCGCGCCGATGCACAGCACCTTCGCACCGAGCAGCTTGAGCTGCCCGGCGACGCCGACCTCGGGCAGCATGGTGTGCCGCGAGTAGCGCGCTTCCTGATCGCCGCGCAGTGCGAGCGGCTGCTCCCACGCGAGGCCATTGCGCTTCCATCCGGTGAACCCGCCCGCGAGCGACCGCACGTTCGTGTAGCCGAGCTCACCGAGGCTGCGCGCCGCGAGCAGCGACCGGGTCCCGCCCGCGCAGTACACCACCACGGGCGCCGCGCGATCGGCGATCGCCTTCTCGACCCGCAGCTCGAGGTATCCGCGCGGGATGTGGATCGCGCCGGGGATGATGCCGGTCGCGTGCTCGTCGGCCTCGCGGACATCGATCAGGAACGGCGTTCCGCCGGCCTTGAGCTCGGCGTTCAGGGCAGCCGGATCGATCTCGGCGAACGACGTCCGGAGGTCGCGGAGCAGCGTGTCAAAGGACGGCACCCGGCGAGATTGCCATGACCCTCACGTGAGGGTAAGGTGCCTGGTCAGGAGATGTAAATGTCCGAGCTAGCTACCGAGACCCACACCCACGGCCACGACCACGCACCGGCGCCTCTCGACGCGGCGGGTCCGGAGTCGATGGTCAAGATCACCCCCACCGCGGCGGTGAAGATCAACGAGATCCGCGAGGCCGAGGGCATCGAGGCGAACATGGCCCTTCGCCTCCGCGTGGTCGGCGGCGGATGCGCCGGATTCTCCTACGACCTCTACTTCGATGAGGGCACCCAGGTCGATCGCCAGGTCGAGCTCGGCGGCGTCAAGGTCGTCGTCGACGAGATGAGCCTGATGTACCTGGTGGGCGTCGAGATTGACTACGTCGAGGGCCTCCAGGGCGCCGGCTTCAAGTTCAACAATCCGAACGTGAAGTCCACCTGTGGCTGCGGGTCGTCTTTCAGCGTCTAGGTCGTCGGGCATCGTCAGCGTTCTCGAGCGCGAGCTAGGCGCCGGCGCGATCGTCGGCCCGGGTCACGAACGGCTCGATGACTACGGCCGCGACGAGAGCCCGATGCCCGAGTTCTTTCCGCCGGAGTGCGCGGTGCTCGTCGAGTCCACCGCGCAGGCCGCTGCGGTGCTGCGGATCTGCGCCGAGCGCAAGGTCCCGGTCACGCCGCGCGGCGCGGGCAGCGGCATGTGCGGCGGCGCGCTGCCGATCGCCGGCGGTGTCGTGCTGTCGACCGAGCGCATGCAGCGGATCAAGGAGATCGATCCGGCGGACCTGATCGCCGTGGTCGAGCCCGGCGTGATCACCGGCAAGCTCCAGGAGGCGGTCGAGGAGCAAGGTCTGTTCTACCCGCCAGATCCGGCGTCGCTCGAATACTGCTCGATCGGCGGCAACGCCTCGACCAACGCCGGTGGTCCGCGCGCGTTCAAGTACGGCGTCACGCGCGAGTACATTCTCGGCCTCGAGGTCGCGCTGATGGGAGGCGAGGTGCTGCGCTGCGGCCGCCGCACGGCCAAAGGCGTCACCGGCTACGACCTCGTTGCCGGCTTCGTTGGCACCGAGGGAACGTTCGGCGTGATCACCGAGCTCCTCGTCAAGCTCCTCCCCAAGCCACCCGCCGCCGCCACGATCCTCGGCGTGTTCGCCGATGTTCCGGCGGCCGGCACCGCGATCACGATGCTCCTCCGCGGCGGCCTGCGTCCGCGCGTGCTCGAGCTCGCCGACAAGGCGTCGATCGATCACATCCGCGCGAAGAGCCGCTACCGGTTCCCCGCGAACGCCGGTGCGATCGTCCTCATCGAGGTCGATGGCGAGGCCGACGCGATGCCGATGATGATGGAGTCGATCGGCATGCGGTGCGACGACCTCGGCGCGCTGGACGTGCTCGCCGCCACCGAGCCGGCCGAGCGCCGCGCGGTGTGGGAAGCGCGCCGCCTGATCTCCCCGTCGCTGAAGGAAGCCTGGCGCATCAAGGTCAACGAGGACATCTGCGTGCCGCGCGGCAGGATCGTCGAGATGCTCGCGCGGATCGACCGCGTCTCGGCGGAGACCGGCATCGCGACCGCCGTGTTCGGCCACGCGGGCGATGGCAACCTCCATTGCAACCTCCTCTCGAACGAGGATCCCGCCGACCCCGCCGTGCGCGCGAAGATGTGGGCCGCGGCCGAGCAAGTGTTCGTCCACACCATCGCCCTGGGCGGCACGTTGTCCGGCGAGCACGGCATCGGCCTGACCAAGCGCGACTACGTCCACCTCGAGCAGTCCGAGCAGCTGATCGAGTGGCAGCGCCGCTGGAAGGCCATGTGGGATCCGTTGAACCTCCTCAATCCCGGCAAGAAGATCCCGAAGCCGAAGTGCTCCGAGTAAGGCGAGTAAGGGGACGGTTTCAACTTAGACAACTTGCGATCTGCAAGTCCGTGAAACCCGCTGCTACCGTGACCGCGTGGACCTGCTGCGCACGCTGACGTCGGCATCGCCGGACGACCGCGCCGCCTGGCGTCGCCTCGTCGACACGGTCGGTCCGGCGACGCTCGCGACCTGGCTGTCGCCCGCCGCGCTCGTGTCCGCCGTGCTCGCGGACACCGCGTTCGCGCAGGCCATGCTCGAGTCGCTGCGCGCCGAATCCGCGACCGCCGCGGCCGTGACCGCCGCATTCCCCGAGGTCGCCGCGCTCGCAGCGCCGATGGCGACGCAGGTCGAGCACGATGCGGGCAGCGATCGCCCCCTGCTCGATCACATCGCGACGCGCCTGCTCGGCAGGAAGCTCTCCGGCCTCGAGGCAGGAGACCTCGCGCGCTTTCAGGACCGGGGTCTGTCGTCCGAGGCGTTCGGACGGCTCGCCGAGCTGTGCGCGCGGATCACGACCGCCGGCCTCGGCCCCGCGCTGCGCGCCGCGATCCTCCACCTCGACATCGCGAAGACGGCAAGTGCCGCGCAGCGCGCCGCGTGGTCCGCGCTGGGCATCTCCCTCGACGTCCACAACGAGGCCGCCGCCGCGATCCTCCGCAAGACCGATCGCGCCCGCGGCTGGCCACTCCCCGACGTGCTGGGCAAGCTCGTGATCGCGTGGACCTCCGCGCACGGCCTCGCCGGCCAGCACGTGCGCGGCGAAGGTCCGCTCGTGATGTTCGCACCGCTGGTCGATGCGCTGCGCGATCTCGCGCCGGCGCTCGCCCGCGTGCTGTGCGTGGCTCCCGCCGAGGCCACCGCGCTCGCCCTCGATGCGCTCCACGTCCTCGACGCGTGCGATACGTCGGCAGTCCGGGAGGGCCTCCTCGACGATGCGTTGCTCGCGCGCCTCGCCGCCGTGCGCGCCGAGCTCGGCGACGTGTGTCGCGCGCCCGCGTGGGCCGACCCATCTCGCGCGCTGACCGAGCGGTCCCCCGTTCCCGATCGCGCGTGGCTCGCGACCCGGCTGCGCGCACTCCGCGCACGTCGTCAGCTCGCCGGCGAGACCGCGGCCGCGGTCGACGCCGCGGTCGACGCGATCGGCGACACCGAGCTCGCCGCCTTCGCCCCTGCCCTCGCGACCTGCCAGCTCTGGTACTGCGAGTCGGCGACGAGCGGCCTGTCTCCCGCGGCGCAACTCGGCGTGCTCGCCGCCGCCGTCGGAGCCGCGCGTACGATCGGCGTCGATGTCTCGCGCCCGTGGCACGCGCAGCTCCGGCCGCTCG
The DNA here is from genome assembly GCA_038206055.1 of Haliangiales bacterium. Lineage (GTDB taxonomy): Bacteria > Myxococcota_A > Polyangia > Haliangiales > Haliangiaceae > JABFXX01. The sequence goes on from JBBRBG010000156.1 coordinate 5,932, forward strand.
TGGCGCGTCTGAACGGCGACTCGTCAGCCGTGCGCTATCGACTGCGGCTCGTCGAGGCCGCGCTTGCCGCCACGCCGATCCGCATGCTGCTCACCGGCACCGCGAGCCTCGGCCCGCTCGGCACGATCAGCGCGCGTCTCGCGCACGCTACGGATCCCGATGCGATCGTGATCGATTACGCCGACACCGACGAGAGCGCCGCGCTCGTCACGCTGCTCGGCCTCTACGAAACGCGCTCGCAGATCGCGTTCCACACGATGTTGAAGGCGCTGTGCGACCTCTACGGCCTGCGCAAGGACGAGTTCGATCGCGTCGCGAACGAGGCGAACTACCTGCAGACGATGAACGCGGCGCGCTCCGACAAGGAGCGCATGCTCGACTTCGTGAAGCCGGGCACGATCGTCGAGATCGGGCCGGGCGGCGGCGTGGTTCTCGATCTGCTCGAGACACGGTTTCCGGGCGCCGAGGTGATCGGCGTCGATCTCTCGCGCGAGGTCGTCGCCGCGCTCGAGGGTCGCGCGCGCGCCGGCGCGAAGCACTGGAAGGTCATGCTCGGAGCCGCGGAGCATCTCGGATCGCTCGTGCCCGCGGCAGACACCGTGGTGTTCTGCTCGATCCTGCACGAGGTCTACTCGTACACCGAGCCGAAGTTCCAGCTCGCGTCCGTGCAGCACGTGGTGCGCGCGGCGTTCGACGTGCTCCGCCCCGGCGGGCGCATCGTGATCCGCGATGGCGTGATGCCGCCACCCGGCACGCGCCGCATCCGCATGCTCGCGCCCGACGTCCGCACGACCCTCGCGCTCTACGCCGCGCAGTTCGAGGGCCGGAAGATCGCGGTCACCGAGCTCGGACCCACCCATGTCGAGATGTCGGCCGCCGATGCGATGGAGTTCCTCTACACGTACACCTGGGGACCAGCGAGCTTTCCGTACGAGGTGCGCGAGCTCTACGGCATCCTGCCGTACGACGAGTACGTCGCGCAGCTCGTCGCGTGGTGCGGAGGCGAGGCCGCGTGCGCGGTGATCGCGAATCCGCTCGGCAGCTATCTCCAGTCTGGATATCGCGACAACCTCGCCGGCAAGATCGAGCTGACCGACGAACAGGATCGCCCTGTCCCCCTCCCCGACTCGAACTGTTTGATCGTTCTCGAGCGACGGTGATGTGCGATCCTCGGCGCATGCGCTTCGCCCTCGTTGTCGTGCTCCTCGCTGCATGTGGCGACACTGGCCCGGTCATGCTCATCGACGCGAGCCCAGGTATCGACGCGCCCTACGACACCACACGCTGCCTGATCCAGGGCTTCTACGGCGCGCTCGGCCCGAAGACCGGCACCACGAGCCAGGGACCGACCACCTCGACGATCACCATCGACCAGGGGCCGCCACGCGACTCGTTCTTCCTCAAGCTCAACGCGGGCAAGGGCGTGTTCGCCGCAGGTCTCGCAGCGGGCACGTATCCGCTCGCCGGGGCGGAGCTGTCGCAGAGCACGTGCGGCGCGTGCGTCAACCTGATCGCCGATATCGTCACCGGTCAGGGGCCGACGAAGTTCTACTTCGCGACCGGCGGCTCGCTGACACTGACGGCGACCTCGCCGCCCGCGGGCTCGATCTCGCAGGTGACATTCCACGAAGTCGATGCAGGCGGCACGATGATCGCGGGCGGCTGCATCGCGCGCATGGACTCGATGACGTTCACGACGAACTAGGCAGCCCGCCCGGGCCAGCGATGGCTACTCCGCCTTCACGAACGACGTGACCTTCCACGCGTCGCCGCGCAGCTCGACAATGAGCTGGAAGGCGCCGGTCACCGGGGGGCCCGGCGGGCACGCGACCTTCCTGTCGACAGCACCGCAGCCACCGGTGATGGCACGGCTCATCGCATCGAGCGTCTCCGGATCTGCCTGCCACATCGCCATCGCGGTATCCGCACCCGGCGAGCCGCCGAGGCTCCAGACCACGTCATCTGCGAGTCGCGCGCGCAGCGCGGCGTTATCGCGCAGTGCGATCGCGTCCTTGATCGCCGCGAGCGCCTTCGCCTGCGGAGCCGGGAGATTCTTGAAGCTTCCCGGATCCGTCTTCGGGAGCTCGAGCTCCTTGTTGGTCTCGACGACCTCTTCCTTCGCGGCGATCGCGTACGGCTTGATCTTGCGATAGATCGCGACCTGCAACGCCTCGATGCGGCCGTCGAGCCACGGCGGGCGCGCGATACCGCGGAGCTCCGTTGGCAACGCGTTACCCGGATCCCACTCGGCCGCGTGGCCGAGGACCTTCACACGCCACGGGCGACCGCCCGCAACGCTGACGTCGAACCGCACGAAGTAGCGCTTGTACGCGAGGCGCGTGGGCATGCCCGCGGCAGCAGCGCCGGGCGACACCGTGCCGGAATTCTGCCCCGACTGCAGTCCCTGACCCGCCGCGACCGTGCGCTGGTTCCCGAGGTCGTCGTTCTGATTCGCGTACGAGACCTGGTGCCACGACGTCTTGATCTGCCCGGCCCCCGGGTTGTCATCGAGGCTCGCGTAGAGCTCGCGCGTTGCGGCGAGTGCACCGGTGTACACGATCGCGAAGTCGATGTCGTAGACCGAGCTCCTCGCGGCCTTGACCTCTTTCTTGTTCGAGCAGCTGACCGCGGTGATCGCGATCGCGAGGAGGAAGATGATACGGTGCCGGCGCTGCATGGGAGCTCGTCCTGGCAATAGCACACCGAAGCGGGCGTCCGCTTCAGCAAAGCGGAAGCCTCGCCCGGCGGATGCCCTCGCCATTTCCGCCCTGCTCGCGGAGGCTTGGCCCGACGCGGTCGTCGAGCTGGATCACAGAAGCCCCTACGAGCTCCTCGCCGCGACCATCCTCGCCGCGCAGTCGACCGACAAGATGATCAACACGATCACCCCGGCGCTGTTCGCGAAGTACCCCGATGCCACGGTGCTCGCCAAGGCGGAGCCGATCGAGGTCGAGCCCCTGATCTTCAAGTCAGGGTTTTATCGCAACAAGGCAAAAAGCCTGGTCGGCATGGCGCGCGCGCTGGTCGACCGCCACAGCGGCCAGGTCCCCGAGACCATGGAAGAGCTCGTCGCGTTGCCCGGCGTCGCGCGGAAGACCGCGAACGTCGTTCTGGGCTCGGCGCTCGGCAAGAACATCGGTGTCGTCGTCGATACGCATGTCGCACGGCTAACCGAACGCCTCGGTCTCACCGTCAACACCGATCCCGTGAAGATCGAGGCCGACCTCATGGAGCTCCTCCCCTCGGAGCACTGGACCGACTTCGCGCACCGGCTGATCTGGCACGGCCGTCGGGTCTGTCACGCGAAGCAACCGGACTGTGATCACTGCCTGTTGGCGCCTCGCTGTCCATCGGCCTCGACCATCCGCGCCGAGAAGAGCAAGATCGCGAAGGTGAAGCCCAAAGCCAAGGGACGCCGCACGTGATGCCGATCTGCGCCGTCGCCGGAATCGTGTTCGATGCCGAGGGCCGTGTCCTCCTCGTCCAGCGCGCGAAGGAGCCGGGGCTCGGCCTGTGGACGGTCCCCGGCGGCCGGCTCGAAGGCCAGGAGACGCTCGCGCAGGGCGTGGCCCGCGAGGTCCGCGAGGAGACAGGCCTCGTGGTCGAGGTCGGTCCCCTGTCATGCGTCGTCGAGCGGATGGGCGACGACTTCCACTTCGTGATCCTCGACTACCTCGCGCGTGTCATCGGCGGCACGCTCGTTGCCGGTAGCGATGCCAGCGCGGCCCGGTTCGTCGACGAAGCCGAGTTGCAGGAGCTGCGCACCACCGACGGTCTCGTCGATGTGCTGACCCGCGCCCGTGCTACATACCCGGCGTGGTTGTCCACCACCTCCCGCTCGCGCCGCTAGCCGCACCGCCCGTGCGTCGGGGCGACGTGCCCGATGCGAAGTGGAACGACTGGCGCTGGCAGCTCGGTCACATGCTGACCTCTGCCGAGGAGCTCGCACGCGCCGTCGATCTCTCGCCCGAGGAGCTCGCGGGCCTCGACGCCTCGGCGAAGCTGTTTCGCGTCGGCCTCACCCCGTACTACGCGAGCCTCATGGATCCGGCGCACGCGAGCTGCCCGATCCGCATGCAGGCGATCCCCCGCGCGCTCGAGGCCGATATCCGCGACGAGGAGCTCCGCGATCCGCTCGGCGAGGACTCGCACAACCCGGCGCCGTCGATCGTTCACAAGTATCCCGACCGCGTGCTGTTCCTCGTCGTCGATCGGTGCGGCATCTACTGCCGCCACTGCAATCGCCGCCGGCTCGTCGGTGGTGACGAGCCGCCGACGACCTCGGATCTCGACGCCGGCCTCGCGTACATCGCGCGTACCCCGCGCATCCGCGACGTGCTGCTGTCCGGAGGCGACCCACTCCTCCTGTCCACGCGCCGCCTCGATCATCTGCTCGGCCGCCTGCGCGCGATCCCCCACGTCGAGACGATCCGGATCGGCACCCGCCTCCCGGTGGTGTGCCCGATGCGCATCGATGACGAGCTGGTCGCCGCGCTGCGTCGCCACCACCCGCTGTTCATCAACACGCACTTCAATCACGTCAAGGAGCTGACACCCGAGGCGCGCGCCGGCTGCGAGCGGCTCGTCGATGCGGGCATTCCCGTCGGCAACCAGACCGTGCTCCTCCGCGGGATCAACTCGTCCACGCAGTCGCTGCGCGCGCTGATGCGCGGTCTGCTGCGCTCGCGCGTGCGCCCGTACTACCTGTTCCAGGGCGACACCGTGATCGGCACCGATCACCTGCGCACCCCCGTGGAGACCGCGATGGAGCTCTACCGTTCTCTGCGCGGTTGGATGAACTCGATGGCCGTGCCGATGCTCGTTCTCGATGCGCCGGGCGGCCACGGCAAGGTGCCGCTGATCCCGAGCTATATCGAATCTCTCGATGCCGAGCGCGTCATCGTCCGGACCTACCGCGGCACGCAGATCGAGTATCCGCAGCCGCGCGAGCGCGACTGCACGGTGCCCTACGACGCGATCCAGTTCGCCGACGCGCCTCCCGACGACGATCGCGAAGGTCCGCGCAACGCGGCTGACGAGAGTTGATCGAGTCGTGATCGCGGACCTCGCCCGCGAGCTCGGCTTCGCACGGGCCGCCATCGTGCCGATCGAGGCGCCGCGCCGCCACGCGCTGTACACGAGCTGGCTCGCCGAGGGCCACGCGGGCGAGATGGCCTACCTCGCGACGCCCGAGCACACCGGCCCACGCGCGGATCTCCGCACGCTCCTCGATTCCGCACGCTCGCTGATCGTCGTCGCGCTCGCCTACGACCGGAACGACCCCGTCCCCGATGGCGTGCTGATCCCCGCGTCGCGCTTGCGCGGCCGGATCGCTCGCTACGCGCGCGGCGAGGACTATCACCTCGTGATGCGCGATCGCCTGGTCGCCCTCGCCGATCGCCTCGCGCAGCGCCTCGGGCGCCCGGTCGCGAGCCGGCCGTGCGTGGACTCGGCGCCGATCCTCGAGCGCGAGTGGGCCGAGCGCGGCGGCCTCGGGTTCGTCGCGAAGAACACGATGCTGATCGCCCCCGGCGTGGGCAGCTACGTGGTGCTCGGCGAGCTGCTCGTCGACGCGGACCTGACGCCGACCGCCCCCGACGCCGTGCCGAAGCCGCGGTGCGGCAGCTGCCGCTCGTGCCTCGATGCGTGCCCGACGAACGCCTTCGTCGATGCCTACTTGCTCGACGCGCGCCGCTGCATCTCGTATCTCACCATCGAGCACCACGGCATCATCCCCCGCGAGCTGCGCTCCTCGATCGGGACCTGGATCTTTGGCTGCGATATCTGCCAGGAGGTCTGCCCGTTCAACGCGGGCGCGGGTGAGCCCCACGATCCTCTGCTGTCGCCGCGCACCCACGAGCACGCGCTGCCCGATCTCATCGCGCTCGCCGCGAAGGGTGCGAACCAGCTCAGACAGTTCATGAAGCGCACGGCGCTCCGCCGGATCCCGCGCGAGGTGCTGCTGCGCAACGTCGCGGTCGCGCTCGGCAACACGAAGTCGGCGGAGGCGATACCGGCGCTGGCGAAGCTGCTGGCGGAGCGCTCGCCGCTGGTGCGTGTCCACGCGCTGTGGGCGCTGCGCGAGCTCGGCGCTATCGAGCTCGTGGAAGCCCACGTCGACGACGATCCGGAGGCTCGCGCAGAGCAGAGCAACCGTGTGATGACGGCTACCCTGCCGGAGAGGGATTGACAGGAGACACGAAGACACGGAGCAGAAAAAGAATTTCTTCTCCGTGTCTCCGTGTCTCCTGTTAAATCCTCCGGGGAGGCGTCGCCTCGTCGCAAGCGACGGCGGACGAGAGCTACTGCCGGAGAAACGCGGGTGATGCCACCCACGCAGCCACGGCCTTGATCTGCGCATCCGTCAGCGCGCCCTCGAGCGCCGGCATCAGCTTGTTCGCCGATCCCTTGCGCACCTGGTTCTCGACCAGCGCCGGCGTCACCCGTGCCCGCAATTCACCCGACGTCAGGTCGCGCACGTTCAACCGCGCCACCATCGCCTCCGTCGGCTTCCCCTTCGGTCCATGACAGCTCGCGCAGATGGTCTCGAAGATCTTCGGCCCCTCGATGCTGCCATCGGTCGCATCCGCCGAGCACGCGGCGAGCGAGAGCACCAGGAGGATCGCCGGCTTCACCTCCCGGGGTATGCCCCCACGGGCATCCGCGAGCAAGCTCATGCTAGTGTCTGCGCATGCGGCGAATCGTCCTCGCACTGGTGGTGCTCGGGGCCTGCGGTGGTCCTCAAATTCCGCTCCATAGCGGCTACAAGACCGACAAGGTCAAGCCCTGGAAGAAGCCCAAGGCAATTGCTCTCGATGCCGAGAAGCAGGAGGGCAAGGCCGAGGGCGATCTGAACTACGCCGACTACAAGCGCGCGAAGTGGTTCTCGATCGATGTCCCCGCCAACGGCGAGCTGGACCTGCGCCTCGAGATCACGCCGCCCGGCGAAGAAGCGAACGAGGACTTCGACCTGGCGATGGAGGTCCTCGATCCCGGATATCGCGTGATCAGCAAGTCCGACCTCGAGGACGAGGACGCGCACGAGCTCAACAAGGTCAAGACGTTGTACGACCTGGCGCCCGGCAAGTACCTGGTTCACCTCTACCTCCAGGGCCGCCGGGACACCGCGGACTTCGTCCTGCGCGCGGCGTTCAAGCGCACGGCGGCCGCCGAAGTGAAGAGCGACTTCCCGTCGAAGGTCGCCTTCATGCCTCCGCTGCCGATGGTGCCGCTCAACGACGACACCCCGAAGTCCTACAGGGCGCCTACGACCGCGGTCGTCAAGATCAAGAAGGGCACGCCGCGCAACACCACGCCGACGCCGACGAAGCCCGACAAGCCGGTCGCCACGGCGAAGAGCGCCCGCGTGATCGGCCTGTCGGTGGTCAGCGGCGGCACCCTGATCACCGTCGGTATCGGCACCGCGCAGGAAGTCGCAGCAGGCTGGAAAGGCAAGATCGCTGGTGTTCAGGGTGGGTTCACGCTGTCGGACTGCAACGAGCGCACGTGCAAGGCCACCGTCGCTGCCACCCCGGATCAGATCAAGGCCGGCGGTGGCAACGTCACCTTGTCGCCGTAGCTCTTGCGTGGCCGCGCCGATTCGGTAAAACTTCGAACATGCTCGGGAAATCGGTGGGGCGCCGATTGCTACCAATCGGCCTCCTGGTGGTCTTCGCGACCTGCGCGCACAACGTTGCGCAAGACTCGTCGACTGGTGAAGATGGCAAGGTCAAAGGCGCGAAGGCGCTGACCTTCGAGAACGGCGAGGCCAAGGCCTCCGGCATCGTCACCTACCCCGGTGGCGATCGCGTGGACTGGAAGCTCATCGAGCTCCCCGAGAACCAGAAGGGCTCGCTCGATCTGAAGCTCTCGTGGACTCCGCCTCGCCCCGGCCTCCAGCTCGCGTTCGACGTGTTCGACGAGTGGAACACGCCGATCGTCACCGCGAAGAAAGTGGCCAAGAAGAGCCGCGGCCGGGTCAAGACCGCGAACATCACCAGCGCGAAGGGCAAGTACTACGTCCGCATCTACGCGGTCGGTCGCGGTGATGCGGGCAAGTACAAGCTGACCGCCGAGTTCAAGGAGCTGACCGCGGGCCCGCTGTTCGATCCGCTCAAGCTCGAGATTCCCGAGCCGCCGAAGCTCGCTGCGGTGCCCGAGGTCGAGGTTCCGTGCGACGAGTTCCAGTTCGATGCGAAGAACCCCGCGTGCCGCAACGTGTGCCCGAAGTCGGGCGCGCCGGCCGGCTGGCCGCCGTGCGCGAACGTGTGCCCCACGCCTCCCGACGTCAACCTCCCGGCGTGCCAGGCGACCATGCCGTGCCCGAGCCCGCCCGACCGGCGCGTCAAGTCGTGCAAGAAGACGATGTGGCCGAAGTGCAACCTCGCCTCTCCGGATCCGCTGAACCCGAACTGCGACGACGCGAAGGCCGATCCGATCACCACGCGCGTCCTCAAGAACGAGGTCCAGGGCTCCGACACGATCATCACGATCGGCGCCGGCACCAACTCGGGCATCCAGAAGGGATGGCGCGCCACGGTGCTCCGCGGCGACACGGATCAACCGCTGTCGGGCGGTGAGGTTCAGATCATTCGCATCGACAAGGCGGCCACCGTCGGTAAGGTGAAGTTGACGACCGACCAGATCAAGGCCAATGACCGCGTGAAGTTCAGCCCTCCATGAGCCAACAGGATCCCTTCGTCGGAAAAGTCATCGACGGCCGCTACGAGATCCAGGCTCGTGTCGGCGAGGGCGGCATGGGCGTGGTCTACAAATCACGCCAGATCTCGATCGATCGCATCATCGCGCTGAAGATGCTCAACGCGCAGATGGCCGCGGACCCGCAGTGGGTGCAGCGGTTCTACAACGAGGCGAAGGCGTGCTCGCGCCTGCAGCACCCGAACACGATCCGGATGTTCGACTTCGGTCAGACCTCCGACGGTCGGCTGTTCATGACCATGGAGTTCCTCGACGGCATGTCGCTCCGCGACGCGCTGGCGAAGGGACCGCTCGCACCGCAGCGCGTGGTGAAGATCCTGATCCAGTGCTGTGCGTCGCTCGCCGAGGCGCACTCGATCGGCATCATCCACCGCGACATCAAGCCCGATAACCTGTTCCTCCTGAACATGGCGGGCTCGCCCGACTTCGTGAAGCTGCTCGACTTCTCGGTCGCGAAGCTCCTCGAGGGCGATCGCATGAAGACGCAGGCCGGCGTGGTGTTCGGAACGCCGCAGTACATGTCGCCCGAACAGGGCCGCGGCCTGCCGCTCGATGCGCGCAGCGATCTCTACGCCCTCGGCATCCTCGCGTTCGAGATGCTCACCGGGAACGTGCCGTTTCACGACGACAACCCGATGACCGTGATCCAGATGCACCTGCAGAGTCAGATCCCGCCGATGCCGGACTCTGTGCCCTACCAGGTGCAGCAGATCGTGCGGCGCGCGCTCGAGAAGGACGCCGGCCGTCGCTACCAGTCCAGTGGCGAGATGATGCAGCACTGCCAGCAGGTGTTCGCCGAGCTCACGCAGGGCGGCATGTCGATCGGCGCCGGTGGCATGCCGAGGACCGTCGTCGCCGGTGGCGCGGCACCGATGCCGGGTGGCATGGGTGGCCACGGCCAGATGGGCGCGTCGATGCCGCAGCAGCCGCCGATGAACCAGGGCCAGCCGCAGATGCAGCAGCCGCAGATGCAGCAGCCACAGCAGATGCAGCAGCCGCCGCAGCAGCAGGGCTACTCGCCGGCGTCGCCGCAGCAGAAGACCATGATGGCGCAGGTCAGCCCGTTCGCGGCCGGCCAGCCGATGCAGCAACAGCAGCCGCAGGGCGGCGGTGGCTACAATCAGGCGCAGCCGAACCAGAAGACGATGATCGCCGGCCAGGCGCCGCAGATGCCTCAGGGCATGCAGCCCGGCATGATGCCGCCGGGAATGATGCAGCCGGGAATGCAACCCGGGGGAATGAACCCGCAGCCACAGAGTGGCGCGAACAAGACCATCGCGCTGATGCCGAGCGATGGCGTGGTCTCGATCGCGCGCACCGGGCAAGCGCTGCAGCCCGCCGGAGCCGAACCAGCCACGCAAGGCGCCAGCGCCTTGTTCTGGATCCTGTCGATGATCATCGGCATCGGTCTCGGAGTTCTCGCGTACGTGATCGTGTTGCAGACCCAGTGAGTTGATCGGCTATGGCGCCCGACGACGATAAGCCCGCCCCACCCGTCCTCGACCCCACGGTCAAGGAGCTGCTGGAACGCGAGCAGGGCAAGTCGCTCAAGGACATCGTCGACGAGAAGACCGCGGCCGCGCTGGAGCGCTGGTTCGGGCTGCCATCGTTCACGGCGCTCGAGGAGGAGGGCAAGGCACCGCCCGTGGACTCGCCTCAGGACGCCGCCGACCTCGAGAAGCGCGCGGCGACCCTCGCCGCCGTCAGCGACTCGATGCTCGCTGGCCTCGACTACCGTCAGCACCACGCGTGGGACCTGATCACGTTCAAGCCGCTGATCGACGTCCGCGTCGATGTCGAGATGGGGCTGTTCGACGAGTCCGCCCTGACCCGCCTCTACACCAACTCCGAAGTCCGCGAGATCGAGCGGCCCGAGGACATCAGCGACGAGCTCAAGAACCACACACCGCAGGCGCTCCTCCGCGACCTCCATCGCACCGAGGACACCTTCGACAAGCTTTTCGAGGTCCACGACGAGGTCGCCGAGACGGCGGTCGACGCGGTGGTCGAGGTCCGCGCGGCCATGGCCACGAACTACAAGCTGCCCGACCTGGGGGATCCTCCGGGTATCGCCCTGCGCAAGATCTTCGCCCAGGTACGCGTGGATCTTCGGGTTCCCTGGCGTGACCTCCCGAAGATGCTCGACATGCCGAACCGCCGGGTGAGCGATTGAGGAAGGTCTTCGCCCACCGGCCCGTAGATCGAACGATGAGCGTGCGTTCGGAGGAGAGCCGCTGATGGATCAGGGACGTCCCATCCCGGTCGAGCGCTTCCTGTTGCGCGCGGTGGGCCTTACCGACGTTGGCGCCCAGCGGACGCAGAACGAAGACGCGATGTACTACGACGACTTCCTCGGCGTGTACGTGGTGTGCGACGGCATGGGCGGTCACGCCTCCGGTCAGGTCGCCTCCGACATCGCGATCCGCACCATCGTCCACTCGCTGAAGACCGGCGATCCGCCGCCCTCCCCTGGCCAGGACCAGCTCGTCGCGGCGATGAAGGCCGCGAACGCCGCCGTGTTCCAGCGCTCGCTCACCGACCACGCGTGCCACGGCATGGGCACCACCGCCGTCGGCATCCGGTTCGACGAGGGCCGCGTCCACCTCTGCCACTGCGGCGACTCGCGCGCGTACCTCCTGCGCAACGGTCAGCTCCAGCAGCTGACGCGCGACCACTCGCTGCGCAATCTCTACCAGGACCGCCCCGATCTGGTCGGCACGCTCGGTCCCGCCACCTCGAACGTGATCATTCGCGCCGTCGGCCTCGATGCGAGCGTCGAGATCGAGCACAACACGATGATCCCGGAGCACAACGACATCTTCCTCCTGTGCTGCGATGGCCTCTCGGACCTCGTCGACGACTGGATGATCCGCGAAATCATGACGTCGGGCGAGTCGCTCGAGGCCGTCGCCGAGAACCTCATCCGCGCGGCGAACAACAACGGCGGCACCGACAACATCACAGTCGTGCTGACGCAGACGTTCGTCGATCCGCTGTGGGTCCCGGCTCACCAGTACCCGCAGCAGATGCACGGCTACTAGAACCGACGACCTCGTCGGTTACTTGATCGTGCGGGTGCGGCGTAGCGCGCCGTCAGACTACGCGCCCGTGCCTCAACAAACACGCGTCTCAGCTTCCGATTTCGTCGAGCATCCGCTCCGCTACCTTACTTCCCGCTCGCGCCGCGCGGCGTAGCCACTGCTCGCTGCGATTCTGGCTCCGCGGAACAAGCCACCCATTCGTGTAGATCGAGGCTAGGTGCAGCATTGCGTCCCGATCGTTGCCCCTACCCCTGCCACGTGAGGCCTCCAAAGTTCCCTTCGTTGCTGCAGCGAGCGCACCCGCCACGATGATCCCCGTCACGTCAGGATCGGACCCTTTCGTCGGTCCCTCACCTTTGGGAGGTTCCGCACCGAGCAATACGATCCGCAGCCTCGCCCGAGGTTCGGGTCGACCTCGACGTCCATCGTGCTGACGACAGCGGTCGTGCCAACAGCGGCAATCACCACTACACCTGGGCCAGAGGCGATTGCTGCGGGCTCGTCTCGACAAGAGGAAGTACCGCACCGGCAAGAAGATCACCGACACGGAGTTCGCCGCGATCAACATTGAGCCCGCGCTCCGGCACGGCGACTGGAACTACCTGATCAGGCCGCGCAAGAAGTCTTGATCAGCGGACTTCCGCATTCGCGGTCCCTAACCGAGTTCACGAGACTGGTTCGGGATGCCGAAACGAAGGGTATGCAATCGCTACTTTCTTTGCGTCAAGCGTCGCCAACACGGCATCCACTGGTGCCATCGGCGTTTCGGGCGGGACGTCGATCGCGTACACACCGAGTTGCTCGCCGTTCGAGCACGAACACCCCAAGACGTGAAGGCGCTTAAGAACCCGTGCGATCCCAGCGCTCGCGCCACTCCCAGTCCGCAACAACCAGACCGTGGAGTGCCCAGAGCGTTGCTTGTGCTTCCAACTCGCTACTCGACCAAGGCGCTGACGAACGGTGATCACGTCACCGACGGAAAGCTTTTTCACGAACAGCGGCGCCACAAGGAGCTTCACTCCGCCCGGCACCACCTCGAACGGAAGCGACTCCATGGCAACAGGTGGCCATCCTTCCTCGACGTCCAATGGGAAGCTGACCGACCGTTTGGTGCCAACTCGACTCATGACGACCCTAATCCTCGTCGTGACGCTCTTGGTGACACGGCGGGCACAGAAGCGCATCCAGCTGGTCGAACGATTCGGGCATGCCGTCGTAAGAGCCCTTCGCCGCTTCGAACGCTTCGGCTGACGGAAAGATCTCGTGCAAGACGATCTGCGTCGTGTCGCCGTGGTCCTCGAGTGTCAGCGTGCTGAGCTGGCCAGCGTCGCCGCTCTCGTCGTTTGTCCACACGAGGCGCGAGTGCGGCGATACCTCCACGTAGCGGCCGAAGAACGCCATCGGCTCGGGCGCGGCTTCGAACACGAACCGATAGCTACCGCCCGTACGCACGTCCATCTCGCATGACAGCAGCGTGAGCCCGCTCGACTTCGGCACCCACCATCGCCGCATGAGCTCGGACTTCGTCCACGCCTCGAACACGATACGCGCCGGTGCGTTGAACGTGCGCGTGATGACGATCTCGCGCTCCGACTTGCGTTCCACTCTCGTCTCGTTCTTCATCGCTGTGCCCTCTCTTTCTCTTTCTGTTTCATGTCCTCGATCACCTGGTCGAGCTCGTCGAAGCGCGCGCTCCACATCTGCCGATGGCGGTCGATCCACGCCGTGACCTCATCGAGCTGGCGCGGGCCGAGCCTGCACGTCCGCACGCGACCCACCTTCGCCGTTGCGACCAGCCCCGCATCCTCCAGCACACCGACATGCTTCTTCATGCCGGTCAGCGTCATGTCGAACCTCTCGGCGAGATCCGTGATCGACGCATCCGCCCGCCCCAGCTGCTCGAGCACGCCCCGCCGCGTCGCATCGGCCAACGCGCCGAAGGCAGCGTCGAGCTGCGCGGTCCTAGAAAGATGAACCATCTGGTTCAGTATTGCGGACGAGGCGGCGCAACGCAAGAGCTTTCTCGCGTGTCCGCTGTCGTCCGGCATCCGGACATCCCGTCCGTCGTCCGGACGAGGCGGACAGTCTGATGCTCGACTACCGCGCGATTCCCAGGGTCACCGATGCGGAGGTGGCGCGCCAACATCCCGAGCTTGCGGTGCTCTCGACCATCGCGCACCCGGAGCTCGCCGTGGCGGCGCCCACGATCGATGCGATTGCGGATCTGCACGACGATCGGCAACGGCTATACTTGGACGTCGTGCTGGCAGCCTTGCCGGCGGAGCTCCGCCGGATCCTGGAGGAACGCGTGGAAAAATGAATATCAGAGCGAGTTTGCGCGCAAGTACATCAGCCTAGGGCGAGAGGAAGGCCGAGAGGAAGGCCGAGAGGAAGGCCGGCGCGCCGCGGCGATCGAGTTCGCGCGCATGAGGCTGGGGACGCTGTCACGGAGCCGCATCCAGCGCCGACGAGGCGCGGGCGGCACTTGACCAGATCTTGGCGCAGACTCGCTGAGCCAGAAATCTAGAAGCGTCCGAGCACCGCAAGGCCCACCGACGATGCCGAGCCCGTCGGAGCGACCGCGATCGTTCGCTCGCTCTTGGGCGCGGTGATCCACACGATCACGCCGCCCGCCGCGATGACGCCACCGGCGACGACAAGCGCCGTGGCGATCGTGCCTCGCGTGCGCGCGCGATCGACGAGCTCCTGCCCGGCCGCGAGCTCCGCCGGCGTCGAGCACGTCGTGCCGGCGCAGACGTTCTTCGCGTCGTGCCACGCCGAGCGAGCGAGCATGCCGAACGTCATCCCCCCGGCCACCGCGACGCCACCGCCGACGATCAACACGAGACCGAGCTTCTTGCGCGGCGAGAGAGATGCGTCATCGACCACGGGCGGCGGCTGCGCCATGACGGCCGGAAGCTCCGCGACGGGCCCATCGACGACCTCGATCGGTGGAGACCCTTTCGCCTCGAGCTTGATCGTGATCGTGACGCGCTGGCCCTCGGCCTTCGCGACGACCTCGCCGCGCCACTCGGCCGCGCCGGGTGCGCGGGCCACGACTCGGCTGGTACCGAGATCGATCGGCACGTCCTTCCAGTCGAGCGCGCGCACACCGTTCACCGTGATCTCGATGCCGGGGCGCGGATCGGCGATCCGGATCTCGAGCCGCGGTACGCGCACGGAGAGCTGACCCAGCATGTCCGCGGACTTCGCACGGCGCGTGGACGTGTCGTCGTAGTCGATGAGCGCCTGGTAGATCGCGAGCGCGCTGGCGAGCTTGCCGAGCTGCTCGTCGCAGAGCGCGATGTTGAACTGCGTGGTTGGCTGGGGATCGATGCGCTGACTCTCCTCGAAGGCTGCGCACGCCTCGGCATACTTCCCGACGGTGAGCGCGTCCTTGCCGCGCGCGAATGCCTGCTCCGCCGGCGAGGCGGGCTGCGCGATCGCGGCATGGGTGGCCCCGAAGAGGGCGACCAACGCGAACAGCGCGCTACGTGGCCGGCTCACACAGCGAGGGTATCACCGTGGTACCGTTTCGGTGTGCGTCGCGTAGGTCTCGCTGTT
>JBBRBG010000157.1:0-21111 GCA_038206055.1 Haliangiales bacterium
CGAACGTGACGTCCTGGTGATCGTATGCATCGAGCATCGTCTTGCGCGATGCGATGACGTGATCGGAGAACGTGTCGGTGCGCGCGATCTTGTTGCGCAGCGGCAGCATGTTCACGCAGTGGCCGACGAGATCGATGCCGGTCGCCGCCTGTCCTGCCGAGGGGATGCCGACGACGATGTCGGTGTGGCCGGTCAGGCGATGGAGCAGGACGTCGAAGCCCGCGACCAGCGTGGCGAACGCGCTGGCACCGAGCTTCGCGCCGAGCTTCTTCACGGCGACGAGCAGCTCCGCCGGGATCGTGTAGTCCTCGCGCCCGGCGGCGGTGGTGCGCACGGTGGGCCGCGGGCGGTCGGTCGGGAGATCGAGGGCGGGAACGCCATCGGCGAACTGCGAGATCCACCACGCCTCGTTCTCGGGCGCGGAGTGCGCGCCGGAGGTGGCGTACTCGAAGAACGAGGGCGCCTCCACGAGGGGGGCGGTGCGCGCTCCGGTGGCGATGCCGTAGAGCGCCGCGAGGTCCTTCACGATCACCCAGTACGACCAGCCATCGAGGACGATGTGGTGACCGGTGAACACGAGCACGTGATGGTCCGGGGTCATCCGCACCAGCTCGGCGCGGATCAGCGGCCCGTTCTCGAGGTCGAACGGCTCGCTGACGTGGCGAAGCGCGATCGTGGCGAGCCCGGCATCGCGGTCGGCGGGCGACATCTCGGCGAGGTCGCGCAGCGGGACCTCGAGGTCGGGCGGCTCGCCGGCGCGGATGGTGGTGCCATCCGTCGAGAACGTCGAGCGCAGCGCATCGTGGCGCTTCGGTAGCTCGCGGATCGCGTGCTTGAGCGCGCCGACATCGAGCTCGCCACGGAGGTGCAGCGAGATCGATTCGTTGTACGCGAGCGAGGCTTCGGTGCCGAGCTTGTCGGCGAGCCAGACCTCGCGCTGCGGCTCGGTGGACGGCGCGGCGCGGATGCCGGTATCCACGGCATCCGCGGACTTGGCCGCGCGGATCGGGAAGAACCCGCTCGCCTGCATCTCCGCGGCAGCGGCCTTGTAGGCGGCGATGATCTTCGCGATGTCTTCGTCCGTGTGCGACGTGGTGAGGAAGCACGGGAAGTTGTCGAGGATGTGGATGCCGCGATCTCGCAGCATCGCGTAGATCAGATCGGAGTACGGCATGTCCTCGGTGAACACGTTTCGCCACAGCGACGCGAACGTGTTCAGCTTGAACGGCGCGCCGATCGAGAGCATGTGCGCGTTGATCTCCGCGATCATCGCGGCGGTCTTCGCGGTCAACTTCTGCTGGAGCTCGGGCCCGGCGTCGCGCATGTGCTTGAGCACGGCGACCACGGTGGCGAGCGCGAGCGGGTGGCGCACGAACGTGCCGGCGAAGTAGGTGACGCCGACCGTGGGGATCGAGTCGTCGCCGTACTCCCAGTGACCGCCGTCGAGCGCGTCCATGAACTCGCGCTTGCCCGCGATCACTCCGACGGAGAACCCGCCGCCGACGACCTTGCCGTACGACGCGAGGTCGGCCTGGATCCCGAACAGACCCTGTGCGCCCTTCGGGTGCGAGCGGAATCCCGTGACGACCTCGTCGAACACGAACACAGTGCCGTGCTGTTGCGTGAGCTCGCGGAGCTCCTTCAGGAACTCCACGGGTGCGAAGTCGGGGCGCCGGCTCTGCACCGGCTCGACGACCACGGCCGCGAGCTCGTGCATGCGGGACTTCAGGATCTCCATCGACTCTGGCGTGCCGTAGTCGAGGACGAGCACGTTCGCGGAGGCGGACGGCATGATGCCGGGCGCGGCGGGGATGCTCTTCAGCTTGCGCGTGCCGCGGACGATGACCTCGTCGAAGATGCCGTGGTACGCGCCGGTGAAGATCGCGATCAAGCTGCGGCCGGTGACGGTGCGGGCGATGCGCATACAGCCCATCACCGCCTCGGAGCCGGTGTTGCAGAACGCGGCGCGATCGGCGCCGGTCACCTCGCAGAACAGCCTCGCGGCCTCGCCGGCGAGCACGTGCTGCGGTCCGATCTCGTAGCCGAGGTCGACCTGCTTGTGGACGGCCTCGCGCAGGAAGTCCGGCTGCCATCCGAACATGCTCATACCGAAGCCGGAGAGCACGTCGACGTACTCGTTGCCGTCGATGTCCCACATGCGGGATCCGCGCGAGCGCTCGATCACGAGCTGGTAGGTGAGCTCTTTGGTCAGCGGTCGGAAGCCATTGACCACGCGCGGATCGGCCATCACGCCGCGGTACTCGGTGGTGTAGTCCTTCGACTTGCGCGTGCGCTTCGTGTACCGCGCGATCAGCGCATCGAGCCGAGCGCGCTGCTGGGGTGTCAGCGCGTCGGTGACGGTGTGAATGCGCGCGATCGCGCCGAACGCCTTCTTGACGTCGTAGTTGACCGGCCCGGCGGCCGGCTCGTCCTCGTTCTTCGGGGGCGCGATCGGCACGGGCGCGACTGGCTTCGGAGCGGCGTTCGTAGCCATCTGCGGGGTCGCCATCTGCGGCGCGGCGCCACCGAGCACGGCGAGCTGCTGCGCCATCAACGCGAGCTGCTGATCGATGACCTGGCGGATGTACGGATTGCCTTCTCCACCGCCGACCGGCATCGTCATCATCGGAGCCATCGGCGCGGCCGCTGCCGCTGCCGCTGCGACCGGCGCAGCGTCGGGCGGCAGCTGCTGATCGAGCAGGCCGGCCAGGCTCGCGATGGTCGGGAAGCTCTCCATCACCTGACGGAACGTGACCTTGATGCGGTGCGTGCGCTGGACCTGGAGGGCCAGCTGCGTGAGCGTCAGCGAATCGAGGCCGAGCTCGAGCCACGGCGTCGCCGGGTCGGCCTCGGTGACATCGAGTCCCGAGACTTCTTCGACGAGCTCGCAGATCGAACGAACGAGGCGCGCGGATCGATCGACGGCGGGTGCAATCGGTGCAGACATGACGGGCATCTCCGGGACGGGAACGGGCGCGGCGAGCTGGGGCAGGGCGGCAGAGGGCTGCGGAGTGAGCGCACCGGCGGCCGGTGCATCGACCCAGTGGCGGGTGCGCTGGAACGGATACGTGGGAAGTGGCACCCGACGGCGGCGTTCGGTTGCGTGATAGCCGTCCCAGTCGATCGTGGCGCCGGTCGCCCAGACCTGACCGAGTGCGGCGGCGATCGCCTCGGGCTCGCGCTCGGGCGTATCGGCAATACTCGGGATCGCCGGCGGTAGGGCGCGCTTGCCCGTGATCGCCTGGCGGGCGAGCGCCGACAACGTGGCGCGTGGACCGATCTCGATCAGCACGCGCTTGCTCTCGGCGAGCAGCGCACCGACCGCCGGCCCGAACTTCACCGGGAGCCGCAGGTGCTCGGCCCAGTAGCGCGTGCTCGTTGCGTCGGCGTCGGTGAGCCACTGCGCGGTCACCGTGGACATGATCGGGATGTTCGGCGGCGACAGTCTCACGCCGGCGATCCGCGCCGCGAGCGGCTCGACGACAGGATCCATCATCGCCGAGTGGAACGCGTGCGAGGTGACGAGCTTGCGCGCGGCGACGTTCGCGGCCGTCAGCTCGGCTTCGAGCTCCGCGACCAGATCGCTCGGCCCCGAGGCCACGCACAGTCCCGGCGCGTTCTCGGCGGCGATCACCACGCCGGCCGGCAGCTTCGGCAACAACTCCGCGGCGGGGAGCCGCACGCTCAGCATGCTGCCGGCGGGGAGCTCCTGCATGCGCGCGCCGCGCTCGACGACGAGGCCGAGCGCATCGACGAGCGGCATCACGCCGGCGAGCGCAGCGCATACCCACTCGCCGACGCTGTGACCGATCAACGCCGTGGGCCTCACGCCCCAGCTCATCCACAGCTTTGCGAGCGCGTACTCGAGCGTGAAGATCGCCGGCTGGGTCTGGCTCGTCGGCGTCAGTGCCGCGGGATCCTCGGAGAAGAACAGCTCGCGCGGATCGCGGCCGGTGTGAGCCTCGATGATCGCGACGCACTCGTCGTACGCGGCGCGGAACGCGGGCTCGCTGTGATAGAGACCGAACCCCATGCGCGCGTACTGCGAGCCCTGACCGGGGCACAGAAAGCCAAGCGACGGCAGCGCGGCGCCGAGCTCGCGCCCGCCGGTCTTCGCCGGATCCGGCGTGAGGAGCAGTCGCTGTGCTTCGGCGGTGGAGCTCGCCACCACGTAGCGGCGATGCCCGAAGCCTTTACGGCCGATCTGCAGCGTGTGCGCGATATCGGCGAGCGGCTCGGTGGTGGTGCCGAGGTACGTACCGAGGTTTGCGCACGCCTCCGCGAGCGCGGGCGCCGTGCGCGCGCTGATGACGAGCAGCTCGGCGCCGCGCGGCGACGGTGTGGACGCGATCGCGGGCGGCGCTTCCTGCAGCACCGCGTGCGCGTTGGTGCCGCCGAATCCGAACGAGCTCACGCCGGCGCGGCGCGGACCTGCGCTCTCGGGCCACGGGGCCAGCTCCGCCTGGACGCGGAACGGGGTGCGTGCAAAATCGATCTTCGGCGTGGGCGTGGTGAAGTTGATCGACGGCGGCAGCGTCTTCGTCGAGAGCGCGAGCGCGGTCTTGATCAGGCTCGCCGAGCCGGCGGCGATCACCATGTGGCCGACGTTGCTCTTGAGCGAGCCGATCGCACAAAATCCCTTGTCCTGGGTGTGGCGCGAGAACGCGCGCGTCAGGCCCTCGATCTCGATCGGGTCGCCGAGCGGCGTCGCCGTGCCGTGCGCCTCGACGTATGACAGCGTTCGCGCATCGATCCCCGCGGCGTCGTGCGCCGCGGCGATCACCGCGGCCTGCCCGTCGGGGCTCGGCGCGGTGAAGCTGGCGCGCTCGCTGCCATCGTTGTTGACGGCGGCGCCGAGGATCACGGCGTAGATCGTGTCGCCCGAGGCGATCGCATCCGACAGCCGGCGCAGCACGACGATCGCAACACCATCGGAGAACACCGTCCCGCCGGCCGCGCTGTCGAACGTGCGCGTCCTCCCATCCGGCGACGCCATCGAGCCTTCCTGGAACATGTGGCCGCTGTTCGGTGGGCACGTGATGGCAACGCCGCCGGCGAGCGCGACGTCACAGCCGCCGTTGCGCAGGCTGTCCATCGCCATCGATGCGGCGACGAGCGACGTGGAGCAGGCAGTGTGAATCGCGACCGCCGGGCCGGTGAGCCCGAGCTTGTGCGCCACGCGCGTGGTCACGTAGTCCTTCTCGTTGCCGAGCATCAGCGCGAGCTCGCCGAGCCGCCCCGAGACGTCGGGACGCGGCACGAGGTGACGCTGGTAGTACGTGGCGTTGTACATGCCGCCGAAGATGCCGACCGGACCCGGTGCGGTCTCCGGCACGTAGCCCGCGTGCTCGAGCGCCTGCCACGACACCTCGAGGAAGTGGCGGTGCTGCGGATCCATGAGCTGCGCCTCGAGCGGCGACACGCCGAAGAATGGCGCATCGAAGAGCTCCACGCCCTCGAGGACGCCGCGCACCGGCACGTACGCCGGATCGCTCTTCACCGCGGCGGGGATGCTCGGATCGAGCTCGCCTGGCGCGAACCGCGTCAGCGTCTCCTTGCCCGCGCACAGATTGTCCCAGAACTCGGCCACGTCGGCAGCCCCGGGGAACCGGCCGGCGAAGCCAACGATCGCGATCGGCGTGTTGCCATCGCTCGTGCGGCGCGAGCGGCCCGATGCCCGCGGGGCGATCACCGGAGCATCGATCGCCTTCGCGAGGGCGGCGGGTGTGGGGGCGGCGAAGAAGATCGCCGGCGAGAGGTCGGGGAGGCCGGCCTCGCGCATGCGTGCGAGCAGCTTGAGCGAGAGCAGCGAGTTGCCGCCGAGCTCGAAGAATCCATCGAGCGTGCCGACCTGATCGAGGCCGAGCGTGTGCGCGAACGCGGCGCAGATCGCGACCTCGCGATCGGTCGCCGGCGCGCGGTACGGCTGCGCGAGCTCGGGGCGCGCGCTGGTGGGCGCGGGGAGCTTCCCGCGATCGAGCTTGCCGTTCGCGGTGACGGGCATCGCGGCCAGCATCACGAACGTCGCCGGTACCATGAACTCGGGGAGCGCCTTCGCGAGCTGTGCGCGCAGGACGGGCGGAGCGGCGAGGGCCTGGTCGGCCGGCACCACGTACGCGACGAGGCGCTTCCCCATCGGGCCCTCGCTGCGGATCATCACCGCGCACGAGGCGACGCCGGGGAGCGCACCGAGGCGCGCTTCGATCTCTCCGAGCTCGATGCGGAAGCCGCGGAGCTTGACCTGGTTATCGGCGCGACCGAGGAAGTCGATGGTGCCGTCGGGCCGCCAGCGCACGCGGTCGCCGGTCTTGTAGAGCCGGTCGTACCCGACGCCCGGTCCCCCGAGGTGATCCGGGATGAATCGTTCGGCGTCGAGCTCGGGCCGCGCGAGATAGCCGCGCGCCACGCCGAGGCCGCCGACGTGGAGCTCGCCGACGATGCCCACGGGGACCGGCGCGCCAGCGCGGTTGAGCACGTAGATCTGAGTGTCCGCGATCGGGCGGCCGATCGGGATCGGTTGATCGACCGGGAGATCGCGGCCGATCACGTGCGTGGTCGTGAACGTCGTGCACTCGGTCGGGCCGTATCCGTTGACGAGCTGGGTGGTCGGTAGCGCCGCGAGCGCGCGGCGCACGTGGCTCGGTGACAGGGCCTCGCCGCCGGTGAACAGCTGCGAGACGCCGGTGAGCAGGCGCGGATCCTCGTCGACGACCGAGTTGAACAGCGCGCTCGTGAGCCACATCGTGGTCACGCCGTGGTTCGCGATGATCCGCGCGAGTCCGCGCCCGGTGGGCACGTGGTCCGCGTAGACCACGACACAGCCTCCGTGCAGTAGCGGGCCCCACAGCTCGAGTGTCGAGGCATCGAATCCGAGCGGCGCGGCGTGCAGGAACCGGGTCTCCGTCCCGAGCTCGACGTAGGCCGGGCGGCCGACCAGCCGCACGATCGAGCGGTGCTCGATCTGCACGCCCTTCGGCGTTCCCGTCGAGCCCGACGTGTACATCACGTACGCGCGCGTGCGCGGCGTGGCGCGCTCGATGCGTGGCTGCACCGATGCCGGATCGTGCTGCGCATCCTCGACGAAGATCGTGCGCGCGGCGAGCGCGGCCAGCGCGCCACTTCGCGCGCGCGAGGTGATCAGCACCTCGGCACCGGCATCCGCGATCGCGAACGCGAGCCGCTCGGCGGGGTGGTCGGCATCGAGCGGGAGATATGCGCCGCCGGCCTTCAGGATCGCGAGCGCCGCTACGATCGCCTCGGGCGAGCGCTCGAGCACGAGCGCGACCGGATGATCCGTCGCCACGCCGCCAGCGATCAGCCGCTCCGCGAGCGCATCGGACCAGCGATCGAGCTCGGCGTAGCTCAGCTTGCCGCCGTCCCACGCGATCGCGGTGCGCGCCGGATGCAGTGAGGCCTGCTCGCGAAACAGCGCGTGCACCGTGGCCTCGGGCCGGTACATCACGGCGGTCTGGTTCCAGGTCTCGACGACGAGCGTGCGCTCTGCCGCCGAGAGTGGGGACACGGCCTCGAGCTGTGCCGCGGGTGCGACCACGCCGGTGATCGCCACGCGGAGCAGCTCGCCGAGCCGCGCGACGGTGGCGCGATCCATGCGGGTGCGGTCGAACGTGGCGGTCGCGCCTGCGGCATCGCCGTTCCACGACAGGATCGGATCCGCCGCGCCCGTCCACGGCCCGAGCCAGGTCGCGACGTCGCCGGTATTCGGGACCGCGGTGGTGCCAGCCAGACGAGCGAGCACGAGAGCCCAGGTCGCGCGCCAGATCGCCGACGGTGCGAGTGCCAGCCGGGTCGCGAGCGCATCGAGTGCACCGGCGGTCGCCGGGTCGAGCTCGAGCGTGACCGGGCTCGGGTCGTCCTCGCTCGGCGACCCCGCCGAGACCACCACGTCGAACAGATCCGACTCGGCTTCGCTCACACGCTCTCCTCTATGCGGGCGACGAGCGCCTGCACGATATCCATGGGAACCGTCATCGCATTGAGCGCCGCGTCGCTGTTCCACGCCGCGGTGTGGGTCAGCTCGATCCACCGCGTGTCCTCGGGCATCCAGGTCCGCGCGTCCGAGGCGCTGGTGGTGAGCACCGTGTGATGGTCGGCACCTGAGGTCACCTTCGTCAGATCGATCGCCGACAGCTGGTTCGCGAGTGCGTCGCTGACCAACACGCCCAAGGTCTCGTGCGGCGAGCCATCCGCGCGTACGCGCAGGCGATCGCGCCACACCGGACCAAGCTCCTCGCGCATGTACGCCTGATGCTGGGCGCCGAGCTCGCGCAGATACGCGCGGCCGTCGACGACCGGATCCCACATCAGCAGGTGGTACGGCCTCGGTTGACTGCGCGCACCGGCGAGCATTGCCAGGGTTGCTCCGAATCGTAGCCCGACCAGCGAGATGTTCGTGACGCCGCTGGCCGCGCGCAGGTGCTCCGCCGCGATCCCGATGTCGTTGATCGCAGACTCCACGGTGAGCGTCTCGCCCTGCGAGTCTCCGGTGCCGGTGTAGTCGAACCGCAGCACAGAGAATCCGGCGCGCTCGAGCTGGGTTGCGAGCACGCGATAGATGCGGTGCGATCGCGACGCTTCCTCACCGAACGGATTGCACAACACGACCGCCGTGCCGCGCGGCCGGAGTCTCCGGGCGAGATGAAGCGAGCCGAGCAACTGGTGCTCGGATCCGAAGTACTCGATGGCCACCCGCAACGTTGGAAGGAGACTACAATCGCGCGCTACATGACGGCAACGCACGAGCAGGAGGATGTCGTCGGCTCGCCGGTGCATGAGCAGGTGATGCGCTTCGGCAGCGACGGTCAGCTCGTCGGTGTGGCGAGCCGCCCCGCGCGGCCCACGCCGGCTCTGCCCGCGGTGGTACTGCTCAACGCGGGCGTACTACACCGGGTTGGACCGCACCGGTTGCACGTGCTCCTCGCACGCCGCCTGGCTGCCCTTGGATATACCAGCCTTCGCCTCGATCTCGGCGGTATCGGTGACAGTACCGCTGCAACGGATGCGGCCACGTTTCGCGAGAGTGCCGTGGCCGATACCCGGCTGGTGATGGGTGACCTCGACGCGAACCGCTACGTATTGTTCGGCATCTGCGCCGGAGCCGACAACGCGATCGCGACCGCGCTGGTCGACGAGCGGGTGGCCGGCATCGTCCTCGTGGACCCCCACACGTACCCCAACCGTCGCGGCAAACTGCGCGCGCTTCGCGCCAAGCTCGTCGAGCTTGGCGGGCCGCGCGCGGTCCTTCGCTGGGGCCTCGCGCTCGCCGAGCGGCGGTTTCGCGGGCAGCTCGCGAGGTTTCGTCGTCGCGGCGAGGCCGCGCCACCCGCCGAGGGCCGCGAAGCGCCTCCGCTCGCCGAGTTCCGCGCGGAGCTCGCGGCTCTCGCCGGGCGCGGCGTCTCGGTCTATGCGATCTACTCGGGTATCCACGGAGCCAGCTACAACGCACCTGATCACCTGTTCGAGATCGCGCCCGAGCTCGCCGGAAAGGTCGAGCGCGCGTTCTTCCCCGATGCGAACCACACGTTCACCGAGCTGGTCGCGCAGCAGGCCTTGATCCGGGCCGTCACGACGTGGATCTCCACTCGCTTCCGTAGCTGATGTCGGTCGCACAACAAGCCGCGCGCGGTGTCGCCTGGAACATGCTGCTGGGCGTCAGCTCGCGCATGCTGCAGCTCGTCGGCACGCTGATCCTCACGCGGTTCATCGCGCCCGACGAGTACGGTGCGGTGTTGACCGCCTCGATCGCGGTGATGACCGGCGGCGTGCTCACCAGCTTCGCGTTCGGCCAGCACCTGATCGCGAAGCGCGCGACGCCGGAGATCGCGTTCCAGGCGATGGTCGCGCATGTCTGCCTCGGCTTCGTCGCGATGGTCGTGGTGGTGGTGCTCCGCAACCCGCTCGGCCGCTTGTTCGATACGCCGGGGATGAGCCACTACGTCCTCTACTACGCGATCGCGCACCTGCTCGATCGCTCGCGCTACGTGCCCGAGCGCCTGATCATGCGCGCGCTGAAGTTCCGCACCATCGCTGCGATCAACGGCATCGGCGAGCTCGCGTTCACCGCGGCCGCGCTGTCGACGGCTCAGCGCTGGGGCGCGAACGCGATCGTGTTCGGTGCACTGGTGCGTTCCACGCTCCAGGCGGTTCTCTATTTCGTGCTCGCGCCGCGCGAGGAGTGGTGGGCGCCGACGAAGCTGAAGCGGAAGGATCTGCACGATCTGTTCGGCTACGGTCTCCCGATCATGATCGCGGCGATGGCCGATCGCGCCGCCACGCGCTGGGACAACCTGATCATGTCCAAGCTGTTCAACCCCGGCATCATGGGCCAGTACAATCTGTCGTTCTCGCTCGCCGAGATGCCGGTCAACAACATCGCCGAGCAGATCGGCGAGGTGCTGATGCCGTCGTTCTCGAGGATGGAGGACGACCAGCGTCGGCGCGCCGTGGTGCGCTCCGCCGCACTGCTCCAGGTCGTGGTCGCGCCGCTCGGCGTGGGCCTTGGTGCGGTGGCGCCGACCGTGGTCGCGACGTTCTTCGATGCGCGCTGGCAGGGGATGGCGCCGATGCTCGCGATCCTCTCGATCATGACCGTGTTCCGGCCGATGACCTGGTCCGCGATCGCCTACCTCCAGGCCGTGCAGCAGACCCGCGTTGTCATGATGTCGAGCTTCCTCCGCGCGGTGGTGGTGCTCTCGCTGGTCGCTGGGTTCGGCTACGCCGGCGGCCCACTCTCCGCGTGCATCGGCGCCTGCGTCGGCTACGCGCTGCATGCGGTCCTCACCATCGTGTTCGCCTGTCGTGTGTGCGAGCTTCCCGTCGGCGCCTACCTCCTCGGCGTGACCCGGCCGCTCCTGCCGTGCATTCCGATGTTCTTCGCGGTCGATGCGCTCGGCCGGTTCCTCGCCGGAACCCAGCTGCACCCCGCGGCGGCCCTCGGCCTCCAACTCGTGACGGGCGGACTCGTCTATATCGCGAGCGCGTTCGTGCTGATCCGCCGCGATGCGAGCGAGCTCATCCGCCTCGGCCGCGAGGCGATCAGTCGGCGCCGCAAGTAGAGCTGCAGCGATGCGAGGTCCAGGTGTCAAGCACACCATCGTGCCGGTAGACTCCGCGGGAGCACCCTTCGCTCACGAAACGAACCGATGACCGTGAACGACCCGAGGTTTGCGATCTGCGTCGCGCTATTGACGTGTGGATGCAAGCGGCACGAGCCCGCCGCGGGCGCCAAACCCGCATCTCCTGAGGAGATTCCTCACACTACCGGCTCGATCAAACTAGATGGGGAGTGGGACGAGCCAGACTGGTCCGCGCGCGCGTTGCGCGGCCAGTTCCGCGCCGATGACGGGCAGCTTGCACGCCCCTCGTCGGAGGCACGCTTTCTCCACGACGGCAGCGACCTCCTGATCGCTCTCTACGCGGCCGACGAGAACATCGAGACCTCAGATGCCTTCGACGTGACCGTCGGAGCTCTCCAGCTTCACGTCGATGCGACCGGAAAGGTGACGCCGCCCGTCGCTGGTGTCCGCGCGGCCGTCGGGTACGACGAGGGCACGCGTGACAATCCGAAGGACGAGGATGAGGAGTGGGTCGTGGAGCTGGGGATCCCGTTGGCGACCGTCGGGTTGCGTGCGGGCGTGCACCAGACCCTGCGCTCCGTCCGCTGTGACACACCGAAGGATGGTGTTCGCCGCTGCGGTACCTGGTCGGGGAGCCTCACGATCGAGTCGTCAGCTCCCGCGCCGTGATCCGTCCATCGTACGTGCGTCAGAGGATCGGTGGCACGAGCGAGTTGACGCCTGCACCCGCGAACGAAATCGGCGTGTGCGCCGTCGGGTCCATGAACGTCGCGAATGGAGTCGCGGCGCCGGTGGTCGTATCGATCTTGACGACGTGGCCGGTGTCATCGTGCGTGAACCCGATCACCGAACCGAGCGCGAACGAGATGCCAAACAGCTTCGGATATCCGGTGGCGCCGACCTGCGTGACGGTGCCGGTCGCGAGGTCGACCTTGACGAGCAGGTTGCTGAGCTGGGTGCCCTGACCGGCGGCGTCGGAGAGCTTGTACGCTGTCCCGAACACGGTACCGCTCGAGACGGCCACCAGATCACCCGTCAACGCCATGCCGCCCTTGAGCGTGATCGGCGGCTTGACCACTGGTGGAGCCGCTTGAACATCGATCTCGCAGATCGATCCCTTGAAGTCGCCCATCCACAGCTTGCCGTCGGGCGTGGTCGTCAGCGCGACCCCGCGCGTTCCGCATGTGCTCAGAGAGCCGAGCTGGGTGACGTGACCGTCCGCTGCGCTCGCCGTGTACAGCGACGTCTCGGAGACCACGTAGATCGTGTTGTCGGGGGCGACCGCGAGATCGGTGATCACATCCTCGGCTCCACCGATCTTCGGTGCATTGAACGGCCCGATCGTCCTCAAGGCTTTGCTCTGCAGGTCGATGACATAGAGCACGTGATCGGCATGCGCATACACCGAGTAGCAGTTCGCAACGCCACCACAACCCACCTCGCCGCCGTCGCCACCCGCTCCGCCGTCGGGTTCCGGGCCTCCACCGGAACGACCGTTGGGCCCACACGCGACAACGAGCTGCACTGCGACGATCGCGAGAAATCGAATCCGATGATCATGCACCTGCGCCACTCGCCTGGATCGAGAAGGTGTCGAGCACCGCGTTCGTGAGGTAGTCACGTGCGGTCACGGTCAAGGTCCCGTTCGCATTGCGCGAGACGACCACGTAGCCGTAATTCATGCCGGTCGTGAGTGGCGCGCCGCCGTTGCCAACGATGATCTCGCGGTCGGAAGCGTAGTGTCGATACGTGTGCGTGTGCCCCACGATCAACAAGGTCAGCGGGTGCTGGCCGATGATGGTCTGGCTCTGCGCGCACGGCGTGGTGGACATCACCGAGACCTCTTCGTGCCGCACGACGAACGTGTATGTGGTCGCGGGCGTGAGCGCGCTCGCGAGCCAAGTCGCTTGCGTGGCGTTCCATGCGTTGCACGCCACGACGACCAACTTCGCGGTCCACGTGCCGTCGGTCGCTGCGAACTGCCTCTCGTAGTATGGAAGGGTCACACCGAGTGGCTTCAACATCGTCTGGATGAAGTCCGCCATGTTCTTGGTGATGCCGTCGTGGGCGCCTTGGCCGCAGTTGGAGGCAGTTGCACCCGTGCACTCGTGGTTGCCCATCGCAGGGTACTGGAGCCCGGTGAACGCGGCGCGTGCCCCCATGTACTTCGCGAGCTGCGGCTGCTGCTCGTTCGTGTTGGTGTCGGCGAACATGTAGTCGCCGGTGGAGATCGCAAACCTGGGATGCGGCACCTCGGCTTCGACGTCCTGCCAGATCTTCGTGATGATGGCGGTCGGATAGTTTGCCGTGTCGTTCGGTGCGGCGGGACGCGTGTCGCCGACGACCGCGAACCGCAGATCGTCGAGAGGGCCACCACCGATGTCCGGCGACATCGCGTCACCCGGCGCCTCTCCGCCAACGGAGCCATCGATGGCGCCGTCGCTGCTTCCCCCACAGCCTGCGAGGATCGGGATCAGCGCGAACAAGACATGCATTACTGCCTCCGAGAGAGTCTCGAGCGCACAGGCTGCGATGCGACGAATCGGAAGGGAAGGGAAATCCGGCTGAGCTGCTAACAGTGGTGCGAGCCGCACATCTCGTGAGGCAAAATGCAGGGACAACGTGTCCACTTTGGACTCGTAGCGTGGCGCAGACGCGTGTATCCCGGTCCCGGTTCAATCGGAGAAACGAACATGCGCGCTACCTGCTTGATGATCTGCATCGTGTTTGCCTTTGCGGCTTGCCGCTCCAACAGCGGTGGCGGCGGTGGCGGCGGTGGTGGTTCCCCCGACGCGCCGGTCGTCAACCCGAGCATGTCGGTGAAGTCCGTGCGGATGACCCAGCCCACGAACGGCGCCATGATCTCGTTCGCGAACGTCGTCGTCGTCGCGCACGTGTCGTCGAAGAAGTACGGGCACGTCTGGGTGCAAGACCAAGGCGGTGGCACGTACAGCGGCATCCAGATCTACTGCAACTACGGCGGAACCACGCCGAACTGCTCGATGACACAGGCCCAGATCGACGCGCTCGCCGTGGGCTCGGTCGTCAACGTGACGGGCACGTTCAAGAGCTTCCTTCTCAGCACCGCGCCCGCCGGCGCCCAGCCGACGCTCGAGATCGATACGCCGGTGATCACCGCGACCGGGCAGAGCATGCCGCCCGTGGCCGTCGATGTTCCGGCGGCAACGATCGCGAAGGCACAGCTGGCATCGGCAGCCGCCGAGCCCTACAAGGGCACGTACGTGCACGTCACCGGACCGTTTCCCGTCTCGAGCATCGCGGCGACGGAGTTCAGCTCGTCGTGCACCGACAAGAGCATGCCGGTGCAGACCGGTACCACCTTCTCCGGGTTCGAGGCCACCAGCGGCAGCGACACGTTCGCCATCGGTCTCGGGTTCTACAGCACGATGACCTACTGTCTCCCGTGTGCTGGAGTCGCCAAGCCGTATCCATGTGTGAACCCGGTCAGCGCTGCGCTACACTTCAGCGCGATCAGCGGAATCGTCGAGCCAGAGTACTCCTCGAACGGCGCCGTGTACCTGCAGGTCTCGCCGGTGACCGACGCAGATCTTCCGAAGATGTAAATGCCGAGCCAGCCTGCGCAACCGTCGGAGCGACGCACCCTGTTCAGCAAGGTCCCTCAGGTGACCGTGTTCTTCTGGGTCATCAAGGTCCTGTGCACGACGGTCGGCGAGACTGCGTCGGACTTTCTCAACGTCAACGTCGGGCTCGGGTTGCGGGGGACCTCGCTTGCTGCGGCCGCATGTCTGGTGATCGTGCTCTCTGTCCAGTTCTGGGTGAAGAAGTACATCCCGGCCGTCTACTGGCTGACCGTGGTGCTGATCAGCGTGTTCGGCACGCTGATCACCGACATTCTCACCGACAGCCTGCGATTTCCTCTCGAGGCGAGCACGGTGATCTTCAGCGTCGCGCTGGGGCTCACGTTCGCTGCCTGGTACGCGAAGGAGAAGACGCTCTCGATTCATTCGATCTTCACTCGCCGCCGGGAGGTGTTCTATTGGCTCGCCATCCTGTTCACCTTTGCGTTGGGCACGGCGACCGGGGACCTCGTCGCGGAGAAGCTCGGCCTCGGCTATCTGATCACCGGGTTCATCGTCCTCGGGATCATCATGGGCGCGGCGATCGCGTGGCGACTCGGGCTGGATCCAGTCCTCGCATTCTGGATCGCGTACATCCTGACCCGGCCGCTCGGCGCATCGTTGGGTGACTACCTGACGCAGTCGACAGCCGACGGCGGACTCGGCCTCGGTGCGACGGTCACCAGTGCTGGGTTCCTTCTCGCGATCCTGGCGGTTGTTGTCTACCTGGGTGCCACGGGCAAGGACGCTGTGGACGAGGTACCACCGCCCACCGAGACGCACGGACGTCGGACTGCCCTGCAGGTCGTCGTGGTCATCAGCGTGCTGCTCGGGCTCGGCCTCACGGGATACTTCGTGCGGAGCGCACAACTTCAAGCGCAGGCGACGGCTTCGGCTTCGCCCGATCGCCCGCTCGGAGATCTGTCTGCGTTCCGTGCGATCGCGCAGGACATGCGAGGCCTGGTGGGTTCTGCGGACTGGGCCGGTGCAAAGCTGGGAGCCGGCCGCCTGGAGACTGCTTGGGATGAAGGCCAAGCACAGCTCCAGCGAATGAGTCCGAAGGACTGGACCGTCATGGATGATGCGATCGACGCTGTGCTGAGGACGACGCGGTCGTCCTCGCAGGATCCGTCGACGACCACGGCCGCGCTGCAGTCGCTGCTCACGGTGATCGACTCGCTCGATCGCCCGAAATAGCTAGAGGCTGCAGAGCGCGGTCGTCGGCACCGGATCACAGCTGCCGATCGTGCCGCACGTTCCTGCCTGCGCCTGCAGCGCGAGTCGCACCGTGCTGGTCGACGTATTGGTCTGGAACGTCACGAGCAGGTCGCGTCTGTCGAACGCATACGGGCCGTTCATCTCGAGGTGCAACAAGCACGATGGCGTGATCGTCAACGTCCAGTTCTCGCCCGAGAGATCGCCTCCGGCCAGGAGCACCGGGTTCGCGCAGCTCGTATACGGCAACGCGACCTCGACGACCGAACCGTTGCTGCACGCGACGTTGGTGTTGGAATAGGCCATCGCAGGGATCCGGCAGTTCGTCGCATCGGGTGCGCCCGTACTCATCGCCCACTTGTTCAGCACGCACGCGAGTGGATCCGACGTGTTCGACGTCGCTGCACAGCCGAGCTGGCACGCCGCGGCCGGCAGGCAGGTCGGCGCGCCGCAACTCGCGCTCGCTTCACAGGTGTACGTGCGCGTCGCGCCGTCGTGGCAGACCGCCTGGGTTCCGAGCGAGCAGGCGCCATTGATCTCGCCGATGCACGGCTCGCACGTCGTGGCCTGGCACGCGGCCCTCGCGGCCGGGCTGGTGTCCGCTGGGTTGCAGTAGATGCCCTCGTTGCAATCGGTATCCCGAGGGAACCCATCGCAGTCGATATCCCAGCGATCGACGAACAGGGCACCGCTGACCGCGGCGCAACGCTTCGCGCCCCACACCTCGATCCCGGGCACCAGCGCGTCGGTGAGCTTCATCGAGGTGTGAAACCTCTGGCTAGCGGGGAACGTCACGTCGCCGGTTGCCGCGGATACCAGCACCATCTGCCCGGCCTCGCGGCGGTAGCCGAGCACGAGCAGCTTCGACAGCCCGCTGAAGCCGAACGGCTCCGCCCGTTCGTAGCGGTAGTCCTGTGTATCGTGCCCGAGCGCGACGACCCTCCCGGTACCGGCGTACACGGTGCCCATCGGGTTCACGACCCCCATCGCGATCATCCTCGGAGTCAGCGGAGTCATGCAGCCGCTGCACCAGGCGCCCTCGTAGAAGACAAGCTGATCCAGCGCGAGGTCGGAGTGGATATCGAGGACCATCTCCTGGCCTTCGAACGAATCGTCGATCTGGCAAGCGGAGGCAAGAAGCAGCGCCACCAGGGCGCCGCGAGGCAGTAGATAGCCAATCAAGGCGCTCGGGATGTTCAAGGAGCGCGCCACGCGCAGGGTCCTGAAATCCCGATCCCAGGTGCCTGGAATCTGTTGAGGCGATGGCCTGCGGCTGACAGCGGTGCCAGGAACCGGGCGGATCCGGTGTACGAATATCGAGCCGGCAATGCGATCATTCACGTGTCTCGCGAGCGGCATCGCCGCTCGCGCGAGCGCACCGTTCCAGCCTTGAGAACGGCTGGCGTCGGGACCCAGATGGCGCCCTCACGCTCCTTCAACCAGCGCGGCGTGCCCTCGATCATGGCCGGCCGGCATGCGCCTTCGGCGTAGAGGATCGCCGTGCAGAGGGCGACGAAGGCGTCCGCAGCATCGTGATCCGGCGTGGTGCCGCCAGAGCGGTAGCGGCCGCACAGGGCGAGCAACCGGGCGTCCACTTCGAGCTCGATGCTCGCAGCGGCACACGCGGCGATGCCGAGACGGATCGCTTCCTCCGGCTGCGACTTGTAATTCACGAGGCCCAGATGCCGGAGCGCCGCGCCCGGATAGACCTCGATGACCTCGCCGGGACCGCGCCCGCCCGGAAACGGCAGCACCCGATATGCGCGCGACTCCCACAGCTGCGAGAGCAGCGCGTTGCCGAGCAGCGTCATCTGGAACGTCGCCTGGAACTTGTCCTTGAGCGGCGGCTGGCCCCCGGCGGCGATGTCCGTCGCCCGCTTCGCCCACAGGCGCGCTCGCTCGGTGCGGCCGCTGCGCCACGCCGCGAAGGGGCCGAAGTCGAGAGGATCGGCGAGCGGGAGATGCTGGGCGACGAACCAGTTGAACGAGCGCCAGCCGAGGAACCTGGACTTGCTCCCCACGGCGGCCGCGAAGCTCGGATCGGCCAGCAGCGAGTCGGGGACGCAGAACGGGAAGTCGAACGCAGCGACGCGCACCGGGTGGACGAGCAGCTGGTCGAGCAGCTCCTTCGCGCTCCAGCCCGGAGGGTCGTTCGCGAGGAGCCGCGCGTTGATGCCCGTCGCGTGGATGCGGTAGCGGCGATGGTCGGTCGGCTGCGCGGCGATCGCGATGATCTTCCGCCGCTGGTCCCGCGCGCGTTGCGGCGCGCCGAAGTCGACGCCGACGATGACGCCGACATCGGTCGCGCCACGAACCATGCACCAGAGTATGCCGTTGTGAGTGCCGCCCGAGCGCGGCGTCCCTGGTTTACAACCGTCCTGGTGCGCCGCAGCATTACCGGGCCGTGAGTTAAAATAAGTTAAGTAATTAGAACACTTATGATTGATGCATTGCACAAATTCTTGCACTGCAGCAATCTGCTCCGCACATGTTGTACGAAGCGTACGAGCCCCTCCGCCTCTGGCTCGAGCCGATCGCCGAGCTCGCGAAGCTGACCGCCGCCGCACTCGAGAACACGAGCTGGCCGGTGCAGCGCTTGGTTCGCGCGAACAGCGCGCTCTTGAATCGCCTGACGCGCAGGTATTCGAAGCCCGAGTTCGCGATCGATCGCTGCGTGGCGCACGGCCGCGAGGTCGTGGTGATCGAACAGGTGATCGAGACGCGGCCGTTCTGCCGCCTCGTGCGCTTCTCGCGGAAGACCGACGATGCAGCGCTCGCCACCACGCTCGCGCACGATCCACGCGTGCTGTTGTGTGCGCCGCTCTCCGGTCACTACGCGACACTTCTTCGCGACACGATCACCACGCTGCTGGGTGACCACGATGTCTACGTGACGGACTGGGCGAACGCGCGTGATGTGCCGGTCGCGGACGGCACGTTCGAGCTCGCGGACTACGTCGGGTACATCCGCGGGTTCATCGCGAACCTCGGTGCGCGTGACCTGCACGTGATCTCGGTGTGCCAGCCAACCGTGCCGGTGCTCGCGGCCGTCTCGCTCGACGCCGCAGCCGGTGCGCCGACGCCACGCACGCTGACGCTGATGGGCGGTCCGATCGATGCACGGCAGAACCCGACGCAGGTCAACCGGTTCGCGACCGAGCACGATCTCGCCTGGTTCGAGCGCAACATGATCCACCGCGTTCCCTCGAGCTACGCGGGTATCGGGCGCCGCGTCTATCCCGGCTTCATCCAGCTCACCGCCTTCGTGCAGATGAACGCGGGACGACACGCCGAGGCGTATCGCGCGTACTGGTTCGATGCGCTGCGTGGTGACACCGCCGCGACCGCGGTGCACGAGCGGTTCTACGACGAGTTCAACGCCGTGCTCGACATGGACGCGGGCTACTACCTCGACACGGTACGCACGGTGTTCCAGGAGTTCGGACTGGCGAAGGGTACGTGGGAGATCGGCGGCGAGCTCGTGCGCCCCTCGGCGCTACGCGACATCGCGATTCTCACGGTCGAAGGCGATCGCGACGACATCTCCGGGCTCGGTCAAACCGCGGCAGCGCACGACCTGTGCACGAACGTCCCGGCGGCGCACAAGCACCACCTGCTCGCTGCGGACTGCGGCCACTACGGCATCTTCTCCGGCCATCACTGGCGCGAGCAGGTCTACCCGCGCGTGCGCGAGCTCATTCGTTCCGGAGCTGCGTCATGACGGAGTCCCTCGCAGTACCGATCTTGCGCGGCAAGACGGCCCTGGTCACTGGTTCCACCAGCGGCATTGGTCTCGAGATCGCGCGTGCGCTCGCGGTGGCCGGGGCCGATGTCATCGTCAATGGCTTCGGCGACGTCGAGGCTGCGCGTGCGCTGATCGGCGCGGCGGGCGGACGCGTCAGCTATCACAGCGCCGATCTGGCCGAGGCCGACTCGATCGCGGCGCTGATGGCGTACGCGGACGCGGAGCATGGCGGCGTCGACGTGCTCGTCAACAACGCCGGCATCCAGCACACCGCCGCCGTCGAGAACTTTCCGCCCGAGCGGTGGGACGCGATCCTCGCGATCAACCTGACGGCGGCGTTTCACACGACGCGGCTGGCACTGCCGCACATGCGCGAGCGCGACTGGGGACGGATCATCAACGTGGCCTCGGTGCATGGGCTCGTTGCATCCGTGCACAAAGCCGCGTACGTCGCGGCGAAACACGGTCTGCTCGGCTTGACCAAGGTCATCGCGCTCGAGACCGCGCGCACCGGCGTCACGTGCAACGCCGTCTGCCCAGGCTGGGTCGAGACGCCGCTCGTGCAACGTCAGGTCGAAGCCCGTGCGGTGCGCGACGGGGTCGAGGAAGCCGAGGCTCGCGATGCACTCGTCAGCGAGAAGCAGCCATCGGGTGCCTTCGTCAGCGTCGAGCAACTCGCCGCGGTCGCCGTGTTCCTGTGTAGCCCGTCGGCGAGCCAGGTTCGCGGTGCGGCGTGGAACGTCGACGGCGGCTGGACCGCGCAATAGTGCGTGATGTCCCATTCCGCCCCGTTTAGACCGCCGGGCGAGACCATGCGTGCAACCGGAAGATGACACCGCGAACCTCGCTCGCTTGGCTGCCGCTACTGACTGCAGCACTTGGCTGTGGCACCCCGAAACACACCAAGGTCGCAGACCACCTGGGCAACGTTTCGCCGCCGCTCGTCGTCGTCGCGCCAGCGGTAGATCCGAAGCTGGTCGACATGACCGCCGAGGCGACGATGTCCTTGCTCGCGTCAAACGCCACGACCGAGCTCGGAGTGCGGTTGCTGGTGACCGCGCGGGACCTTCCCGATGCCCAGCGGCCGCCGCTCAACCTCGGGCTCGTGCTCGATACTTCGGGCTCCATGGACGGCGATGCGATCGGTTCGATGAAGTCCAGCGCGAAGGCGCTCGTCGACAAGCTTCGCGTCGGTGATCGGATCTCGATCGTGACGTTTCACTCGCACGCCGACCTGCTCGTGCCGAGCACGGTGATCGACAGCACGAACCGCACTGCGATGGATCACGCGATCGACGGCATCGTGGCGAGCGGCACGACCGATCTGCAAGGCGGCCTGACCGCCGGCCTCGCGCAGGTCACGCAGCACCAGCTGCCGCTCGGGATCAACCGGATCGTGCTGTTGTCGGACGGCGTCCCCAACGCGAGCAGCCAGTTGCCGACGACGATCGCCAGCATC
>JBBRBG010000158.1:0-21047 GCA_038206055.1 Haliangiales bacterium
GACATCGGCCAGATCGCCGTCAACGATCGGATCAGCTTCGTCGCGGTGGTCGCTTCGGTCGCCGGGCGCGCCCTCGAGGGGCTGGGCGCCGGGCGGATCAAGAACAAGCGATTCCGCAGCTATCTGGTCAAGCCACCGACCTAGCGCGGATGTAGCCAGGTTGGCAGGAACGAATACGGGTCGACCTTCACCGTGGTGTCGTAGGTGACGCCGCTGCGTGCGAGCAGATCCTGCAGCTTCCCCGCGCGGTAGGCATCGAAGGTCTCGGTCGCGCCGCCGACGAGGGTGCCGCCCACGAACACCTGCGGGATGGTGGCCATCGAGGTGTGGGCCGTGAGGGCAGCGCGGATCCGACCGCCTTGGTTCTCGGCCTGATACTCGACGGAATCGAGATCGATCGCGCGGTACGGGATGCCGTGGCGCGCGAGCATGCGCCGCACCGCCCAGCAGAACTCGCACCACTCGAGGGAGAAGATCAGCACGGGCTGCGTCGCATCCGTGATCGCGGCGGCGACGAGCTCCACATCTGCGGGGGTCGGCTGCACCGTCGGTGCGGGTGGTGCCGGCGGGGGAGGGACATCGAAGCGGTAGTTCGGCGTGGACTTCGCGATCGCGACCTCGTCGGCGGTCATCTCCGCGCCGATCTCCGCGAACATCGGCGTGCTGAGATAGCGCTCGCCGGTGTCGGGGAGCATCGCGAGGATCGTGGTGCCGAACGGCGCGTCGCGGGCGATCTTCAGCGCACCTGCGAACGCGGCGCCGCCCGAGACGCCGCAGAAGATGCCTTCTTGGCGCGCGAGCTCGCGCGAGGTGCGCATCGCGTCGCCGCCGTTGACCGGCATGATCTGATCGATCAGCTTCGCGGCGACCGCGTCCTCGGTGAGCTTCGGAATGAAGTCGGGGCCGATGCCCTGGACGGGATGCGGGCGCGACATCGGATGACTTCCGAGCGGCATCCCATCGGCGTCGCGCGCCTGCGGGATGCCGCTGGCGAGGACCCGCGAGTTGTCGGGCTCGCACACGATGATCTTCGTCTCGGGGCGCTGCTCCTTGAGCACGCGGCCCACGCCTTTGAGGGTGCCGCCGGTGCCGTAGCCGGTGACCCAGTAGTCGAGCCGCTCACCCGCGAAGTCCTCGAGGATCTCCTGCGCCGTGGTACGCGAATGGACGTCGGCGTTGGCCTCGTTCTCGAACTGCCGGCACAAGAACCAGCCGTGGGTCTTCGCGAGCTCGGTCGCCTTGCCGAGCATGCCAGTGCCGCGCATCGATGCCGGGGTGAGCACGACCTTCGCGCCGAGGTACCGCATCATGCGGCGCCGCTCGACGCTGAAGTTCTCGCCCATCACGATGACGAGCGGGTAGCCCTTCTGCGCGCACACCATCGCGAGGCCGATGCCGGTGTTGCCACTGGTCGCTTCGATCACGGTCTGTCCCGGTTTGAGGGCGCCACTGCGCTCCGCCGCTTCGATGACCCCGAGGGCGAGCCGGTCCTTGACCGAGCCCATCGGGTTCCGCGACTCGAGCTTCACGTAGAGG
This sequence comes from Haliangiales bacterium, assembly GCA_038206055.1. Classification (GTDB taxonomy): domain Bacteria; phylum Myxococcota_A; class Polyangia; order Haliangiales; family Haliangiaceae; genus JABFXX01. The sequence goes on from JBBRBG010000158.1 coordinate 1,537, forward strand.
TTGATGCCTGGCGGGACGAGCTTGCCGATCTTGACGATCGGCGTTCGCCCCACGGTCTCCAGAATGTTGTCGTACCTGGTCATGACACCCTCCCCGGGTCGACCATCGCACGGATCGAGCGCCTAGAATGTCTGCGTCGAGAACGAGAACATTCGGACGTGTGCGCTGCTCGCGAGCGGCTTCGTGATCAGCAGGCCATCGCGGCCCGAGCCGTTGCGATGGACGAGGTGGCCACCGTCGGGGCCATAGCCGATGGCGAACACGCTGATGTGATTCGCGGTGGCGAGGTCGCTCATGACATTCGACGTGAGCTGCGCGGCCGTGAGGAGCGGCAGGTCGGTCGAGTGGATGCCGAGCGCGACGTAGTCGTTGCCGATCGCGGGGTGCCAGCCCTCGGACCACGCGGGGCCGGGCATGCGCATGTCACGGCTTGTCGAGTGCACGTCCTGCATCGCGCCTTCGCCGACGTTGATCGAGATGTCGTAGACGGCGCTGTTCGCCTTGACCTGGAGATGGATGTGGCTCGCGTCGCCGTTGCAGTTGCCGTTGCCGGGCGGAACGATCGCGACGAGCACGCCGTCGAGCCGGCCGAACTCCGCCGACATCGCGGTCCCGAGCTGGTTCGTGCACGCCACCCGCATCGGCGGGCCGTCGACCTCGGAGGCATCGGGCCCCGGGGCGTCCTTCGGTGCCGACGAAGGACTGCTGCAGGCGACGAGGGCCAGCAGGATACTGCACAGACGCATGCGCGACGGTACCAGGAGATCGCGGCGCATCGCGGTCAGAAGTCGGTGGTCGTCGTGCCGAACACGAGGCCGTCGCCGCCGACGATCATGTTGGGATTGACGGAGCCGAGGTTGAAGCCATAGCCATGGACCTTGGCGTCGCTGTAGAGCGTCTGGAATGCCGCCCACGTCTGCGGATTTGCCTGGCTGCCCGGCGTGCCGTTCGGGATCTTGCTCGTCCACCACAGGCCGTCGCCGGCGCTGGTCGCAGTGGCATCCCAATGCTGCCACGTATCGGTGAGGACGCCCGCGTTGCCGCCGCTCTGCTGGTACGGCTCGTACACGAGGTTGGCGAAGCCGGTGGGGACGGAGGTGCCGGTGATGCTCACGTTGAGTGCGAGATCGATCGCAGCGTTGCCCATCGAGCTGGACGAGCGGTATGCCCAGTAGTTGATCGTGGTGATCGTCGACAAGGCGGTTCCGGACTTCGCAAACGTCATGAGCTGCGCCTTGTCGGCGGAGGGGCTCGCGGTGCTCGCGCCGGTGATCAGCTTGACGGACTTGCAGCCGAAGCCGCTCGGCACGCCGAGGCTGACGTCGATCGTGACCGCGCCGTTCGCACGCGTATCATCGAGCCACCAGCCCGCGGCGGGATAGTTCGCGGCGGTGGAGCCCGGGTTGCCGGTCATCACGGTCGTGACGCTGTCGGTGCACTGGCCGGTGAGTGAATCGACCGGCTGCGCATCTGGCGCGGCGTCGATCCCGGCGTCGGTAACCGTGAAGTCGTTATCGCCGCAGGCAGCGAGCAGGAAGAACACCACGTACAGGCGTGAACGCATCACCAGCAGCTTCTCATAGTCGCGTGAGGCGCGCTCGTTCGCTCGATGTGCGCCCACGCGCGTGCGCAGGCGCGCTCTCGAAGTCCTCACCATCACTACGCATTGTCATTCTCCATGTCGGGTGCACGGTGCATGTATGCGCACCGCGTTGATCGCTGCTCTCGTCGTGTTCGCGACGGGAATTGCCGGGGCGGTCACACCGCTGCCGGCCCGCGGCGATCACTCCGTGTTCGACGGTGCGAACGTCATCGAGCCGCAGGTCGAGGCGACGCTCGAAGCGATCGATACCGAGCTGATGCAGAAGGCCGGCGTGGCCATGGTGTTCATCACGGTGCCGAAGCTCGACGGCGAGACCATCGAGCAGCTCGCGGTGCGCGTGCAGCACGACTGGGGGGTGGGGATCGCAGGCAAGGACGAGAGCATCGTCGTGGCGGTGGCGGTCGAGGACCACAAGATCTTCATCGCGACGGGATACGGCAGCGAAGGCTACTTGCCCGATGGCAAGGTCGGCGAGATCCGCGACCACGTGCGTGACACGCTGCACGGCGGGGACTTCTCGAGCGGCCTGCTCCAGATCGCGCACGAGGTCGCCCCGATCGCCGCCGCGGCACACGGCGTGACGCTCGACGGTGCGCCCGCGGTGCGCACCACCGCGCGCAATACGGGGGGCTGCGGCGGCATGAGCCCGCTGATGATCATGATGATCGTGGTGCTCGTGTTCGGAGTGTTCGGACGCGGTGGCCGCGGCGGTGGTGGTGGATTCCTCGCCGGTGCAGTGCTCGGTAACATGTTTGGCCGCGGCGGCATGGGCGGCGGCGGTAGTGATGGCGGCGGCGGGTTCGGCGGCTTCGGCGGCGGTTCGGGTGGTGGCGGTGGTGCAGGCGGTGACTTTTGACCAGACCCCAGGAGGTGACTCGTGTTTGGACCTAGCTCGATCGAACATCCGAATCGTAAGTGGTTGCCGCTCGCCATCGCGGGTGCCGTCGCCGTGCTCGTGCTGATCGTCGGTGTGACCCGGTACAACTCGCTCGTCAGCCAGCGCGAGGGCGTGGACAGCTCGTGGGCGCAGGTGCAGAACGTCCTCCAGCGGCGCGCCGATCTGATCCCGAACCTCGTCAACACCGTGAAGGGCTACGCCGCCCACGAGAAGGAGCTGTTCGAGCACATCGCCGATGCGCGAGCGCGGCTGTCAGGCGCGAAGACTCCGGCGGAGGCATCGGCAGCATCCGGCGAGCTCGACAGCGCGCTGTCGCGGTTGCTCGTCGTGGTCGAAGCGTATCCGCAGCTCAAGGCGAACGAGAACTTCCTCCGCCTGCAGGATGAGCTCGCCGGAACCGAGAACCGGATCTCCGTCGAACGGATGCGGTACAACGAGGTCGTGCGCGACTATGACGCGACGATCAAACGGTTCCCGAATGTGATGTTCGCGCGGCTGTTCGGGTTCGGAGCGAAGGATTACTTCGAGGCCGACGTGAAGGCGAAGAACGTTCCCGAAGTGAAGTTCTAAGCGCGCGCGAGTACGATCTTCATGGCGAGATGGGTCGACCGGATCCGGGCGCTGGTCAGGTGGGAGCGGGTAGGGTCGGGGGATGAGATCCGTGGTCGCGCTGAGGGTGCGACTCGCCCACACGTCGTGAGGGCTCGATGAAATCGCGAACGGGCCGATTTCTTGTGACCGAGGATGGCAACAGTCCCACTCAGAACCGTGACCCGCTCCCCCCACGACACCGGAATGAGCCGACCCTACGCCGCGGGCGCGACCGGCTCGGGAGCCCACGAGAGTATCTCCGAGGAGAATCGTGTGGTTGCGGCCGAGGCCGCGCTCGAGGCCGAGGACTGGACCGCAGCCCGCGAGGCCTGGCAGGAGCTCGCGTACGCGATCCCGCGAAACGCCCACTACCGCACCCAGCTGATGTTCGCACGTGCGGGTGAGCTGCTCGCAGGCGGCAATGCTCAGCGGGCGCGCGAGGAGCTGGAACGGGTGCTCCGGAGCTCGCCCGGCCATGCCGGGGCGGCCGCGATGCTGAGGAAGCTATCCAAGCTCGGCGCGCTCGGTCGGTTTCTGCGTCGCTGAGGCGAGTGTCCAGAGTTTGCGCTAGCAGGCGCCGGGTTAGAGAGCCGGAGTTGGCGCCGCCTGCGCACGACAGGGCGAGGTGGGTGGTACCGCTGAGGTCGATGCGCACCATCCTGCTGATCCTGATCGCGATGCGGGCCGTGGCCGCTGCCGATGGCTACGCGTGTCCGCAGCTTGATGGCATCGACGTGTGCCCGCACGAGACGATGGTCCCGGAGGGCTGCCCGGTCCACATCCTTCTCGGCCACGACATCGTGCCTGCCGACCTCCGCGCGACGGTGACACGTGGCCCCCAGATGGTCGACGTCACGGGAACCGTGACAACGACGCCGATCACCCACAACGTGGGGACCAAGGACTACTACTCGTGCGACTGCCACGAGATCACGGTGGCGCGGATGTTCGACATCTATGCCGTACCGCTCGTGGGTGTGGTGGCCGGCGAACAGGTCACGGTGTCCGGACCGGCGTCGGCGAGCGCGACGATCGGACCTGCAGGACCGTGCCCGGCATTCACGTACTCGACGAACTTCTACGAGCCGATCGCCTGCGATCTTTGCCCGGGTACGCACGGCGACGATCCTGGTGGTGCTGACGATCCGGGCGGCGGCTGCATGGTTGCAGGTTCGGGCTCGTTGCTCGTCGGAATCGCCCTCGTGCTCCTCACGCGGTCTCACGCTCGAGTGTCTCGACGTCGCGTGCGGAACTCGTACCGTTAGCGCGTGGAACCTGATGAAGAAGGTCGCGAAGTGGTTCCCGCACCTCGACCTCACACCGACGTTCGCATGGGCCGGGACTTTGCGGAGACAGCGGATGGGCTGCCGTTCTTCGGCGCGCACCCTCGTCACTCACCGCGGCAGCTGTTCGCGATGGCCTATGGCGGCAACGGGATCACGTACAGCATGATCGGCGCAGGCATCCTGCGCGCCGCGATCGAACGCGCATCGCATCCGCTCGCCGAGCTGTTCTCGTTTCGTCGGCTCGATCGCTAGAGACAGGCCTCGACGCCGTGCTGCAGCGTCGGCTCGAGGCGCATCGCACGCTGGGTCTCCCAGCCATCGAGGAGGATTGCCGCATCGACCGTCGCGGTCGTGCGCATGATCGTGATGTGGTCCGTGCCGTGGAAGGGCTCGGCGAACCGCTGCCAGTCCTTCACCTCGGGCTTGGATTCGTGGACCACGCCGATGTAGATCGACGGGATGTGCCAGACCGGTGGTGCGGCGTAGAGGATGACCTCCTCGCGGAAGTCGTCGATCTTCACCTCGGCGGTACGGAGCTCGGGCTCGAACCCGGCTGCGTCGATCCGGAGCTGCTCGAGTGCGGCGATGCATCGGGTCTGCCACGGTGTGGGCACGCGAGGTGCGGGCGGTGGCGGATCCGGCGCCACGCTGTGCGAGAGCACGGGCGGGGCACCGGAGCCGCATGCTGCGACGAGGAACAGGAGAGATGCGCGGCTCACCGCGGTGAACGGTAGCGCGCTACGGGCCGACGAGCACGTGAACACTCGTGGCGGTGGTGACGCACGTGCTGGGCAGGCTGCCAAGCTCGAGGTTCGCGACGATCGTCGAGCCGGCGAGCCCCGTCGAATCGACGACGATGTTCGGCGTGCCCTGTCCGCTGGCGATCTTGCCGGCGGTGACGCTCCACTTGAACGACGGCGTCGAGCCTCCGACCTGCGAGGTCGTGATCTTGATCTGCGTGCCGGCGGGCACCGAGTCGGGCGCCTTGACCTGCATCGTCGGGCACGGATCCGTTCCCGGGGCAGACGGCGGAATCTGCGCGGGCGTTCCCTCCGCCGGAGACGGCGTGGTGGTCGCGGCTGGCTCGGCGGATGACTCGTGTTTCGGCGAGGCGGAGCAGCCAGCGGCGATGACGAACAGGAGGGCTCGGGTCATGGCGGCCACTGTACGCCGCGGACACGTCGAAGGAGGGCCCTAGCGGCGGTGATCGCGGACCTTGTCGCGGTTTCCGTTGTGCACGCAGACTCCGTCCTCGTAGTGATGCGCGGGCGGACACGAAGCCGTGCGCGCGGAGGAGGTGCCTCGCGTGCGGACGATGCAGCCGGAGGTCGCGAGCAGCATCGTGATGACAACGCCGAGGATCGGTTTCATCCGATGAGCGTAGCAGCTACGTGTCGACGAATCTCCGCAACTAACTCGTGGGTCATCCCCACAGGTCTCACCGCTCGACCTCAAGGTCAGAGCTTGCCGCGTGCGGCCAGCGCGTTGCGCATCTGCACCCCGTGGACGAGATCGATGCCGGCGGCGAGCGCAGCAGCGACGTGCACGGCCTCGTGCATCTGGTCGACGGTCGCGCCCGTGTTGACGCAGTTGCCGACGTACGCATCGATGCAGTACGGGCACTGCTTGGCGTGTGCGACCGCGAGACCGATCAACGCCTTCTCGCGCCTCGTGAGCGCACCGTCCTCGCCGGTGGCGGCGGCGTAGTAGGCGAGGAACTTGTCCCATAGCGGGCCGGCGTTCTTACCCATCTCGCCGAACTTGCCGAGGTCCGAGATGTTGTAGTGCGAGCCTTGCGCCTTCGCGCTGAGCGCCTCGGCGCTGCCGTGATCGCCGCACACCGCACTCGAGGCCTGCGGGTGCGCCGGATCGATCGGGCGCAGGTCGCAGCCCATCGAGTCACCGTTGATGATCAACGCGCCGAACGCGAGCTCGATGCACGCAGCGCCGGCCGTGGGCGGGTACACCCAGTGCTTCGCGCCGACCTCGACGTGGCAGCAGTACACCGGCGTGCCGTCGCCGCCCTGCGGCTTGTGACGCCAGCCGGCCGCCTTCGCGATCGCCGGCGTCTCGTCGAACAGCTGCTTCGTGGCGGCGCTCTCGTCGCGGAGATCGACGCCGACGTGATCGAGGTACGGCCGCTTGTGACCCGGGCCGGGGATCCAGTCGTCCTCGGCAACATCGATCGACGAGATGATCACGTTGATGCCGCCCGAGAACGGGAACTTCACGTAGCCGTCCTTCTGGTTCTCGGGCCTGGTGCCGAGCCCGAGGATGCGGTCGTGCGGGAGGCGCGTGACATCGTCGACGCGCAGGTGCACGTGGACCGAGTCAGCGACGGCGAGGCTCGCGGCCCACGGGAACGTCGGCGCGAAGATCTCCATCACGTTGTCGATCTCGGGCTTCGTGATCACGCCCATCTCGAGGAAGGCGCCGAGCACCTGCTTGAACCGCTGCTGGTCGAGCTTCATGGCAGGAAGATGTCACACGGACCCGAGGCGGTTCGCCGGCAACGGGGGGCAATCCACGAATCCGGCCTCAGGCATGGACGATGGCGAGCGTGCCGTCGGCGACGCGGCCGATCACCAGCACGAGGTCGGGCGCGAGACGTGGCGGATCGAGCGAGAGTACGGTCACGGCACAGTCGTCGAACATGCCGCCGTCGTAGAGGCCGAGACCGAGGGCCTTGAGGCCGGCCTCCTTCGCGGCGAAGCAGGCGGCGCGCGCGAACGCGGAGGTCGCGAGGTCGCGCTCCGGGGCGAGGAACCGGGATGCGATCCGGGCGAGGCGCGTGTCGTCGGCGTCGTCGACGAGATCGATGCCGAGGCGAGCCACGCGGCCGGCGACCGCGATCGCGCGGGTGCGACCGTGGGTGATCGAGATCGCGACGCCATCCGCGACCGGGCGCGTTCCGTCGTAAGCCAGCGTGGCGCCGAACGGCGCGAGGGCGAGACCGGCGGCGCGGCGACCGGCCGCGTGACGATCGTCGCCGGGGCCGATCGCGACCTCGGCGAGCTCGAAGCCGGCGGGGAGGGCGATCACACCGCGCCGTCGACGACGAGCGTGGCGCCGTTCGTGTAGCTCGCGCGCTCGGAGGCGATGAACGCGATCATGTCGGCGGCCTCGGTCAGGGTGCCGACGCGGCGGACCGCGCAGTGGCGCAGGTACTCTTCTTTGCGGCCGGGAGGCAGGTGATCGCTCACGCCCTCGTCGAGGATGCCGGGCGCGACGCAGTTGACCGTGATGCCGTAGCGACCGACTTCCTTCGCCAGGGATTCAGTGAAGCCCTTGAGCGCGGCCTTTGCGGTGGCGTAGTGCACGGGCGCTTGCATCATCTTGATGCCGGCGAGCGAGCCCACGTTGACGATCCGGCCGTACTTCTGGCGCACCATCACGCGCAGCACGGCCTGCGTGGCGAGGAACGCGCCCTTCACGTGGGTGTCGAGCATCTCGTCCCAGTCCGACTCCTCCATGAGCGCGAGCGGGACGACCTGGCCGTAGCCGGCGTTGTTGACGAGGATGTCGATCTTTCCGTGCAGCTTGTCGAGCGACTTCGCGAGCTCGGTGAGGCCCGGCTTGTCGAGAACGGAGACCTTGTGTGCCGAGGCCCGGCCGCCGGCCGCCTCGATCGCCGCCACGGTCGCAGCGGCGTCGTCGTCGTGCTTGAGGTAGTTGAACGCGACGACCGCACCTTCGCGCGCGAGCGTCCTGCAGATCGCCCGACCGAGCCCTCGCGACCCGCCGGTGACGAACGCGACGCGGCCTGCGAGGAGCGACGACACTTAGCTGATCACCGGCAGCGAGAACGGCGCCCGGCCGAACTTCGCGCGCGGCGTCTCCGGGCCCTTCGCGGCACCACGGTGGAACATGTTGAAACCGCAGGCCGGCATGATCTTGCCGTCGATCTGCGGGTAGTGATGGCAGCACTTGCGGAGCCGTTCGAGGTCGAAGTCGTGGCGGTCCATGTAGTGGTGCAGGAAGATCGACTTCGATTGGCGCTCGCTGGCGCGGAACTGCTCGCGCGAGGACAGGGGTTTCGGCGGGAACATCTCGTCGAGGCAGCGGCGCAGAGCCTTGAGGATCTCGGGGCCACGCTCGATCTCGTCCTGGCGCGCGAACACCTCGTGGATGACATCGGCGAGCGCATCCTCGACCTCGGGTGTCGCGGGGAGCGTGGCGGAGGAGCGAAGCAGCGTTGCGTGCTTCTCGAAGTCGACGAATCGCGCGAACGGAACGCTCGTGCCGTCGTCGAGGCGCAGGAGGTACGTCAGCGAGACGCATTGCGGGTGCGAGCACGGCAGCGGGAAGAAGTCCGTGTAGCCGACCTTGCCGCCGGTCTGCGCGTCGATGTGGCGGATCACGCCGGGGATGGTCAGGCGGTCCATCGGATCGTGAACGAACGTGCCGCCACCGTGGCCGGTGTACGCGACCGGCTGGAAGTTGAGCGAGAGGAAGTGCGGCTTCGAGAGGAACAGCTCGACGGCCTGGCCGATCTGGTGATCGTTGACGCCGCGCGTGGCGACGAAGATCAGCTGTGTCGGAAGATCGAATTCCTCGATCATGGCGAGGGCCGCTGCCTTCTCCTTGACGAGATCCTTGCCGCGGATCGCGGTGTGGACCTCGGCGGTGAAGCCATCGAGCTGGAGCCCGATGTAGATGCCCATGTCCTTGAGCGCCTGTGCGAGCTCGCGATCCTTGCCGAGGCGGATCCCGTTCGTGATGATGACGACGCGTCCGATCTCCGGGCGACACGCGATCTTCAGGAGCTCGAGGATCTGCGGGTGGCTCGTCGGCTCTCCGCCGGAGAGCGCGATGGTCTCGCAGATGCCCTCGGCCTCGACGAGGCCGTCCACGATCTTCTGGAACGTCGCCGGCTCCATGTGCTTCGAGTAGTTGTTGTCGACGATGCAGATCGGACACTCGAGGTTGCAGTGGTCCGTGACCTCGACGATCGGCAGACAGGTGTGCTGCTCGTGGTCGTCGCACGTACCGCAATCGGTGGGGCAGCCGTGCTCCGCGGTGTTGCGGAAGATCAGAGGCTGCGTCCCGGCGCGCGCGAACGAGTACGCCTTCACGTAGTAGCTCGCGTCCTCGGAGACGAGCGCCTCCGAAGGGCCGCAGCGCACGCAATCCTTGAGGAAGAACACGCGATCCTTGCGGATCACGACCTCGGCGGTGACGAGTGCGAGGCACTGCGGGCACGTCGAGGTGGTGTGCTTGAACAGGTGATCGCCCACGAGGCCCTCGGGGACCACGCCCTTCGCGAGGAACTCCTGCATCCAGATCTGCGCACTCGCATGGACCTCGCGCTCCTGCGGTCCGCACGCGGTGCAGCGCAGGAGGTGGACGACCTTGCCGTCGCGAAGCACGACGCGCGCCTCGCCGGCGAGCGCGCACGTGGGGCACGTGTCCTGCGCATGCGCGATGAACGTGTGGGGACGGTCGGGCCGAGGCGGAACCGTGTCGCAGCTCGTGCAGTCCATGGTGCACGGAATACCATGAGCCGCGGCCTCTGCTGCGGTCAGCTCAGGTTTGCCAGGTGGTCGAGCTCCTCGCGGCACGCGCGCGCGAGATCGGCGAGCTTCTGATCCGGGATGTCGAACCGCGGCTGGAGGCGCAGCACGCGCCAGTCGTGGCCGCAGACGAAGGCGAAGAAGCCGCGCGCGTAGAGGCGGTAGCAGAGCAGCGGGCCGATCGTGGGCATGTGGGCAAGCTCCGGCATGCCGAAGTGCTCGAATGACAGCCACGGGTGCGGCGTGTGCACGAGCTCGACGCCGATCATGAACCCGGCGCCGCGGACCTCGTGTCACAGAGGGTTGCCGCGCAGCGCCTCGGCGAGCCGAGCGCGGACCGCTGCGCCCCGGCGATCGACGCTTGCGATCAACGCATCGTCGAGAAGGTCGAGCGTGGCGAGCGCCGCCACGCACGACAGGCCGTTGTAGCCGAACGTGGTGTTGTGCGATTCGCCGATGAAGAAGTTCTGACCGTAGGCCCGTTCGAAGATCTCGCGCTCCGCGAGCATCACGGAGATCGGGACCAGGCCGCCGCCGAGCGTCTTCGCGAGCAGCGCCACTTCGGGGCGACGCGGCCAGGCGCTGCTCGCGAGGAAGCGCCCCGAGCGGCCGAGGGCGGTCTGGACCTCGTCGGCGACGAGCAGCGCGCCGTGGCGGGCCGTCAGCTCGCAGAGTGCCTCGATCATCGCCGGGGAGAGGGGCCGCACGCCGCCCTCGCCCTGGATCGGCTCGACGATCACGGCGGCGACATCGCCGGGTGCGAGGGCTGCGGCGAGCGCATCGACGTCGTCGAACGGGAGCTTCTCGACGCCCGGGAGGTGCGGCCCGAACGGATCGCGCAGCGGGCCGTCGTGCATCAGCGCGACGGCGCCGAACGTGCAGCCGTGATATCCGCCCGTGAGGCCGAGGATGCGCGGCTTTCGCGTGGCGGCGCGGGCGAGCTTCATCGCCGCCTCCACGGCATCGGCGCCGCTCATGCCGAAGAACGCGTTCGTGTAGCCGGTGCGCTCGCACAGCCGGCGGGCGAGGCGACCGGCCCACGGGTTGACGCGCGATGGGAACCAGTTCGGGACGTCGGAGTCGAGAAAGCCGCGAATCGCATCGGCGACGGCGGGGTTGCGGTGCCCGAGCATCTGCGTGCCGTGGAGGTCCTCGTAGGCCGTGCCGCTGGCATCGTGGAGCACGCCATCGACGACGCGCACGAACTCGATGGGCTCGCGGGCGAGGCGGGCGCGTTCGGCGATCAGGGGATTGACGAACGTGCGGAATTCTCCGAATCCGTGTTTCAGGACCTCTGCCGCCGAGTCACCCATGTCCCTCTGCATCGCATCGTGGAGGGCGCCGCGCCAGTACCGTCTTCGTGCAAATCAGGGTGCCTGGAATTGCCCTTCTGCACCGGATCCTCGTCGGCGGCCTTTGGTAGGCTGCGCGCTCGTGCGCTACATCCTCCTCGATCGCATCACGGCGCTGGAGCCGCCGGAGCTGGCGCGTGGCGTCAAGTGCGTGTCGCTGTCCGATGATCTGTTCGCAGATCACTTCCCGGGGCATCCGGTGATGCCGGGCGCGATGATCCTCGAAGGACTCGCGCAGCTCGCCGGTGTGCTTCTCGAGGCCACGATGCGGCAGCGCGAGCGCCACGACCTGCACGCGATCTTGACGATGGCAGACCGCGCGAAGTTCCGGCAGGTGGTGCGCCCGGGCGACAAGCTCGAGCTCGAGGCGCGCTGCGAGCGCGTCAGCGAGGATGGCGGCCAGGCGCAGACGTTCGCGTACGTCGATGGCAAGCTCGTCACCGAGGCGCAGCTCTCGTTCGCGTTCACGACGATCACGAACCCGGCGATCCTCCAGCGGCGGCGCGAGTACCTCCAGATCTGGCTCACGGGGTCGGCGGAGACGCGCTGAGTGACGAAGCGTCGCGTGTTCGTTCGGGGTGTCGGGGCGTACACGCCGCTCGGTGGGACGTGGCCCACCACGGTCGCGGAGCTCGTCACCGGCGCCACCGCGATCCGGCCGATCACGCGGTTCGATGCCAGCGGCTTTCCCTGCCGCGTTGCGGCGGCGATCGAGACACCGTTTCCCGACGAGGATCGGCGGCTCCCGTACACCCGGTTCGCGGCGCGCGAGGCGTGGGAGATGGCGCGGCTCACGGTAGAGCCGGCGCGGCTCGGCGTGTTCCTCGGCGCGGAGTCGGGGCGGTGCCACTGGACCACGGCGCTCGGACTGGCGCGCGCGGGCCGCGGGCCGAACAACACGTTCGACCACGAGCGGTTCGCACGCGAGGCGCCGGCGTTTGCGGATCGGATCGATGCATCCGTGATCTCACCGTCGGCGGTGGCCGCGGCGCTGGCGCTCGAGTACGGCGCGCACGGGCCGGTCGAGACCGTGTCGCTCGCGTGCGCGTCGGGGAGCGCGGCGATCGTCGAGGCGGCGCGGGCGATCCGGCTCGGGCAATGCGATGTGGCGCTGTGCGGCGGCGTGGGTGCGGATGTGGATCCGCTGATGCTCGCCGGATTCGGGCTCCTCAGCATCCTCTCGGCGCGGGGCATCTCGTGCCCGTTCGATGCGCATCGCGATGGCTTCATCATCGGCGAGGGCGCCGCGATGCTCGTGCTCTCGGCGGAGCGCGGTGGTGCGCAGGTCGAGCTCGCCGGCATCGGCCGCAGCCTCGACGCGCACCACCTGACGGCGCCGGATCCTGAGGGAGACGGCGCGGCGCGCGCGATGGTCGCAGCACTCCACGATGCGGGCGATCCGGTGATCGGCTACGTGCAGGCACATGGCACTTCGACGCCGCTCAACGACCGCATCGAGGTCGGGGCGATCAAGCGGGCGCTCGGCGCCGGTGTCACGGCCGCGCACGTCAGCTCGAGCAAGGGCGCGCTCGGTCACTGGATCGCGGGCGCCGGCGCGCTCGGTGCGCTGTACGCGTGGCAAGCGGTGAATGCGGGCACGGTGCTGCCGACCGCGGGCCTCGAGCATCCGGATCCGACGTGCGACGTGGCGCACGTGATGGGGCGCGCGCTGGCGAAGGACGTGGATGCCGCGATCGCGAACGCGTTCGCGTTCGGCGGGGCGAACTCGTGCCTCGTGCTGCGGAGGGCCACGTGATGCGCCCGGTGGCGATCGCGCGCACGGCCGCGTTGTCGGCGTTCGGCGCGGGGGCGCGTGGCCTCGGGCGCGCGCTCGTCGAGTGCGCGGCGCTGCCTGGCTTGCCGGCGGAGACGCCGCTCGCGAATCCGCGTGCGCGAAAGATGATGTCGCCGGCGGCGTATCTCGCGGCGCGCTGTCTCGTCGACTTGCTCGGCGATGCCGGCTGGACCGATGGGCGCGAGCGCATCGGCTACTACCTCGGCGTCGGTGCATCGGCCGGTTCGCTCGATGACTTCATGGCACTGCTCGAGGAGAGCCTGGTCGATGGCGCGTATTCGCTCGAGCGATTCGGGCAGCGCGGACTCGCGGCGTGCAATCCGCTGCTGGCGTTCCAGCTGATGAACAACTTCACGCTGTGTCACGGCGCGATCCTCGAGGGTCTCGGTGGTCCGAACAGCGCCGTGTTCTCGCGCGGCGCTGGCACGATCGCGGCGTTCGGAGAGGCCGTGTACGCGGTGGCCTCGGGCGAGTGCGAGCGCGCGGTCACCGGAGGCGCGGACGCCCCGAGGCACCCGGCGACCGTGGAGGAGCTCGCCCGTGATGGCTTCCTCGCGCGTGGCCTGGTTCCCGAGGATGGGGCCGGGCTGATCGCGCTGGAGGTGGCGATCGGGGGCGAGATCGTCGTCGAGGGATGTGGTGTGGCGAGTGGGCGCGGACGCCCGTTCGCGGATGCGATGAACGATGCGGTCGCGACGGCGCGGTTCGGCGAGCAGGTGCAGCTCGTCGTGATCGCGCCGTGGGGACCGCCGGCGGCCGATGCGCTGCACTCGTGGACCGCGGCGCGTTGTCCTGGCGCGCGGGTAGTCTCGACCGCGCCGCTTGGCGAGAGCCTCGCGGCCAGTGCGGCGCTCGCCGTGATCGCGGCGGCGGATCTGCTAGAGCGCTCGCAACGCGCACTCGTGTTGACGCTCGGTGTCGACGGCGACCCGGGTGCTGTGGTGCTCGCACGAGGTGTCGCGTGACGGCGGTGATCACGGGCGTCGGTGCCGTGTCGGCGTTCGGCGTCGGTGCCCGGGCGCTGTGGCGTGGCCTCGCTGCCGGTGAGAGCGGCATCTCGAAGATCCGGTCGTTTGACGCTTCGACGTTCCCGACGCGGGTCGCGGGCGAGGTGCCGGTGCCGCGCGCGGACGCGGCATGGCTCGGCGAGGCGCTGGGCGATCCCGCGTACGCGCAGGAGCTCGGGGGGATGGGCGCGCTGCGCGATCGCAAGGTCGGGTTCGGCCTGCTCGCGGCGGCCGAGGCGTGGCGGATGGCCGGCTGCGGCGACGCCGAGCGGACGGCATCGCTCGTGATCGCGCTCGGGCTCGAGCAGGCATTTCTCGAGGACCTCGTGCCGATCTTCGAGGGTGGGACTGCGCGCACGATCGCGTGGGGACGTGCGGACCGGACACCGGGCGTGCGGTTCCGTGCGCCGGTGGACCTGACCGCGCGGGTGATCCACGCGTGGCTCGACCTGCGCGGTCAGACCGTGGTCAACGCCTCGGCGTGTGCGGCAGGCGCGCTCGCCGTCGCGCATGCCGCATCGCTTGTCGAGCGCGGTGCGACGGACATCGTCGTGTGCGGAGGCGCCGACTCGATGGTCAACCCGCTCGGCCTCGGAGGGATGTGCCGGCTCGGTGCGCCGTCGCCGCGCGACGAGCTCGATGCCTGCCGGCCGTTCGATCGGCGCCGTGATGGTCTCGTGATCGGCGAGGGCGCAGCGATGTTCGTCGTCGAGAGTGCCGAGGGCGCGGCGGCTCGTGGTGCGCGACCGCTCGCGACGATCCTCGGATGGGGGAGCACGCAGGACGGATATCGCGCCACCGCGCCACGCCCCGATGGCATCGCAGCGCAGGCCGCGATGGAGCGCGCGATTGCACGGAGCGGGCTCGCACCCGAGGCCATCGGGTACGTCAACGCACATGGCACCGGGACGCCGCTCAACGATCCGGCAGAATGCCTCGCGCTCCACGGTGCGCTCGGTGCGCATGCCGCGCGAGTCGCGGTCAGCTCGATCAAGGGCGCGGTCGGGCACCTGATGGCGGCGGCGGGCGCCATCGAGCTCGCGGCGAGCCTGCTCGCGTTCGAGCGCGACCTGCTGCCCGGCACTGCGAACCTCGTCGAGCGCGACCGCGAGTGCAATGTCGACGTGATCGGCCCGCAGCCGCGCGCCGCGCGCGTCGACGCGCTGCTCTCGAACTCGTTCGGGTTCGGCGGCCAGAACGCGAGCCTGGTGATCGGGAGGCCGGCGTGAGCGGGCGAGCGCAGGACGCCATCGAGGTCGTCCGAGCGGCGCGTGCGAGTCGCGAGCCGCGCGGCTTCGGTGCGGTGATCCGCGGGAGGCGTTCGGTCGCCGCGGATCTGATCCGGCGCATCGCGCACAACGCGCGCTTCGTGCTCGGGAGGCCGGCGTGAGGGTCGCCATGATCTCTCGCGCGTGGCGCACGCCGCTCGGCAACGCGGTCGATGCGGCGATGGCGCGGCTGTTCGCCGGCGAGCGCGCCGCGACGACCGACCCGCGCGCGGGATATCCGTGCACGACGATCGCGCCGCTGCGCGACCAGCCGGCGGAGTCGCGTCAGGCGCGGTTCCTCGGCCGCATGGGGCTGTTCGGCCTCGAGGTCGCCGGTGAGGCGCTGGCCGCATCCGGTATCGAGGCGGGGCCGCGCATCGGCGTGTTCTGCGGCGTCGGTGGTCTGCGCGCGCACTGGGAGTACATGATGCCCGCGTTCGCCAACCAGGCCGA
The DNA here is from genome assembly GCA_038206055.1 of Haliangiales bacterium. Lineage (GTDB taxonomy): Bacteria > Myxococcota_A > Polyangia > Haliangiales > Haliangiaceae > JABFXX01. Next base: position 17,303 of record JBBRBG010000158.1, read on the forward strand.
CGACGGCCAGCGGATGTGGGAGCGCGGCCTGCGCGACGTGCACCCCTACTGGATGCTGCGCCACCTCTCGAACAACGTCCACGCGCTCGCCGCGTCGACGCTGCGGCTGCGCGGCGAGGGTGCCACCTTCGGCGGTGGCAGCGCTGGAGCGCAGGCGATCGCCTCGGCGAGCCGCGCGCTGTACGACGGCGCGATCGATGCGGCGCTCGTGATCGCGTACGACTCGCTCCTCGAGCCAGAGACGTTGGTCGAGCTCGGCGCGCGCCGCTCGGCCACGCGCGCACCGCTCGCGCGCCTGACTGCGCCGTACTCGGCGGATGCCGCCGGCTTCGTGCCGGGGGAGGCCGCGGCCGCGATGGTGCTCGTGCGTGAGGCGACCGCGCCCGTCGCATGGATCGAGGTCCGAGATGCCGCGGGCGCGGAGGGCGATTCGACGGCGACGCTCGCGCGCATCGCAGGGCAGCTCGCGGACGGCGTATCGGTCGTCGCCGGAACCGCCCGCGCCTGGCCCGATCTCGACGCCGACGAACGCGTTTCGATTGCCACGCTGGTCGCGCGAGACGCAGCGCTTGTTGCACCGTCGGCGGCGATGGGCCAGCTCGGAGCCGCGACGACGCTCGTCCAGGCGATCGTGCTCGCCGAGTCGCTGCGCACGGGAACGCTGCCGCCGATCGCGGGCCTCGAGCACGCGGCCGCGGGAGACCTCGCGCCCGTGACCCGGGCGACCCCGACGAGCGCGTACGTCGCACTCGGTCTGCACGCGAGCCAACCGGGCCTCGCAGCTGCGATCCGCGTGGAGGTGCCGCGATGAGCGACGCACGGGTTGCGCTGGTCACCGGCGCGTCGCGCGGCATCGGGCGTGCGATCGCGATCGAGCTCGGGCGGCGCGGCTTCGTCATCGCGCTCAACTATCGCGAGAATGCAGCCGCGGCCGCAGAGGCCACCGCCGCCGTCGAGGTGACCGGTGCACGCGCCATCGCCATCCGCGCGGATGCCTCCGATCCCGCCGCCGTCGCCGCGATGTTCGGCGAGATCGATGCGCTTGGCCCGCTCGCCGTGCTCGTCTGCAACGCCGGCATCACGCGAGACACGCTGCTCGGCGCGAGCACGCAGGGCGACTACGCCGATGTCCTCGGTACGAACCTCCTCGGCGTCGTCGCGTGTTGCCGCGAGGCCTCACGCCGCATGGTCAGCCGCCGCGCGGGGACGATCGTGACGCTATCGTCGGTGGCGGCGCAACGGCCCGGACGAGGGCAGAGCAACTACGCGGCGTCGAAGGGCGCCGTCGAGGCGTTCACCCGCTCGCTCGCCGTGGAGCTCGCGCCGCGCTCGATTCGGGTCAACTGTGTGGCGCCGGGGATCATCGACACGGCGATGACCGCAGAGCTACAGGCGATCGCCCCCGACGAGCTGCTCAAGCGCACGCTGCTCAAGCGGCTCGGGCGCCCGGAGGAGGTCGCGAAGGTGGTGGCGTTCCTGTGCAGCGATGACGCCAGCTACGTGACGGGACAGGTGTGGAACGTCGACGGAGGGTTCAAGCTCGAATGAAGCCCGGACCCGAGATGCTCGATTGGCTGCGCTCGCGGCGCAGCGTGCGCACGTTCAGCGGGGAGCCCGTGCCGCGCGAGGTGATGGAGCGCGTCATGGAGGGCGCGATCACGGCGCCGTCGAACACGAACCGCCAGCCTTGGAAGTTCGCCGTGGTGCACGCTGCGGCGATGCGCGCACGGATCGCCGACGCGGTGGCGGGCAGGGTCGCCGAGATGAAGGCGATCATCGCGAACAGTCGTCATGCCGAGAGCTATGGCGACTACGGCGACTTCTTCTTCGAACCGCTCGGTGCTGCGCAGGTGATCGTGATCCCGCAGTACCGCGAGTATCCGGATCTGATCGCGAACCTGATCGAGTCGGGCGGCGGCGATCCGAAGCAGTTCACGACCGCGTCGTCGATGCAGGCGGAGCTGTGCTCGACGAGCATGGCAATCATGACTCTGCTGTTGCAGGCGCACGCCGAGGGGTTGGGCGCATGCATGATGGCCGGGCCGATCGTGGCAAAAGCGGAGATCCAGGCGCTGCTCGGGATCGCCGAGCCGTGGCGGATGGTGGGGGCGATCGCGATCGGCTGGCCGGTCGGGGATGCACCCGCGCGCGGACGTAAACCTGTGGACCGCGTGGTCCAGTGGATCGACGAGGAGACCCGATGAGCGAGATCGCATTGTCGAACGAACAGATCGGCGAGATGTGCCGCGTGATCGTTGCCGAGTCGCTCGGAAAGTCACTCACCGACGTGAAGCCGACATCCGTGTTGATGGCGGACCTACACGCGGAGTCGCTCGACTTTCTCGACATCGTGTTTCGCATCGAACGCGACTTCAAGATCGAGATCACGCGGGGTGAGATGGAGCGAGCGTCGCGGGGGGACATGTCGCAGGAGGAGTTCGCGCCCGACGGCGTGATCTCCGATGCGGGCCTGGCGCGGCTACGCGAGCTGATGCCCGAGGCAACGGACCGGATCGTGCCGGGCTTGCGGCCGTCGACGATCCTGACCCTGTTCAGCGTGCAGACGTTCGCGAACATGGTGATCGGCAAGCGCGACGGGAGGTCGGTATGAGCGAACGGTTGATTCATACGACGACGAGCCTGTGCCGCACGTGCAAGGAAGCGGTGCAGGCCAGCGTGGTCGCCCACCAGACGGGCGAGGTCTGGATGAAGAAGACCTGCGCGGAGCACGGGGCGCAGGAGGTGCGGCTCTCGACGAACGCCGCCTGGTACGAGCAGACCCGCGCGAAGAAGCAGCAGTTCGTGGCGCCCGCGGTGATCAAGAAGGAGATCGATCACGGCTGCCCGTTCGATTGCGGTCCGTGCACGAGCCACACGCAAAAAGTCAGGCTGCCGGTCGTGACGATCACGAGCGCGTGCAATCTCGATTGCCCGATCTGCTACGTGCACAACAAGAACGACGACGCCTATCACATGCCCCTCGAGGACTTCGCGCTGATCCTCGAACACCTACGCACCGACCACGGCGGCGAGCTCGATATCATCAACCTGACGGGCGGTGAGCCCACGCTGCATCCGCGTCTGTTCGAGATGCTCGAGATGGCGCGCGCGGCGGGCATCCACCGGGTCACCGTGTGCTCGAACGGCATCAGGCTCGCGAAGGACGAGGCGTTCGTCGCGAAGCTCGGTGAGTACGGAGCGCGCATCGCACTCTCGTTCGACACGTTCGATCCGCACGCCGACAAGCTCATGCAGGGCGCGCACATGCTCGCGACGAAGATCAAGTGCATGGAGCTGTGCGAGAAGCACGGCGTGGACGTGACCCTGATCCCGGTGATGACACGCGGTGTGAACGAGCACGAGGTGGGGAAGATCCTCGACTTCGCGCTATCGCGGCCGGTGGTGCGGCACGTCGAGGTGCACACGATGACCTTCACGGGGCAGAGCGGGGCGACGTTCCAGCGCTCGGGCCGGATCTCGATGTTCGAGGTCCTCGAGGAGATCGAGAAGACGACGAACGGCCTGCTGAAACCGACGGACTTCGTCACGTCGCCGTGCGCGCACCCGCTGTGCTACCAGATCGCGTATCTGCTGCTCGATCCCGATGGTGGGCCGCCGATTCCCTTCACGCGGTTCATGCCGGCGCAGGAGCTGCACGATGCGCTCTCGGAGCGGCTGTACCTCGAGCCGTCTCCCCGTCTCGAGGACTCGCTGAAGCAGGCAATCGATCGGCTGTGGGTCGAGG
>JBBRBG010000159.1:0-21015 GCA_038206055.1 Haliangiales bacterium
ATCGGGAGCTGGGGGCCGCTGATCCTCGGGCACGCGAACCCCGAGATCGCAGCCGTGATCAGCGAGACGCTCGCGAACGGAACCACGTTCGGCGCGCCGACCGAGGTCGAGGTGCTGTTCGCCGAGGCGCTGCGCGCTGCGGTCCCGTCGATGGAGATGGTGCGCGCCGTGTCGTCGGGCACCGAGGCCACGATGTCGGCGCTGCGACTCGCGCGCGGGTTCACGAACCGCGCGAAGATCATCAAGGCCGACGGCGGCTACCACGGCCACGCGGACTGCCTTCTCGTCGCGGCCGGATCGGGCGCTGCCACGCTGGGCATCCCGGGCAGCGCCGGCGTTCCCGAGGGCGCGGCCAGAGACACCATCGTCGTGCCGTACAACGATCTCGCGAGCGTCGAGCGGGTGCTGGCCGGCCGGGATATCGCGGCCCTGATCATCGAGCCGGTCGCCGGCAACATGGGGCTCGTCATTCCGGCACCGGGCTACCTGGAGGGGTTGCGGGCGCTGACCGCGAAGCATGGCACCGTGCTGATCTTCGACGAGGTGATGACCGGGTTCCGGGTCGCGTACGGCGGGGCGCAGGCCCGCTACGGGATCGTGCCGGACCTCACGACGATCGGAAAGATCATCGGTGGCGGGCTCCCAGCCGCGGCGTTCGGCGGCCGCGCGGAGATCATGCAGAAGCTCGCGCCGCTCGGGCCCGTGTACCAGGCGGGCACCCTGTCGGGGAACCCGCTCGCGATGGCAGCCGGCCTCAAGGCGATGGAGATCCTCGGCCGGCCGGGCGCCTACGAGCGGCTCGAGCAGCTCGGCAAGCGGCTGGGTGATGGCCTGCTCGCGGCGGCGACCGCAGCGGGAGTCCCGGCGGTCATGAATCGGGTCGGGTCGATGCTCACGCTGTTCTTCGCTCCCGGCCCGGTCACCGACTACGAGACTGCGAAGACGTCCGACACCAGGCGGTTCGGGGCGTTCTTCCGCAACATGCGGGATCGAGGGGTGTTTCTGCCGCCCAGCCAGTACGAGGCGATGTTCGTATCGCTCGCCCACACCGACGAGGAGATCGACCAGATCGTCGCGGCGGCCAAGGTGTCTGTCGTCGATTGACGCTGTAAAACCAGCGTGGTAAGTCGGCGCCGCTGATGCAGAATGTGCCCTCCGAGCGCGGCGAAATGTCGCAGGATTCCGGCGCCGCTTCGCTGCATCCAGAGGTGGTGACCCGCCTCGGATCCGGGCGTCGCCCGGCGATCGACCCCGCCGCCCGCAGCGGCAAGCGGGCATACGACGCCCTGTCGTCGAGCTCGGTCGGCATCGAGCTCGGCCTGTCGGTCATCATCGGCCTGCTCATCGGTTACTACCTCGATCAGAAGCTCGGCACGCAGCCGTGGCTGATGCTTGTCATGCTGTGCTTCGGTCTCGTGGCCGGATTCCGCGGTGTGCTCCGCGCCGTCAAACGCGCCGAGCGCGCGGCAGAGGCGGACGCGCGTGGCTAGCCCGAGCATCCTCCGCATCGAGCGGATGAACTACATCCTCGCGATCGTCGCGGTCGTGATCGGCCTCGTCACGCAGAGCCGCCCGATCGTCCTCGGTCTGATGGTCGGCGCGGGCCTCACCTGCCTGAACTTCTACGTGCTCCGCCGGCTGGTCGTGAAGTGGACCGCCGAGGCCGCGTCGGGCAAGGGCGGTAACTCGTCGCTGCTCATGCTGCCGAAGATGGTGTTCCTGATGGGCGCCGTCGCGGTGGCCGTCCTGTTCCTCCCGATCGACATCATCGCGTTCGCAGTCGGCTACTCGATCTTCATCGTGTCGATCGTCATCGAGACTTCCCTCAGCGCGTTCCGGGCCCCTCCGGCCGTCACGCAGGATCCAACGAGCGAGAACGGCCATGGGTGAACACGGAACATGGTTTGACTATCTGAACCGCTTCTCGTGGTGGCAGAAGTTCGATCACTGGGCGCAGAACCTCCTTGGCCGCAAGTCGGGGCTCAAGATGTTCGCGACGGGGTGGACGCTCACCCACGTCCTGATCACGCTGGTCGTCGTCGCGTTCATCACGTGGGGGGCGCTCGCATTCTTCAGCGGCACGAAGACCGCCGACAAGGGCCTCGTCCCTCCGCGCAAGATGACGCTGCGCAACTTCTTCGAGGTGCTCGCCGAGAGCCTGTACGGTCTCGTCGAGGGCGCGATGGGCGAGAAGAACGCGCCGCGGTTCCTGCCGCTGATCGGCGCTCTGTTCATGTTCATCCTGTTCAACAACCTGTTCGCGCTGATCCCCGGGTTCGGTGCGCCGACCGACACGCTCAAGACCAACGTCGGCATCGCGCTCGCCGTGTTCTTCCTGACGCACATCTACGGCGTCCGCGAGCACGGCCTCGCGTACTTCAAGCACTTCCTCGGCCCCAGCCCGGCGCTCATCCCGCTGATGCTGCCGATCGAGATCATCAGCCACATCGCGCGCCCGCTATCGCTCGCGATCCGGCTGATGGGCAACATGATGGCCGACCACAAGGTCGTCATGTCGTTCTTCGCCCTCGTTCCGGTCCTCGTCCCCCTCCCCTTCCTTCTGCTCGGACTCCTCGTCTGCGGCATCCAGGCGCTCGTGTTCTGCACCTTGGCGATGGTCTACATCGGCATGGCGATCGAGCACGAAGAGCACTGAACAATCACTACCGGCTTTTCATTTCGACCAAAAAACGTTAAGCGACCCCCCAGGAGAATTGTCATGAAGCGCACCAGCAAGATCGTTTTCTCGAGCATCACCTCGCTCCTCATCCTCGTCGTGTTCTCCGGCCTCGCGTTCGCGCAGGGCGGTGAGGCCGAGGCCATCAAGACGCAGGGCCTCGCGTCGAACTACGGCTTGATCGCCCTCGCCGCCGGTCTCGGCATCGGCATCGCGGCGCTCGGTGGTGGCATCGGCCAGGGCCGCGCCGCCGCCGCCGCACTCGACGGCATCGCCCGCAACCCCGGCGCCGCCGGTCAGATCCGCGGCCCGATGATTCTCGGCCTCGCCCTGATCGAGTCGCTGGTCATCTACGCGCTCATCATCTCGTTGCTCCTCGTCCTCAAGGTCGGCGCGTAACACCTGGTTCGCCTCGCGCAGCGAGGCGGTATTTGGTCGCAAAGCGTTTATCGGCCTGAGGGGCAACCCTCGGGCTGTTTTGCGTTTTCGGGGTCCGTATGGGACCCTGATCAGGACACATGTCCGACGATGACGATCCGAAGCCAGGGCTGGATCTGCAGGGCAAGACGACCCTCGAGATCCTCTCCGCGATCGACATGTTCAGCGGCTTGCCCGCCCCCCACCTTCGCCGCGTCGTCGATATCGGCGTCGAGGAACAGTACAAGTCGAGCGCGACGATCTTCGCCGAGGGCTCGCCGGGCGATAAGTTCTATCTGATCGTCGAGGGCGCGGTGCGCATCTCCCGCATCGTCCCCGGCATGGGCGAGGAAGCCCTGGCGGTGCTCCGTCCCGGAGCTTACTTCGGAGAGATGTCGCTCATTGACGACGCCCCGCGCTCCGCCACGGCGATGTGCCACGAGAAGTGCCGCCTGTTCGTGCTGAACCGGAAGGACCTCGAGGACCTCCTGTTCGTCGACCGCGACCTCGCCTACGAGCTCCTCTGGAACTGGGTCCGCACGCTGTCGCGCCGCTTGCGCGCGACGAACGACAAGATGACGTTCCTCGCGACCACGTCGAAGTTCTGAATATGCGCGCGGCTCTCGCGGTTCTCGGTCTCGGCGCGGTCGCCGGAACCTCGGCGCGCGCCGAGCCCCTGCCCGCCGGAAGCATCGGCGTGATCGTCGGCGCGGTGAGCGGCACGGGCGCCGACGCCAACAACCTCGGCTACGGCTATGTCCTCGGCGGCCAGGCTGCGTGGCAGCCGATGAACACCGACCAGCGCTTGAACTTCAGCGCGAAGTGGACCGCGCAGTTCGCGACCATGTACGGCGCCGGCGCATCTCGCGTCAACGATCAGCTCCTCACGCTCCAGATGGATCTCTCCGCCGGCATCCGCATCCGGCCCGGCGTCAACCCGAGCCGCTACATCACCCTTCGTGGAGGCGGCGCGCTGTTCCGCGCCGATCAGGTCATCCCGCCGAAGATGTTCCGCGCGTTCGCCGGCGCGATCGCCACCGTCGGCATCGAGCAGTACATCTCGGGCTGGCTCCTCAACATCGACGTCCGTTACGGCCTGATCGGCACCGGACCAACCGAGGTCGGACTCGTGATCGGGTTCTCGAAGACCGGGGGCTGACCATGCCGTCGCTGACCACCGAACGCCTGCGGCTGGTCCCCGTCACCCTCGACGCGATCGAGGCCGTGCTCGATCACGACAAGGCGCGCGCCGAGGCGGTCGTCGGTGCCGCGTTCCCCGATGCCTGGCCGAACGACGACCTCGTCGCCCTCGGGTTCCCGTTCTCGCGCACCGCCCTCCGCGCGGCGCCCGACATCCGCCTGTGGGGCGACTCGCTCGTGCTCCTCAGGGACGAGCCGCGCGTTGTCGGCAGCGTCGTGTTCCATGGCCACCCGTCCGACGGCGTCGCCGAGGTGGCCTACTCGATCGAGGAGGCCTCGCGCTGCAAGGGCTTCGCCGCCGAGGCCGTGCGCGCGTGTGTCGAGTGGGCGCTCGGGCATCCATCGATCGAGGCCGTGCAGGCGACCACGTTCCCGTGGCACGTGGCGTCGCTCGGCGTGATCCGGAAGCTCGGGATGGTGCAGGTCGGCCACCGAGATCACGACACGCTGGGCGAGCTGCTCGTGTTCGAACGCCGTAGATAGCCGCCAAGTCGCCGCGTCCGCTCGACGCACTTCGGTGCGTTCGCTCGCCGGCACTGTCGTGCGTTCGCTCGCCGGCACTGCCGTGCGGGTTATGGCCGCCAAGCCGCCAAGAGCGCCAAGGAAGATTGAGTCCCGTCGCGAGACCTCGCGCGAACGCGATTGCTCTGCTCTCGTTTGGTCGAGAGATCGCGCGCGCCTTCGCGCCCTCGCACATAGGCGAACCGCGTGACATGTGAGCGGGTGTGCACACACATAGGCGAACCGCGTTGTGAGCGGGTGTGCTGACCGGCATCATCACAACCCGCACACAAGAAACCGGATGACTTGAGCGAGCGCGCAAAAGTGCGCGCGAGCCCTCGAGGATCGACCGCAGAGAAGCCGCGTTCGCGCGAGTTCCCGCGACGGGACTCAAATCTTCCTTGGCGATCTTGGCGGCTTGGCGGCCATACCCGAGCACCGAAGTGCCGGCGTGCGAACAGCACAGCAGTGCCGGCGAGCAAACGTATGGCGGCCTTGGCGGCTAGCGGCGCCACGTCCCGGACTTACCGCCCCGCTTCTCCTCGAGCCGGATCTCGCCGATCACCATGCCGCGATCGATCGCCTTGCACATGTCGTAGATCGTCAGCGCCGCCGCCGACACGGCCGCGAGGGCTTCCATCTCAACACCGCTCCGGTCGAACGCGCGCACCGTCGCGGTGATGTGCACCGCCTTGGCGGCGACCCGGAGATCGATGTCGATGCCCGTGATCCGCAGCGGATGGCACAGCGGGATCCAGTCGGACGTCCGCTTGGCGGCCTGGATGCCCGCGAGGCGCGCCACGCCGAGGACATCGCCCTTGCCGATGGTGCCCGCGGCCACGGCCTTGGCCGTTGCCGGCAGCATCGTGATCGAGCCCGAGGCGATGCCGACGCGCTCCGTTTCGGGCTTTGCACCGACGTCGACCATGTGAGCCGCGCCAGCGTCGTCGAAGTGCGTCAGCTTCTTTGTCACTACTCGACGGTAACCGACTTCGCCAGGTTGCGCGGCTGATCGATGTCGGTGCCTTTGAAGTCGGCGACGTAGTACGAGAGCATCTGCAGCGGCAGCACGGTCAGGATCGGCTGGAGCTCCAGGGCGGTGTCGGGGACGACGATGACGTCGTCGGACTGCGCACCGATCTCGTTGTCACCGCGCGAGGCGATCGCGATGACCTTGCCCGCGCGCGCGCGAACCTCGGCGAGGTTCGAGACGGTCTTCTCGTAGCTCGGTCCGCGGGGGCAGAGAACGACGACCGGCAGGTTCTCGTCGATGAGCGCGATCGGGCCGTGCTTCATCTCGCCCGCGGCATAGCCCTCGGCGTGGATGTACGAGATCTCCTTGAGCTTGAGCGCGCCTTCGAGCGCGATCGGGAACTGCGAGCCGCGGCCGAGGAACAGGAAGCCCTTGGCGTTGCCGTAGCGCCGCGCGATCGCCTGGATCTGGGCGCCGCTCTCGACGATGTCGCGCATCTTGTTCGGCAGCGCGATGAGCTCTGCGAGCAGCTCGCGCGCCCGCTCCTTCGACAGCTTACCGGTCCGGCGGCCGAGGTGGATCGCGAGCAGCGCGATCGCGACGAGCTGCGTGGTGAACGCCTTCGTCGACGCGACACCGATCTCGGGACCAGCGTGCGTGTAGAACGCGTTGTCGGCGAGCCGCGGGATCGAGGCCTCGACGACGTTCGAGATCGCGAACACCTGGGCGCCCTTCCTCTTGGCCTCGCGAATCGCCTCCATCGTGTCGAGCGTCTCGCCCGACTGGCTGACGGCGACGACGAGGTCGCCCGGGCCGACGATCGGATCGCGATAGCGGAACTCGGAGGCGAAGTCGACCTCGACCGGGATGCGGGCGAGGCTCTCGACGAGGAACTCGCCGACCATCGACGCGTGGTAGCTGGTGCCGCACGCGATGAAGATGATGCGCTTGATCTTCGAGACATCGAGCTCGATGCCATCGAGCGAGACATCATCACGCTCGAGATCGACGCGACCGACGAGCGTGTCCGCGACAGCGCGCGGCTGCTCGTGGATCTCCTTGAGCATGTAGTGCTTGAAGCCGCCCTTCTCTGCCTGCACGGCCGACCACGTGATGATCTTCGGCTCGCGCTTGTGGACGTTGCCCTCGAAGTCCATCAGCGTCACGCCTTCGCGCGTGACGACGACCATCTCGCCTTCTTCGACGAAGATCACCTTGCGGGTCTCGCTGAGGATCGCGGTGACGTCGGAGGCGACGTAGTTCTCGCCATCCCCGAGGCCGACGACCAGCGGCGACGAGTTCTTCGCGGCGACGAGCGTGCCGGGCTCCTTGTCGCTCATCACGACGAACGCATAGCTGCCGCGGACCTTGGCCAGCGACTGGCGCACGGCGGTGGTCAGATCGGGCGCGCCGTTGACCAGCGCCTGCTCGACGAGGTGCGCGAAGATCTCGGTGTCGGTCTCCGAAGAGAACTTCGCGCCAGCCGCGATCAGCTCCTGCCGCAGCGAGACGTGGTTCTCGATGATGCCGTTGTGGATGACGCTGATCGGCCCCGCCTTGTGCGGATGGCTGTTCTCGTCCGACGGGCGGCCGTGGGTGGCCCAGCGCGTGTGGCCAATGCCGACCGTGCCGACCGCCGGCTCCTTCTTCAGCTTCTCTTCGAGGCCGATGAGCTTGCCGCGGCAGCGGACGACGCGGGACACGCCACCGTCGGAGACGCTGACGCCGGCCGAGTCATAGCCACGGTATTCGAGCTTGCGCAGACCTCCGATGAGGATCGGGGTGGCCTGCCGGGTTCCGATGTATCCAATGATGCCGCACATATGATTTGCGTCGCGCTACTTGTGCGGGTTCTGTGCCGGCGCCGGCGTGGTGGGGGGCGTCTCGCCGGTCGCGGGCTCGGCGTCGGGATCGATGCCGGCGATCTCGTCCGCGTCGGGTGCCTGATAGGGCAGGATCGTGGTGTCTGCCATGATCTTGCCGGCCTTACCGCCGCCACATGCGCTCGCGCCGAGCGCGACTGCGACGAAGAACACGCTTCGAATCGTCATGATCCGACGCTAACACCCACCCTCGGCCAGTTCCAGCGGTGTGCGCGGGTGCCTCGCTGCGCTCCCGCGCTCGTCACATCAGATGCGGACGCGCAGGACCTCGTAGGCCTCCGCGTACTCGTAGCCGCTCATCCGCCCGGTCGCCCGAGCGAGGTCGCGGCTCGATTCGAGGTCGAGCTTCGGGCACTGGGAGCGGTGGGCAGAGATCGCGGCGATCTTCGTATCGATGGTCTTCGTGATGTCCGCGAAGCACTGACCGATCGCACGGCTCTGCGCGTTCATCTCGGGGCTCGACAGGAAGGCGAGCAGATCACACGGCGTGCGCCGTAGCGCGGACACGGTCGCGCGATTGACCAGGCTGTGATCCCAGTGGAGATCGTGCGCGGAGTGCGTGATCACGAGGTCCGGACGCACGTCGCCGATGATGTTGTCGAACCGGCGCACCAGCTCGTGCATCGGGATGTCCTCGACGCGGCACGGCTTGTCCTCGTAGAGGATGAAGAGATCCGCATCGAGCACGTCGGCGCCGGCCATGGCTTCGGCCTTGCGTTGATCCGCGTTGTTCGGGATCGAGACCACGGCCATCGTGACCTTCGCGCCCTCGGCGGCGAGCCGCGCGAGCAGACCGCCGGCACCGACCTCGAGATCATCGGGGTGCGCCCCGAACGCGAGCACGCGGCCACCCTTCTCTTCGAGCAGGCGATTCATGGCGTAGGTCCTTCGGTGACGACCTCGCCGGCTTGCCACAGGATGGCAGGCGCGTCGGGGCCACAGTTGAGAAGCAGATCGAGGAAGCCGAGGTGGGAGGAGAAGCCGAGCCCCGCGTAGCGCTGCGGGTACTGCGGGTGATGGAAGCGCTGCCAGACGAGCGACACGCCCGCGGCGGCGAACGCGTTCGTGTCGAGGTAGCCGACCGAGCCGCCGCGACCCGTCAGGTAGGTCTTCGCGTGGACCGCGTGGCACATGGACAGGATGCGTTCGGTCTTCTGGCCGGTGAGACCGAGGGACGAGGCGCGCAGGATCGGCCTCGTGATGTGGAGCCAGTTGCGCGCGAGCTCGAGCATGTGGAGATCGAGCTCGACCAGAAGATCCCAGCGGCGCACGAACACGTCCTCGAGCGCGGGCGCGTAGTAGTCCCAGTGCGGCGTGCTGCCGTAGTGGATCTCGAGCGTCCGCCACATCCGGTGCTGCCAGTGATGGCGGCCACCACGACCCGCGTTGTCGATGCGCTTGTCGCAGATCCGATCGGCCTGATTTCCACGGAGGAGCGGGACCGTGAGCCAGTGCGCGCCGCGATCCAGCTTGAGACGATTGCGGTTCTGGAAGTTCTCCTTCTCGTACTGGAGGTCATCCATCACGATGAAGAGATCCGCCTTGGCCAGCTTGTCGAGGTAGCCGAGCCACGGCAGGAAGTGCGGCTGGTGGGCGGCGACGATCATCGCGGTCCCCCGGGAAGTGCGATCGCGGTCGGTGTGCCGCCGTGACCACGGGTCTCCCAGCTCGAGCTATCGAGCGTGAACAGGCCGAGCGGCGTGAGGAGCACGTAGGCGACGGGCATCAGCACGGCCATCGGCAGGAACGAGATCGGGTGCACGCGCAGCCACGGCGGCAGCGCGCGGACACTCGGAGCGAAGTGATAGACGAAGGCCAGGAGGCCGATCACGGCCATGTGCATCATCGCGAGCTGCATGAACTCGTGCTTCTCGATGTGCGTGATGATGATGAACGGGTAGACGATCAGCAGCAGCAGCATCGACAGGTACTGCAGGCAGATCAGCGGGTGCATCCTCCACGCGTCGGGCGAGAAGATGATGAAGTCGACGATGTTCGAGCGCTTCCAGCGGAGCTGCTGGTTGAAGTAGCCGCGCAGGTTCGTCGCGGCCTTCGTGAAGCACATCGCCTTCATCGTCATCACGGTGCGGTAGCCGTGCTTCACGATCTGATGGGTGAGGAACCGGTCCTCGCCGTACTTGATGGGGATACCGAGGATGTTGCGGTTCTCGAGGATCGGCTCGAGCTCGATCAGCACGTGGCGGCGGTATGCCGTGAGACAGCCGGAGAGACACAGGACCTGACGCAGGCCGCGCTCGAGGTTCTTCAGGTGCTCCTGGCCGAAGTAGTACTTGATGGTCTGGAGCCGGGTCAGCCAGTTCTCGTTCGGGTTCGAGACATGGATGCGGCCGCCGACCGCGGCGATATTCGGGCTGACGAACCGCGCCACCAGCTCGCGCAGTGCGGTCGGGTAGACGATGACGTCGGAGTCCACCGACACGATGATCTCTGCGTTCGAAGCGCGGACCGCGTGGTTGATGCCCTTGCGCTTGCCCATATTGTACGGATTGCGCAGCACGGTGACGTTCGGGTACTCGCTCGCCGCCTTGCACGCCCACTCGTACGAGTCATCGGTGGAGCAGTCGTCGACGACGGTGACCTCGAGCTTGTCCTGCGGGTAGTCGAGCTTCACGAGCGAGAGGATCGTGTCGTAGATGGAGCGCCCTTCATTGAAGAGCGGCACCACCACGGTGATCGTCGGCTCGTAGCCTTCCACTGTCTCGTCGATCGTCTTGCGCCGAACGATCGTCAGGTAGAGCCCGAACACGTAGCGGTTCAGGAACACGAGAAAGATGAACAGGTAGATCGGGAGAGACGTCACGCGCGCACGCACAGCGGAGCAAGAGACGCGCCGCGTGGTTTGCGCAATTCGCGCAGCAATTGATCGAGCTAGTTGCGCTCGATGCGACCTCGATAGGGCGGGGTTGACCGCACGCGACTGGAACGTTGCGTCACCAGTGCGAACGCTGCACAGGCGCGGAGGTCGCGCAGATACGCGTGTGATCTCGATGGCGAGGTCATTGCACCGCGATTCGTGCTGTTCATGCCTCCACACAATCGTCGCGATGCTACCGATGCCGATCGAACGTCTGTCGATGTGAGGCCTGCGGTGCAGCGTGTAGAGCAGCGGCCGCAGAACGTGATCCCGTTCGCGAAGCCGCGCGCACTCGCAGCGCAGGCCGCGGTGCGAGGAGGAAACTCCGTCGAGATCTCGAAGACGGGCGCAGATCCTCTCGCGCATCTGCGACCGCCCGTGACGATGAACGGCAGCGCGATGCGCACGGGCCGAGAGGCTCCGAAACCGCTGCCTCCGGCACCGCTGGCAACTCCAGTCGCCACGGGGCGTGCGGCCCCAGCGTCGTACGGATCGCTCGCGCTCGCGCAGCCGCAGGTGCAGCAGCAGCCAGTGTTACAGCCCATGTCACAACCGACGATGGCGCCGCAACCGGCGCCCGCAGCTCCTGTCATGGCGTGGCCCGCGGTGCAGACGCCGCCAGCTCCTGTCAGGCCACTGCTCCCGCCTGTCAGGCCGGTCGCCAGCAACGATCAGGACTTCCATCACGAGGAGCCGACGCGGTTCACGCCGCCGGTCGCGACGCACCGTGCACCGTCTGTCGTCGCGCAGGCGAACAAGTGGGACGTGTTCGAGAAGCTCGGGCTCGGCAAGCCGGCGTTGACCGCGCAGGCAGCCTCGAAGTGGCTGGTCACCGCATACCGCGTCCTCGGCTTCGCGATCTTGACGATCATCGTGGTCGTGCTCGTCGGCTACATCGTGTCGAGCGCGTTCTTCTACGTGTCGAGCTCGTGGGCCGTGCCGATGCAGGTCACCTCGAGTGACGAGAAGGTCGTGTCGCTCTCGGCGCAGGTCGGCGAGCAGCAGAATGCCCGCGATCGGATCGCGGACGAGCTCAACCAGGCCGAGCGCGCGATCGTGGCGCAGCAGGAGTTCCAGGTTCAGTTCACGAAGGCGATCAAGGGCGACCTCGAAGGTCGGCGCGCCGCGCTCGCGCGGATGAAGGGCCTTGCGAACACCGCGGCCGGAACGCGCGCGGCGATCGCCGGGCAGAACCGTGCGTACGCCGGTGCGGCGCGGAAGCGGATGCAGCAGGAGTACGCCGCCGGGCTGATCGATCGCGAGGGCATGCTGAACGGTAAGTTCCAGCTCGCGCAGATCTCCGGATCGAACCTGTCGCTCGCGGAGAAGCAGGCGGAGTACGAGCAACGCGCCGCCGAGCTCGAGGCCACGGCGCGCTCGCTCGACGCGATCCTCTCGAACGCGGAGTCCGCAGGCGACACGGCACTTTCGTACGAGGTGCTCCAGATCAAGCAGCAGTACGAGGCATCGCGGCTCGAGCTCGCGAAGGCCGTCGAGGCGCGCGACACGCTGAAGGCGAGCCTCAGACGCCAGGACAAGCTACTCGCGGCGCTGAAGTCGTCCGCATACCTCCGCGCGATCGACGACAAGGCGACGGTCGCGTTCGTGCCGTACGGCAACATCGAGAATGCAAAGAAGGGTGCCCCGGTCTACGCGTGCAAGCTGACGATGGTGTTCTGCTATCACGTCGGCGAGGTCATCGAGCTGTTGCCCGGCGAGGTCTCGGGCCGTCACCCGCACCGCGACAAGTCGATGCGCGGGCAGCTCGTCGAGATCAAGCTCGACCACGACACCGCCGACGCCGGGGAGACCGAGGTCATGTTCGTCGGCGGCAAGCCGTTCCTGTTCTGAGCCCCCGATGAGAGCCGTTGTCTTCACGCTGGTGGTCGCCCTGGGCCGGATCGCGTCCGCTGATGGCGAGCCGGATGCCGCGCCGGCGAACGATGGCTACTGCGACTACGTCCAGGGCGTCGCTTCGGCGCAGAGCGCCCTGCTGTTCGCGCCGACCGTGTTCGGCCAGTTCGGTCTGATCGAGCAAGCGGCCGGCGCCGCGAACCCGGATGTCCAGTCGGGTGGTCTGCGCCTGATCACGGGCGTGCGGGTCAGCTTCGATGGCATCTACAAGGGCCTGACCACGCGCGACCGCGCGAAGGCCGATTGTCGCCGTCACAGGGCGCTCGAGGCGGTGCGCGGCGAGACGGCGTACCAGGCGCTCGACGCGCGCGCGAAGGTGCTCGACGATGCGCTTGCCGAGACCGACAAGATCCTGGCCTCGACGAAGGACGATCTCGATGCGCGCCGCACGACGGCGCAGGAGGCCACCGCGACGCGGCTCCGCGTCGAGGAGCTGCGCCAGATGGCCACGCAGACTCACCGCGACATGAGCCTCCTGCCACCGCCGAGCTCCGCGCTTGGTGGGGCGATCAAGACCTTCCAGCAAGCCGACGGCGAGGTCGAGAGCTACGACGGCAAGCTCCGGCGCGCGGACGCGTTCGACGTCAGCGTTCGCGTCGGCCTCGACTCGTTCCTCGATCGTACCGACGCGAACCCTTCGCCGTACTTCGCGGTGGTCGCGGTGGGCATCAACCTCGGCGTGCTGTTCCAGGGCGGCGCGAACGATCGCGCTGCCGCGGGGCGACGTCGCCTGGTTCGCTCGGGGCGCGATCCGCTCGCGGCGGATGCCACCGCCGAGCGGCTGCGCGTGATGGTCGAGACCGAGGCGAAGCGGGAAACTGAGACCGCGGCGCTCGAGAGCGATCTCCAGCGCCAGCTCGACGCACTGAACAAGCTCGGCGGCGAGGAGAGCAAGCGCTACCGGCAGACCGTGTGGTTCGAGTGGATCAAGATCCGCGCGGAGCACGCGTACCTGTCCGCGCACCTCAGGGCGCTGCACGAGGTGCTCGGCGCCGAGGCGGGGCCGTGAGGCGGGCGGCGATCCTGGCCCTGGTGGCCGCGTGCGGCGGTAAGCTCGAAGCCGCGCCGGAGCGCACCGTGAAGCTCGTCCCGATCACCGATACCCTGTGCGTGACCAAGGGCGCCGCGAAGGTGGGCGCCACGGTGATCGAGCCGACGATGCGCGCGGTCGCGCTCGGCTCGCACGGCGATGGTGCGGCACTCGAGCTCGTGTACCGCGGCGACACCGAGGCCACCCGCGAGCTCGCGTCGGGCGCGGCGCGCCGACAGGTCGGGCTCAAGCTGCGCGCGCAGAACAGCTGCAACGTCGTCTACGTCATGTGGCGCCTCGATCCGAAGCCAATGCTCGAGGTCTCGATCAAGCTCAACCCCGGCAAGGCGATGCACGCGGAGTGCGGTGCCGAGGGCTACACGAAGGTCAAGCCGACGAAGAGCTGGCCCGTGCCGGTGCTCGTCGCAGGTGACAAGCACGTGCTGCGCGCCGTGATCAACGGCGATGACCTGACCGCCTGGATCGACGAGAAGGTCGCCTGGCGCGGCACCCTGCCCGCCTCGGCGCGCACGCTGATCGGCCCCGCGGGCATCCGCTCCGATAACCTATCGTTCGAGCTCGTCGGCTTCAGCGCCCCCGAGACCAGTGACGCGAGCGCGGTGTGCAAGCGCGACGCCGGCGAAGGCTGACTGACGCCCGGGTGATGTCGGCGCGTGGACTGCTGCGTCGAACACCTCTGGGTGCGCGCGGCAGTCAGCCCCGAAGATCCCGAAGGCACGAAGAAGAAATTCTTTCCCGTCGCACGCGTTCTCGTCGAGATCGCGAGGCGAGGCTCGAGAGAGCCTCTCCTCCGTGCCTTCGGGATCTTCGGGGCATTCCGGGATTCCCGTCGACTCAGCGGATTCGGTTGCGCGCTGCGACCCGGGCGAAGGCTGACGCCCTCGCGCTAGCTGCGGCCGAGGATTCGCCTCAAGAAGCTCGGCTTGCTGCGCGGCGGCGGCACGGCCTCGCCGGCCTCGAGCGAGTCGCGCATCTCGGCAGCAGACTCGAAGCGCTTGGTGCGATCGTGGGCGAGTGCGCGCGCGACCGCGAGATCGAGCCAGCCCGGGATCTCGGGACGCAGCTTCGCCGGGTGCCGCTCGAGCTCGCCCTTCATCACCTTCGCGAGCAGCTCGCGCCTGGACTTGTAGGAGTACGGCCACTTGTTCGTGAGCACCTCGAACATGACGACGCCGAGCGAGAACAGATCGGCGCGCGCGTCGACCGCGGTGGGATCCGTGTACTGCTCGGGGCTGATGTAGAACGGCGTGCCGAGGAGCTGGTTGCGGTTCGTCAGCTTGAGCTCGTCGTCGGCCTTCGCGAAGCCGAGGTCGAGGATCTTCACGGTCTCGAGGCCGCCGTTCTGCCCGGGCGTCAGGTAGACGTTCGCGCTCTTGAGATCGCGGTGGATCACACGCCGCGCGTGGAGCGCTTCGAGCGCACCGAGCACGCCGATCGCGATGCGCGTGACACGCAGCGGATCGAGCATGCCCTCGGTCTTGCGGATCGAGTAGAGATCTTTGCCGTCGAGGCGATCCATCTCGATGAACGCGCAGCCATCGTCGGTGGTGCCAGCATCGTGAACGCCGACGAACGCGGTCCCGCCCACAGCCGCGGTCTCGCGCGCCTCGCGCACGAACCGGGACGCGAGCTCGTGGTCGACGGCGAAGCGCTTGTGCAGGATCTTCAAGGCGATCTCGCGGCGGAGCATCAGGTGCTCGGCCGTGTAGACCGCCGCCATCCCGCCGACGCCGAGCAGCGAGCCGATCTGGTACTTGCCCAGGATCGTCTCACCGGTACGCGCCTCCGGGCACTCCTCGGGCTCCCCGGGGTGTCGTATGCCGCACATCTGGCAGTCCGACATGACTGCACCAGTGTAGACGATCCGGCGCGGCTAATTCTTTGCCACTGCCGGCTTCATCACGCCGAGGACGTAGTGCTTCGGATCGAAGAACCGGTTCGCGGATGCCTTGACGTTTGCCGACGACACCCGGGCGATCGTGGCACCGATATCGAGGCTCGTGCCGAGATCGTCGCCGTAGTACGCGGCCTGGCGGATCTGGCTCATCCACCACCAGTTGGTCTTGCTGTCGGTCTCGCGCGTACGTCTCAGCGTTTCTTTGACCTTCGTCAGGTAGTCGTCGGTCACCCCATTTTTCGCGATCTTCGCGACCTCGTCGAACACGGCCTTCTCGAGCTTCTCCACGTTCTCGGGAGCGCAGCCGAAGAACACGCCGAGGTCTCTTCGCTGCTTCGGCTCGCGGGCCAGGCTCGCCCAGATCTGCACGCCGTAGACGCCGCCCATATCCTCGCGCAGCACCTCGCGGAGCCGGATGCGCAGCACCATCGAGAGGATCGTCGCGTCGCGCGCAGCGTCGATCGTCCACTTATCGCCCGCGTTCATCGACAGCTCGACGAAGCTCTTCGGCTCGCTGCCGAGCTGGAACGTCTTCGCGATCTTGCCGGCGGGGAACTTCACGCCGATGTCCTTCCACTTCTCCTTGCGGCCGTTGCTCGGCAGGCTGCCCAGGTACGTTTCGACGAGCGGCTGCAGCGTCGCGAGGTCGAGGTTGCCGATGAACACGAACGTGAAGTCACCGAGATCGGAGAACCGTTCCTTGAACACGGCGAGCGACTTGTCGTGATCCACCAGGCCGACCATCTCGGTCGTCTCGGGCGCATAGCGCGGGTGGTTACTGCTGGTCACCGCGTTCATCTTTTCGAAGAACGAGCGCTGGGGATCGAGCTCGCGGTTGCGCACCGACTCGAGCTCCTGCGCCTTCCAGCGCGCGAACGCCTTGGGATCCCTGCGCGGCGAGGTCACGCGCAGATGGGCGAGCTGCAGCGCCGTCTCGAGATCCGCGGGTCGACCGCCGCCGTTGATCGACTCGGAGAGCTCGGTGATCCCGACGCTCGCGCGGGCATCCTTGCCGGCGAGCACCTTGCGCAGCGCCGTGGCGTCGAAGTCGCCGACTCCCGACGAGCTCACGATGTCGGCGGCGAACCGCGCGTGCACGAACTCGTTGTCGGAGACGAGCGACGAGCCACCGCGCTGGAAGCCGGTGAACAGCACCTGATCGTTCTGGTAGACCGTCGGCTTCACGAGCACCTTGATCCCGTTCGACAACGTCCATGTGGTGATGTCGTTCGCCTCGTCGCGCTTGGTTTGGATGACCTTGCCCGGCGCCGGCTTCGTCGCCATCAGCGGTCGCTCGCCGGCGTCGTCCTTCCACGGCTCGACCTGCGCGGTGGTCGCCGCCGCCACGAGCGTCTGCACCTGCTGGGCGGTCGGCACCTTGCTCTTCGCGGGCGCAGAGATCGTGATCACGCGACCCTGGTCCCCACCCCACGTCTTTGCGAGATGGTTGAGCTCCGCGAGTGTCACCGTCGGGATGTACTCGCGGTTGTAGGCGAGCTCGACGGCACGGCCCGGCATCTGCTCGCCTTCGAAGAACAGCCGGGTGATCTCGTCGGCCAGCGCGGAGGCGTGGGTCTTCTCCCACTCGGCCGCCGAATTCTCGGATTCCGTCAGCTGATCCTTCGCGGCGCGCGCCAGCTCGGATTGCAAGAAGCCGTACTTCTCCACGCGGGCGATCTCGCGGAACAGCGCGGTCACGCACTCCTCGATGCGACCTTCCTTCACGCCCGCGTAGCGATTGAACGTATCGCTCGTGCGCGCGAAGCCACCGGTACTCGAGCCGGCGTAGAGAAACGGCGAGTCCGGCTCCTGCGCGAGCTCGGCGAACCGCGCGCCGAGCATCGCGTGATACAGGTTCTCCACGATCAAGCGGCGGTAGTCGCCCTTGGTGGACTCCCGGCGGTGCTCCATCTTGTCGTACACGCTGATCCGCGTGTAGGGCATCTCCTTGTCTGTCTCGATGGTCACCAGCGTGGGGTGATCGTGCGGGACCGGCACGGGGTTACGCACCTTCGCGTTCGCGGTGCGCGCGAGATCGCTGAACCGGCTGGTGATCTCCGTCTCGAGCTGCTTCTCGTCGAAGTCGCCAACTGCGATCACCGCCATGTTCTGCGGCTGGTACCAGTCCTTGTAGAACCGGAACAACGTGTCGCGCGGCGCCGTCTTCAGGATGTCGGGCTGGCCGATCGGGAGCCGCAGCCCGTACTTGGACCCGGAGAAGATGACCGGGAACTGCTTGTCGAAGATCCGCGCACCGGCGCCGCGGCCGAGACGCCACTCCTCGAGCACCACGCCGCGCTCCTTGTCGACCTCGACGGGATCGAACGTCACATCGCTCGCCCAGTCGCGCAAGATATCGAGGCCCTTCAGCATCACGGTCTGATCATCGGTGGGCACCATGAGCTGGTACACGGTCTGATCGAAGCCCGTGTACGCGTTCAGGTCGGCGCCGAACCGGATGCCCGACTTCTCGATGTAGTCGATGATCTGCTGCTTCGGAAACCGTTTCGTCCCGTTGAACGCCATGTGCTCGACGAAGTGCGCGAGGCCGCGCTGGTCATCGTCCTCGAGAACTGCGCCCGCGTTGACCGCGAGCCACAGCGCGGCGCGTTGCTCGGGCTTGTGGTGCTTGACGATGTAGTAGGTGAGGCCGTTCGGCAGCGTGCCCTTCTTGATCATCGGATCGAGAGGCGATACGGGGTCCACGGGCGCCGGCGGATCGGCCGGGCGCGCCGTGACCACCTCGGCCGGCATGTCGAGCTTCGTCGGCGGGGGTGACTTCGCGGCGCCGCACCCGGCGGTGACGGCGCACGTGATCAGGATGGGGGCGAGGTTCGATCGCATCGCGGGCATGGTGGCATCCTCGGACGGTGAAGGGTCGATCCGGCACGAGCTGGACGCTGCAACGCACGCGCCGTTGCACGGGTTGCGCACACTCGATGACTTCGCTTGCTGTTCCGGCAGGGTGTGCGCCAGTCCTGCATCGCAGGCCGATCCTCGGTGTCAGCGTGGCAACCGCGCTGGCTCGGGGCGGGGCCCCCCAGCCACCTGGCCGCGCTGCCTCGCAACCCGGCGCGACCGTTGCAAAAACTGACCAGGGTCGAAAGTTGGCCCCCGGTGATCCAGCGGGCGAAAACCGTAGGCATGACTCGTCCTTCCGCCTGGGTCTCCGTGGTGCTCGTGGTGTGTGCGTTCGGCGCGTCGGCATCGGCAGACAACAGGAACGAGATCCGTGCGGTCAGTTTCGAGGACACGCCCGGCGCGACACGCATCCACGTACGCGGCGCGCAGACGCCGATGTTCACGGTCTACAAGCTCGATCGGCCGACCCGTGTGGTGATCGACGTGCCGCGGTCACGGCTGTCGGAGACGCTTGCCGGTCACGAGGCCGCGACGGAGCTGGTGCCGAACACGTGGGCGGTGAGCCGGATCACCGCCCAGCAGCTGGATGACGACGGACCACTCGTGCGCGTCAGCGTGACGCTCGCGCGACCGGGTCGGTACGACGTGACCACCGAGGGGAACGAGATCGTGGTCGCGGTCACCGCGCGCGATGCGGCGCCGAAGGCCGCGGGCGGCGGTGGGGAGGTCCTGGCGAAGTCCGAGGCCGAGCGCGTGAAGGCCGAGGCTGCGGCGACGTCCGCGCGTACCGATGCGCAGAAGGCGAAGGACCTCGCGGCGGCGACGCAGGTCGAGGCCGAGCGGCTGCGCAAGCTCGCGGGAGACGAGACCGCGCGGGCGGAGAAGGCGCAGCGCGCGGCCGAGGATGCACGCAAGAGCGGTCAGGCGAGCACCGCGGATCTCGAGCGCGCGAAGCAGCAGGCGAGCACGGCGCAGCGCGAAGCGGCGAAGGCGACCGCCGACGCAACGCGGGCCAACGCCGCGTCGTCGGCCGCGCAGGCCGAGGCGGATCGTACGCGGGTAGCAGCGGAGCGCGCTACGCGCGAGGCACAGGCGCAGCTCGCGGTCGCGAAGCGCGACACCCTTGCCGCACAGGCGATGGTCGCGGTGCAGACCACCGCCGCCGCGAAGGCGCGCACCGACGCCGATGCGGCGCGACGCGATGCCGAGAAGGCGCAGACCATGGCCGCCGCACAGAGCGATGCAGCGGCACGTGCGCGCAGTGACGCCGATCAGGCGCGGCGCGAGGCCGACCAGGCGCGCGTCGGAGCCGAGAAGATCCGCGGCGACGCCCAGGCCGCGAAGGAAGCAGCGCAGCGCACGAAGATCGATGCCGACGCGGCGAAGACCGATGCGGATCGCGCTCGCGCCGAGACACGCACGGCACGCGCCGAAGCCGATGCCGCACGCGCCGACGCGAAGGCGATCAAGGCCGAGGTCGAGCGCGCGCGTGCAGAGGCCAAGGTCGCGAAGGCCGATGCCGAGGCTGCCCGCGCAGATGCCACCGCCGACAAGCAGCGCGCCGAAGCTGCCCTCGCAGATGCGGCCGCCGACAAGCAGCGCGCCGAGGTCGCTCGCGCAGAGGCTAGCGTCGACAAGCAACGTGCCGATGCCGCGCGCGCCGACGCCGAGCGCCTGATGCGCGCCGACAAGCAGCGCATCGAGACCGAGCGCGCCGAGGCCGAGCGAGTCGCGCGCGCCGAGGCACAGAGGGCGCGTACCGAGGCGACCGCCGCGCGCGCGGAGGCGCAGCGCGTGAAGTCCGAGACCGATGAGACCAAGAGCGAGATCGGGCACGCACGCGTCGAGGCCCTTGCGGCCAAGGCGGATGCGGAGGCCGCACGCGCCGAGGCAAGGGCGGCGAAGGCCGAAGCGGCGAAGGCCGAGGCCGAGGGGCTCGCCCGCAGCGACGCACAGAAGCGCAGCGAGGCGACCGCGGCGCAGCGCACGCGTGCCGATGTGGAGGCGGCGAAGACCGATGCCGAGACCGCGCGCGCCGAGGCACGTACCGCGAAGGCCGCGGCGGACGCTGCGCGCGCGGAGGCGAAGGCCACGCGGGTCGAGGCGAGCGCCGAGAAGCAGCGCGCCGAGGCCGCGCGCGCCGAGGCCGCGAAGCTCTCCGGCGAGGCGAAGCAACGGCTCGCCGAGATCGAGCGCAAGGCCGCCGACGCGCTGGCACTCGCGCAGAAGGCGGATGGCGCGCAGAGCACCGCGAAGGCGCGCGAGGAGGCCGCGCGCACGGCGCTCGCGAAGGCAACGAGCGAGCGCGACGCGGCGGAGGCCGCCGCGAAGCAAGCCGCGATCGTTCGCGACCGTGCCGATGCACGGGGCCGGGCGCAGGCCGAGACCGAGGCGCAGGCCGCCGAGGCGCGAGTCGCGAAGGCGAAGCTGGCCACCGCCGACGCCGAACGCCGGCGTGCCGAGCTCGAGTCCGCCGCCGCGAAGGCGGCAAAGGATCTCGAGGCGTCGCGCACGCAGCTCGCCGCGATCGAGCAGCAGCGCAAGCTCGCCGAGACCGCGACCGCCGAAGCTGCGCAGCGCCGCGCCACGGTCGAGGCTGCGTCAGCGCAGACCGCGAAGGACCTCGAGGCTCGCCGCGCCCAGCTCGCCGCGATCGAACAGCAACGCAAGCTCGCCGAGACCGCGACGTCGGAGGCGGCGCGCAGGCGAGCCGCCGCCGAGGCCGATCGCCTCGCCGCGGATGCCGCTGCCCGCGAGGCGCAAGA
>JBBRBG010000160.1:0-20589 GCA_038206055.1 Haliangiales bacterium
CGCCAAATGAGTACCGATGACGAGGACTTTGCGGCGATGCTCGCAGCGTCCGAGGCGGGAGCCCCCCGTACCAAGCGACCGAAGATCGGCGATCAGATCAAAGGCAAGGTGATCTCGATCGGCAAGGACACCGTGTTCGTCGATGCCGGCGGCAAGGCCGAGGGCACCCTCGAGAAGTCCCAGGTCACCGACAAGGAGGGCAAGGTCAGCCTCAAGATCGGTGACATGGTCGAAGCGCGCGTGGTCGCCGATGCCGGGGGCGTGCTGCAGCTCCGCGTCAAGGTCGGCCGCGGTCCCGCTGCCAGCGCCGAGCTCGAGCAGGCCGCGGAGCTCGGGATCCCCGTCGAGGGCACGGTCACCGAGGTGATCAAGGGCGGCGTCTCCGTCGATGTTGCCGGCGTGCGCGGGTTCTGCCCCGCATCGCAGATGGATGGGCGGTTCGTCGAGGATCTCACGGTGTTCGTCGGTCGCAAGCTGACGTTCAAGATCACCCGGTACGAGCCGCGCAACCTCGTGCTGTCGCGGCGCGCGCTCGTCGAGGAAGAGAATGCGAAGCTCGCCACCGAGACGCGCAAGCGCCTCCAGGTCGGCGCCACGCTGCGCGGCAAGGTCGTCGGCTTCAAGTCGTTCGGCGCGTTCATCGACCTCGGCGGCATCGAGGGCATGCTCCACGTCTCGGAGCTCGGCTACAGCCGCGTCGACAAGCCGGAGGACGTGCTGTCGATGGGCCAGGAGGTCGACGTCGCCGTGCTGAAGATCGAGCCCGGCGACAAGGGCGAGCGGATCAGCCTGTCGCTCAAGGCGCTCGCGAATGATCCGTGGCGCGACGCGATCGCGGCCCTGCACGAAGGTCAGCGCGTGAAGGGCAAGATCACCCGGATGCAGCCGTTCGGCGTGTTCGTCGAGATCGCGCCCGGCATCGAGGGGCTCGTCCACATCAGCGAGCTCGGCGCCGGCCGCCGGATCAACCATCCCAAGGAGGTCGTCAAGGAGGGCGAGGAGATCGAGGCCGTGATCCTCGGCATCGACGCCGAGAAGCGCCGCATCGCGCTCTCGCTCTCGGGCACGAAGGACGGCAGCCCCGAGGAGATCGCCGAGGCGGTGAAGACCCAGACCGGCGGCAAGCTCGGCACGTTCGGCGACCTGCTCGCGAAGCTCAAAAGGTAGACCGATAGCATCGGTCACGCCGCACGAGAATCGCCCATCACGGCGTGGATCTGGCGCATCGTCGAGCGATGCACAAGTTGTTGCTCGTGCTCGCCGTTGTCGCTGCGTGCGGTGACGACCATCCCGGCACAGGCGATGACGCCGGCGACGATGGTGGCGTGATTCCCGATGGCAGCGTGTCGTCGTGCGATCCGCCGGGGCACTTCGGTGGCGCACCCGCGTTGACCTTCGTGCTGCCGAAGAGCGGGACCGGCTTCTCGTACACCGACGTGCAGGCGGCATTTCCGCAGGTCGACTGGGCGCACCTCGATCGCCTGTACATCCCCGCCGGCACGTACACGAACCTCTTGATCGGGAACCTGCCGCAGCGCACCGCCGAGCATCCGCTGATCATCACGAACCACGGCGGTCAGGTGATCATCGGTTTCAACCCGAACGGCAACTACATCTGGTCGATCAACGGCGGGTCGCACTGGATCCTCACCGGCCGCGACGACGCGGAGTCGCAGACCGGCGATCCGGGCTTCTCCGGCCATGCGTGCGGCAAGTACGCCGAGTCTCCGGGCAAGTACGGCTTCACGAGTGACGATGACTACGCGTTCGCGGCGCCGTACCTGCACATGGGCGTCTCCGTCGGCGGAGGTGCGACGGAGTTCGAGATCGAATACCTCGAGGTCACGCGCTCGGGCTTCGCGGGGATCCGCCTGCTCAACGATCCAGCGATGAATCTGCCGATGCGGAACGTGAAGGTGCACGACGTCTACATCCACGACACCGCCGGCGAGGGCTTCTACTTCGGCTGGACCGGCACGCCGCCCTCGAACCTCCTCCCGGGGCTCGAGATCTATAACTGCCGGATCCTGCGCGCCGGCAACGAGGCGCTCCAGATCCAGGATCTCGGCGATCTCTCGCACATCCACCACAACACGTTCATCTCGGGCGGGCTGCACTGGCTCGACAACGGCCTCGGCCGCTACCAGGACTCGAACTCGCAGGTGCTGGTGCGCTCGGGAACGATCGAATTCGATCACAACATCTTCATCGACGGGGCCGGCACGCTGCTCAGCTTCTTCAGCTCGCCGCAGACCGGCGACGGCGCGCGCCACGTCACGTTCCACGACAACTACTTCTCCGACGCGCTGAGCCTCGGCATGTACCTCAACGGAACGTCGACCGCGGGCTCGAGCTTCACGTGGGACCACAACGTGTTTCGCGGGTTTCAGTTCGGCTACACGCCGGCGGATCCGGCGGCGACGAACCCGAACGTTGTCACCGGCAAGAACCCGCCAATGATGGCGCCGATCGCGTTCACCGCGAACAAGTGGTTCGGTGTCGACCGGATCGTGTCGGGGCTCACCGGCGGCGATGGCACCGCCGGCAATGTCACCGCGACGGGCAACCTGCACGAAGACGGCGGCGCGATCGAGCTTCTCGATGGCCCGTGGTCCACCCCCGGGCATCACCTGACCTCGTGGGCACCGAAGGCCACCGTGGTGACCGGCAGCCCGAACGTGACCTATCACGCCGGCGACATGGTGACCCACGGACCCGAGCCGTTGATCTACCGCGCCACCGGCGACACCACGACCGAGCCGCCGGGCACGGGCTGGACGCTCGTACCGAAGCCGAGCGACGACGTGCGCGTCAAGCCTGGCTCGACGTACGCGGGATACGGCGTGCAGTAGTGGCTAGCAGTGATCGGGGAGCGGCGACGCCTTGACCTCGGCCGGCATCGGCTCCCACACGACCACGACGCTGCTCACGGTCTTCGAGCACATCATCGTCACGTCGATGAAGTAGCCATTCTTGTCGTAGTGCTTGCAGGTCAGGTATCCCGGCACTGGGCCCTTCTTGTAGAACGCGAGGCGCGCGCCGGCGACCTTGCAGGACTGGCCGAGCAGGCTCGTCGCGGCATCGGTGTGCGCCTTCACGAACGCATCGCCGAGCATCAGCATGTCGATCATGATGCCGCCGCTCTGGCGCAGCGTGACGGTGGGACCATCGGCAAACCGCAGCGTGCGCTCGCCGGCGACGACCGTGTCCTCCTTCGGCTTGCCCCACTTCTTCGCGAAGGTGTCGGCGGTGTCGGTGCGGCTGACGCCGGCGACCGTCCAGAAGTCGTCGAACGTGAGCTTCTTCGGCGCGGCTGACGCAGTCGAAGCCGCGAAGAGGAGGAGGAGTGGCAGGGTGCGCATCGCGGGCGACACTAGCGCGGATGCGACTCCCGGCAACGGCTTCCGTCCGGACCTGGGTGAAGTCATTGCTGTTGTTGATCGCCGTCGCGGCGTGTTCGTCGCGGCGTGAGCCGCCTGCGCCGGGCCCTGCTCCCGAGGCCGTGACGCGCGAACCTGCGCCGCTCGCGGTGCTGTTCGAGCGCACGTTGCCGGGCGGCGAAGAGCGCGCTCCGCTGTTCGGGCCGGGGGGCAGCATCGCGGTCGGCGAGCGGCAGTGGACGCGCGATGGCCGCTACGTCGGGCGCCACGTCTGGGGCACCGATGGCCAGGTCCGGCCGATCGGTGTGATCGGCTCGGCAGATCATCCGCTGATCGTCGCGATCGGCTGGGGCGGCCTCGACGACGAGATCGTGGCAACTCGCAAGCCGAACGAGCCCGATCACGCGTGGCTGCTCGTCGCAGAGCCGACCGCGGCGAAGCCCGTGCACGTCGCGCCCACCGCGCACGAGTTCCTCGACGACGGCTTCGCACTTTCGCCGCACGGCGCTGCGCTCGTCGCGAGCGAAGGCCCCGACATGGTGGTTCGCGCCCTGCCCTCCGGCGCCGTGATCGCGCGCGCGCCGCATGGTGCCGCGATGACTGACGACGCGCCGGTCGCCTGCTGGGTCGATGACGCGCGCGTCACGTGGACCGGGCGTGACAAGAACAGTGCTGTGATGCGCACGCTGACGATCACCACCGACGCTATCGTGGTCACGCGCCTCGCGGCCGCCGGGCCGCTGCACTGCGATCCCGCCGGCGGTGCCGCCGCGATGGAAGCTCCCGAGGGCAAGGTCACGCTCCTCGATCTCGCCACCGGCGCAACACTCGCGACGGTGCCCCTCGCGCCGAAGATCGCAGCCGACGCCACCGACGATGCTGCTCCGCCCTCGATCGCCGTGGGGCAGCACGGCGCGCGGCTCGCGGTCGCGTTCCACGACGTGCTCACGGCCTACGCCCGCGACGCCGGCAAGCTCGTGCCGCTGTACACGCACGCGCTGGTCACCGGCGCGCCGGTGCGCATGGCGTTCTCCTTCGACGGCCAGCGCCTCGCCGTCGCCACCACCGCGTTGACGGTGTTCGGTCCCGCGGCGGAGGTGCACGCCGGCGTCGCACCGCGCATCGCGTTCGAGCTTCCGCGCGGCTTCACGAGCGTGCCGACGCACAGCAAGGCGCAAGAAGCTTGGCACTGGGCGCAGCTCGGCGGCCCTTCGGGCATGGCGCCGCAGTCCGCGCTGCTCGTGAATGCCGTCGAGCAGGAGGATCTATTCGCGGACGTCACCGCGATCGCGATCGCACGCGACGAATTTCCGAACCCGCCAGCACCCGACGCCACCGACGAGCAGCTCGCCGTGTTCGCGAAGGCGACGATGCCGCAGCTGTTCACGCAGTGGGAGAACGCCACGATCGACCACGAGGCCGACGCCGAGTTCACGCTGCGCGTCGGCAGAACGAAGGGCATGCCGTGGTTCGAGACGCGCGAGGTCTGGCGCGATGGCTGCGAGCCCTACGATGGTTACACGCGCGTGGTCGTCGACCGCGATGCCGTGTTCGTGATTCGCGCCCTCGTGCCGCCCGCGGGATCGATCAAGGGCTGGCTCGAGAAGTTCTTCGACCTGCCGTTCGGCATGCGCGTGCAGACCGCGCGCCGCCACGGCCCCGAAACCGGGCCCTGCTAGGTCAGCTCGCTGTCCAGGAGCGGCCGAGCGTAGCCCGCCGGCGTGCGCGGGCGAATGACCACGCGGTTGTCGTCATCTGCCGTCACGAGCAATTGCTCGTCGCCGACGAACCGCACGAGGCTGACGTCATCGGTGTGCTCTTCGAAGGTCGTCACCGAACCGTCGTCGAGTCCGTGCACCGTCACGCGCTGGTCCGTCATGCCGACCGCGAGGTAGCGCCCGTCGCGCGAGATCGCCGCGATCGCCACGCCGTCTTCGATGCGCAACGTGACCGCTCCGACTGGGGCCCGCTCGTCGACTCTCCACACGGTGATGCCGCGCCCCGGTCCATTGCGAATGTGCGCTACGAGGTACGGACCGGCGATCGCCACCCACAGCGCGTCGCCCGTGGTCTTCACGTAGCTGGCCTGCTCGAGCTTCTCGCCGATGATCCGGCTGACGATGATCTCGCCCCAGGATGCGGCGACGAGCAGGTCGCGCGCGTCATCCACGTAGACGCACTGGATCACCTTCCGCGGCAGCGGCTCGTACGTCACCACGCCGACCGCCGCCTCCTCGGTGTTCAGGATCGCGACGAGCTCCTCCCGCGTGACGTACCAGTACAGATCGCGGCGCAACGACATACCGGTCGCTCGCTCGGGAACCGGGACGGGGGCCAGCAACTGCAGTGCCCCGGGCCCGCTGACGCCGATGCCGCGGAAGTCCTGCTCGCTCTCGCTGATGTTGCTCCAGTCCGGTTGGAACATCCGGCCATCGCTGGCCAGCCGCGGCCGCAGCTCCTTGCGACGCATCAGCGCCGGCAGCCCGTCGCTCTCGATCCAGCGCAGCGCACGTAGATCGAGAAGGCGCATCGCACCGTGCCACCTCGTCACGAGGCCGAACCGCCCGCTCGCGTCCACGTCGACGAGCCGACTCAGTGTGCCGAGGCGAAAGACGCGGCCCCATGGCTGGTCACAGGTCGACCAATCGTTCGCGCATGCGGGACACACGAGGTGCTTGCACACCCCGCACGCCACCTCGGCACCGATCATCGTGCAGTGCGCACACCCGACCGCACCCGGACCACGCGCGACCATCTACGGGCGAACGTACTCGAAGTCGCCGGGCAACCCGTTGATGCCCTTGCCCGGGGGTGCGATCCAGCTCGCAAACTTGCCGCGCTCGTACACCGGGTGCATCAGGCTCTTGATGTACGTCTCATCGGCTTCGGTCGGCAGCCACTCACCGCAGCGCGCCGCGAACGTGGCCTCGTCGATGAGCTGGCCGTCGGGCGTGAACTTCACCGTCGACCACATACCGATCTGGCGGTGGAACTTGTTCGACGGGAGCTTGATCTCGAAGTCGATGCCCTCGTCCTTGATGGTCTTGTTCCAGCGATCCACGCCGCGCTGGCAGTCCTTGATGTACTCGGTGCGCAGCACTTCATTGAGCGCGTTGCGCATCGCGACGTCCTTGTGGACGACCTTGCCGCCCTCGAGCACGTCCATCGCGACGTGCGAGCCGACCAGCTTGTGCTCGTCGTAGCGGTCCTCCTTGTAGCGGCCCTTGATGCCTGCCGCGAACGCATCCGCCGCGTTCGACGACACCTCGCCGCCGAACAGATCGAGTGACAGCGTGTACCAGAGGTTCGCGTACTTCTGCATGGTCGGCAGGTCGATGCCGCCGAGCTTGCGCGGATCGCCATTCGGATCCTGCTTCATCAGCTCGCACGAGCGCTTCGCCACGCGCTGGATGCCGGACTCTCCGACGAACATGTGGTGCGCTTCCTCGGTCAGCATGAACCGGCAGGTGCGCGCGAGCGGATCGAAGCCGCTCTCGGCGAGCGCCGACAGCTGGTACTTGCCATCACGGTCCGTGAACATCGTGAACATGAAGAAGCTGAGCCAGTGCGACGTGGGCTCGTTGAACGCGCCGAGGATGCGCGGCTTGTCGGGATCGCCCGAGCGGCGCGCGAGCAGCTCCTCCGCTTCCTCGCGGCCATCGCGGCCGAAGTACGTGTGGAGCAGATACACCATCGCCCACAGGTGGCGGCCTTCCTCGACGTTGACTTGAAACAGGTTGCGCAGGTCGTAGAGCGACGGCGCGGTGGCGCCGAGATCGCGTTGCT
This sequence comes from Haliangiales bacterium, assembly GCA_038206055.1. Lineage (GTDB taxonomy): Bacteria > Myxococcota_A > Polyangia > Haliangiales > Haliangiaceae > JABFXX01. The sequence goes on from JBBRBG010000160.1 coordinate 7,167, forward strand.
GCTCGACGCTCGCGGGCTCGGTGTCGCCCTGCGTGACGATCAGCCGCTTCATCAGATTGCGAAACTCGCCCGGCACCTCGTCCCACACGGGCTGGCCGTAGAAGTCACCGAACCCGTGGGTGCGGCCCGGAACCTTTGGCTCGAGGAAGATGCCCCAGCGGTAGTCGGGCATCTTCACGTGGTCGAAGTGCGCCCAGCCATCGGTCTCGACGGAGACGGCGGTGCGCAGATAGATGTCGCGCTCCTGCCAGCCGAGCGGACCCATCTGCTTCCACCAGTCGATGAACGCGGGCTGCCACGCCTCGAGCGCGCGCTGCAGGCGCTTGTCGCCCGAGAGGTTGACGTTGTTCGGAATCTTGTCGTCGGTGATCACGTTGCCCATGTCGTGCTCCTTACGTCCGCTTCCACTGGAACTGCGGCCGCTCGGGCTGGCCGTAGAGGGTGAGCGCGCCGTGCTCGCCGGTCGAGTTGGCGCGGGTGAAGATCCAGTTCTGCCAGGCCGAGAGGCGGCCGAAGATCTTCGTCTCCATCGTCTCGGGACCAACGAAGCGTAGCGAAGCCTCCATGCCGGTCAGCGCGTCGGGCGAGAGCGACGCGCGCTCCTCGATCGCGATACGCAGCTCGTCGGCGAAGTCGATGTCGTCGGCGGCGATCGTGGCGATACCGAGCTTCTCGGCCTCCTCCGACAAGATCACGCCCTCCGCTCCTCGGGCGAGGATGGTCGCCACATCCTTGGGCGTGCCGTAGAACCGCGCGTCGAGGCGCGACATCCCGGTCGACGTCGTGAAGAACCCGGCATTTGCCACCGAGGTCTGCACGCCGATCGCCTCGTCGCCATCGAGCAGCATGTAGAAGCGATCCGCGCCGAGCGCGAGCTCGAGCAGCGAGCCGGCGAAGCACGAGTCCTTGGTGTCCGCGACGGCGTAGAAGCTGCGCGCGGTGTTATCGAACCGCTTGAGCACGCGCCGCTGCAGCAGCCGGACCTCGCGGGCGAACCCAGTGGTCGCCTTCGCGAGCGCCTCGTCGTGCGCGATCACCTGCGCGCGATCGCCGGTGGTGCGCACCGTGACCATGCCGGCCTCCGGGAGATCGAAGCGCAGGCGCAGCAGCGCATCGTCGAGCTCGCGGAAAGCGCGGAGGCTCCATGTCTCCGGGCTCGTGAGATCCGTGGGCGCGCCATCGGGGCCCTTCACGGTCAGCGCGGCGGTTCGACCCGCGCGATCGATCGTCAGCTCGACGTACTTATAGGTGAACGCCTTGTCGGTGATCTTCGAGCCGAGCTCCGGGAGCTGCACGGCCGGGCCGCGCACCACGGTCTGCGCCGCGGAGAGCTTCGCGGCGCGCTCGCCGAGCGTCTTGTCCCAGGTCGAGCGCGAGACCACGGCATCGACGAGGCCCCAGTCCTTCGCGCGCTTGCCCTTGATACCCTCGGCGGTGGTGCAGAACACGTCGGCGCGATCGCGGCGCACCTTGCGCTTGTCGACCAGGCGGGTGAGGCCACCCGTGCCGGGGAGAACCGCGAGCAGCGGCGTCTCGGGGAACGACACGGCCGAGTTGCCGTCGTCGACGAGCATGATGTCCTCGCACGCGAGCGCGAGCTCGTAACCGCCGCCGGCGGTGGTGCCCTTGCAGGCGCACAGCGTGCCGATGCCGCTGTTCGCGTTCGCATCCTCGAGGTAGATGCGGGTCTCGTTCGTGAACTTGCAGAAGTTCACCTTGAACGAGTGGGTCGACAGCCCGAGCATGTAGATGTTCGCGCCGGAGCAGAACACCTTGTCGAGGTCCGCCGTGAACACCACGGTCTTGACCTCGGGGTGCTCGAAGCGGATCCGCTGGATCGCATCGGCCAGCTCGATATCGACCGAGAGGTCGTACGAGTTGAGCTTGAGCTCGTAGCCGGGGCGATGCGGATGGTCCGCATCGACGGCCATGGTCAGCGTGGCGACATCACCGTTCACCGCGAGCTTCCAGTGCTTGTACTTGCTCGGGTGGGTCTCGAACTGGGTCGGATCCATCTCCGATCTCGTACCAGGCAATTTACTGCTTGTCAGCAGCGAACGTCCTGCACTATAGTGCATCCGTGTCGACGAGCTACCTGTCCACGGTCGGGAGCGCGGTGCGATCCCAGCGGGAGCGCCGGGGCTGGTCGCGCCGCGAGCTCGCGCACCACTCCGGGGTCAGCGAACGCTTCCTGGCGCAGCTCGAGACCGGCGACGGCAACATCTCGCTTCGCCGGTTCGCCGAGGTCGCGCACGCGCTCGGTACCACGCCCTCCGTGCTGCTCGCCGCGGCCGATGCGCACGGGACCGAGAAGCCGATCGCGCTGCTCGGCGTGCGCGGCGCCGGCAAGTCCGCGGTCGGTGGGGCGCTCGCGAAGAAGCTCGCGATCCCGTTCGTCGAGCTCGATCAGCAGATCGAAGAAGCCGCCGGCCTGCCGCTCTCCGAGGTGTTCGCGGTGCACGGCGAGGCGTACTACCGCCGCGTCGAGCGCGAGGTGCTGACGCGCCTGCTCGCCTCGCCCTCGCCGATGGTCCTCGCGACCGGCGGATCGATCGTCAACGATCCCACGAACTACGGCCTGCTCCGCACGCGCTGCCACACGATCTGGCTGCGCGCGCGGCCCGAGGACCACTGGAACCGCGTCGTCGCGCAGGGCGATCAGCGACCGATGGCGGAGAACCCGCACGCGTTCGCCGAGCTGCGTGCGCTGCTCGCCGCGCGCGAGAAGCTGTACGCGCGGTCGGAGCACACCGTCGAGACTACCGGCCGCCGGGTGACCCAGATCGTCTCCGAGATCGCCGAGCTCGCGCGGTAGCGAGCTATGAGACCATGAGGTGATGTCGTGGCGCGCGCTTGTCTGTCTGACCGTGCTCGCCGCGTGCGGTGATGACGGCGACGCCAGCGCGGACCTGCTCGCAGGATCGCCGGCCGCCACGCGCGCACTACACGGCGACTACGTGATCGGCGGGGACAGTGCGTTCGGGCTCGCGCGGCTCCTCCACCACACCGGCTCGTCGTGGGCCCCCGCTGCCGACGTCGCCGCCTTCGGTTCGCGTGCGATCCTCTTCGAAGGCGACGCGCTCTACGCGGCGAGCGAGACCACACTGTACCGGCTCGACGGCACGGTGTGGTCCGCGCGCCCCATCCCGCCGGCGACCACCGCCGTGACCATCATCGGCGCCGTCGGCGCGGTCATCTACGGGAGTGCGCCGGATCCCGACGGCGGCGCGATCGTGACCTGGTCCCCGGGCACCCAGCTGTGGGCCGAGGTCCCCGGTGGCCGGCCGATGGGCATCGGTGCACGTGCCTTCCTCGTCGCGGACAATCGCATCACGTGGAGCGATCCGGCGCGCGGCATCGTGCGCGCCGAGGGCGGTGCGCAGCGCGTGATCGTCGACTGCGCGCCCGTGGACCACGGCGCATGCATGACCCCGCTCCTGCCGCTGTTCGACACGGCGAACGACGAGCTCGCGCTGATCGCATGCAGCCACGATGCTCCGCCCTCCGCGGCGTTCCGGCTCCGCGGCGACGAGATGGTCCCCGTGGGTCTTCCAGCGGAGGTTCCCGCCTGCATCGCCGCCACCAGCGAGCCCGGTCAGGCGGTGCTCGCCACCGACGGCATCCTCTATCGCCTCGATCAGAAGGCCACGGCCTGGAAGCGCATCGCCCTCGCCTCGCCCGGCCTGACCTACGTGCCCTCGGGCGACAAGATCTACGCGTTCGGCGACGGCGTCACCGCCCGCGGTATCTACGTCCTCGATCCGTGAGTCCAGCGGTACGTCCGCACGGACTGTGTCACGCCGTGCATGGGCCTCGTCGCTTCGCCGACAAGCGCGAATCGCACCTTCTCCAGCACCCTGCACGACGCGGCGTTGCCCGTGGCGACGATCCCCACCACGGCGTCGAGCGCAAATGTTCGCAGGCCCAATTCGGTCATCGCCGCGACGGCCGAGCTCGCGATGCCTCGGCCCTGATACGCGTCGGCGATCGCGTATCCGATCTCGACGGCGTCAGCGGCCGGACTCAGTCCGACATGGCCGACCAGGTCTCCGCCCTCGTGCAGGCACACCCCGAGGACAAACGGCGCCTGCCGCGGTGCGACCGGGTTGTCGTAGTGCGCGATCAGATAGCGCAACACCCCGCGCGCCTGCACGGTGGCCATGGCTGAACTGTCACACGAATGGGACCGCGATCACGGTTTTCCGAGGGACGCACCTGCGGATTGGCGCACCTACCGCGGCATACGGTGTGCTGTAGTCGCTCTGCATGCGCTCGCTGATGCTCGTGATGATCCTGGCCGCGGGGTGTGGAGACGATTCATCAACTGACCCGTGGATCCTCCCGGATCTGACGCCGGCGGAAGGTCTGTCGATCCGCACGCCGGAGTTCGACGTGGCGCAGGGCGAGGAGCTTCAAGACTGCTATTTCTTCACCGTGCCCGCGGGCGGCGGTGATCTGATGGTCGACCGGATCTCGCTCGCGCTGAACACGGGCAGCCACCACATGAACGTGTTCCGTGTGAAGACCATCAAGGCCCTCGATCCGGCGCATGGCGAGGCGGTGGACCTGGGCGGCGTGCAGGGCACCGTGGTGCACGGCGCGACCGATCTGGAGTGCTGGAAGTCGGCGAACTGGTCCGACTGGCCGCTCATCACGAACTCGCAACAGTCCGCCGCAACGGAACAGATCCTCGACTGGAACCTCCCCCACGATGTCGCCACGCGTCTGACGGCCGGCGAGACGCTGATGCTGCAGGTGCACTACGTGAACGCGACCGATCAGGTGACGCCGTTCGCGGGCCGGGCCGGTGCAAACTTCTATCGCTCGACCGACGGCGACACGCAGGAGCTCGGAACGCTGTTCGCGACGCAGCAGAGCATCCGCGTCTGCCGTTCGAACCCGAAGCCGACGTACTCCGGCACGTGCGCGATGCCCGCCGGAGACCACACCGTGGTCGCGGCGAACGGCCACTTCCACTCGCGTGGCCGCCGGTTTCAGATCTGGAGCTGGGATGGCGTGTCGACCACGCGCCCCGGCGACCAGGAACGGTTCTACGACAGCACCGACTGGGCCGAGCCCGACATGAAGCTCGACCTCGCTACCTCGCTGCCCAACCCCGGCGGCATCTGGTGGTCATGCGATTACCAGTGGAGCGAGCCGGCCGAGGGTTGTGCCGCTGTCGACGAGCGCGATCCGCAGCACGCGAACGATTGCTGCTACACGTTTGGCCCGAAGGTGGAGACCAGCGAGCACTGCAACGTGTTCGTCTACTACTACCCGAAGATCACGAACGGGAATGTCACGTGCTTCTGACTCGCGCCGCCTGCATCGTCGTGCTGGCCGGCGGCTGCGTGTGGCCTGGCGGCGACGATGCCCCCAGCGACTGCGACCTCACCGGCGATCTCGACGCGGAGATCGTGTTCGCCGATCAGCTCGGCACGGTCGCGCGCGTCGCGGACCAGCCAAACGTGCCGCTGATCTCCGCTCCGCAAGGCGGCCACATCCTGCTGATCGGCGCGCGCGTCCGCGCGACGGTGACGAGCTGCTCCGTCGAGGTCAACGCGGCCCTTCGCGATCCGGCGACGAGTCGCGTGATCGGCCTCGAGCAGCGGCCGGTCACGATCGCGAGTCACGGCACCGAGTGGGCCGGACCGCCCCCGATGATCGGCCTCTCCGACATCGCCAACGTTGCCGTGTGCCCGAGCGCCGCGATCAGCACGTCGATCGACGCGCATCCGTACCAGGTCGAGGTCCGCGTCGATGTCGCTGGACTCGCGATCGCTCACGCCACGGCGACGATCACGCCGACCTGTAATGACACGTACTGTCACATGGACTGTTCACCGGCCGGCAACTGAACGGGCTAGGATGCCCGCCATGTTCCAGCTCGACGAGCAAAGTCAGATGGTGGCGGGCGTGATCCGGCAGTGGTGTCAGTCGACGCTCGTGCCGAAGATCCCGGCGCTCGAAGCGGGAACCGAGATGCCGTTCGATCTCATGAAGAAGATGGCGAAGGCGTTCGGCTTCGACGCGATGCTCGGCGGCGCCGTCAAGAAGCGGATCGCGAAGCTGCGCACCGGCGACGTCTCGCCCGATGAAGATGGCCTCGCGAAGTCCACCGGCAATCCGATGATGATGCACGTCGTCGTCAAGGAGCTGTCGCGGATCTCCCCCGGCTTCGCGATGGGCTTCGGTGTCTCGATCGGCCTCGTGGGTGGCGCGCTCGTCTCCAAGGGCACGGCCGATCAGATCGAGCGCTGGGGCCTTCCGATCTCCACGATGCAGCTGATCGGCTCGTGGTGCCTGACCGAACCCGATGCCGGCTCCGACGCCTTCGGCTCGATGCGCACCACCGCGAAGCCCGTCGATGGCGGCTACGTGCTCACCGGCTCGAAGACGTTCATCACGAACGGCCCCGGCGCCGATGTGTTCCTGGTCTACGCGAAGATCGATCGCGGCGAGCCCGCGGCCGAACGCGGCCTGGCCACGTTCATCGTCGAGCGCACCATGACCGGCGTCACCGTAGGCCCGGCGTTCAAGAAGATGGGCATGCGCGACTCGCCGACCTGCGAGGTGTTCTTCGACGAGGTCAAGCTAGGGGTCGAACACCTCCTCGGCGGCAAGGAGAAGGGCAAGGCCGGCCGCACCGACACCAAGGACTCGCTCGGCAGCGAGCGCTCCGGCGTCCCGTCGATGGCGTGGGGCATCATCGAGCGTTGCTACGACGCGTCGCTCGCCTACGTTCGCGAGCGCAAGCAGTTCGGCCGGCCGATCGGCGAGTTCCAGGCCGTGCAGCTCAAGATCACGGATCTGTTCCTCAAGCTCCGTACGGTCGAGAACATCGTGTTCCGGCTCGCGTGGATGCAGCAGAACAACATCAAGGACATGCCGTACATCAATGCATCCAAGGCGATGAGCGCGCAGCTCGCCGTCGAGGCGGCGATGACCGCGATCCAGATCCACGGCGGCTATGGCTACATGGAGGAGCTCGGCATCGAGAAGCTCGCGCGCGACTCCAAGCTCCTCGAGCTCGGCGCCGGCACCACCGACATCAACCTGCTCGCCGCGGCGCGCCAGTTGATCGGCGTCACCGAGTAGCGTGAGCGGCCAGCTCACCCTGTACGTCGACGGCTACTTCGCGAACCCGTTCGATGCGACCGTGTTCATCGCGCTCACGGAGAAGCAGCTCGCGTTCAGCACCGCCCGGGCCCTGCTCCGCGATGGCCAGGGCCTGCCGCCCGGCCTCGCGAGCAAGACCGCGATCTCGCGTGTTCCGGCCCTCCAGCACGGCGACTTCGTGCTCACCGAATCGATCGCGATCGCGGACTACCTCGAGGACGTGTTTCCCGAGCGCCCCGTCTATCCACGCGATCCGCGTGGCCGCGCGCGCGCCCGTCAGATCATGGCGTGGGTCCGCTACGACCTCGGCGCGATGCGCTGGGAGCGTCCGTGGTTCACGACCCTGTGGCCGGTGCCGGTACCGCCGCTCACGCCGAACGCGCTCCGCGAGGCCACCGAGCTTGTCGACGTCGTCGGGCGCCTGATCGCGCAGGGCGATCTCGAGGCGTGGAACATCGCGCACGCCGACCTCGCGCTCACCCTCGCGCGCGTGCGCTCCGAGGACCTCGCGCTGCCCGAGAACGTCGCGGCGTTCAAGGCGCGTACGTACGCGCATCCCGCGGTGCGCGCGTACATCGATCACCCACGGCCGCCACACCCGCCGCCGTGACCGCGTCCGACAATGGTGTCCGACAATGGGGTCCGACCCCATTGTCGGTTTCACATCGATGACACGCGCTACCGGCGCGCCAGCGCACGCTCCACGCGCGCGAGCAGCTCGTCATCACCGAGCCGCACCGCGATCGCCCGCGCTCGCTCTACGGCCTCGGGCGCTGAGCCGAGCTTCGCGAGCATCAGGAGCCCCATCGCGCGCAGCCGCGTGTACCCACCATCGCCCGCATGCGCGATCGCGCGATGCGCGAGCACGAGCGCCTCCGCGGTGCGCCCCGTGCGGTCCAGGCCGTACGCCCTTCCTGCATCCCGCCGATAGCTCGCGAACGGATGCACGTCGTCGGCGGGCAGCGCGTCGTACAGCGCGAGCCCCTCCGCGTATGCGCCGGCGCGATTGAGCTGGAACGCGCGCTGATCTGCAATCCGCGCCCGAAAGCACGCCACATCCTCGACCGCGAGCACCGAGCCCGCGAGCACGCGCTCCGCCGCATCGAGCAACGCCGTCACGTCGCCGTCGGTGCGGCTCGCGATGTACGCATCGACCAGCGCGAGCTCGATCCGCGCATCGTCGGGCACCTCGCCCGCGCGGGCCTGCACGCAATGCTGCGCAGCCTCGTCGAACCGCCGCTGCCGCAGCGCGCACGTCGCATAGCCGAGCTGGATCCACACCCGCGCGCGCGACTCGGAGATCGGCGGTCGATCCCACAGCCGCAATTGGTCCACGCACAGCGCGATCGGCAGATCGGTGAACGGGCTGTGATAGAGGCCCATCCAGCGCAGCCGCGACTCCACGGTCGCCGGTGGCCCGAACACGCGCAGCAAGCGCTGCCCCCACACGCCGCCGTTCGTCTGCCCGCGACCTCGCAGCCGACGCAGCGCGCGCTCGATCGAGGCGACGTCGTCGCCGCTCGCGTGCTCGACAAGCTTCCATGCGACCTGCGTCAGAGTGCCGTGCTGCTCCACGAGCGCGGTCACCAGATCGCCCCAGGAGAAGCCCGCCGGGGCCTGTCCGGAAGTGTGTCCGGGTGGTTCGCTCATGGGCGCCTTACAAAGGCTGCATGAGCTTCTCACGAGACATTCCCTACTACCTGGTCGTCGACCTCGAGGCGACGTGCGACGACCGCGGCGCCGTGCCGCGCGACGACAGCGAGATCATCGAGATCGGCGCCGTCCTGGTCGAGGCGAGCACCCTGCGCCCGGTCGGCGAATTCCAGACGTTCGTCCGCCCCGTCGTGCATCCCACGCTGACGCCGTTCTGCACCGAGCTGACGACGATCACGCAGGCCGACGTCGATCCCGCGCCCGGCTTCGCCGCGGCCGCATTCCGTCTCGCCGCGTTCGGCGAAGGCGCGCTGTTCTGCTCGTGGGGCGCGTACGACCGCAATCAGCTCGAGCGCGATGCGCGTCGCCACCGCGTGGCGATGCCGCTCGGACCGCAGCACATGAACGTCAAGGAGGTGTTCGCGCGCGCCGCCGGCGATCGGCGCAGCACCGGCAACGGCCGCGCCCTCGAGCGCCTGGGAATCCAGCGCACGGGCACCCATCACCGCGGCATCGACGACGCGCGCAACATCGCGCGCCTGCTCCCGTACGCGCTCGGCCGCGTCCCGTTCCCCCAGGAGGCACACCGATGAGCGACGGCTGACCTACCCGAATTGCCGGGCCCCGGGACTGGCCACGATCCCGGGTGCGGGTGCACAACGAAGGCGTGACCGAGTCGATCGTCAGCATCAAGGGTCTGAGCAAGACCTACGCGAGCGGCCACAAGGCGCTGAACAACGTCAGCCTCGAGATCAAGCGCGGCGAGATCCTCGCGCTGCTCGGTCCGAACGGCGCAGGCAAGACCACGCTGATCGGGATCGTGTGCGGGATCGTGAACGCGAGCGGCGGTACCGTCATCGCGGACGGTCACGACATCGTGAAGGACTTCCGCGCCGCGCGAATGAAGATCGGCCTCGTGCCGCAGGAGCTCTCGACCGACGCGTTCGAGACCGTGTGGTCGACAGTGACGTTCTCGCGCGGCCTGTTCGGCAAGCGCGCGAACCCGGCCCACATCGAGAAGGTGCTGCGCGCGCTCTCGCTGTGGGAGAAGAAGGATTCGAAGATCATGACGCTGTCGGGCGGCATGAAGCGCCGCGTGCTGATCGCGAAGGCGCTCTCGCACGAACCGACCATCCTGTTCCTCGACGAGCCCACCGCCGGCGTCGATGTCGAGCTTCGCCACGACATGTGGAAGATGGTCCGCGAGCTTCGCGAGAGCGGCGTCACGATCATCCTGACCACCCACTACATCGAGGAAGCGCAGGAGATGGCGGACCGGATCGGCGTCATCAACAAGGGCGAGCTGGTGGTCGTCGAGGACAAGGACGTCCTGATGCGCAAGCTCGGCAAGCGCCAGCTCGTGCTGACCCTCGCGCAGCCGATCGAGTCCGTGCCCGCGGCCCTGGCAGACGCGAAGCTCGAGCTGACCAAGGACGGCACCGTGCTGACCTACACGTTCGATGCGACGAGCGAGGACACCGGCATCGCCGCGCTGCTCCAGCGTGTCGGCGAGGCGGGCATCCAGTTCAAGGATCTCCAGACCCACGAGAGCTCGCTCGAGGACATCTTCGTCAACCTCGTCCATGGAGGTAAGGCGTGAACATCTTCGCGATCAAGGCGATCTATCGCTTCGAGATGGCGCGGACGTTCCGCACGCTCACGCAGAGCATCCTGGCGCCCGTGATCTCCACGTCGCTGTACTTCGTGGTGTTCGGCTCCGCGATCGGTGGCCGGATGGGCGATGTCGGCGGCGTCAACTACGGCTCGTTCATCATCCCCGGCCTCGTCATGCTGTCGCTCCTCGGCGAGAGCATCTCGAACGCATCGTTCGGCATCTATCTGCCGAAGTGGTCGGGTACGATCTACGAGCTGTTATCCGCGCCCGTGTCGTTCGTCGAGGTCGTGATCGGCTACGTCGGCGCCGCGGCGAGCAAGTCGATCATGCTCGGCACGCTGATCCTCGTCACCGCCCGCGTGTTCGTGCCGTACGAGATCGTGCACCCGGTCTGGATGGTGACGTTCCTCATCCTCACCTCGGTCACGTTCAGCATGTTCGGCTTCATCATCGGGCTGTGGGCCGATAGCTTCCAGAAGCTGCAGGCCATCCCCCTGATGGTGGTGACACCGCTGACGTTCCTCGGCGGCGCGTTCTACTCGATCAGCATGCTGCCGCCGTTCTGGCAGAAGGTGACGTTGTTCAACCCGGTCGTGTACCTCATCAGCGGCATGCGCTGGGCGTTCTACGGCACCGCCGACGTCAACCCCGTGGTCAGCGCGGCGATGACCGCCGGCTTCCTCCTCGTCTGTCTCACCGCGATCTGGTGGATCTTCAAGACGGGCAAGAAGCTCAAGTCGTAGTCGGAGGTGCGTCGCGCGAGCGGCGGATCGCCACCTGCAGATCGCCGCCGGTCGCGAACAGCTTCGAGATCCCGCGCACCGCGCCGATCTCGTTGGCGAGCCAGTCCGCCGTCTCGAGCGAGTGCTCCGCGTCGATCGCGTGGGCCTGGAGCAGGCCGCCGAGCTGATAGCTGATCTCGTCGAGGTTCGGGCCTGGCCCGAGCTCGATCAGCTCGCGCGTGTGCAGCACGTCGAGCAGACGGCGCGCCCACCGCGCCATCTCCGCGGGCCCGAGCGGCGCTTCGGTCTCCACCGGAGACGTCATCTCGTCGGCCGGCTCGATCTGCTGGGGCACGGACTCGCGCGGACCGAGGCTGGACTTCGCGAGCTCGGTCGGTGCATCCGGTCGCGCGGCGAGCGCCGCCTTGCGATCGATGTCCCCCATCATGAGCAGCAGGCTCGGAATCCGGCCCTCGACGGGGATGTCCCCGAGATCGGAGTGCTCGACAAACCGCACCATCGCGCGACGCGCGTAATCCCACGACACGCAGTCGGCCCACGGCACGCGGAGGTGCAGGCCCTCGTGGTCCTTCATGTCGAACGATTCGTTGCGCGTCTGATCGCCGGTCGAGGTCGCGTAGCCCTCCGGTGACTCGATGATGTAGAGCGCGCATTGATCGCGCCACAGCGCGGCGACGAGCTGATCGTCGGCCGCCGACCACAACCGCAGCATGCGCGGACGGTCCATCGAGATCGCGTGCAGCGCATCGAGTGCGCCGAGCAGCTCCGACTCGTTGCGCACCCGCAGTGCGTCCTCCGGGTACTCCCCCCAGATCAGAAGCGGCTCTCCGACAGGCGTGCGCCGGTGCGTGCGCACGATATCGAACCGCTCGGCATTGACCTCGATCAGGAGGCCGTCGCTGATCTCGCGAATCTGCGCTTCCTTGACCACCACGTCCCACCGGTGATGCCCGTCGGAGGTGATGTACTTGAATCGGTAGGTGTCGACGCCATCGATCCGCCCGCCGTACCCACACTCCGCATCGAGCGCGTCCTCGGCGTCGAGGAACATCTCGTCGTTCGGCGTGTCGAGATACGCGACGACCGAGCGCATGAACGCACGGAAGTCATCGGGAACAAGGAACGCCTGCATGGCTCAGAGGTTCGAGTTGCCTTCCAGGAACGATTCCGCGGTCACCTGGTCCGACCAGGGGCCATGGTAGCGCAGCACGTAGAGACCATTGCGCACGTCGGCCACATAGATCAATCCGTCCTGGATCACCGGATAGCTCCACATCTCCACCGGGTCGCCACCCAGGCCGGGATCTTCCGCGGTCACGCTTCCCAGTGGGTCGGGGCGAAGTGCGGTCAGAGTGGTCGGATCTTTCGCATCCGAGATGTCGACCGCGAGGATGCCGCCCGCGTACCAGGTGACGAGCGCGAGATCGCGCGTGACGGTCGCGTTGTGCGCCGTGAACGCGACGCGATCGTGCGGCGTGGCGCAGAACGGCGCCTCGTTCTCCGCGATCCGGAGCGTACCGACGAGCTTCGGCGCGGTGGGATCCGAGAGGTCGGCGATCCGCAGCGGGCCCCACGGGCAGCCGGTGCCGAACGGCATCGGATAGATCTCCTCGGTGACCACGGCGAGCTTGCGGCCCGGAACCTCGACCGTGGAATGGGGGCCAATGGACGTCGGTGGATCCCAGCGCAAGGCGGCGGCCGGCGGCGTGATCAGCTTGATGGCGGGCAGCGCGCTGATATCGGCGAGCAACAGTCCACTCTGCTGATGCGAGAGGTACGCCACCTTACCGTCCGCAGACACGGAGACCGAGTGCAGGATGTCGTCACCGCCCGGGCGCGGCGTCACGCCGGCGTCGCGCGGATCCCATGCGACCACACGCACTGGCGCGCGCGGATCGGTCGCGTCGATCACCTCGAGCGACGGCTTCACGGGGGGCGTGGTGAGGAAGATGCGGACCGAGCCCCCATCGCGGCGCACGTACATCTCGTGGGGCGAGCGCACCGAGAACAGGCCCGACGTGATCGGGTACGTCGACAGCAGCGCCGGCGCGCGGCGATCATGGATGTTGTAGAACGTCAGGCTCTCCGCCGGTCTCGCCCCGGAGCAGCCGTGCAGCTCCGGCGAGCAATCGAGGTTCAGCACGACGAGGAGATCGAGGTCGGCGATCGCGCGCAGCTCGCGCGAGGACTGGCCCGAGACCGCAGGGATGACCTCGCGGACGAGCGTCGGCGAGGCGGGATCCGAGACGTCGATCGCGGCGACGCCGCGCTTGTCGTTGCGCGAGCCGACGTA
>JBBRBG010000161.1:0-20506 GCA_038206055.1 Haliangiales bacterium
CGCTGGTTCAGGTGAGCCCCAAAGGCCCCGAAGGTCCCGAAGCAGAGTCTTCTCCAGCAGGAGAAAGCCTCTCCTTAGGGCCTTCGAGAACTTCGGGGCTCATCTTTCTGGAAGCACTGTCGCGTGGATTCGTCGCCGTCCGTCCGGCGGGGGCGCGCTAGAGACCGCTGCCGGGGAGGCGGATCGGCGAGCGCGGTAGGCCCACGATCCGCAGTGCGGTCGGATCCCAGCTCCACAGCGCCTTCGGCGTGACGTCAAAGACCCCGGAGCCGACCGGGAATCGGATCTCGGCGACCGTGGTCCCCTGTACGTGAAACACGCTGCCGCCATTCGGCGCGATGAAGTAGTCCACCGCGGTCGCACCGTACGCGGTCCCGGTGACCGGCGCGTCGTGGAACGCGCCACCGACGAGCAGCTGCGTGGAGCTCGCGCTCGACGCCACAAGCGTTCCGTCGCCGAGCACGCTCGCGATGCTGACCGGCGTGCTCGTGTGCGCGACCTCCACGAACGATGTGCCGTCGAACTGGAACGCGGAGGTGTCGGTCATGTTCTGGCTGCAGGCACCGAGCGCGAAGACGGCGCCCGGGAACCCTGCGACGGTGCTCGGGGAACATCCCGCGGGAAAGGCGACCGGCGTCCAGGTTGCGGCGAACCGCGCGTAGATCGTCGACGCGCTATGGGCGAACGGTTGCGCGGCCGTACCGGCGATACTGGTGACGAATCCGGGTACCAGCTCGTCGACGTACGCACCGCCGTTCCACTGATAGACATGGCCGGCGGAGCGCACCAGATGGGCGCTTCGCGGATCGCCCAGGAGTGCCTCGCAGGCGCTCCCCCCCCACGGGCGAGTCCCGTTGCCGACGACTTGATCGAGCCAACCGACCGCCGACCCGCAGTACGCGAGGGCGCCGTCGGAGAGCGCCTCGAGATCGGTGACGCTGGTCCCCAGCACGAGCGGGTCTGGACGTACGAGGTGAGGTTCGGCGCGAGTTGCGCCGAGCCCGTACGCGACCACGGTACCGTCCTCGGTGCGGGCGAGCGCGCTCGACCCGTTCGGCGTCAGGCTGCCTTCGATGCGTCCGAGCTGCACGTACACCGTCGCGTCGATGCCGAGGGTGATCAACGTGCCGTCGATGTCGCTCTCCATCTGCTCGGGCGGTCGCCGCTGCGTGATGAGCACGGAGGTCGCCTGCGCGAGCGACACGTCAACATCGTGGAAGCTCGCGTCGGCGGCGATCAGATGGGAGGCGACGCCGCGCGTGATCGTATCGATCGGCCCCGCGAGCACGCCGACCCAGGCGACGCCATTCCAGCGCAGGATTCCAGCTGCCCCGGAAGCAATGTACAGCTCGTCGAGCACGGTGACGGGCGTCGCACAGGCTGTGGACGGTGGAATGGCGATCGTCGCGAGCACGCCGGTGGCGTAGGACAGCTTGCTGACGCCGCAATCGGGCCGCACGAGGTAGACCAGGCCCGTGGACGTCGTCGCCACGGCGGCGGGGAGGGCGAGCGAGCTCGGAGTCTCGTGCCAGCTCCCGTCGAACCACCCATACGACTGACTGCCGAGCGCGATCAGATGGGGACCGCTGGCGACGACGGTGGTCCATCCGGGGTTCGTGCGTCGGGTGATCACTCCGTCCCAGTTGACGAGGATGTCGTTGCTCGGAACCTCGATCGCGACCGCACCGCGGCGATTGGCAGCGAGCGTCAGGATCGACGACGACGCGGGGAACACGTTTCGCCATCCCAGGGTCGCGCAGCTCCCGGTGAGATCTGATGTACAGAACGCTCCACAACGAAGCGCTCCGTAGTCGCGGCCATAGGTGACGCACGTCCCGCTCGTGGGTTGGCTGCCGTCGCAGTCCTCGCCGTGATCCGCCTGCACGATGTGATCGCCGCAGCGGCCCGTGCAGGTCGCCTTGTCGAGCGCGCAGTACTCCGTGCACGATGGCGTACCCTCGTAGTATCCGAGCTGCTGACACGAGACCGGCACCGTGGTGCCGTCGCATTGCTCGGAGCCGGTCACTTCCGCATCGCCGCAGCGGCGCGTGCACGACAGATCGCACTGCGCGGTGACATCGTCGCTGTTCGGCGTCGCGCAGCCCTGCGCGAGTGAATCAGCCGAGCTGCCGCAGTCGCAGCTCTCGCCGAGATCGACCACGCCGTTCCCGCACGTCTCGTTGGCGCGAAAATCTTGCGCGCAGCCTGCGACGAGCGCGCCGACGAGGGCGATGCGACGCATCCGATCTAGGTTCGCATGGAACGGACATTGCTGCTCCTCCGACCGAAGGAGCCCACCATGCCCATGACGAAATTTCGGAGGACCCTCGGTAGCGCGACGCTTCGCCACGACAAGGTCGTGAACCTCGCCGGTCAGGACATCGGCAAGGTCGAGGAGCTGATGATCGACGTGACCACGGGACGAGTCGCATACGTGGTGCTGTCGTTCGGTGGCTTCCTCGGCATCGGCAACAAGCTGTTCGCGCTGCCATGGTCGGCGATCACCGTCGATGAATCCAAGAAGTGCTTCGTGGTGAACGTCACCCGTGACGCGCTCGACAAGATGCCGGACTTCGACAAGGACCACTGGCCGGATCTCAACGACCTCGAGTACGCGAGTGGCGTCTATCGCCAGTGGGGTGCGACCCCGTACTGGACCTGAGCGCCTGCGCGCGGCGTGTCAGGGATGCGCAGCGTCGGCGCCATCCGCGCGGTCGACGACGTCATTGACGCCCGCCGCGCGCGCACAGTGGGCGCAGCAGAAGTACTGCCCGCGCGCCTCCATGCCCTGCCCGATGATCGCGACCTTGCAGTGGCTGCACCGAGGCGCGAGCACCTGGATCGCGCACTGGAACGAGTCGAACGTGTGCACGGTCCCTCCGATCGAGATCTCGAACGCCTTGTCGTAGGTGTTGCCGCAGCATTCGCAATTCTTCATCCGGCGACCGACTGCAAGGCACGCGCCTTGCTGCGCTGGAGTGCATGAGCCGCGTAAGTTCTCGACTCCGCATGGCGGTCATCGGCCAGGGGCACTTCGCGCAAGCGGCGGTACTCCCGGCGATCGAGCAACTTCCCGATGTCGAGCTGTCCGCGCTCGTCTCGGGCTCTCCGCACAAGCTGCGCGAGCTGGGAGATCGCTACGACGTGCGTACGCTGTGCGACTACTCGCAGCTCGACGAGCTCTTCGCGATGCGCAAGATCGACGCGGTGTACATCGCGGTACCGAATGATCTGCACGCGGAGATGACGCTGATCGCGGCGCGCCACGGCGTTCACGTCATGTGCGAGAAGCCGATGGCGCCGACCGAAGCGGAGTGCATGCAGATGATCCGCGCGTGCGAGACCCGCGGCGTCAAGCTGATGGTCGCGTACCGCCTGCACTTCGAAGCGGCGAACCTTGTCGCCATCGAGCTGGCGCGTGGCGGCGAGATCGGCGATCCGCGCATCTTCTCCTCCGTGTTCTCGATGCAGGTGCGCGAGGGCAATATTCGCACGCAGCCGCGGCGTGGCTCTGGCCCGATCTACGACATCGGCGTCTACTGCATCAACGCCGCGCGTTACCTGTTCCGTGCCGAGCCGGTCGAGGTCATTGCGACGAAGCTCGCCGGCAACGACGCGCGGTTCACGAGCGTCGACGAGGCCTACGCGGTCACGCTACGGTTTCCGCAGGAGAGAGTCGCGCAGTTCACCTGCAGCTTCGGCGCGGCGGATCGCGCGAGCTATCAGGTCGTCGGCACCGACGGGTTTCTCACCCTCGACAACGCATACGAGTATGCCTCCGAGATGAAGCTCCGCGTCGAGGGCACCCACGGCACGAAAACGCGCACGTTCACGAAGCGCGATCAGATCGCCGCCGAGATCGAATACTTCGCGAAGTGCATTCGCGACGACATCGACCCCGAGCCGAGCGGCTGGGAGGGCCTCGCCGACGTGCGCATCATCCAGGCGATCCAGTCCGCGTCGCGGTTCGGCCGCTCGGTCCCGATCGATCCGATTCCTCGGCGGTCCCGCCCCGATCTCGGCCAGGAGATCCGGATCGCCGCCCACGAGCTGCCGCCGCTCGTCGACGTCGAGCGCCCGACGAAGTAACGTCGCCGCATGAACGGCCTGACGACGATGACCTACGCGATCGATGGTCGCATCGCGCGCATCACCCTCGACCGACCGGCACGTGGCAACGGCCTCACGTTGCAGACGCCGCGCGAGCTCGCTGCGTGCGTCGAGGCGGCGAACCTCGATCCGAACGTTCACGTCATCGCGCTCGCGGGCAACGGCAAGGGGTTCTGCGGCGGCTACGATCTCGAGGCGAGCGCCGAGAAGGGCATGGAAGGCCAGCCGTCCGTCGGGCCCACCGGCTCCGCGCTCGACCCCATGGTCCAGCGCGACAACCACGATCCTGAGGGCACGTGGGATCCGATGGTCGACTACCAGATGATGAGCCGCAACGTCCGCGGCTTCATGAGCCTGTTCCACAGTGACAAGCCGGTGGTGTGCAAGGTCCATGGCTTCTGCGTCGCGGGGGGCACCGACCTCGCGCTGTGCAGTGACCTCCTCGTGATCGAGGACACCGCGAAGATCGGCTATCCACCGGCCCGGGTGTGGGGCGTTCCAACGACCGCGCTGTGGGTGCACCGCATCGGACTCGAGAAGGCGAAGCGCCTCATGTTCACCGGTGACTGCCTCTCCGGCACCGAGGCCGTGGCGTGGGGCCTCGCGATCGAGTGCGCGCCGCGCGCCGAGCTCGATGCGCGCTTCGAGTCGCTGCTCGGTCGCATCGCGCGGATGCCGATCAACCAGCTCGTGATGATGAAGCTGATGCTCAACCAGAGCGTGCACGCGCAGGGTCTCGCGCAGAGCCAGTTGCTCGGCACCGTGTTCGATGGCATGGCGCGCCACACCGCCGAGGGCTTCGGGTTCGCGCGCCGTGCTGCCGAGGCGGGGTTCCGCCAGGCCGTGCGCGATCGCGACGAGCCGTTCGGTGATCCCGGCCCGTCGACGTTCAAGGGATAGCGATGGACGTCTCGCGCATGGCGCTGGTCGGCGGCGCGGCGCTCCTCGCCGGCGCGGTCAACGCGATCGCGGGCGGCGGCAGCCTGCTCACGTTCCCGGCGCTGGTCGCGGCGGGCTTGCCACCCGTGGTGGCGAGCGCGACCAATACGCTGGCACTGACCCCCGGCTACCTCGGCGCGACGATCGCGCAGCGCAAGGATCTGCGGGGGCAGGGCAAGCGAGCCGCGCTGCTCCTACCGGTCGGAGCGGTCGGCGGCGTGGTCGGCGCATGGCTGCTCCTCAACACCGGAGATCGCGCGTTCGCGATCATCGTGCCATTCCTCTTGCTCGGCGCGGCGCTCCTCGTCGGCGCGCAGGACGCCCTGCGAAAGCGCCTCGTGTCGCGCGTGCCCGCGCATCGCGCCGAGGTCCTCGCAGCCATCCCGGTCGCGCTTACCTCGATCTACGGCGGCTACTTCGGGGCTGGCATGGGCGTGATGGCGCTCGCCGCGGTGGGGGTGATTCTCGACGAGACGCTCCACCGCCTCAACGCGTTCAAGCACGCGCTCGCGCTCACCTGCAATTCGGCAGCTACGGTCGTGTTCCTCCTCTGGGGCCCGATCGATTGGTCCGTGGTCGGGGTGATGGCCGTCTGTGCCCTCGTGGGCGGGGCCGTCGGCGGCGCCGTCTCGGGGCGGATCCCCGCCAGGGCCCTGCGCTGGGCCATCGTGTCGTTCGGGCTGGTCCTCTCGGTCGTGTATTTCGCCAAGCTCTAGCGCGGTGCTAAATTGCGACCGTGACGTACGTCCTGATCGCGCTCGCCATCGCCGCCGCCTGGTGGGCGATCGCCAAGATGCGCGTGACTCGCCCGGCCATGGCGATGATGACCACCCGGATCGCGTTCCCCGATGGCGGCGTCAAGATCAGCGATGTCGCGGGTGCGCTCGCGAAGCTGAGTAACCCCGAGGAGATCGTGGTGCCGTTCGAGCACGCGGTCCTCGTCATCACGTATCCGCTGTCCACACCGGCCTCGATCTCGATCGATGCCGCGTTTCCGATCGGCTTCACCCGCTCCGAGCTGGTCAAGGCCGTGTGCGAGGAGTACGCGAACGTGTACGAGGCCGAAGAGGCCACCGCGATGACGAAGACCAGCCCGCTGGAGGAACGGGCGAACGGAAAGAGCCGCAACCGCACCGACGGTGTCTACGGCATCTGGGGCTACGATCTCGACAAGCTGACCATGCGTGCCGCGCGCTGGACCCGCGGCTCCGATGGGATGATCACCATCGATCTCCACATCGATAGCTAGCGCGGCGGTAGCTGCGCGCGGAAGAACTCCCACATCGCGGCGGTCCCGAACGCGGGCCAGATGTGGCCGTCTGGGTGCTGGCAGTAGTGGACCGGGCTGCCCGCGGAACATCCGTCGTACGCGACGCACGGTGACGGCGCCGTGGCGGTGGACGTGGCCGCGCAGCCATCGAGGGTGCGGAACATGTCGCGAAACTCCGCGCGCGCTGGTTCGAGCTCCATCGTGCCGATCGTGATCCACGCGGGAAGTGGTCGCGTGCAGTCCCCGGCGGGCACGTACATCACCGCGCCGCCGACCGCGATCGCGCGGACATCGGCGCGCCGGCAAGCAAGGACGCCCGAGAACGAGCCACCGCCACTGAAGCCCATCGCGAACAGCCCATCATCGCGAACGCAGAGGTCGTTGCGCAGCCGGGTCACGACCTCGTCGATGTAGCGCAGCTCCGCCTCGAGCCGAGGGGGCCACTCCGCGGGCGCGAGTGCGTAGTCGCGCCAGTTGCCGTCGCGGGCTTCCAGCACGACGAGGATGGCATCGGCAGCCAGCACGCCGCGGATGTTGCGATCGCCTGTGGTTCCATCCCAGTAGGCAACCGAGCCGCCGTTTCCATGCAGCGCCAGCACCACAGGCCACGCCCGGTCTCGCGTGTAGCCGGTGGGAAGGCGAAGCATGAAGCGCCGCGATAGCCCTTCGTGCATGAACGTGTGCTCGCCCTCCGCCAGGCCGAGGCCGGTGCGGCAGCCGAGGCTATCCCGCTCCGCCGCATCGACCGCCGGCGTCGCCTCGGCGGGCGCATCGACGGGACCCTGCGCGGGGCTCCCGCAGCCCATCGCGGACAGTGCGACGACGGAGACCAGACGCACCATGCCGAACAGCTTCTCACGCCGGCGGCGCAGAAAACCTGCCCATTCCGGAGGCGTCGAACGTCTCGCGTACATGGCCCTTCGTGCGCTCGTGATCTCGGCTCTGCTCCTCGGCGCCTGCCAGAAATCGGGGTGGGGGCGCCAGATCGGCGCGAACATCGACCCGCCCGCCGACGTGCTCCAGGTCGCCGCGCGCGACCTGACCGGGGCGGAGCAGGCCGTGCTCGACAAGCGCGGCCTCGTCGTGCTCGGCAAGGATCCGATCCAGAGCTTCCACGTTGGCTACACCGCGCTGTTCCACGCCCATCAGCCCGTGTACATCACCGCCGATTCACTGCTCTACGCGTGGCACTCGTCGTACGACAAGATCCTGATCGAGATCGAAGGCAGCGCGCTGATCCCCGCGCTCGATGCGATGCTCGAGGGGCTGCGCCAGCGGCTGGCCAAGGCCGAGGCCGCCCCGGAGGCGCGCGCGGATCTCGACCTCTACCTCGCGGTGGCCGCGAGCCTCGTACGCGGCAAGCCGCAGAAGCCGGTCGCCGGCGCCGATCCGACCCAGATCGCCGCGCTGTTCGAAGCCGGCGAGAAGGCGGAGGGCCTCGGCTTCCAGCTGTTCGGCACGCCGGCGCAGTTCGATTTCTCGATGCTGAAGCCGCGCGGCCACTACGCCGACGACCCGATTCTGCGGCAGTACTTCCGCGCGATGTCGTGGCTCGGCCGCGCCGAGATCCAGATCGGCACACGCCGCGACCCGCGCGAGCCGTGGATCATCAACCGGCGGGCGCTCGGCGCGACGGTGCTGCTCGGCACGCTGTTCGATGCTCCGCTGCGCGCGAAGTGGCAGGTGATCGACGCGACCGTCGGTGCGCTGGTCGGACCCGCCGACTCGATGTCGCTGCCGGGCCTCGAAGCGGTGCTCGCGAAGCTCGGGTCGGTTGCCGGCAAGACCGACGCCGAGGTTGGCACGGCGTTCGAAGCACCGACCGCACAGAAGATCCGGACGCAGCTCGTGCACGTCGGCGAGAGCTCGCTCGCGTTCCTGCTGCTCGGCCAGCGCTACGTGTTCGACGCGTCGGTGCTCGGCGACCTGGTCGCCGGATCGATCGACACGACGCCGCCGCGCTTGATGCCGACCCCGCTCGACGTCGCGTTCGCGGTGTTCCACAACCCGACGGCGGGAGATCTGCTGAAGCCGGAGCGCGCGCGCTACGGAACGCCCTACGCCGATGCCCTCGATCGCAAGGCGCGCGAGCCGCTCCCGGACGATAGCGTCGCGCACATGTGGCTCGGTGCGCTGCGCGAGCTGTCCCCCGATGCCAGGCGCGATGCGCAGCTACCGGCGCCACTCGCGAGCGAGCCATTCGGACGCCGCATGCTCGAGACCCAGCTCGCGTCGTGGGCCGAGCTTCGCCACGACAACTTGCTCTACACGAAGCAGTCGTTCACCGCCGAGGTCGGCTGCGAGTTTCCGAGCGCGTACATCGATCCGTATCCGGCGTTCTACGCGAAGCTCGGTGCGATGGCGGCTCGCGTGCGGGCGACCGTCGCCACGCTGCAGACATCGCAGCAGATCGACCACTACCTCGAAGGCATGACGAAGACGATGGCGCGCCTCACCGCGATCGCCGAGCGCGAACGCGCCAACCAGCCGATGACCGATGACGACCTCCAGTTCATCGACCACATGGTGTCGCTCGATGGTCGCAGCATCGTGTGCTCGACCACGGTCGATCCGAAGGGGTGGTATGCCGAGCTGTTCTTCGAGCAGAAGAGCGCGCTGTGGCACGACCCCATCGTCGCCGACGTGCACACGCAGCCGACCGACGAACAGGGCAACATGGTCGGTCGCGTGCTCCACGTCGGGACCGGGCTGCCGCGCCTCATGGCGATCACGATCCGCCACGACGGGGGCGCGCACACGCAGACCTATCGTGGCCTCGTGTCGAGCTACGGCGAGCTCGTGACCCACGACTTCGAGCGCCTGACCGACGAGCAGTGGCGCGACCGGATCAAGAACGGCCCGGTGGGTACGCCGTCGTGGCTCGACGAGATCGTTGTCAGCCACTGAGTGTTGCGCGCGCGCCACAGCGCCCTGCGAGTTCCGCAGGACGCACGAAGGGTCGCTGATCGCCTGGACGCATAGAGCCGCGCGAAGATTCAACTTCGCGTGCGGCACATCTCGTGCTGATGCGATCTCGATGCGTCCGATCAAGCTGGGTGTCGTCGCCTTCGGTGTGCTCGTTCCCCTGTCGGCCTTCGCGGGCGGCCATGGAGGTGGCGGAGGAGGTGGAGGCGCGCTGTCTCATGTCAGCTCGGGCCTCGGCGGCGCGGGCGGCGGTGGAGGATCGAGTGGATCGTCGACGACGATCGACTCGCAGGACCGCGATCGCGTTCGCTACGTCGAGGCCGAGCAGCCCTACCCGGGCGACGGCACCGTGATCGTGCGGCGCCGCCGGCCCGCGACGCCGGAGAAGCCGGGCCCGGCCGCGCACTTCGAGGCGTACGCGGGTGCGCAGAAGGTGCACGACTCGGATGGGTCGTTCACCGCCGAGCTCGCGCTGGTCGATGACTGGCTGCGCGTCGGCGGAACGGTCTCTCGCTACTACGAGGCGCAGCCTGGCATGAACGCGCTGACGCTCACGCTACCGACGCTGACGGTCGGCGTGCGGATCAAGGACGACATCGCGGGTAGCAAGATCTATCTGGTTGGTGGCGTGGTCGGCGCGAAGACCGCGAACGACAAGGTGATGGACTCGTCGTTCGTCGGCGCCGTCGGTGGGCTGCGGATCGAGATGCCGCTGTCGAGCTCGCTCGGGCTCGTCGGCGAAGCCCAGGTCATGCAGTTCAGTGACAACGTGCGCGCGACCTCCGTGCGCGCCGGCCTGAAGGTCGGTCCGCTGCAGGCATCGCTGCGCATGCTCGACTTCAACGTTGGTCCACCGCTCTGGGGACCCGAGCTCGGCGTTGGTTTTTGACGGTACGAGGGTCCGCAGAGGTCGCTCACGCACGCTCGACACAACGAACGAGCGCAGCATCAGCTTCGAGCCGCAGCGTCTCGAGCTGCTGTGCGGCGGTGTGGCGGCGCGCGGTGGAGCTCACCTTTTCGAGCATCCGGCTCCACCATGGCCTCAGATCCACCACGGGCTTCTCGCCGGGCACCGTCATCGCATGCTCTCCCACGCGTACGGCAACTTCGTTGGCCTGGCGCACGAGTCGTTCGAGGTTCTTCAGACGATCTTCCGCCGTGGCCGCGGCGCCACCGTGGACCGCCTGGCTGACTCCGACCGCGCCTTCGGCGATGCCGAGCACCCGTGTCAGCTCGGCGACCTCGTCGAGGATCGTCCGCAGCGCCCGCATCCATTCTTCTCGCTCGGTCGACATGAGGTTTCTCGAGTACATACGACTTTCTGTTTGACGTGCGATGGGCGATGCCGTATTTGTCTGCGCCTCGTCGGGGCGTGTTCACGCGCCCAGGCCAAACCGGCTGCGGTACGCGCGCTCGGTCGACCAGGCAAGGTCGTTACTCGTGCGCGTCCGGGGCTCCTGCCAGGAGTCCATCCGCGGTCCCGGGGGCAAGTGAGCTCTGACGAGGCCGGGGTATGAAGGTTCGACTCCTTCCTGCTGCACTCCCTTCTCATGCAGTGGTGGCGGAACGGTAAACGCACTGGGCTTGCTCAGCCTGGCTTATCCCGGTTTACTTCTACTTAGCGGTCCCAGTGATTCGCACTGGTTCACCGTTCTTCGACGGAGAAATCGCATCCGGTCGCGGCGACTCTCAGCGCGCTCGTTGATTAGTTGGTTGACTAAAACGCCTGCTTCGTTGACTAGGCACGGGGATTGGTGTTGACTAGTCGGCATGAAAGCTCACCTCGTCGACGACGTGCTCCGCACGCTCGAGGCCCCGGACGGCAAGCCGCAGCTCGTCGTGTTCGATACCAAGCTCACCGGCTTCGGCGTCGTCGTCGGCCAGCGCACGACCACGTTCATCATCAACCGTCGGATCGAGGGGAAGCTCCATCGCGAGGCGCTCGGTAGCTGGAAGGGGCGCGGTGGTGAGATGGATGCCCGCGGCGCGCGCAAGGAAGCGCTCGTGCGTCTGGGCAAGCTCGAGAACAAGGAAGCGACGCCGGGGACCACGAAACGCACGAGCCGTACTGGTCCAACGCTTTCGGAGGCGTCCGCTCTCTATGTAGAGTGGATGCGCAAGGACGGTTGCAGACCATCGGCGATCGCGACAGTCGAGCGCGAGATCGGAAAGGAGGGGCGCTACGTCAAGGACTGGCTCCGCCGCCCTCTCACGTCGATCACCGGTAAGGAGTGCCGCGCGCACCACGAAGCGATCACCAAGAATCACGGGCCGCATGTCGCGAATCGCGTGATGCGCGAGCTACGCGCGTTGTGGAATCACATCGCGAAGGAAGCGAGTGCGGGGATGATCGAAGGGTTCCCATCGGGGACCGTGTTCCCTGGCAACCCAACGATCGCGGTGTTGTGGAACAAGGAGAACGGAACGACCGCCTACGTCGAACGGCGGCGGGAGCCGGTGCCTTGGAGTCGGCTGCCTACCTGGCGCGGTCAAGTGTTGAGCCTGGAGAACCCGATCCGCCGCGACTACAACCTGATCGCGTTGCTGACGGGGTTGCGGCGGAACGACGCCGCGACCATTCGCTGGGAGCACCTGAACGTCGACGGCGATCCGATGGCGACGCGCGTCTGGAACGCGAGCAAACAGGCATGGGAAGAGATCGAGCTCCCTCCGCATACCCTGTTGCGACCCTCGCCAAAGGGTGGCGCCAAGCGCTCGTTCTCGGTGCCGTTGTCGAGCGAGATGATCAAGATCCTCAAGCGTCGTCGAACCGAGAACGCCGCGCTGTTCGATGACGACAAGGGCGATAGCGGTTGGGTGTTCCCGACCCGCGCTCTCAAGGATGATGCGACACGAAAGCACCCCTGCTACCTCTGCCGCGATCTCGGGTTGCCCGAGCACACGAAAGGCGCCGCCACGCACATCGCGGAGCCGAAAGGACACTTTAAGCATCTCGTCGCTCCGCATCGCCTGCGTGACACGTACACGAGTGCGCTCGCCGAGATCAAAGATTCGCCGCTGTCGCCCTACGTGATCGACGTCCTCACGAACCATCGGCCGCCGCGCGGTTCGGTCACGGCTGGCTATATCGATCTCTCGACGGAGCATCTCGCCGAGGCTCAAGAGCGAGTGACTCAGTTCCTGATGGCGAAGATGAAGCCCGCGCCCGACAAGCGCAAGCTGAAGTCCGTCGCGTAGTTGCACATGCATCTGTAGTTGCACATGCATCTGTAGTCGTCGCGAGTACGAGACCGAGGTTCAGCCAACGCGAGGCGCCCGGCGACGGCGGTCATGTCCACCACCGAGAACAGATATCGTTTGCTACGCCGCTCTCAGCAGTTGTCATGAGCGCGGAACACGCCCGGTGCGAACTGGACTTCGTGCCTGCTTCTCACTCCGAGGCACACGGGTCCAAGCCACTGACCGTGGGTAGCGGTAACCGGCCCGGCGGTGCCCATGACCTGCGAACGCGCGCAGAGGCGTTCATCATTGAAATCGCATCCGCCGGCAGCTCCTTGGACGAAGCAACTACACGCGATAGTTGTGATCCGTCCAGCCGGCCACGGCATCTCCGGCGTCTTCGCCGCATAGAGACACGCGGCCGCCTTGAGGAATGAAATGATGAACCGATTCGGATCGCCAGGCGGTGGAACCACCAGCGTATCGCACGCGGACTTTGCTTGCGCGTACGCGCCGCCCGCCAGCTCGGCGGCGTCATATCCGTTGGCCGCCGCGCGCGTCTTGGCCCTGTACTTCGTATAGATCAGCGTCGACCACCAACCGCTCGACCAGTATAGCCAGAACGTGTGACCGCGGTGATCCGGACCGAACACCGGAATTCGTTCCTCATGCTCTGTGACTGTTCCGAAGACGGGGAAAATATCGGCGACTCGTGTGGCATCGAGTGCCGCTGCATCGTCGGCATTGCGCGAGATCGGAATTCTGCCCAGCGCTGCGAACGGCGGGAGCGTCCAGAAGTTAAGTTGATCGGCAGCGTCCAGCACTTCCTCCGTTGCTGCGCGGCGCACCTCGGCGAGAAGAGCACCCAGAGGCCGCTCGCCTTCCTTGCTGCTGACCGTTGGCAATGCCTCCAACGCGACGAAGAGCTTCTTTTGCCGCTCGACAGCACGCTTCTCATGATGTGCCGATGCAAAAACAGCCTCGCGAAGGTCCTCCACGAGCTTTCGGACGTCTTCGACGGAAGCAGCGATGCGAGTCGCTTCTCCCTTCATCCCTCCCTTGACGCTTCCCTTCGTCTCTCCCTTTGCGCTTCCCTTCGCGCTTGATTTCGGCATGGTCGGGCAGTTGTATCATGGGCTCGAGCGAGCCTCGACGATGGGTTCGCTTTCATATCCATGGGTTATCGGTCGCGCGCCCACCGCTGTAAGATCCGTGATATTGGTTGGACCAATGCGCATGCGAGCTTTGTTTGTCTTGATCTTCGCCCTCGCTGCCTGTGGCGGCGAAGAGGGTGGTCGAGTGGCGCCGGTTGGTTCCGCCTGTACCGCTCAGACCGGTTGCGGTGACGACCTCGACTGCAACACAAATGTTCCCAACGGGTACTGCACGACATCTTGCTCGACGCCGGGGGACACCATCGGATGCCCGGAAGGCTCGGTATGCGATTCGGTGCAACAGGCGATGATCTGTGTGCAGCTTTGCAGTGCCGCGACTGAGTGTCGTGCTGGATTTGCATGCAATGGCGTAACAAGCAGCACTTTGAAGGCTTGCAAGCCACAGTAACCCGACGCGACAAGCGGAACTCTCTAAGGCCGTCGCGTAGCTCACGCACACCGGTCTTGTGTGCATGCCACGAGAAACGCCTCGACGTCCGCAACTCGGTAGCGGACGAGGCGCCCGATCTTGACGAAGCGCGGGCCGCGCCGGCTGTAGCGCCAGCTCTGCAGCGTCGAGCGTGAGACGCCGAGTCGGGAGGCCAGTTCGACCTCGCCAACGAGATCCTTGGGCTCGGAGATATCGACCGTCGGCGGTGGAGGAACGATCGAAACGTGAGGTGCGCGCTCGCGCTGGTCCTCGACCTGGGCGGTGGGAAGTTTGAGATTCGACACGAGTCCTCCTAGCGGTTGATGGGAACGAGTGGGAACTTGATGGCCTGCGCGGTCGGCACTTCGGCTCCAGCGGGCAACGCGGCTCGAAGGCGTGTGATCGCGAGGTCCAGCAGCTGATCGGGCGTCATCCCGCGCAGCGCAGATGCGAGCGCGTGCACGGTCGCCAGCGGGGTCGCAGAATCCGAGGGAATCGGCGCGGGCACTGTGACCGCTGTGGCCATCGGCTCGCCAGGCTTCGTCTCGAGTGCGGTCAACAGCGTTCGGCACGCCTGCGCACCTTCTGCGCGGGTTTCGTCGGTCGCGTCGGTAGCGGTTGCGGCGCGCATTTTCTCGATCAGGTCTTCCATGGTCATCTCCCTATGCTGCAATCAGTTGGCGAGTGGGTGTTGTGGTGTTGTCGTCGGCCCAAGGAAGCACGGTCCATAAACGCATCGCCTCCTCCGGATCAACGCCATGAAAGTGTCCGGCGGCGTCGTGCCGCATCAGCGTGAAGTGAAGCGGCGCACTCTGTGGCTCCGACGAGCAGACATAGCCAAGCACGTCGCCCGCTCTCAGCCGTTGCTCGCGCGCGTGTCGCGAGGTGGGCATCACGAACGAATGCGTGAGGCCGGTGTAGAAGCTGCGGTGTCCGTCGCCATGGTCGAGGGCGACCGCGTGCACATCGAGCGCGGATCCCGCATACACCACGACGCCATCGCTCACGGCGAACACGGGAACGAACGGCGGGAGCCGTGTGTGGATCTCGGCCCCGTACGAGATCAAGACGCCGTCGTGCTTGCGGGCAACGCTGGGCGGGATGCCCGCGATGGTCGGAAGCGGCCACACGTTCGCGTTGCGGTGCGGAATCGCGCGCACTGGACGCTCGCGCGAGCGCGAACGCTTCAGGCGAAACGCGGGATGAGGATCGAACGCGGCGATATCG
The DNA here is from genome assembly GCA_038206055.1 of Haliangiales bacterium. Classification (GTDB taxonomy): domain Bacteria; phylum Myxococcota_A; class Polyangia; order Haliangiales; family Haliangiaceae; genus JABFXX01. The sequence continues at coordinate 15,236 of JBBRBG010000161.1, forward strand.
AAGTCGTGACGCATGGTGGTCTCCTTGGGCGTGATCAGAACGGCACTTCTTCCTCGGTCGGTTGTCCGAGGAGGTTGTCTCGTGGTTGCAGGCGGTGGATGAGTCGTGCTTCTTCGTCGAGTGATTCGTCGGGTCCCGTGAATCGGATCGCTACCTCGACGTTGGCGCGGTCGTACGTCAGGCCGGGATCGTGGCCCTCGCTGTACTGTCCGGACCAGAAGCCCTTGTAGCGGCGCCAGGTCTGGAAGTGACGCGTGAGGGTCTCGTAGAGGCGCCGTGACGACGAGCCGACGTACAGCAGCTCGTGCGAGCCCGCGTCTCGGATCAGGTACACACCCGAGCGGGCTTTGAGGTCGCGGATCCATGGCGGATAGGACTCCCCCCGCGCGCCGATCGGCCGATACGTCAGGCTCGCGTTGCGCGCGACCAGGACCGGCGCTTGAGCCGAGACAACTTTCCAGCCGCGCATGAGTGCTGCTGGATCGATCCGATCGTTCGGGCCGCCGAGCCACACCTCGAGATGGAGGTGCTTCAACTTCTCCGCACCGCGTGGATCGAAGCCGATCGTTCCGATCGGTTGGCCGGCGACCACGCGCTCCTTGGACGCCGCGCGCGCCGTCGGCTGCACGCGAAGCTTGTCGAGGTGCGTGTAGAACGTCGCGACCTTGTAGGGACCGCGCTTGCCGTGGTCGATCACGACCGCGAACCCGCTCGGCGACTGCATCGCCGACCAGACCAAGCCATCCGAGGCGGCGAGCGCGGGCAATCCATCGGGCATCACGAACCCCTTGGACCCGTTCGGCGTGCCTGGCTTGAGCGAGGCATCACTCGCGATCCGCGCGAACATGAGATCAACCCCGCCGTGACGCAGGAGGCCAGGACGCGGCGAGTTGAACCCATCGGAGATGACGGGCGCGCGGCCTTGCCACGAGGGGACCGGCCAGATCCATCGGCCTTCGATCGCGTCGATTGGCCTCGTCGCGTCGCCGGAGGTCGAGCTCGCGCTCGGTCCGTGACCGCGGGACCAGTAGTAGAGCGCGGCGGCACCGCCGCCCAGCCCGAGGATCCAAGGTAGCCGGCTCATGTCAGGCCCCGCCGCTTTCGTGGTGGTCCGCGCGGGTGAGCAGGTACAACCCGACGAGTCCGCCGCCGATCAGAAGCGGCACGCCGAAACCGCCGAACAGCCCGCGGCCAGCCTCGCTGGCGACCTTGCCGACGCCGTGGGCAAGGCCGCCTGCAAGGTCGCTCGCCCCGCTCGCGAGCGCCTTCACGCCGCTCTTGATGTTCTGCGGCAGCTCACCAAGGCTCGTCGCGAGCGCGTCAAGCATCAGATCGGTCTGGCTCGGCGCCTCGTCGGCAACCGCGACGTGGATCGCGGTCTGTTGGAGCGCGCGCCAGAACCCGTTGTTGTTGGCGTAGACCGCGCTCGGGTCGGCCTTGCGCGCGTGCGCCTCGACATCGACGAGCGCGGCTTTCCAGCGCTGCGTGACGGCTTCGGCACCGAACACACGCTTGACGCGGGAGAGCTGGTGGGTCCAGTAGTCGGCGAGCACGATCACATCGGCGTTGGTCGAGCGCGGGATCGGCTTCTTTGGGCCGGTCATCCCGGGATCGGGCTCTCGGTCGTCGGCACCGCGCAGCTCGGTCAGATAGCGTCGCTGCGCGATGAACAGGTCATCGAACGTCTTCACGCCGTCGAACTGCTTGAACGGAGTCGCACCCGACGGGCCGACGTTGCGCACGTCGATGCGCTCGCCGAGCTGCGCGAGCAGCGCACCCCAGATGAACGGTGGCGGCAACGCGGCCCCCTGCCGGTGGAGGTACGTACAGGCGCCCGAGAGCGCGGCCCAGAACGTGCGGTTACTCGAGAACGTCGAGCGCGGTGCGCCAAGCGCATCGCGCTCGATCGTGCGCGTGACACTCCGCCAATACGACGTGACGGCCGGAGCATCGTCGGCGTCCTCGTAAGGGCGCATCGCGACATCAACGATCGCCGCGATCGAGATGACGTCGGCGCCGATCGTGCGAGGCCAGCGGACAGCATCGTCGTTGTCGAGGTTGATCTCGATCGTGCCGCGCGCTTGGCTTGCTGTGTGCTCCATCGCGACGAACGCGCGGAGCCAGGTGTGGATCGAATACATGGGAAACTCCTGAATGCGGGAGGAAGAATGCGGGAGGAAGATCGGGGGCCGGGGTCACGCGAGCGGCGCTCGTCGCGTCCCGGGTTTTCAGTCGCTGCTAGTTGCTAGGTCGCTCGTTCGCGTCTCTCGTCTATGTCGCGAGCTACTCCGTGATCACCACCTGCGCCGACTCGGCACAGGTCAGGTTCCTCGGCACCACGATCGCGATCTGGCCGGCGGCGAGTGCCTCCGGATCGATCGCGGACATGAGCGTTCGAGGAATCACGATCGCGATCTGGCCCGCAGCGATTGCCGCGGGATCGATCGGACCGAGAGTCGGCTCGAAGGCGCACGCACAAACCGGCTGTGCGCTCGTCTCCTTCGCCACCACCTTGATGGTGGTGCTCGCTTCGGTCGCCTTCATGGGGGAAGGCGCATACGTCGGCGGGACACCGCCGAAGTACGATCCGACGGAACCGAGCCAGCTCCCGCCGCGTTCGGCGGGCGGCTGATTCGCTCCCTGGTAGATCGGCGTCCCCATGACTAACCGACCAGCTTTCCGACCAGCGAGCCGAGGGTCCGGATCCGCTCGTCACGCTTGGCGTGATCGGCGAGCGCTCCCTGATACAAGATCAGGTTGCCCACATCCGTGCTCGTGTCCCTCGTCGCGGTCGGTGCCTGCGGAAGCGGGGCAAGCGCGGCGAACGCCACAGCGACCAGATCGAGGATCTGACCGACGGGCATTCCACCGAACAAGCTCCCGAGCGCCGTCTGTCCCGACCCCGTATACCCCTGACCCGGATAGGCCATGGGGTAGCTCGGCGGATACGCCATCGGCCGCGAGTACGGCGCGACGGGGTAGCCGGCGGGCGCCGGGTTGACGATGACCTGCCTCGACGGCGAGTTCGCCGGTCCCGACGACGGGCGCCAGCCCGCAGGGGTGTGGGCGCGGTGGTCGCGGGAATCCGCGTTGCGCGTGTCCACGTAGTAGATGTCTGCGTAGTCTTCCATAGTGTCTCCTTGGTTGAGGTCCGCGCCTCGTGCCGCTCGCGTGACCCCGACCCCCGATCGTGCGCGTGCTTCCGTGCTTCCTAGTTCGCGGCGTAACCGCCCGCGATGGTGAGCCGCTCGCGCGCCCGCTCGAACGCGTTCTCGAGCGAGCCGGGCGGCAGGTCGTCCGCGTTCGCCGGCTTCTTGACGACCGCCGCGACCTTCACCTCCTGTTTGGTCTGATGATCGTCGATCATCATCATCGCGAGCTGCGCGCCCGCGGCGGACATCGTGCCCGCGCCGAGGCTCTTGGTCGTCGAGCCTTCGCCCTTCCACGCCAGGCCCGCGCCGACCGCGGTCAACGTCCCCGCAATGGTCTTGGGCGCCCAGCCCTGGCGCGCGAGGAGCGCGCCGAGGAGTGCGCTCCCCGCGGCTCCCGCGGCGGTGTAGCCGAGACGATGCGTCGCGGTCTCGTCTTCCGGCTTGCCCGCGCGCGGCGCGCGTGGCGCCGCGTTGCGGTGGGTGAACGCGTGCTTGTACTTGTGCTTCTTCTTCTTGGCCATGATGTCCTCCTAGGCGCTCGCAAAGCGCAGCGACGAGCCGATCCGCTGCGCGGGGTGGAAGTGGCGCGGGACCGTGCGGTCCCACAGTTCGGCCGCGCTCGGCAGACGCATCGGCATCGGCGCGAACCACGAGCCCAACGCATCGAACACATCGAACGCATCGAGGGCATCGACTGCATCGGCTGCACCGATCGCGTCGAGCGGCCCGAGGTCACGTTCGATCGCGCCAATCAGCAGCCCGAACGTGAACAACACGTCATCGACGCGCACGTGCGCCGGGATCCCGGCGATGCGCTTGCGCATGAACCGCCGCACGCGCTCGACGGCGGCGACCTCCTCCGGGTAGTCGTGCGCGAGCTGCGCGGCGACGTCGAGCGCCCACTCGAATGCCTGTTGGAACGCGCCAAACAGCGGCGTCCAGTCCAGGGGATCCGCGGCGTCACTCTCGGGCGCGCGAATCACATTCCTCTGCTTCGTTCTGGGTTTCTTCACGGTCATCTTCCTTTGCGCCGGGCAACACCCGGCCATGCCCGCACGCGGCGAGCGAGTTCACTCGGCCATGTCGCGCACCATGCGCGACGCGGCCATCAGTCCTGTCGTTAGGCGCGAAGGCGCGATGGCCTTCGGCGCGGACTAGTCGCGACGCTGGCGGCGCCGTGAACGCGACGAACGCGCGTCCCTCACGAGGTAGCCGAGCTTGGACAAGTCCGGCATTTCGTCCTCGTCGTCCACCGCGGTGCGTGCTCGTTCATAGATCGAGCACAGCTCCGCCCAGCTCACGTTGTTCGCGTTGTGGTGCTCCGATGCGGGGCGCATGTTCTTCTCCTCGGTGTAAGGCTTCATCACGATTCCTAGGCCGCCCTGGGCGCCATGGTGGTCTTGGGTGCGAACATGGTCTCGAGCGTGGGCATCCTCCGCGGCTTGGCGATCGTGCCGAGCGTCAGCCCTTCGCGGTTCAGTTCTTCCTCGACCATTCCCACCATGTCGTCGCCGATGCCGTGGCTCGCGAGCTTCTGGCGAAGCACGGAGGCACCAACGTTCATGCCGATCTTTGCGAGGGCCGATCGATACTCGGGCGGAATGAACTGCGCGGCGGCCAAGAGCCAAGGCATGTTCCGGTGCTGCCGGGCCATCGCTTCATCGGCGAGGTCCGCGATGGCCTGGGCCGTCGTGCGGACGATCTGGATTGCCCGTGATCCGTACTTGCGCGCAACCCTCTCCGCGAGCGCGAGCATCCAGCCGATGGCCTCGATCACCTCCGGCGAGGCCGGCGCGGCGCCGTGCTCGATCAGATCCATCACCGCGTTGCGCGCCCTGCGCACGCGGGAGGGTCCGTTTCGCACGTTCGCCGCACCGGCCTCCGCGAGCTGCGCCGTCCACTCGATCGCGTCCCACGTCTCGATGGCCACCGGGCCGCTCGTGATCGCAGCCATGCCGCACGCAAGACCGTTTCGGGTCACGCGTGGATCGAGGATGATCGGCGCACCGTTCTCCACGGGAAATGTGTGGAGCCCCACTTCGGTGTCGAGGGTTGCGAGCTGGCGGACGGGTCGGGGATCGATCAGCTCCGCCGCCCCAATGTAAAGTGCTGATCTCTC
>JBBRBG010000162.1:0-20455 GCA_038206055.1 Haliangiales bacterium
GACCGTCGCCTCGAGCAGGTCGCCGCGGAACTTCGGCAGGATCCGCCCGATGCTCGTGCCGCCGACGTGATGACCCGCGCGGCCGATGCGCTGCAGTCCGCGCGACGCCGCACCCGGTGACTCGACCTGGACGACGAGATCCACCGTCCCCATGTCGATGCCGAGCTCGAGCGAGCTGGTCGCCGTGATCGCGCGCAGCCGGCCCGACTTCAGCGCCTCCTCGATCTCCACGCGCTGATGCCGCGCCACCGAGCCGTGGTGCGCGCGCACGAGCTCCACGCCCTCGGGAGACACCCCCGTGGCGACCGCGAGCTCGGTCAGCTGCTGGCTGAGGCGCTCCGCGAGCCGCCGCGAGTTGACGAACACGATGGTCTGGCGATGCGCGAGGATCATCTCGAGCAGCCGCTGGTGGATGAGCGGCCACATCCCGCCGCCATCCCGGCCCGCGGTGCCTGGGTTATCCATCTCGGGCGCGGGCACGACGACCTGCAGATCGATCCGTGGCTTCGCCGCTGCATCCACGATCTCCACCGGGCGGTCGCCGCCGAGATATTTCGCGACCTCCGTGAGTGGCCGCTGCGTCGCCGACAGACCGATGCGCTGCGGATCGGGGTTGCCGGCCGCGGTCACGAGGTGGCTGAGCCGCTCGAGGCTGAGCGCCAGGTGGATGCCGCGCTTTGTCGGCGCGAGCGCGTGGATCTCGTCGATGATGATCGTGTCCACGCCGAGGAGCCGCTCGCGCTGGCGACCTGCGAGCACCAGGTACAGCGATTCTGGCGTGGTGATCAGGATCTGGCCGGGTTCCTTGCGCTGCCGCTCGCGCTCCTTCGGCGGCGTATCACCGGTACGCACGTCGACCTTGATCTGGGTCCCCGCGCCGAGCGCCTGCAGGCCGGCGAGCGGTGCGCGCAGGTTACGCTCGACGTCGTACGCGAGGGCCTTGATCGGCGACACGTAGACCACGCGCGTACCGGCGCCGGCAGGGGAGTGCGCGAGGCGATCGAGGCACCACAGGAACGCGGCGAGGGTCTTGCCGCTGCCGGTCGGCGCGAGCATCAGCGTGTGGTGGCCACCGGCGATCTGCGCCCAGCCGCGGGTCTGGACCGGCGTGGGGGCGGCGAAGCTCTGCTGGAACCACGTCCGCGTGATGGGGCCGAACGGCGCGAGCGGATCAGCGGCCACGCGGCACCTTAGCAAGCGCCCCGGCGCCGGGCCCGTCGCGCGATTCGGATATTCTCCGAGCCGCAACCGCCATGGGTGACCTCTCGATCACGGCGCTCTACACCTCCCAGGTCTGGGCGTGGGCCGAGCTGCCGTGCGCGGAACTGTTCACGACCGTCGATGCCAAGCGAGTGTTCGACGTGACGAATGCGGTGCTCGGGGTGGTGCGCCGCGGAACGCCGCTGCGCTACGCACTCGTTCACCGCCACACGATGATCGACGAGCTCGTGCGCACGTGGCACCCCCGGCGCATCGTCGAGCTCGCGGCCGGGCTGTCGCGGCGCGGCGCCACCATGTCCGCGGAGCGCGTCCACTACGTCGAGGTCGATCTTCCGGCGGTGATCGCTCACAAGCGGCAGCTCCTCGAGCGGACCTCCAGGGGGCGCGCGGTGCTGGGGCGTGCAGGCTTCGAGCTGGTCGCCGGCGATGTGGAGACGATCGAGCTGGCAGCGCTCGCGAGCGGCGAACCGGTCGTCGTGATCGCCGAGGGCCTCGCGATGTACCTCGACGCCGGTGCGCGGCGCCGCCTGTTCGCGAAGGTCGCCCGGCTCGGTGACGTGCGCTTCGTGTTCGATCTCGTGCCCACCGACGAGGAGCCGCCGCCCGGGATCAGTGGGCGCCTCCTCGAGGCTGCGATGAAGCGGTTCACGGGTGGTCGAACGTTCGAGCGGGATGCACGGACCCGCGCCGGCGTGCTCGCCGAGCTGCGCGACGCCGGGTTCACCGAGGTCTCGGCCATCGCCGCGACCGATGTCGCCGCGGCCTGGGGGCTACCGCATCCCGATCGCGTCACGCCGACCGTGGTGTTCACGGCGCGCGTTGTGCGATCCACTCGTTCGTGAACCGGGTCGTGCTCGCGTAGCTCTTGTCGATCTCGGCGACGACCATCTTCTCGATCAGCCGACCGAACCCGAACATCGAGACCTTGACCTCGCCGCGCACGATGCGGCGCACGCCGGTCGGCACCTCCACGATCTCGATCGTCCCGGCGTTGCGAACCCGATCCGGGAACACGTTGGGGATCGTGCGCCACTCGCCCCGGCGCGACCGCACGTCGTACTCGAGCTCCTCGATGAAGCTCGCCCGCGAGGTCCCGAAGGCCTGCCCGGCCGGAGAGCCCGGGTCCCGCGCGGGCTCGTACCCAACCCGGCGCACGATCCGCTCCGGGGTGCGCTCCAAGTGCATCAGCTGACGCCCCAGATGTAGCGCCTGACCGACCGCGTCGTTGAACGCCTCGTCGAAGTACAGGGATTCGTACGCCAGGCAGGTGATTTGCGGGAACACGTCGTCGATCAAGACCTTCATGCAATCACCACTACGAACCGTGCAAATGGTAACGGAAAAAGGGCTCGATCTTGGAGGGGTTACTTGAGTACCGTGCCCCGGTCGCATGGGAGCTGCAGTACGCGATGACGTGATCGGCCTGACGCCGCTCGAACGACCCGACGTGGGTCTGGTCGTGGCGGCGTGGAACGCGGGCATCCTCGGGGTGCTCGATCTCGGCCGCGACCCAGTCGCAGCGCACCGCGCGCTCGCGGCGACGAGTCAGATGGTCCGCGCGTTCGGCGTGCGCGTGCCCGACGTGCGCGTGATCGACGAGCTGCCCGCCAATGTCACCACGGTGATCGTGACGAGCGCGGCGGATGTCGCGCGGTTCTTGCCGCGCCGCGTGCTCGCGCAGGTCACGTGCCTCGAGGACGCGGTCGCAGCGATCGCAGCGGGCGCGAGCGGCGTGATCGCAAAGGGCTGCGAGGCCGGCGGACGGATCGGTGACGAGACGACGTTCGTCCTCGTGCAGCGGCTGATCGGCGCGCTCGACGTCGGCGTCTGGGCGCAGGGCGGCATCGGCGAGCACACCGCCGCGGCGTGCATCGCGGGTGGTGCCGCCGGCGTCGTCCTCGATACGCAGCTCGCACTCCTCCGGGAGTCCTCGCTCCCCGCGGAGATCCAGGCCGCGATCGCCGCGATGGACGGGAGCGAGACCACGGTGGTCGCCGGCCATCGCGTCTACACGCGCCCCGATCTACCGATCGCGAAGCCCGCGGCCTTCGATCCCGCCCGGCTCGGCGGCGACGGCCTCGCGACGAGCTTCCTCCCCCTCGGCCAGGACGGTGCGATCGCACGTGGCCTAGCAAAGCGGTACAGCACCGTGGCGCAGCTCGTCGGGGGGATCCGGGCTTCGATCGCCCGGCACCTCGCGCTCGCGGCGGAGCATCGCCCGCTCGCTCCCGGCGCCCCGTTCGCTGCTGCACATGGCCTGAGGTACCCGATCGCGCAGGGGCCGATGTCGCGCGTCTCGGATCGCGCTCGGTTCGCCGAGTCGGTCGCGGCCGCGGGTGGCCTCCCGTTCCTCGCGCTCACGCTGATGACCGGCCCCGAGGTGCGCGATCTTCTGACCGAGACCGCGGCGCTGCTCGGCGACCGGCCGTGGGGCGTTGGCATCCTCGGGTTCGTGCCGCCGGAGATCCGCGAGCAGCAGCTCGCCGTGATGCGCGACATCGCACCGCCGATCGCGCTGATCGCCGGCGGTCGTCCGTCGCAGGCGCACCCGCTCGAAGCGCAGGGCACCCAGACCTATCTCCACGTCCCGTCGCCCGGGCTCCTCGATCTGTTCCTGCGCGATGGTGCGCGCCGGTTCGTGTTCGAGGGGAGCGAGTGCGGCGGCCACGTCGGTCCGCGCACCAGCTTCGCGCTGTGGGAGGCCCAGATCTCCCGGCTCCTCGAGCACCCCGATCCGGCGGAGCTCAGCGTGCTGTTCGCCGGCGGCATCCACGATGCGCGCTCGGCGGCGATGGTCGCGGCCATGGCGGCGCCGCTCGCCGCACGCGGTGCACGCATCGGCGTGCTGATGGGCACCGCGTATCTGTTCACCCATGAAGCGGTCGCCGCGGGCGCGATCGAGCGCGGCTTCCAGGATGCGGCGATCGCATGTGATCGAACCGTCCTGCTCGAGACCTCGCCGGGGCACGCCACGCGCTGCGCCGATACCGAGTTCGTCGGTGCGTTCACGCGCGAGAAGGACCGCCTCGTCGGCGACGGCATCGCGACGAAGGAGGTGTGGGCGACCCTGGAGCAGCTCAACCTCGGCCGGTTGCGGATCGCGGCGACGGGCCGGCGCCGCGAGGGCGATCAGATCGCGCGCGTCGACCTCGCGGTGCAGCAGCGCGAAGGGATGTACATGATCGGCCAGGTGGCGGCGCTCCGGCGCTCGACCTGCTCGGTCGCCGAGCTCCACGAGCAGGTCAGCGCCGACGGAACCGCGTGGGTGGTCGACGCCGCGGCACGGAGCACACAGGGCGAGGGCACGCGCGGTGGGGCCAACGCGGCGAACGACGTCGCGGTGATCGGGCTCGCCGCGATCTTCCCCGGGGCCGACGATACGGATGCGTTCTGGGCGAACATCGTCGCCGGCAAGAACGCGATCCGCGAGGTCCCGCCCGAGCGGTGGAGCGTCGAGACCTACTACGACCCGGCCGCGACTGGCACCGATGCCGGCCGCAAGACCCCGTGCAAGTGGGGCGGCTTCCTCTCCGACGTGCCGTTCGACCCGCTCGCGTACGGGATTCCGCCAAAGTCGCTCGCCGCGATCGAGCCCGTCCAGCTCCTGTCGCTCGAGATCGCGCGCCGCGCACTCGCCGACGCCGGCTATGCCGACCGGGCGTTCGATCGCGAGCGCACGGCCGTGATCTTCGGCGCCGAGGCGGGCACCGATCTGTCGAGCGCATACAACTTCCGCGCGATGTTCCCTCAGTGGGCGGGCCCGCTACCCGCGGCGCTCGATGCCGCGTTGCCGGTGCTGACCGAGGACTCGTTCCCGGGCGTGCTGTCGAACGTGATCGCAGGCCGGATCGCGAACCGGCTCGACCTCGGCGGCGTCAACTTCACCGTCGATGCGGCCTGCGCCGCGTCGCTCGCCGCGCTCGACATGGCGGTCAAGGAGCTGGTCGCCGGCACCTCCGACATGGTGCTGTGCGGCGGCGCGGACCTCCACAACAGCATCAACGACTATCTGTTGTTCGCGAGCGTGCACGCGCTGTCGCCGACCGGGCAGTGCCACACGTTCGATGCGAGCGCCGACGGGATCGTACTCGGCGAGGGTGTCGGGTGCGTCGTGCTCAAGCGGCTCGCCGATGCCGAGCGCGACGGCGACCGGATCTACGCGGTGATCAAAGGCATCGCCGGGGCGAGCGATGGCAAGAGCCTCGGCCTCACCGCGCCGCGCCAGGAAGGCCAGGTTCGCGCCCTGGATCGAGCCTATCGGCAGGCGGGTGTGTCGCCGGCGCAGGTCGGCCTCGTCGAGGCACACGGCACCGGTACGGTCGTCGGCGACCGCACCGAGCTCGCCACGCTGACCGAGGTGTATCGGCGTGCGGGCGCGGTCCCGGGCGCGTGCGTGCTCGGATCGATCAAGTCCCAGATCGGTCACACGAAGTGCGCCGCAGGAATCGCCGGGCTGATCAAGGCGTCGCTCGCGATCCACCACGGCGTCCTGCCGCCGACGTCGAACATCAAGCAGCCGAGCTCCGCGTGGCAGCCCGCGACCAGTCCGTTCGTGTTCCTCGATCAGGCGCGGCCATGGATCGCCGACGAACGCGTCGCGGCAGTGAGTGCGTTCGGGTTCGGCGGCACGAACTTCCACGCGGTGCTGACCTCGCATCGCGAGCGCGCGCATGCGACGGATGCGTGGCCGTCCGAGCTCGTGCTCGCGCACGGTGAAGATCGCGTTGCGGCGCTCGCCCGGATCGAGCAGCTCCTCGCATCGGAGCCTCGGCTCCGCGATCTGGCGCGCACCGCGGCCGACGATCGCGGACCCGTCCAGATCTCGATCGTCGCCGACGGCCTCGCCGATCTGCGCACCAAGCTCGCGGCCGCACGCGAGGGCCGGCCCCATCGCCACGTGTTCGTCGCGGCGCCGGTCGCGGGCAAGCTCGCGTTCCTGTGCCCGGGGCAGGGCAGTCAGAAGCCCGGCATGCTCGCCGAGCTGTTCGTCGCCTTCCCACGTCTCCACCGCTGGCTCGAGCTCGGTGCCGCGTGGACGCCGGCGATGTTCCCGGCCCAGGCGTTCACCAAGGAAGCGCGTGCAGCGCAGGTCGACGCCTTGACCGACACACGCGTCGCGCAGCCGGCGCTCGGGGTCGCCGAGCTGGCGGTCGCCGAGCTGCTGCAATCCGTCGGTGTGCGCCCCGACATGATCGCCGGCCACAGCTACGGCGAGCTCGCAGCGCTGGGCATCGCGGGTGCGCTGGATGACGCCGAGCTGCTCGGCCTCAGCGCCGCCCGCGGCGAGTGCATCCTCGCGGCCGCTGGTTCCGATCCGGGCACCATGGCCGCCGTCGCCGCGGCGGCAGCCGTCGTCGCGCCGATCGTCGACGGTTGCGGCGTGGTGATCGCGAACCACAACTCGCCGAAGCAGTGCGTGATCTCGGGGCCGGTCTCCGCGGTCGAAGACGCGGTCGCGCGGGTGAAGGCCGCGGGTATCGGCGCGAAGCGGATCTCGGTGGCCTGCGCGTTCCACAGCCCGACCGTCGCCGCGGCAAGCGAAGCGTTCGCACACGAGCTCGCGGCTGTCACCGTGCGGGTCCCGCGGATCCCCGTGTGGTCGAACGTCACCGCGAAGCCATATCCGCAAGACGTGCCGGCGATCCGCGCCCTGCTGGCGACCCAGCTCGCCCAGCCCGTGCAGTTCGCCGACGAGATCGAGGCGATGTACGCGGACGGCGCGCGGATCTTCATCGAGGCCGGGCCGGGTCAGGTGTTGACCCGCCTCGTCGGTGAGATCCTCGGCGCGAGACCACACCTCGCGATCGCGATCGACGGCGGCCTGTTGCCCGCGCTCGCGGCGCTCGCCGCAGCGGGGGTCCAGCTCGATCTCGAGCCGCTGTTCTGGGACCGCGATGCAGCGATGCTCGATGCCGGCGCCGTCCCCGCCAAGCCGGCGAGCTGGCTCGTCAACGGGCACACGGCACGGCCCGCGTCCGGACCCGCACCCGCGAAGGCGAAGCCCGTGGTGATCGCGCCCGCCGCGCCTGTCGCCGACCGCGACGCCGTGGTGATCGAGTACCTCCGCACCATGCGGTCGATGATCACCGCGCAGCGGGACGTCATGCTGTCGTACCTCGGGTCGGTCCCCGCACCGATGATCGAGGCGCCGGTCGCGCGGGTGATCGACGTCGTCGCCGCACCGGCGCCGCTCGCGGTCCCCGCCGGGCCGGTGGATCCGATGGAGCTCGTCCTCTCGATCGTCAGCGAGCGAACCGGCTACCCGATCGAGACACTCGGCGTCGACCTCGACCTCGAGGCCGATCTCAGCATCGATTCGATCAAGCGGATCGAGATCATCGGCGAGCTCGCCCAGCGGCTCGGGCTCCGCGTCGAGAACGGCGCCGGCGACGCCGACGCGATCGTCGAGGAGCTCGCCACCCGGAAGACGCTGCGCGCGCTCGTCGCCTGGTTGACAGAGCGGCTCGCGGCGGATGCGACCCCGGCGGCGCCGGCGAGCGAGCTCGAGGAGATGATCACCACGGCGCCCGCTCCCTCCGAGATCCGCCGGTACCGGCTGGAGGTCCGTCCCGCACCGGCACCGCTCAACGGTCATTCGACGTTTTCGGGCGTTCGCTTCGCGATCTTCGACGGCGCAGACGCGGGCCTCGAGCTCGGCGCTCGCCTCCGGGCCGAAGGTGCGGAGGTGCGGCACGTCGCACCGGGGGATTCGATCGAAGCCGTCGACGTGTTCGTCGACCTGGCGGTCGTCGACGGTGTCAGCTCGATGCGCGGACTGTTCGAGCGGGTGCGCGGCGCGGCGATCGGCGGCGCGCGCCAGGTGCTCGTCGCGACGATGCACGGTGATCTCGGCCGTGCGGGCGTCGGCGGCCCTGCAGGGCTCGTCAAGACGCTCGCCGCGGAATGGCCGAACATCACGGCACGGGTCGTCCACCTCGATGGCGGCGACACGGCAGCGCTGCTTCACGCGGAGCTCCACGCCGCGGATGACCACATCGAGATCGGGTACGTCGGCGGAACGCGCTCGTGCCTCGAGGTCGTGCCGGCGACCCTCGCGCAGCTCGGGGAGGGCGCAGAGCCCGCGCTCGATGCGAGCTCCATCGTGCTCGTCACCGGTGGGGCTCGCGGCATCACCGCGAAGGCCGCGATCGCGCTCGCGCAGAAGTACGGGTGCCGGATCGAGCTCGTGGGGCGTTCGCCTCTCCCGGCCGACGAAGATCCGTCACTCGCCCCGGCCAGCGACGCGCGCTCGCTCCGATCGTTGCTCGGGAAGACCGTGTCGACGCCGGCCGAGATCGAGGTGCGGTGCCTCCGCGTGCTCGCTGATCGCGAGATCCGCGCGACGCTCGCGACGCTCGGGGATCGCGCCACCTATCACGTCGTCGACGTCCGGACGCCTGCGTTCGGCGAGCTGATCGACGACCTGTACCGCCGTCACGGACGGATCGACGGTGTGATCCACGGCGCGGGCGTGCTCGAGGACAAGCTGATGCGGCACAAGACCGGCGAGTCCTTCGAGCGCGTGTTCGCGACGAAGCTCGCCGGCGCACAGACCCTGGCTCTCCGCCTGCGCGATGACGTGCGCCTGGTGGTGCTGTTCTCGAGCATCTCGGGGGCGTTCGGGAACCGCGGGCAAGCGGACTACGCCGCGGGCGGAGACGCCCTCGACAAGATCGCGTGGGCGCTGCAGCGACGGATCGCGGGCCGCGTCGTCTCGATCGACTGGGGGCCGTGGAGCGGTACCGGGATGGCGGTCGATCTCGAGCGCGAGTACTCGCGCCGCGGCATTGGCCTCATCGATCCCGCGCGCGGCGTCGAGGCGCTGCTCGCCGAGCTGTACGGCGGGCGGGACGAGCAGGTGATCCTCAGCGCGACCGATCCGCGTGCGTTCGTGCGCGGCCACGAAGGCCATGCCTGAACCGATCGCGATCGTCGGGATGGCCGCGGTGTTTCCCGGGGCAGCGGATCTCGATACGTACTGGTCGAACATCGAGACCGGCGTCGACGCGATCACCGACGTTCCCGCACAGCGCCTCGATCCTGCGTTTCGCGACGCCTTCGCCTGCAAGCGCGGGGGATTCGTCGCGCCGAGCTTCGATCCGATCGAATTCGGCATCATGCCGATCGCCGCCGCAGCTGCCGAGCCTGATCAGCTGCTCTCGCTGCACGTTGCCGCGGCCGCGCTCGCCGACGCCGGTGGCACGATCGCGCGCGAGCGGGCAGGGGTGATCCTCGGGCGCGGCGCGTATCTCACGCCCGGCGTGGCGCGTCTCGCGAATCGGGTCCGGATGTCGCAGCAGCTCGTGACCACGCTCCACGAGCTGCTCCCCGATCTCGACGCGGCAACCATCGACGCGATCCGCACGGCGTTTCGCGCGGGGGCAGGCGAGGTCGGCCCCGAAGCCGCGATCGGCCTGGTGCCGAACCTCGCTGCGTCCCGGATCGCGAACCGGCTCGATCTGCGCGGCCCGGCGTACACGATCGATGCAGCGTGTGCCAGCTCGCTGCTCGCGATCGACCACGGCTGCCGCGAGCTCGCCGACCGCAGGTGTGATGTGATCGTCGCCGGCGGCGTGCACGTCTGCCACGACGTCACGTTCTGGAGCGTGTTCTCGGAGCTCGGAGCGCTCAGCAAGAGCTCGGCGATCCGGCCGTTCGATCGTCGGGCGGATGGCATCGTGCTCGGCGAGGGTGCCGGCGTCGTGGTGCTCAAACGGCTCGCAGATGCGGAGCGCGCCGGCGATCGGATCTATGCGGTGATCCTCGGCACGGGGGTATCGAGCGACGGACGCGAATCGAGCGCGATGCGACCGCGTGCGGACGGCCAGATGGCAGCTCTCGGCGCGGCGTGGAGCGCTGCCGAACGCGATCCCGCCACCGTCGGGCTCATCGAAGCGCACGGTACGGCGACGGTCGCGGGTGACGAGGTCGAGCTCGCCGCGCTGGCGCAGTTCTTCGGGGAGTCCAGCGGGCCACGCGCGGCGCTCGGTTCGGTGAAGTCGATGATCGGTCACGCGATGCCCGCCGCGGGCGCCGCCGGGCTCATCAAGACCGCGCTCGCCCTCCATCATGGTGTTGTTCCGCCGAGTCTTCACTGCGAGGAGCCGCACGACGGGCTCGCGCGCACCCGGTTCCGCATCCCGGCCGCCGCCGAGCCGTGGGGGCCACTGCCGCGGCGAGCCGGCGTCAGTGCGTTCGGGTTCGGCGGGATCAATGCGCACGTCGTGCTCGAGGCGCACCCTTCGGCCGTCCGGACGGCATCTCGCCGGGCCGCCGCGATCCAGCGACCGCGCGTGCTCGCGATCGCCGGCGATTCGATCGACGAGCTGCATGCCGCGCTCGACGCAGCCGAGCCTGCGCCGGGGGCCGGATCGGCGTTGCGCCTCGCGGTCCTCGATCCCACGCCCGAGCGGCGCGCGCTCGCGCACAAGGTCCTCGAGCGCGGGACGGCGTGGCGCGGCAACAAGGACATCTGGTTCACACCGCGCGGGCTCGCCGCGGACGGCGGGAAGCTCGCGTTCGTGTTCCCCGGGATCGAGGCGACGTTTGCCGCGAATCTCGGCGAGCTCGGTGACGTCTCGCCCGCCATCTCCGCAGCGATCGGCGCCTCGGATCTCGAAGCCCGCGGCCGGGGCGTGTTCGCCCTCGGGCGTCATCTCGCAGCTGCCGTCGCGAGGCTCGGTGCGGTGCCCGATGCGATCGCGGGCCACAGCATGGGCGAGTGGACCGGCATGGTCGCGAGCGAGATGATTCCGCCGGGCGCCGTCGATGCGTTCCTCGACGAGCTGCCGGCCAGCCTCGAGGTGCCCGACGTGGTGTTCGCCGCGGTGGGGTGCAGCGCCGAGGGAGCGCGCGCCGCCCTCGATGGCCTCGACGCGATCGCGGTCTCGCACGACAACTGTCCCCACCAGAGCATCGTGTGCGGTCGCCGCGATCGCGTGCGCATGGCGATCGAGCGGCTCGGCCAGCGCGGCGTGCTGTGCCAGGAGCTCCCGTTCCGCTCCGGCTTCCACTCCCCGCTGTTCGCAGACTACCTCGCGCCCCATCGCGCGCGGATCGCCACGCTCGCGCTACAGCGCCCGCGCGTCCCGCTGTGGTCGGCCACCACGTGCGCGCCATATCCAGATGATCCGGCGGCGATCCGTGCCCTCGCGATCCAGCACCTCGTCGAACCGGTCCGGTTTCGCGAGCTCGTCGAGCAACTGTACGCCACGGGCGTGCGCGCGTTCGTCCAGCTCGGCGTGGGCAGCGTCGCGGGGTTTGTCGACGATACGCTGCGCGGCCGCGACCACCTCGCCATCGCCGGCGCCTCGCCGCACGCCGGCCAGCTCGCCCGGCTCTCCGCGGCGCTGTGGGTCGATGGGTTCACGACCGAGATCGAGCCGCGCGCGAGAGAAGTATCGCCCCGGCGCGGCATGCCGCTCGAGCTGGGCGTCCCGCTGATCCGGATCGGCGAACGGGTGGCGCCGCTCGCCCTCGGCGCTCCACCACGTCCTGCCGCGGGTGACGATCCGGTGCTGGCCGAGCTCCTCGCGACGCTCGACGAGGCCGCCGCGGCGAGCCGCGCCGTCGTCGACGCGTACCGGGCGAAGACGCGCCCGCTACAGGCCGTGGTCCGGCGCAGCCTCTCCGTCGAGAGCGTGCCGGCGCTGATCGATCACTGCTTCTATCGCCAGCCCGCGCACTGGCCCGCGGTCGCCGATCGCTTTCCGGTCGTGCCGATGACGATGACGATCGAGATGATGATCGATGCCGCGCGCCGGCTCGCCCCCGAGAAGGTGGCGATCGCTGTCGAGGACGTGCGCGCGTTCCGCTGGCTCGCGGTGGCGCCGAGCGTCGACGTGGAGATCACCGCACGCGGCGTCGATCGGATCGACGTCGAGATTCCCGGCTACGCGCGCGCGACGGTCGTGCTCGCTGACCGCTATCCGGCGGCGCCCGCACCGGCGCAGCCTTCGCTCGTCGATCCGCGGCCGGCACCGCTCGACGCCCGTCGCATGTACGACGAGCGCTGGATGTTCCACGGCCCGCAGTACCAGGGCGTGACCGAGCTCGGGCCGATCGGCGACAACGGCGTCGATGGCTCGATCGAGGTCCTCGCCGCGCCGGGGGCATTGCTGGACTGCGCCGGTCAGCTCATGGGCTGGTGGGTGATGCACACCGAGACGCGCGACCGCCTCGCGATGCCCGTGAAGATCGATCGGATCGCGCTGTTCGCACCCGATCCGAGCATCGGCGCGCGGGTCGCGTGTCGCGTGCGGATGCGCCACGTCCAGGACCGCGAGGTCCGCGCAGATCTCGAGCTCATCGTTGCCGGCCAGGTGTGGGCGCGCATCGATGGCTGGGAGGATCGCCGCTTCGACAGCGACGACCCCGTGTGGGCCGTGTTGATGTATCCGGAGACCAGCGCCCTCGCGGTCCCCGTCGCGGACTACGTCGTGGTCACCGAGCACTGGCGCGGTGCCGCATCGCGCGAGCTGATGATGCGGCGCTATCTGGGCGAGCGCGAACGCAGCGCGCACGACGCGCTGGGACCGCGGGGACGCCGCGGCTGGCTGCTCGGCCGGATCGCGATCAAGGACGCGGTCCGTCAGCATCGGTGGGCCCGTGGCGCGGGCCCGATCTTCCCGGTCGAGATCGAGGTCACGAACGAGCCGAGCGGCAGGCCCGTGATCGACGGCGGCGAGCACGTCTCGGTCGCGCACAAGGACGACCTCGCGGTCGCGATCGTCGCTGACCACGAGGTCGGCATCGACATCGAGCGGATCGAGCCGCGGACCGAAGCATTCGCCGGGATCGCGTACACCGCCGCGGAGCGTGCGCTCGGGGATGGCGGCGACGAGTGGCTGACGCGTCTGTGGGCCGCGAAGGAAGCCGCCGCGAAGGCGCTCGGCACGGGGATCACCGATCCGAAACGCTTCGAGGTCGTGGCGCGCGAGGGCGATCGTCTGAGGATCGGCGAGCGCGAGATCGAGACCCGTCGCGATGGCGACTACATCATCGCCTGGACGTCGCCATGAGCCAGGACGAGATCCTTCGCACGGTCGAGAAGCTCGTCGTCGAGATCGCCGGAGATGCGATCCTGATCTCGGGCCCGATCACGATGGCCACGACGTTCAACGGTGATCTCGAGCTCGAGAGCATCGAGTTCGTGGCGCTCGCCGAGAAGCTGCAGCTCCATTACGGAAACCAGGTCGACTTCGTTAACTGGATCTCGAAGAAGGAGCTCGATCAGATCATCGCGCTCACGGTCGGTGACCTGGTGGAGCTGATCGCGTCATGCCAGTCCTAGCGGCAAACGGCCTGGCGCTCCACGTCCAGGATCTCGGCGATGGCGGCACTCCGGTCGTGATGGTGCATGGCCTCCTGATCGGCAGCCTCGCTTCCTGGTACTTCACATCGGCGCCGGCGCTCGCGCAGCGGCATCGCGTGCGCGTCTACGACCTGCGCGGCCACGGCCTCAGCGAGCACGCCACCTCCGGCTACGACGTCCGCACGATGGCCGGCGATCTCGCCGCCGTGGCGGGCTCCGAGCCGATCGATCTCGTCGGTCACAGCTGGGGGGCGCTGATCGCGCTCCGGTTCGCGCTCGACCACCCGGAGCGCGTGCGCCGGCTGGTGCTCGTCGAAGCGCCGGTCCCGCCCTCGAGCGTGGCCGAGGTGGCGGCGTTCCTCGACGGCGGCGATCTCGCGGCGGCGCTGCCCGCACAGATGCGCGCGACCGGTCGCCGCGGTGAGCGGCTCGTGCGTGCGCTCACCCGGCTCGTGCTCGAGACCTCGCTGGTCGCGGATCTTCGCGCCGAGCGAGATCCTGACCCCGCGGAGCTCGCGCGGCTGCGCTGTCCAACGCTCGTCGTCTACGGCGATCGCTCGACCTGTGCACCCGGCGGAGCGCGACTCGCGGGGGCGATTCCCGGCGCCCGCCACGAGGTGCTCGCGGGTGGCCACTACCTGCACCTCGATGCGCGCGACGCGTTGACCGGGCTGATCGCAGAGCACCTCGATGGCTGACGTGGTCGCGAATGGCGTGCGGCACCACGTCCAGCGGCTCGGCCGCGGCGAGCACACCGTCGTGTTCGTGCACGGGCTGGTGATGGACAACCTGTCGAGCTTCTACTTCACGCTCGCGAACCCGGTCGCGGAGCGCGCCGAGGTGGTGCTCTACGATCTCCGCGGCCACGGCATGTCGGAGCGCCCGGCGACGCACTACGCGGTCGGCGATCTCGTCGCTGATCTCGCGGCGCTGATCGAGGCGCTCGCGATCGAACGCCCGATCGCGCTCGTCGGCAACAGCTTCGGTGGTCTGGTCGCGCTGGCGTTCGCCGCCGCGTATCCGGACCGCGTCGCTCGCCTCGCGCTGATCGATGCGCACGACGGCACCGAAGGGTGGGCGGAGCAGATGACCGCCACGCTCGCGCTCCGCGGCGACGCGCGCGACGCGAAGATCGGCGAGTCGTTCCAGGCCTGGCTTGGCCGGCACAGCGACCGCAAGCGTACGCGGCTCGCGCAGGCGGCCGAGGCCCTGGTCGACGGAACGTCGCTGATCGCGGATCTACGCGCATCGCCGCCGCTGACCTCTGCCGCGCTGTCGCGGATCACCTGTCCCACGCTCGCGCTCTACGGCGAGCAGTCCGATGTGCGCGCGCGCGGCGAGGAGCTCGCGCGGACCTTGCCGGCGTGCACGCTGCACCTCGAGCCGGGCTGCTCGCACTCGGTGCTGTGGGAGGCGACCGCCGCCGTGCGCGCCCGGGTCGTGGAGTTCTTGCAATGAAGTTCCTGTTCGTCGTCCCGCCGCTGACCGGCCACGTCAATCCGACGATCTCCGTCGCGCGTGCGCTCGCGGTACGCGGCCATCAGGTCGCGTGGGTCGGTCACCCGGGCAAGGTGCGGCCGTTGCTGCCCGAAGGCGCGCGGCTGTTCGCCCTGCCGGAGCAAGTGGCGCCCGAGCATGCGCGCGCAGTCACCGACAAGGCGCAGACGGTGCGCGGTGCCGCGGCCCTCAAGTTCCTGTGGGAGGACTTCCTCGTTCCGATCGCACGCCAGATGCGGCCCGGGATCGAAGCGGCGGTCGCCGAATTCGCGCCCGACGTGCTCGTCGTCGACCAGCAGGCGGTCGCGGGTGGGCTCGTCGCACGTGCGCGCGGGATCCCGTGGGCCACCCTCGCGACCACCTCTGCGGGCGTCACCGATCCGCTCGCCGCGCTGCCACAGGTGAAGCGCTGGCTCCAAGATCTCCTCGCAGAGCTCGAGCGCGAGGCCGGGCTGCCGTCGACCGAGCACGGCGAGCTCTCGCCCCACCTGGTGATCGCATTCACGACGCCCGCGCTGGTCGGTCCCGCGGAGCGGTTTCCGGCGCACTACCGGTTCGTCGGGCCATCGCTGAGCGATCGCCCCGAAGCGACCCCGTTCCCGTTCGCCGAGCTCCGCCGGCCGTGCGTGCTGGTCTCGATGGGGACCGTCAACGCCGAGGCGAGCGGTCGGTTCTATGCGACGGCGATCGCGGCGCTGCGCGAGCCGCAGGTGGTGCTCGTGGCGCCGACCACGTTCGATGCGCCGGAGAACTTCATCGTGCGCCCCTACGTGCCCCAGCTCGCGCTGCTGCCGCACCTCGATGCGGTGGTCTGCCACGGTGGCCACAACACGACCTGCGAGGCGCTCGCGCATGGCCTGCCGCTGGTGATCGCGCCGATCAAGGACGATCAGCCGATCGTTGCCGATCAGGTCGTCGCGGCCGGGGCAGGGCTCCGCGTCAAGTTTGGCCGCGTTCAGCCCGACGAGCTGCGGGCCGCCGTGACGCGCGTGCTGACCGAGCCAGGGTTTCGCGAGGCCGCGCAGCGCATCCGCGCATCGTTCGCCGCTGCCGGCGGCGCCGAGGCCGCGGCGACCGCGCTGGAGGCCGTGGCGTGAGCTACTTCCTCTGCGCGCTGTCCGACAATGGGGTCGGACCCCATTACCGGACATCCCTGGAGGCGGTCGCGTGAGCTACTTCCTGTACGCGCTGGCCGCGCTGCTGCTGCTCGACGCGATCCGCATGCGCGGCCGCGCAGGCGCACTTTCTCGGCTCGCGCCGTCGGACGAGCCCGCGACGCATCGGATCATCACGGCCCCGGGCGTCACCGTCGACGAGGCAACCCATCGTGCCGCGAGCGCCTTCGCGCGCGAGCACGGGCTCGACGCCATTGATCTCATCCCGCGCGACCTCCCCGCGATTCGTGCGATGACGCTCCTCCAGCTGCTCGACCCACCGAAGTACCGCACTGACCGCCTCGGGCCCGGCCGAACCGCGGGCCACGCGATCCTGGTCTCCGAAGAGCTCGCGGCGCGCGCGGTGGCGACGACGCCGACCGATGATGTCGCGTTCGTCCTTCTCGCGACGCGGCTCAAGCACTACGGCAAGAGCGACCTCGCGATCGCGCCGGCCGAGCGAGCACGCTCCGTCGATCCGCGGCAGCGCTTCGAGATCCTGCGCGCGATGATCGGCCCGTCGACGCCGATCGCGCTCGCCGTGCTCCCGCTCCTGTGGGCGCTCCTCGGTCTTGGGATCTGGCTCCGCCCGATCCCCGGCCTGATCGCCCTCGGTGTGTGGCAGCTGCAGCCACTGCTCTCGCTCGCGGGCAGCGCGCTCCGCTCTCGCGATGTGTTGCTCGTGTTCGTCGCGCGGTTCCCGATCGAGCTCTGGCTGCTGCTGCGCACCGTGTTCGGCCGCCGCCGCGTGCCGATGATCGCGACGACCTCCGACTACGCGGCGCTGATCGCCGGCGGCACCGACCGGTTCTACGAGCCACGCCGCGAGACCTGCCCGATGTGCGATGCGAGCGACCTCGTCGTCCACCTCCGGAACTCCGATCTGCTCCAGCACAAGCCAGGCCGTTTCACGATCGAGCGCTGCCGGGCGTGCAGCCACCTGTTCCAGAACCCGCGGCTCTCGCTCGAGGGCCTCGCGTACTACTACAAGGACTTCTACGACGGGATCGGGGAAGCCGGGATGGAGTTCATCTTCGGCTTCGGCGCGGAGCCGTATCACGCGCGCGCGAAGATGGTCCGCGAGATCGCGGCGCCGAGCCGTTGGCTCGATGTCGGCGCCGGTCATGGCCACTTCTGCATCGCGGCGCGCACAGAGCTCCCCGATACTCACTTCGACGGCCTCGACATGAGCGAGAGCATCGACGAGGCGAAGCGCCGCGGCTGGGTCGATACCGCGTATCGCGGCCTGTTCCCCGAGCTCGCGCCGCAGCTCGCCGGACGTTACAACGCGATCAGCATGAGCCACTACCTCGAGCACACGCTCGATCCGCGGACCGAGATCGACGCCGCGTATACCGCGCTCGCGCCGGCGGGTTGCCTCCTGATCGAGGTCCCCGATCCGGAGTTCGTCCTCGGTAGGCTCCTCGGCCGCTACTGGTTGCCGTGGTTCCAGCCGCAGCACCTGAATCTGCTGTCGGTGAAGAACCTCGAGCGTCTGCTCCGCGAGCGTGGCTTCACGCCAATCACGTGGCACCGCGGCGCCGCCCACCAGAAGGTCGACTTCTTCTTCGCATCCTGGCTGCTCCTGAACCGGATCGCGCCGTCGCCGAACCTGCCGTGGCGCAAGCGAGGTGCCGTGGCCGGTGCCTGGCGCGCGCTGGTGTGGACGCTCGGCTCGCCGTTGATCATCACCGGAATTCTCGTGGATAACCTCGTGGGGCCGCTGTGGGCCCGGGCCCGGATCTCGAATACCTATCGTGTCGTTGCGCGCAAGGAGGCTGCATGAAGAGCATGGTCCTGATCGTCCTCGTCGCCGCATGCGGCGGAAGCAGTGGTGGCGGTGGTGACGATACGAGCGGTGTCGATCCGAAGCTTGTCGCCGGCGGCGGCGTGGCCGACGGTCCGCTCGGAGGCACGCTCCATGTCCATGTCGTCGAGGTCGACTCGGCGACCCCGATCGCCGGAGCTGCCGTCCTGGTCGGCGGCACCACGAAGATGACCGACGCCGCCGGCCTCGCGACGTTCACCGGCGTCGATGCTCCCCAGACCGTCACCGCGACCGCAACCGGCCACGCGGCCGCCACCTGGGTCGGCGTCGACGGTGCCAACGTGACCCTCCCGCTCGATCCATCGCATCGCACCGTGCCGACTGCGCATGTGGCGGGAACCATCGCGGGCTGGAACAGCTTGCCGAACCCGGCGTTCGGCCACTACATGCTCGGGCTCGTCCTGTATTCGTTCCTCGACGACCCCGCCGCGCCCGAGAACAGCATCGCGCAACCGATGATGGGCACCACGCCGCTCAATACCTGCCTCAATACCGGCTTATCGAACAGCTGCGCCTGGCAGATGAACACGCGCATCGGCCTGCAAGTCCACAGCGCCGTCATTGTCGAAGGCGATCCGCACGGCACCAACTCGGATCTGAGCGACGACACCTACCAGCTCGTCGGCTACGCGGTCGGGCAGCCGGTGACGCTGGCCGCCGGGCAGCAGGTCGCCGCCGAGTCCTTGGTAATGCACCCGGGCACGATGCCGCTGGCGGTGACGTTTCCCGCGCCGGCCTCGGGGCTCGGTCACGTCCTTGCGATTCCCGAGCTCGCGCTCGGCGATGCCGGCCGCATGGTGTTCCCGTTGCCGGGGCTGTCTCCGACGCTCACGACGGCGCAGGTCCCATCACCGACGGGCGCGCTCGCCGGCCACTACGAGGTCGTCGCGCTCGCGACGCCGTCGGCCGCCGCGACCACGCCGTTCAGCACCGCGTTCGTCCACAACGTCACGGGCACCGCGACCATCCCGAGCTGGCTCGCGCCGCCGAGCGCGGGGGCAGGCGCCGCCATCTCCTTGACCGGCGGCGGGAACTTCCACACCGCGCAGCTCTCGCGGAACGGCGACACCCTGTGGAACATCACGGTCCTCGACGGCACGACCTCGGTCACGCTACCGACCGTCACGCCCGATCCGCTGGGCACCGGCACCGCGGAGCTCGCGGTCACCGCCGCCGAGGCGCCGGGCTTCGACCCGATGAAATTCGACGTGCCCGCGACCAAGAAGGCGTTGATCCGCGCCGCCGGCGCCAAGGGAACGTTCGTCCGATAATGGGGTCGGACCCCATTGTCGGACATCAGAGCTGCCGGATGAACCGCGGCGTCATCAGCAGCTCGAGGATGGTGCCGACCGAGTCATCGAAGCCGCGGGCCAGCCGGGCGGACAGGGCCGCGGAGTCGGGCAGGTCGCTGGTGCCCATCGTGATGACGTTGTCATCGCGGCTGGCCGGCGGCTTGATCCAGATCCCGTACGGCCACGGCTGACCATCGCCGTGTGGGGTTGGATCGATCACGACCGCGTTCGAGGGCGCGCCCGTCATGCCTGGATACTTCTGCGCGACCTTCGCCGGTGGTGTCCACGGCTCGACCTCGACGACCTTCGAAGGCCCGAGTGGGATGGTCAGCTTCGCCGGCTCTGGATCTGCCGCCGCCAAACCGGATAGGACCACCAGGACGCCGATCGCCCGCATGTTCGGGAAACCGGACCTGGGGCGCCTGAATTCCCTGAGTTACGCATCGCGGAGTTGACATAACACCGATTCTGCGACGTGACTCCTGGAACCATGGGGGTATCGCCTGTTCGGGCCCACGCCACGAACCAGCCGTCGCGGGCGACTATTGCTGTCGGCCGAGCCGGTTGCCGAGGCGTGAAATCTCTTCGGCCGTGAGCCCGCTTGCCGCCTCGATGGTCACGCTCGCCGCACGTCCCGTCCCGATCTCGGCGGCCGCGATCTCGAGGATGCCGTCCGCATCCATCGTGAAGCTGACCTCGACCTTGGTCTGGCCGCGCGGTGCGATCTTGAGATCGCCTAGAACGAACCGCCCGAGCCGCCGGTTGCGTGACGCCAGATCGTGCTCGCCCTGATAGATCTCGATGGCGACGAAGGTCTGGTTGTCCTCGGTGGTCGCGAACACCTTCTTCGCGCGCGTCGGGATGCTCGTGTTCGCCGAGATGACGACGGACATCTTGTCGCCCGCGACCTTCACGCCCATGTTGTGCGGCGTCACGTCGAGCAGCACGACCTCCTGCAGCTCGCCGCCCATGATCCCGGAGTGCACCGCGGCGCCCATGGCCACGATCTCGTCGGGGTTGACGCCCTTGCTCGCCGGCTTCCCGAAGATCGAGACTGCCCTCTCCTGTACCGCCGGCATGCGGGTCATGCCGCCGACGAGCAGCACCTGATCGATATCCGCGGGCGTACAGCGGGCGTCCTCGAGCGCCT
>JBBRBG010000163.1:0-20449 GCA_038206055.1 Haliangiales bacterium
CCTTGCCCTTCTCGTGGAACGCGCGGCCGAACATCGCGATCTGCGCGGTCTGCTTCCCGGGCTCGAGCGGGAAGCTCTTGTCACCGTAGACGATCGGCGTGCCGTCCTGCGCCATCACGTTCGCCTCGAACGTGTAGAGACCCTTTTCGGCGATCAACACCTCGAGCTCGACGACGAGGTGACCGGCACGCACCTGCTCGGTCGCGCCGAGGATCTCCGCCACCTTGCGAGGCGCGTACGCGAAGTCACGCGTGATCGGCTTCTTGACGCCTCCCGCATCGACGATCGCCTCGATGTGGACCTGCTGCGCCTTCGCGGCGAGCTTGGGAAACTGCGACGGCACCAGGCGGTTCGAGTAGCGGTGGTCGCCTGCGACCTCGTCACCGTCCTTGCCGTCGTCGTGATAGGCGAGCGGGCCGATGCGACCGCCCTCGATCGAGAACAGCTGCGCCTCGGTGATGGTCGCCGGGATCCGCCGTCCGTTGGGGCCGGTGAGCACCTCGATCCACGAGACGAACGCCTCGCCGTACGGCACCGACCAGCGGCTCGCACCGAAGTGATAGATCGTCTTGCCGCCCTCGCGGTCGTCCATCGGCAGGTCCGAGACGACGGTCCGGTTCCAGTCGAGCTTCTCGACGGTCTCGGGCGAGTGGGGCCGGGACCAGTGCGGATAGACCGACACAGCCTTGTAGTCCGCGAGCGACTTCTCGAGCAGCGCCACGCTCGGAGTCCCGCCCTCGTTCAGCGGCTTGTCCTCGGTCACCGCGGGACGCACCGTGGGCTTGGGGGCGTAGGTCTCCGCGCGCGGTGCGGTCGGCGCGGCGCTCGGCTTGTCATCGCCACCGCGGAGCAGCAGCACGATGGCAACGACGCAGGCGAGGAGGAAGGCAGCGACCGCGAGCTTATTGCGCGTTGACGACATCACAGCGCGCCGTGTTCGTCCCGCAGTCGCCGGCGCTCAGGCCACGACCGGTGCACACGGAGGTCGAGTAGTCGCTGCAGCAGTCTCCGTTGGCCACGCACGAGGTGTCACAGTAGCAGCGCGTCACGCCGCCCGTCCTGTTCGAGCCGCCGCACTTGCCGCCGCAGCTGTAGCGCCACGGCGCGCCGTAGCTCACGTCGTCGCCGAACACGTTCGGGCCGGCGATCGAGCGGCTGTCGGTGTACAGGGTGGTGTTCGAGGTGACCGTCGCGACCGACGTCGCGATCGGGGTCAGGTCGGTCTTCTTGCTGAAGTTCTGCGCCGTGTTGGCGAACTTGTCGTCGCAGCTCGCGTTCGTGGTCGTGCACGCGCTGTTCGACGTCGCGTCGCTCCACGACACGATCGTGGCGGAGCCGCTGCCGGCGAGCGCGGCCTTTGTGATCTGGCAGCCCGAGTTCGCCATGCCGAGGTGGTCGAAATCCTGACCGGTGCAGAGGGCGCCGGTCACGCGCGTCTCGAACGAGTGATAGGGGTACTTCGCGCAGTTGCAGTCGGTGCCGTTGCCGGCCGACGCACAGCCGAACGACGAGTGCCACGGCACCACGCCGTCGCCCTTGCCGTTGTAGCCGACGTAACTGTTGCCGCAGACCTTGAAGATCCAGAAGCCCTTGCAGAGGTCGTTCTTTCCGGACACGTGATAGATGGTCTTGCCGAAGCTCGAGCGCGGTTGTGCGCGCGCGGCGGACGGCGTCAGCGAGAAGTCGATCTTCTCCTGCTGGCCGAGCAACTTCGCGAGGAGCTTCGTTCCGCCCTGCGTTGCCAGCTCGGCCAGGCCGGTGCCACCAGCGGCGGAGCCAGTCGCTTCCGCGAACAACAGGCCCGACAGCGCGTAGCCCTGCGCGCGGAGATCCTGCACCGCCTTGACGAGGCGCAGGCAGCCGGCCGAGTAGCAGAGCACCACACACGAGTTCGCGCCGGTGTTGCAGTAGTTGATGAATGCGGTGTTGATCTCGCTCGTCGTCGTCGTGTTCGTCAGCGCCGAGTTGCCGTCGTAGTTGAAGTACATGTTGGTCCAGCCCGTCGCCGAGACCGACTGCATGTTGTCCCAGCCCTTCCAGCCGCGACCCTGCATGTGGAACATGTAGTTCGTTGCCTCCGCGGGCGCGGACACCGAGAGCACGAAGACCGCGACGACCATTGCGAACAAGCTCTTCATCGGGCCGAGCACGAAGCACGAAACCGGCCACGGCCTCCGCGGGGATCGGCTCGTGCAACTCGTGAGAACTAGCTGCTAACCCACGGCAGCCCCAGGTGTTTCCTCACCGGGCGGATTGCGCAGCGATTGGGCAACTAGCGCGGGCGTCGCGCAGATCGCCGCGCGTGACCTTTCGCCCGAGGTCGCCGTCCAGCACAGGTATGACGGCAACGCAGCGGCGAGATGGGATCCGGATCGCCGTGATACCGGCAGCGGGGCGCGGCGCGCGGCTGGATCGCCCGGGAACTCCCAAGCCACTGGTCGAGGTCGGCGGCGTCCCGTTGATCGTGCGCGTGCTCGGTCAGCTCCAGGCCGCGGGCATCGAGGAGGCGGTGATCGTGGTGGGGTTCGAAGGGCCCGCGATCGTGCGCGCCCTGACCGGGCATCCGGGGCTGACGCTCCGGATGCGCTTCGTGGAGGAACCCGCGTGGGAGGCCGGGCTCGCGACCACGCTGGCCGCCGCTCGCGCGTACGTCACCACGCCGTTCGTGATCGCGATGGCCGATCACGTGTTCGATCCGCGCCTCGTGGAGCGAATCGTCGGCGCGTCGGTGGCGCCCGGCGACGTGGTGGCGATGGTGGATCGCGAATCCGAGCGCGTGTTCGACCTGCACCACGCCGTGCGCGTGGCGCTCGATGGCAACGACGTCACGGCGCTGGGTGCGCTCGATCGCTACGACGCGGTCGATGCCGGGCTGTTCGCGGCGACGCCGGAGCTGTTCGATGCCCTGGATGCCGCGCGGTCGGTCGGCCCGGCGAGCCTCGCGGATGCACTCGCACCACTCGCGCGTGCGCGCCGCGTGCAGGCGCTGACGACGGACGGTCTCGCCTGGGATGACATCGACACGCCGGCCGCGGCCGTGCACGCCGAGATGCGGCTCCGCGGCGAGCGCCGGCGGAAGGTGCTCGTCCGCGGTGCGAGCGCGGCACGCGAACCCGACGCGCGGTATCGGTTCGTCACCGGAAATCCCACGGCGACCGAGATCGTCGTGCGGCGCGGCGCGGCGACGGGCGATCGTGTCGATCTCGGTATCTCGGGGGAGAGTGCATCGTCGCCGTTGTTCGTGCTGACCGACGTCACGGTCGACCGCCTCTACGGCGATCGCTTCGTCGGCGCGCTCGAGCAACAGGGATACAACGTGACGCGTGTGGTCATGCCCGAGGGCGAGCGGGCAAAGACGCTCGAGAACTTCGGCTGGCTCATGGAGACCGTGCTGTCGGCAGGAATCGACGAGCACTCCGTGCTGGTCTCGCTGGGCGGCGGCGTGGTGTGCAACGTCACCGGATTCGCCGCGGCCACGCTGTATCGCGGGATCGGCCTCGTCCACGTTCCGACCACGTTGATGGCCCAGTGCGACGCCGCGATCAGCCACAAGCAAGCGCTCAACGGAGCGCGCGGCAAGAACCTGGTCGGCGCGTACTACGCACCGCGCCAGATCATCGTCGACGTCGATTTCCTGCCGACGCTGTCGGACCGGCTGCTCCGCGATGGGCTCTCCGAGGCGCTCAAGCACGCACTCGCACAGGACGCGAGCTACCTGGCGTGGTTCATGGAGCAGGGCCGCGAGCTCCGAGATCCGCTGTTCCTCGAGCACGTCGTCCGCCGCAACATCGAGCTCAAGTGCCGCCTGATGGCGGAGGATCCGAAGGAGCGCTCGGCGGGGCTCGTGCTGCAGTACGCGCACAACGTGGCGCACGCGGTCGAGTACCTCTCGGGCTACCAGCTCACGCACGGTGAGTCGGTCTCGATCGGAATGGTCGTCGCGGCGAGGGTGTCGCGCATTCTCGGCGGATGCGGCGAAGACCTCGTCGTCGCGCACGAGCGCGTGCTCGAGAAGTACGAGCTGCCGCGGCGGGTCCCGCGTGACATCCGCGTGCCCGACATCCTCGATTCGCTCCGCTACGACAAGAAGACGCTGGTGGAGGGCGTGCGCATGCCGCTGCTCACCGGGGTGGGGCGGCTGTGGCAGGTCGACGAGGACTTCGCGATCCCGGTCGCCGAGTCGGTGATCGCGCAGGCGCTCGAGGCATCCCGCGAATGATCGCGCTCGTGACCGGTGCAACGAGTGGGATCGGCGCGGCGTGCGCGCGACGACTCGCCGCGCGCGGTGACCACGTGGTGCTCGGCGGAACGCGCGGCGATGCGATCGCGGCGCTCGCGCGCGAGCTGGGTGAGGCCCAGACCACGCCGTTTCTCGTCGACCTCGCGGATCGGCGGATGGTCCGGTCGCTCGTGGAGAGCCTGCCGCCGCTCGACACCCTCGTGCTCTCCGCCGGCATCTGTCAGCAGGCGAGGCTCGACGAGGACCTCGACGACGCGCTGTGGAGCCGGATCCTCGACGTCAACCTCACGGGCGTCTACGCGGTGATCAAGGCCGCGGCGCCGCGGATGCCACCGGGCGGGCGGATCGTGGCGATCGCGTCGGGCCTCGGCAAGCTCGGTCGCGAAGGCTACACGGCGTACTGCGCGTCGAAGCACGCGCTGCTCGGCGTCGTGAAGTGCGTCGCACACGAGCTCGCGCCGCGCGGCATCACCGTCAACGCCGTATGCCCCGGGTGGGTCGACACGCCGATGGCCGCGGCCGATGTGGAGCGCGCGGCGGCGGAGCGTGGTCGCACTGCCGGTGCGGTGCGCGCGGAGATCGCAGCGACCATCCCGATCGGACGAATGGTCAGGCCAGACGAGGTCGCCGCGCTGGTCGAATGGCTGGTCTCGCCCGCGGCGGCGGCGGTTACCGGCGAGGCCTACAACATCTCCGGAGGGGAGTTCTTCGCATGAGTGGATCGATCTCACCGGTCGTTGTGGTCGCCGGCCACGTGACGCATGATCACTATGGTAGCGACGTCGTGGCCGGCGGCTGCGCGTACTACGCCGCTCGTACGCATCGAGGTCTCGGGGCCGAAGTTCGGCTGGTGACCACGGTCGGTGGTGACTTCGCGTGCGACGGTGCGCTCGCCGATCTCGCGGTGGCCGCGCGCCATGCTGGTCAAACGACGACGTTCACCAACGACTACGAGCCGGGTGGTCGGCGCGTTCAACGCTCCGACGCCGCGGCTCCGCCCGTGCACAGCGCCGACCTTCCGGCGGTGTGGCGGAGGTGCGACGTCCTTCACCTGACGCCTGTCATGGGCGAGATCGATCTCGCGTCGTGGCTCGGCGCCGTCGACGCGCGCATCGTCGGGATCAACGTGCAGGGCTGGATCAAGCACGCCGTGGCGGGCGAGGTCGTGCAGCGCCCTTGGCAGATCGAGCCGCGCGAGCTCGCCGGCGTCGGGGTCGCGTGCGTGAGCACGGAAGACCTGCGAGACCAGGGCGATCTGCTGGACCGCCTGGTGCTCGCGATCCCGATCGTCGTACTGACGCGCGGCCGCGATGGCTGCGACGTGATCGTGCGCGGGCAGTCCCGGCGGATCGGGATCCACTGGGCACGCGAGGTCGACCCCACCGGGGCCGGCGACACGTTCTCGGCCGCGTTTCTGTTCGCGCTCGCGCGCGGAGCTGCCCCCATCGAGGCAGCGCAGCTCGCCGCCGCCGCCGCGTCGATCGTCGTCGAGGCGCGCGCCGGAGCGGCGCTGTCTCGGATCGCGCAAGCCTGGCGACGCGCGCCGTTCGTGCCGGTCGGCGACGAGCGTTAGAACCCGGCGGCCTTGCGCGCGCCGGTGTATGCGTTCGAGACGCCGCGACCGACGGCCGCGCCCGCGTCCCACACCTTGCCGCCGGCCCACTCGCCCGCGCTCTTCGGCGCGCCCGTACGATTGAGGATCTCGGCGCCCGCAGTGCCGACGGCCGCGCCCACCGGGCCGCCGAGGTACGTGCCGCCCGCAGCGCCCGCGGCGAGCACGCCGACTTCGGCCGCCTGGCCGCCGACGTTCTGGAAGTCCTGGCGGGTGACGCCGCCCTGGACGAGCGCGAGGTTGTCGAGAGAGAGGGTGGTGAGCTCGGTGTTGGTCATGGTGACCACAAGAGCAACCGACGGACCAACCACGGGCTCTTCAGGATCCGCCCAGTTAGCCGCGTAAGCGGGCTCGCAACTGTCGATCGCGATCGACGACTGTCAACCGGGGGAGGCTACGGGCCGAGCCCGACCCACTCGGTGCCGTCGTCGCTGATCTCCTTCTTCCAGATCGGCACGCGGTCCTTGAGTCGATCGATCATCGCGCGGCACGCGGTGAACGCCTCGGCGCGGTGCGGGGCGGCCGCGGCGATGACGACCGCGAGGTCGCCGATCTGCAGCGTGCCGGTGCGGTGCTCGACCGCGAGGCGCACGCCGGCGACCTCGGCCTCGATCTCGTCGCACAGCCGCGTCATCTCGCGCAGCGCCATCGCTCCGTAGGCCTCGTACTCGAGGTGATCCACGGTCACGCCACGGCTCTGCCGCCGCACCATGCCGGTGAACGTGACGATGCCGCCCATGCCGGGGCCGGAGACCGCGGCGAGACAGCGATCGAGCGACAGCGGCTCGGCGGAGAGGATCACGTGACGCCCGCTGCCGCCGGCGACCGGCGGGATCAGCGCGAGCTCGTCGCCATCGGCGAGCTCGCGATCCTCGGGTGCGAAGTCCTGGTTGACCGCGACGCGGAACTTCCCGGCGAGCTTCGCGATCGGCGCGTGGCGGGCCGCGAGTGCGGCGACGGCATCGGAGACCTTCGCACCTGCGGGGAGCTCGAGCGCTTCCTCATCGGTGCCGAGCTTCTCGCGGAACACCGCGAAGTAGAGGACCTGGATCCGCATCCGCACCTCGTATACCGCCGATTGCCACCCGTCGAGGCGCGGATCGCGGCATGATGGTGCCCATGCGCCACGCTGTACTCGCGCTACTACTCGTGACCGGCTGCGGTGGCTCGCCCGGCTCCGGCGGCGACGCCGGCGCGGATGACATCGATGCAACAGCCGACACCGGCCCGCTCGGTCCCGACGCCGGCTACGACATCCCGCTCGAGACCTGGACCTGGCTCGACATCCCCGGGATGGTCTGCGGCAACGGCTCGCCGACCGGCATCGCGGTCAACCCGAGCACCAAGTCGCAGAAGCTCGTGATCCTGTTCGAGGGTGGCGGTGCCTGCTGGGAGGCCGCGGCCTGCTACGGGATCATCATCCCGGTCACGGCGTCGCACCTCGATGGGTTCAACGCGACCACCTTCGCGCAGGTCCGCCCGCAGATCTTCGACTCGAGTTTCCTGTTCCAGCGCAGCGATCCGGCGAGCCTGTTCCACGACGCGACGTGGGTGTTCGTACCGTACTGCACCGGCGATATTCACGCGGGTACCCAGGACACCGTCTACTCCGCGCTCGGACAGCAGCGCACGATGCATCACCGCGGCGCGAACAACGTCGACGCGATGCTCGCGAAGGTCGGCACCTATCCCGCGAGCGAGGTGTTCGCGATGGGCATCTCCGCCGGCGGCTTTGGCGTCCAGCTCAACTGGGATCGGATCGCCGCAAAGTTCCCGAACGTCACCACGCATGCGTTCGCCGATGGGTCGCAGATGGTGCCGATCGAGTCCGCGCGCTACGGCACGATGAACCAGAGCTGGGCGCCGCGGTTCCCGGCGGGCTGCAATGACTGCAGCCATCACTTCGAAAACGTGGCCGCCCTGTGGCGCGCATCGCCGCCGCCGCACGGTGGTCGGTTCGGCCTCATCGACTCGTTGCAGGACGGCACGCTGTCCGCGTTCTTCGGCTACGACGCGGCCGGCATGAAGACCCAGTCGCTGATCATCGGCAACGCGATGACCGGCTCGCAGGCCGCGTTCATGGTCGACGACAACTCGCACACGCGGCTCGCCCAGCCCGCCACGCAGACCTCCACTGGTGTGGTGCTGAGGCCGTGGGTCGAGGCATGGGGGACCGGCACCGCCGCGTTCACCACGGTTGGTCCGTAGTACGTTCCGCGCGTGGTCGCGTCGTCGGACTCCGAGCATCTTCAGCAGTTGTTCAAGGCCGTGAAGGCCGTGATCCGCAAGATCCCCAGGGGCCACGTCGCGACCTACGGTCAGGTCGCCGAGCTCGCGGGCATTCCGGGCGGCGCGCGGATCGCCGCGGCGGCGCTGAAGACGAGTAAACCCGCCGACCAGTTGCCCTGGCAGCGGGTGATCGGAAAAGCCGGCAGGCTGCGCGGTCGCATCGCGATCCACGATCCCGTCGGCGCCGCGATCCAGCGCGAGCTGCTGGGCGAAGAAGGCGTCACCATCGGTGACACCGGCCTGGTCGCCCTCGACGTCTTCGGATGGTTGCCGAGCGCGTCGCCTAGAGTCGCACGAGGCCGCGCCGCATCGCCTCGACGACCGCTTCGGTCCGGGTCGAAGCGCCGAGCTTCATCATCACGCCGTTGACGTGGAACTTCGCCGTGTGGTCGCTGATGCCCAGGCGATCCGCGATCAGCTTGTTCGAGAGCCCCTCGGAGAGGAGCTGCACGACCTGCTTCTCGCGCTCGGTCAGCTCGCCGCGGCCCTTGGCGGTGCTGCCCTCGGCACGCACGGGAGGCGTGGGAACCAGGCTCGTCGCGAGCGCCGTATCCAGGACGACGAGGCCACTGCGAACAGCGGCGAGCGCAGCGTGGATGCCGGGCCCGACCTGATCGCGGAGCACCACACCACGCGCTCCGGCCGCGAGGGCAGGGGCAACGTGCGAGGTATCGCCGACGACGGCGACCACCGGGAACGGGAGGCTCTTGAGCTCGATCAGGCGCGACAGCGTCTTGGAGTTGTCGGTGCCGGCATCCCACAACCCAACCTCGGCGCGATCGCGGTCGACCACGTCGATCGATCCGAGTTGCGCGAGCAGACTGGACATACCGGTACGAAGGAGGGCGTCGTCGGTGAGGAGGGCCACCTTGATGGGGTCACTCACCGCTGCGATGGGGAGATTTGGATTGCGGGTCATTGGTGCTTTCTCTTCCGCTCTACGTCGCTTCCAACCGGAGGCTAACGCGAACGTTAGGGTTCAACTTGGACACGACCAACGTCCAGGTCAACCCTCCCCGGACAGGCAGGAAGGGGTGTCGGAATCACTAGCAGGTTGGCGAGACCTCTCCGTTTTTCCGACGAGGACCAGCCCGAACAGCGGATATGCGAGCCGTTCCGAGAGGCGCAGAGTTGCCAAAGTCCGCTGCTCGAAAATCCCGGAAAAGAGAGTTCCAAATGGCGCTACCCGCTTTGCAAGCACTCGATCAAGCCCTCGCCACCGCCGTCGCTGCGGTCGCTCCCTCCGTTGTTCACATCTCCCGCGGCCGCGGAGGCGGCACCGGGATCGCCTGGTCTGATGATCTGGTCATCAGTGCGAGCTTTCACACCCCCGATCGCACCCGGATCGGAATTCCGACCGCGGACGGCGAGCTCGACGAGCGCGATGCCGAGGTGATCGGGCGCGATCCCGGTACCGACGTCGCTGTTCTCCGAGTTTCTGGTGGTGGCCTGACTCCCGCCGCGTTCCGCGATCTCGACACGCTCGGCGTCGGCAACCTCGCATTGGCAATCGGTCGTCCGGGCCGGACCGCTCGCGCCTCGCTCCGTGCGATCGGCGTGCTCGGCCCCGAGGTCGAGACTCCGCACGGCGGCAAGCTCGAGCGTTATGTCGAGTCCGATCGCCAGATCCCCCGCGGCTTCGCCGGCGGTCCGCTGATCGATGCCGAGGGCAAGGTGATCGGCATGAACACGCGCACGCTGCTACGCGGCGCGGATCTCGCCGTCACCACGGTGACCCTTCGCCGCACCGTGGACGAACTCGTCAAGCACGGTGGCATCCGCAAGGGCTACCTCGGCGTCGGCGCCTATCCGGCCGGCAAGCAGGACGGCGCGCTGATCACGAGCCTCGACGATGGCGGCCCCGGCGCGACCGCGGGCCTGATCGTCGGCGACATCGTCCTCGAGGTCGGCGGAGCCGTTGTCACGGGGCCCGACACGCTGCGCGCGGCGATCGCGGCGCGTCCCGGCGAGGAGGTCGAGATCGCGATCTCTCGCGGCGGCGCGAAGCAGACGCTCAAGGCAACGCTCGGGAGCAAGGCGTGAGCGCCGTGGCCGCGGCCTACGCCTCCGACGCGGAGATCATGGACGCGTACTCGCGCGCCGTGATCGGCGTGGTCGAGCGCGCCGGCCCGGCCACGGTCTCCATCGAGGTCGGCGGCAATCGCATGGGCGGTGGCGCCGGTTCCGGCTTCGTCGTCACGCCGGATGGCTACGTGATGACGAACAGCCATGTCGTTCACGGCGCGAAGAAGATCCGCGTGCGCAGCTCGGATGGCGAGACCGCGGAGGCGCATGTCGTCGGCGATGATCCCGCGACCGACCTCGCCATCGTGCGGATCGACGCGGCCGCGCTGTCGCCGACGTCACCGCTGCCGTACCTGTCGATCGATGGCTCGCTCACGCCTCGCGTGGGTCAGCTCGCGGTCGCGATCGGCAATCCGCTTGGCTTCGAGTCCACGGTCTCGACCGGCGTGATCTCCGCGCTGGGCCGCAGCCTGCGCGGCAAGGGCAACCGGCTGATCGACGGGGTGATCCAGCACACCGCGCCGCTCAACCCGGGAAACTCGGGCGGCCCGCTGCTCGATGGATCGGGCAGGGTGCTCGGCGTCAACACGGCGATCATCGCGCGCTCGCAGGGCATCGGCTTCGCGATCGCCGTCGAGACCGCGGCGTGGGTGCTCGGCGAGCTGCTCCAGCACGGCAAGGTCCGCCGCGGCTGGCTCGGGGTTGGCGCGACCCGGCGCCCGCTCGATCGGCGCCTCGCGTATCACCACGGCCTCGGCAAGGCCGCGGTGGAGATCCAGTCGATCGAGAAGGCCAGCCCGGCGGCTCGGGCTGGCCTGCGCGACGGCGATCTGCTGGTGCGGTTCGGGACGCAGCGGATCGAGGGGATCGACGATCTGCACCGCGCGCTGCGTACGTGGCCACCGCAGACCCCGGCGTCGCTCGTGGTGATCCGCCGCGGCATGCGAGTGACCGTCGAGATCACGCCGGCCTGGATGACCTGACATACTCGGCGGCCCGATGGCCCGCCCGTGGACGACGCTTGCCTCTGTCGACTTGATCGATGGCGTGATGGAGCTGCGGCAGCGCGGCGACTCGGACTTCCTGATCATGATCGACGGCCGGGTGCTGATGAACAGCTTCTCGCGCAGCTCGGAAGAGGAGCTGTCGCGGCTCGGCCTCGCGCACCTCGTCGCCGGGAATCCCGCCGCACCACGCGTGCTGATCGGCGGGCTCGGCATGGCGTTCACGCTGCGCGCCGCGCTCGACGTGCTCCCCGCGGCAGCCGAGGTCACCGTCGCCGAGCTCAACCCGAACGTCCTCGCCTGGTGCACCGGACCGCTCGGCCCGGCGACGAACCACGCGGTCGCCGATCCGCGCGTCGCGGTCGAGATCACCGACGTCGCCGAGTTGATCGCCGCCACGTCCCCCGGCCGCTACCACGCGATCGTTCTCGATCTCTACGAGGGTCCGAACGACGCCAGCCAGGGTCGCAATGATCCATTCTACTCGGTCGCCGCGCTCGCCAAGCAGCGCGCCGCGCTCGCGCCAACCGGCGTGCTCTCCGTGTGGTCCGAGGACGCCGACGCGCCGTACGAGAAGCGGTTCAAGGCCGCCGGCTTCACCGTGACGAAGCACGTGATCGGCAGCGGTGGGCGGCGCCACGTCGTGTACGTCGGGCGCCGCGCGGCGTAAGCTGCGCGCGAAGTGGCAAGCAAGGCGCACGTGGTTCGCGATATGCGGGGCCGCTCGATCATCGAGCGCCGCAACCTGCCGCCGGGGCAGGGGTCGAGCCTCGCGACCGACGCGTATCACTTCCTGCGCTCTGCCTCGTGGACCGCGATCATCCTGTTGTTCGCCGGTCTGTTCGTCGGGACGAACCTCGTGTTCGCGACCATCCTGTGGGCGGCCCATGCCGGCGTCTCGAACGTCCACGGCTACCTCGACTACTTCTGGTTCAGCGTGCAGTCGCTCGCGACCATCGGGTACGGAGTGCTCGCGCCGGAGGACACGCTGTCGAACACCGTGGTGATGATCGAGAGCTTCCTCGGCTTCGCGTTCACCGCCCTCACCACCGGCGTGTTCTTCTCCCGGTTCTCCACGCCGTCGGCGCGCGTGATGTTCTCGAACGTCGCGATCATCGGCGAGTCAGATGGTCAGCGGGTCCTGATGTTCCGGCTGGCGAATGCGCGGGTCACGGCGATCGTCGAGGCGAGCGTCCACGTGTACATGACGCGCGACGAGGTGATGAAGAGCGGTGAGCGCGCGCGCCGGATCTACGAGCTCCCGCTGCGCACGCCCGTGCAGCCGAGCTTCGCGCTGTCGTGGACCGTCTATCACGTGATCGACGAGAACAGTCCATTGCACGGTCTCAAGGAGGGCGACCTCAAGCCGGGCACCGGCAACATCGTCGTCACGTTCCAGGGCATCGACGACCGCCTCGCGGCCACCGTGCACACCCGGTTCACCTACCAGCCCGAGGACCTCCAGTTCGATCGCCGGTTCGCCGACATCATCGGGGTCGACGCCGACGGCACGCGCTTCCTCGACTTCAAGCCATTCCACGACACCGAGCCACTACTCCCCTAAAGATGAAGCGCGCCGGCAAGCTGCAAGCCGAAGTAGGTAATCTTGAGCTCGTTGTCCGCGTACGGAATGCGTGAGAGCGGTGGGTGATAGGCGAGCTCGAGCTCGACGTCGATCGATCGCGTTGCAAGCAGCGCAACTCCCGCCGTCAGGATCGTCGCGAACGCCACACCGCCGCCCGTGCCGAGGCCGCTGAGATCGTATCCGGTGACCTCGGGGCCCAGCGCGAGCTCGACGAACGGCTCGAACGTCTTCCCGCGCAAGCCGGCGCGGACGAACGCGAACACCTCGACCGTGTACAGATAGGCGCGATCCGGCGAGCCGGGCACGTTCCAGTAGATGAACTTGACCTGGCCGCCGAGCTGCGCCGAGAGGTTGTCGCTGCGATAGCGGTAGCCGCCGCGCAGTCCCACGCCCGGGGAGACCGCGGCGCCGTTGTCGCCGTTGTTGAGCTCGCCGGCCGGGATCGCGAGCGTGAGGCCGGCGCCCAGGACCAAGCCGGTCGGCGAGCGGGTGGGGGCAGGCGGGGCGGCCGCCGCCGGCGCGGTGGGTGCCGCCGCGCGGAACTTCGGATTGCGCTCCTTGCGGATCGAGACCACCTCGTCGGCGCGAAGCACGCGCAGGCTGCCACCGGAGAGCAGCAGCTTGTAGTTCACGCCCGGGGTCTGTTCGACGAGGACCCCTTTCCAGATGCTGCCGTCGGTGGTCGCGACAACATCGAGAAACTCGCTGCGATCGACGTCGATCTGTGCGGCGACGCCGGGGACGTCCTCGGCGTGCGCGACCGATCCGAGCGCCAGGAGGCTCACGGCCGCAAGCATCGTTGGCGCGCGCATCCGCACGACCCTATTTGATGAGATCCGGACGGACCTGGATGAACAGCTCTTCGAGCTGCTTTTTCGAGACGGGCGTGGGGCACTCCGTCATCAGATCCGAGCCCTTCTGCGTCTTCGGGAAGGCGATCACGTCGCGCATGTACTCGGCCCCCGTCATCAGCATCGCGAGGCGATCGAGGCCGAACGCGATGCCGCCGTGCGGAGGGGGCCCGAACTTGAACGCGTCGAGCAGGAAGCCGAACTTCGCGCGCTGATCCTCCTCGGAGATCCGCAGCGCCTTGAACGCGCGCGCCTGCAGCTCGCTCTTGTGGATACGGATCGACCCGCCGCCGACCTCCACGCCGTTGAGCACGAGGTCGTACGCGCGAGCGAGCACCTTCTCCGGCTCGGTGTCGAGCAGGTGCTCGTCCTCGGTGCGCGGCGAGGTGAACGGGTGGTGCGCCGCCGCGATCTCCTTCGTGGTGTCGTCGACCTCGAACAGCGGTGGATCGGTGAGCCACATGAACTGCCATTCGCCTTTGCGGATCAGGCCGAGCTTGTCGCCGATGTTGAGGCGGATCGCGCCGAGGCACGTGTTCGCCACCTTCGGCTTGTCGGCGACGAAGATCAGCGTGTCACCCGGCACCGCCTGGGCGATCCGGTTGACCTCGTTGCGCGCCTCGTCGGAGAACGTCTTCGCGAACGGGGCCTGCCACACGCCGCCCTCCTGGACGCGCGCGAACGCGACGCCCTTCACGCCGAACGACTTCGCGAAGTCGGTGAGTCCGTCGAGCACCGAGCGCGACAGCTTCTCCGACGGGCCGGGTACGCGCAGGCACTTGACGATGCCGCCGTTGGCGACGGCGCCCTCGAAGATCTTGAAGCCGCTCTTCGATGATGGCTCCGAGACATCGCAGAGGATCAGGTCGCAACGGAGGTCCGGCTTGTCGACGCCGTACTTGTCCATCGCCTCGGCGAACGTCATCCGGCGCAGCGGCAGCGTGAGCTCGATACCGAGCACCTCGCGCCACAAGGTGGAGATCAGGCCCTCCATCATGGTCTGCAGGATCGACTCGGTGACGAACGACATCTCGATATCGATCTGCGTGAACTCGGGCTGGCGCTCGTTGCGCAGATCCTCGTCGCGGAAGCAGCGCACGATCTGGAAGTAGCGCTCGTAGCCCGCGACCATCAGGAGCTGCTTGAAGATCTGGGGCGACTCGGCGAGCGCGTAGAAGCTGCCGGGGTTGAGGCGCGAGGGCACGAGGAAGTTTCGCGCGCCGCCCGGCGTGTACTTCACCATGAACGGCGTCTCGATCTCGAGGAAGCCGTTGCCGCCGAGATAGCTGCGCGTGGCCCGCGTGATCTGCGAGCGCATGATGAGGTTCTTCTGCAGCTTCGGGCGTCGCAGATCGAGGTAGCGGTACTTCAGGCGCAGCGAGTCGTTGGTGTCGACATCGTCCTCGATCGCGAACGGCGGAGTATCGGACTTCGAGAACACCTCGAGCGTCTTGACCCACACCTCGATCTCGCCGGTCGCCATCTTGTCGTTGACCTTGCCGCCGCGCGACCGGACCTCGCCGACGACGCCGACGCACCACTCGTTGCGCAGCGAGCCCGCGGCCTCGTGCGCCTCCTTCGAGAACGAGGGATCGAACACGAGCTGGGTGATCCCCTCGCGGTCCCGGAGATCGACAAATACGGCCTGGCCGTGGTCGCGGTAGGTCTTGACCCATCCGGTCAGGACGACCGTCTTGCCGGCATCGGCGGCCCGGAGGGCGCCGGCGCTGTGACTCCGGGTGTGCGTGGACAGAAACGCGCTCATGAGGCGGGCACGATAGCGCACCGAACCCGTGGCTGGTGCGATCCCGCCCCACATCTGGTTTTCCCAGTAGTTGCGATCGGATCCGATCCCTATGCCTGTGGAAAAGTGGATCCAGCGCGGAGCGGCGCTTTATCATTTTCTTCGTCGACGCAGCGCAGATGACGCAGCTCGGCAGTCCCCCGGACGGGTTTCCCGGGGCGGCGTGAGCTGCGTCCTTAGGCCGCTACTTGCTTATGTGCTTGAATATGAGGAGTCCTCGTTGAGCGAACTGTTGCCCGCCCACCCAGTCAGCCCGCATGCGGATCCCTGCTCCGGCCACTCGATGGTCGGAACGAGCGAGGGAGCGAGCCGCGCAGTCGGACTGGTCGAGGCAATGCGCCGAGCGCGCAAGACGACGTCGGTCCCGGCGGAGATCGTCGATGCCCAGGAGTCGCTCGAACGGCGGATCCGCGCGCACATGACGAAGGGTCGCGTGCAGGTCACGCTGACCGACAACCGCTACACGATGATCTCGGTGCGGCGCGTCCCGAAAGAGAAGCGCTACGAGGTCCGTCTCCACCACATGTTCGCGGACGCGGATCCGGTGATCACGCGCGCGCTCGCGCACTACGTCGCCGACAACGACGCCGACGCATCGCGCGTGCTCGGCGACTTCATCGACGCG
Source organism: Haliangiales bacterium (assembly GCA_038206055.1). GTDB lineage: Bacteria > Myxococcota_A > Polyangia > Haliangiales > Haliangiaceae > JABFXX01. Next base: position 16,036 of record JBBRBG010000163.1, read on the forward strand.
AACTCCGACTACGTTCGCGGTCGGTCGCGGCGCACGCCGGCGCAGGTGATCTTCACCGCCGGCGAGTTCCACGACCTTCGCCAGATCTACGACGATTTGAACGTCCGCTACTTCGAGGGCAAGATCGACGCGGCGATCACCTGGGGCGCGCGCACCGGTCGGGCCCGCCGCCGCAACAGCATCAAGATGGGCAGCTACTCCGTCGAGGACCGCCTCATCCGGATTCACCGATCCCTCGACCGCGCGTTCGTGCCGCGGTTCTTCGTCACGTGGATCGTGTTCCACGAGATGCTCCATCAAGTTCACGACATCCGGGTCAAAAACGGCCGCCGCGAGTTCCACTCGAAGGAGTTCCTCGCCGACGAGGTCCAGTTCGAACAGTACGAACAATCGCGCGCCTGGGAGCGCCGCCACCTCGACGCGCTGCTCACCTATTGACGCGGCGCGCCGCGAAGATTTCGTGATCGGCCACGCGTCGGCTGCCCTATGCTCGCCCTCGGGCATCGGGCAATCACGAGGGAGGGTCGAGATGGCAGCTCACCTGGGGACTGCGGTGTTGGTGGTGGACGATCAAGAAGCTCGGCGCGCAGCGCTGATCGATCGACTGGTCGGGCAAGGTCTGACGCCCGTCACGGCGAAGACACCGCTCGACACGATCGGAATGCTCACGCGCGACGAGATCGGCTTGTGCGTGATGATGGAGGGCGCGGATCTCGAGCCCCTTCTCGCCGACGAGTTCCCGTGGATCGCGACATCGACAATCACCGATGACATGGATGCGACGGTCTCGGGCGCGATGGCCCGGATGACGGACTCGATCGGCGACGCGATCAGTTAAGGTCGCGGGCGATGACCCGCACGCTGCTGCTCGGACTCTCCGTTGCCCTCGCGCTCTGCGCCTGCGGCGGCAAGAAGGACAACGACAAGGCCAAGGGTGGCGACACCTCGGGCGACAGGAGCGGCGAGCCGCCGCCGGCCGATCAACCGATCGAGGCGCTGTTCAGCGGCCCGAAGGTGACGTTTCCGCCGCAGGCCGCGAAGCTCTCGCTCGGCATGCCCGAGGCCGCCGCGCGGGCCGCGGCGCCCGACCTGTTCGCCGCGAAGTACGGCTACAAGGTGCCGGGCTACAAGGGCGTCGAGCTGACGGCGCAGATCACCGACGGCCTCGTCTACCAGATCTATCTCAAGCTCGACGAGCCGATCGAGAAGGTCTCCGCGTGGATGGAGAAGAAGTGGGGCAAGCCCCGCGTCACCAAGAACTCGATCGGTAGCCCCGAGCTGTACTTCGACAGCCCCGATGTCGGGCTGCGCGCGAAGCTCGAGAAATACGCCGATACGAGCAGCATGCTCCGCTACTACACGGTGATGTCGAAGGAGCAGCTGCTCGGCACCGATCCGAACCTGTGGGGCTTCGAGAAGACGCCCCTGATCGGGATGACCCAGGACGACGTGCTGAAGACGTACGCCGCGTACCGCCCCACCCCGCGCAAGGACGACCCCGAGTCGATCGTCCTCAACTTCCCGGCACTGACCACCACCGAGTACGGCAGCTCCGTCGATGTCCGCGTCAAGGCCGGCAAGGTCACCGGCTACAGCATGTCGATCAACACCGGCGGCGACGCCGAGACCGACGCCGCGGTCGCCGCGCGCCTCGAGGCGCTGTTCGGCAAGGGCAAGTACGACGGCAGCCTCTACACCGACTACCCGGGCCCGCCGAAGGCCAAGGCCGAGCTCCGCAAGGACTCCGCCTCGTTCGGCCACACGGTGTGGGTCGCGGACTACAAGAAGTAGGTCGGCGTGTAACTCCGGCTACCCTGGAAGCGTAGGCTGGGCAGGAGCCATGGCAGACACGCTCGAGAAGATCACGCCTCCGGAGCTGTACTTCAATCGCAGGACGGTGATCCGCGGCGGTATCGTCGCTGCGACCGCTGCGGCTACTGCTGTTGCGTATCGTCGGTTCAACGGCGTCGACATCCAGGTCGGCGATCGGCCTCCGATCCGCGGCATCGTGAAGCCGGCGGCGGGGCAGGGCTTCACGGTCGAGGGCGAGGAGCTGACCCCGCGTGACTCGATCACGAACTACAACAACTTCTACGAGTTCACGACCAACAAGGACGGCGTCGCCGCTGCGGCCGCGAACTTTTCGACCGACGGCTGGAAGATCGCCGTCGATGGTCTGTGCGCGAAGCCGCGGGTGTTCGACATGGACTCGCTGCGCAAGCTCGCGCCACCCGAGGAGCGCGTCTATCGCATGCGCTGCGTCGAGGGCTGGTCGATGGTGGTGCCGTGGGTCGGGTTCTCGCTCTCGCATGTGCTGAATGCCGTCGAGCCGACCAGCGCCGCGAAGTACGTGGCGATGGAGACGCTGATGGACACCGCGCGCATGCCGAACCAGACCACGGGCGTCCTCGAGTGGCCGTACGTCGAGGGCCTACGGCTCGACGAGGCGATGCATCCGCTCGCGATCCTCGCGACCGGCCTCTATGGCCAGGAGCTGCCGCCCCAGGACGGCGCGCCGGTCCGCCTCGTGACGCCGTGGAAGTACGGCTTCAAGGGCATCAAGTCGATCGTCAAGATCTCGCTCGTCGACAAGAAGCCGCCGACCACGTGGAACAAGCGCGCGCCCGACGAGTACGGCTTCTACGCGAACGTCAACCCGAAGCACGACCACCCGCGCTGGAGTCAGGCGACCGAGCGGCGGCTCGGCGTGGGAGGTCGGCGCAAGACGCTTCCGTTCAATGGTTACGCCGACCAGGTGGCGAGCCTCTACGCAGGGATGGATCTCGATGTCGACTTCTGATCGCCTCGTCGACAACAAGTTCGCGAAGCGGCTTGTCATCATCAACGCGCTGGTCCCAGCGGCGCTGCTGATCATCGACGCGTTCCGCCATGACCTCGGCGTCAACGACGTCAACTTCGCGATCAAGACCACCGGCCTCGTCGGGCTCGTGCTGCTCGTCACCTCGCTGCTCATCACGCCGCTCCGGAAGCTCACCGGCTGGAACACGCTGATCGCGGTTCGCCGCAACCTCGGCGTGATCGGCTTTGGCTACATCGCGTGCCACTTCCTGATCTTCTTCTGGTGGGACCAGGACCACGACGTCGTCGGCACGCTGCGCGAGATCTTCGATCGCGTCTACCTGTGGTTCGGGTTCGGCGCGCTTCTCCTCATGATCCCGCTCGCTTTGACGTCGACCGACGGCATGCTGAGCCGCCTCGGCGCGAAGCGGTGGAAGCGCCTCCATCGCCTGGCCTACCCCGCGATCATCGGCGGCTCGATCCACTACATCCTGCAAGCCAAGTCGGACATCCGGCAGCCCGCGGTGTTCGCGAGCGCCCTCGGCGCGCTGCTGCTCTATCGCATCGTCGTCGCGGTCGTTCCCAAGAAGCCGGTCGCAAAGAAGAAGAAGTCGTTCTGGGCCGGCGAGCTGAAGCTCGCGAAGCTCACCGACGAGACCCACGACGTGCGGACGTTCCGGTTCGTCAACCCGGCCGGCGGCGCACTACCGTTCGAGCACATCGCCGGCCAGTATCTGAACCTCCAGCTCACGATCGACGGCAAGCGCGTCAACCGCTCGTACACGATCGCTTCCCCGCCGACCCGGCGCGACTACTGCGAGATCAGCGTCAAGAAGGCCGGGAACGGCTACGGCTCGAAGCACCTCCACGAGACCTGGAAGGAAGGCGACCTGATCAAGGTGTCCGCGCCCGCTGGCAAGTTCGTGTTCGCCGGCACCGAGGCAGACCGGGTCGTGCTGCTCGCGGGCGGCATCGGCATCACCCCGATGATGAGCGTGATCCGCAGCCTCACCGATCGCGGCTGGGCCGACGAGATGTACCTCGTGTTCTCCGTGCGCTTCGTGAAGGACGTCGTGTTCCGCGCCGAGATCGCGGAGCTCGCCGCCAAGCATCCAAACCTCCACGTCAAGATCACGGTCTCCGGCGATCCCGACACCGCGTGGGACGGCGCGCGCGGCAACATCAATCGCGAGCTGCTCGAGGGTTTCATCCCGGGGTTCACCAAGGGGCCGGTCCTCGTCTGCGGTCCCGATCCCATGATGACCGCGATGCGGGCGCTCCTCGTCGGCATGGGCATCCCCGACGCCGACGTGCACCAGGAGGCGTTCATCTCGCCGAAGGCAGTCGAGCCCGCGGCCCCCGGGGCGACCGAGGAGCCGCCGCTCGCCGACGGCGAGGTGGTGAACCTCTCGTTCGCGAAGTCCGGAACGCAGACGGCCACCAGCGATCAGACGGTGCTCGAGGCCGCCGAGGACGCCGGCGTCGAGATCCCGTTCGAGTGCCGGTCCGGCATCTGCGGTCAGTGCAAGACCAAGCTGATCAGCGGGCTCGTACGCATGGAGAACCAGGACGCGCTGACCACCGCGGATCGGGCGAATGGCCTCATCCTCGCGTG
>JBBRBG010000164.1:0-20403 GCA_038206055.1 Haliangiales bacterium
TCCCCCGTATCTGACGACACGTGGCAGAGCCGCTGTCCTTGCGGAGCGCACGCGGCGTTTCGCGAGTGCCACGGCGCAATCTAGCGCGGCGTGCACACCCACGACTGCGTCGCCATCGACCGACGCCGCGCACGCCGATACCTTTTTCTGCCGTGCCTACAGCCCACAGGTGTTACAAGTCGCACCGCATCGTCGCGTCGTCGCGCCGACGGTCCCAAAGCCATCCAAGAGACTGCATTGGCAATGGATCCCACGAAGGAGAAGTCAGTCTTCACCTGGCTCGACGGCGTTCGCGCAAGACCCGGGATGTACATCGGGGACGCGTCGCTCCGTGAGCTTCAAACGCTCGTGTATGGCTACTACGCGGGTCTGCACATCCACGGGCTCGTCGAGCACTACCCAGAAATGACCAATCACTTCTCGACGTGGCTCTACGGCCAGACAGGGTGGTCGACCTCGTGTGGATGGGCGTCGGCGATTATCTCCAAAGGAGGCACGCGGCCCCCGCTTGATGTCTTCTTCGAGCTTGTCGACCGCTATCGCAAGCTCCGCCCAGTAACGCTTCGATCAGCGAAGCTCGGCCGGCGTCATGCGCCAACTGGCAGGCGCGTGACGGTCGGACTCGATGGCCGAATCGAACGCCCGACGAGCGTCGAAATCGTTCGCTACGCACCGACGCGTTTGCACTTCCTTCGCTTCGCCCACCGTGGCCGCAAGCTCAACAACTGGATCCTGATGACGGGCGACGGATCTCACGACACCTCGCTGCGTTTTGCGAAGCAATGGATGGCCGACGAGCTTCAGACCCGCGACGAGGACTGGGGCGCATGATCAGGCAGCAGAGCTGCTGCTACCCTGCTGCCAGACCGCTCGGAATCACCACCGACTAGCCGGAACGCATCGGAACCCAACTGTGCGAGACGAGGGCAAGTGCTCGTCGGGATTGGTGCCTCACCCAGGTTCGATTCCCATGTGCTTCCGCCACGCTTTCGGCGGTTAGATCTCAGTCTCGGATGTTGCTAGAATCGACGTATGCGCGGTCTGCTTGTGTTCTGGGTCGCGATGGCGTGCTCGCATCCGGGGACGCCACCGACGCCGCACGAGCCCACGGAGGGCAGCGCTGCGCTCCGCTGGAACTTCGCGCAGCCGAACGAGGCGCGGTTCGACACGCGCGACGACCTGAGCTTCGGGCAACCGGTGACGTACGCGATCGATGCACCTTCGGCACTGCCTGATGCGGCGCTGTGGATGCAGGTACTGGTGCACTACAATCGTCCGGAGGTGCCACTGACGCTCGAGGTGCTGGACGCGGATCGGCACGCGCTCGCGTCAGATGCAGGCACGAAGTCCACCGCGGACACGCTGCCGTTCGTGCGCAAGGGCCCGTTGACGAAGTTCTACGTCAACGTGCGCGCCGCGGACGCGAAGCCGTTCGCCGAGCCGGTGGAGTTCCGTCTGGAGGTGATCGCGACTGCGTTACCGACGGTGGCGCGCACTCCGGGCGACGCGCCGGATGCCGCTCCGTGCGACGCGAACAACCCGAACTTCGCCGACCCTGCGTGCTGCCAGCGGTACGCTGGCAAGGCGAAGGTCTATGGCTACGACGGAGTGTTTGCGAGGATCGCGCTCGGGCAGGACGACGGCATCGTCGTCAAGACCCCGGGAATGATCGATGACGTCGCGCAGGTGTACGTGGCGAACGTGCTCTCGGCACACGAGTCGAAGCTCATGGTCACCGGGCGCTCTCGCGTCGATGCGAAGAAGATAGCTGCGGGCGAGAGCTCGGTGACGCTGTCGCTGCCGCCCGAGTGCCGCGGTCCGTGACCGCTCATCGCCTCGGCATGTGGCCGAGCGTGTCAACGTTGCTGTCGAACCAATCCTTGATCCATGGGGCGAGGGTCGCGCCCTTCGTGTTGGCAGTCGCTGGCGTCCCGTCGAACTCGCGGTAGTAGTGCGCGTAGCACTCGGCGAAATACTCGCCGGGCGCCGACAACGCATACGCGCTCGGCGCGACGTGCACTGCGCGCATCGAGACCGTCATGAAGCGCTGGCGCTGATGGTCACAGATCGCAGCACGGTCGCCGAACGGCGCCGGCGACTTGCTCGAGGTCTTCGTGTTGTTCCGCGCGAGCTTGACCACACCGACGCTCGCGTAGCGAGACGCGACCGCGGGGTGGTCCGCGGGGACGAGCTCGCCGACGCCGATCGGGGGTGCGCTATCGACGGCGCTGGACGAGCTCATCCACGACATCCAAGCCTCGCGGATCTTGAGCTTGTCGGGCGCGCTGACACTGCTCCACCCGCCGAGCTCGGTGGCCCATTGATCGAACTCCGCCTCCGGATACGTCTTCCATCCGGCAAGCCCGTACACCAGCTCGGTGTGGCCACCGATGCCCGCGTCGACGCTGTGCCCGATCTCGTGAAGCATCGTGACGGTCAGCATGTTGGGATTCTGCTCGGCGAACGCGTAGGTCTGCGTTTTCGGATCGAGCGTCAGCCGCTGTTCGCTGACGAACCTGGCAACGATCTCCTTGCTTCCGAGCGCGTCGATCGCCTGCGCCTCGGTCATCCTCGCTGTGTTGCCAGAGCGGTCGTACTCCGAACTACTCTGCTTGCCGAGGCCCTGGCCCACGACGATGCTCTGGTCCTCCGGTTGGTACGCACCGGCGCCACCGCTCGTCGGCCCCACCGCCGCCCCACTGATGATCGAGACGGTTCGCTCGGTGATGTGAGCGTCGGGGACGCGCTCGAGCAGCCCCCAGATGTGCTCGAGCTCGGTTCCCTGGAAGCCCGTGATCGGAGTGTTGAACCGGACTTCGAACAGCTGCCGCGCCCATTGCGGCGAGACGTTTCGCGCGAGGCGGTGTACCAGTTCGCGCTCGGTGGCCGAGAGCGCGCGTCCACGAGGCAGTGCGTCGAACCACGGGTATCCCGCCCCCGCATCGACCGCTCCAGCGAGCGCGCTCATGGTCCCGGCGTCAGCGCTTGCGTGGAGGATCTCGAACGCCGGGGTCATGGCCAGCGTCGGGCGGCGCAGCCCTAGCGAGTGCAGCAGCGAGGTTAGCGGTGTCGTTGGGAACAGGAGCGTCGGGGACAGCTTCGTGAGCTCGACGAGCTGCTTCCCTACCTCCACATTCTGCACGAGACCGCCCGAGCTCCCGTGCGCGCGGCAGATCGCGACGAGGGTCTCGGGCGTGCGCTTCTGCTCGATCGCTTCGTGCAGAGCGGTACTGAGCCCGGCATCTCCGAGCCGAGCCGCGCTGTCTGCCGCATGCACCTCGCGCTCCGCATCCTTCAGGTCCTCGTCGGCGCCTTTCTTCTGACCGAGCTTTGCGTCGATCGCGGTCCGGATCGGCCCCTTCGCGTGCTTTGCGAGGTTCTGGAGCGCTGTCCTGGCCGCCGCGGGCAACGATTCTCCCGACGGCAGCATCTCGATCCACTCCGTGGCGCCGCCCAACGCCCCGAGCACGACGTCCGCGATCCGCTCGTCGCCAATCGCGGCGATCACGGCGAGCGGGTGGCTCTTCTCGAACAGCCAGTCGAGGAGGTCGGGATTGTGACCAAGCACAGCGCGCAACACGAATGCCTCCTTGAGCGGCGGCATCAGCTCGAGCGGTCCGAGCGGGTACGCAGCGCGGACCTTCTTCGCCGTGACCGGATCGATCAACAGGTCGACGAGCTCGTTGCGCGGGCGCGCGCTCACCCACCCCGCGAGCACGCTCGCAGGGATGCTCGAACATCGCGAAAACAAACGGCAAGCGAAATCTCGTCGCGATCGGGATTGTGTCTCGGCGACGACGCTCGCGTCCCACGGGGACACAACCTTTGGCGCGATCCGTACATGCGCTGGCGCGGGACGAGCTCATTGACGATCTCCGCGAGTGCTAGGCTCCGGCTATCGATGCACAAAGCATTTGCGTTCGTCGTTTCGGGCTCGCTCGCGATCGCCGTTTCGTCCTGTGGTGACAACATCACGTCGCTCGAGTGCGGCGACGGTGATCTCGCCGTGGACGAAGCCTGCGACGACGGCAACGCGGTCGACGGAGACGGCTGCGACAGCGACTGCACGATCACCGCTTGCGGCAATCACATCGCGACCGTCGGCGAGGTCTGCGACGACGGCAACGTGGTCGACGGAGACGGCTGCGACAGCGACTGCACGATCACCGCTTGCGGCAATGGCATCGCGACGGTCGGCGAGGTCTGCGACGACGGAAACACCGTGGAGGGGGACGGTTGCGACAGCAACTGCGCCCTCACTGCGTGCGGCAATGGCATCGTGACCGTCGGCGAGGTCTGCGACGACGGCAACGCGGTGAATGGCGATGGATGCGACGTGAACTGCACGATCCCGGCGTGCGGCAACGGCGTGGTCGGCGCGGACGAGGGGTGTGATGACGCGAACCTGACCAATGGCGATGGCTGCAACAACAACTGCTCCGTCGGCTTGTTCGCGTACGTCAAGGCGCCGGCTCCCGATAGGCTGAATCAGTTCGGCCGTCACCTGGCGGTATCGGGTGACGGTTCGACCCTGGCCGTCACTAGCGAGACGTTTTTTGTCAAAGACAACACGGTCGACGTCTATAGGCGCAACGGCGGAACATGGATTCACGAAACAACCCTCGTCGGCGTGGACCCGACCAACCCGATCGACACGAACGAGGGTTTCGGCGCGAGTGTCGCCCTCTCGATGGATGGTTCGACACTGGCGGTCGGAGCCGACCGTTCGGACCGTGGGCCCAGCCCGCTCCAGGATGTCGGCGCCATCCACGTGTTCACGCGCAGTGGCACGACGTGGAGCGAACAGGCGTACGTCACCGCGACCACCCCTGCCCCGTTTGATCGGTTCGGCCACAGCGTCGCGTTGTCAGGAGATGGCTCGATGCTGGCTGTCGGGGCGGACGGCGATCGCGGCGCGACGGGCGCGGCCTACGTGTTCACGCGCAGCGGGACGACCTGGAGCCAGCAAGCGAACCCCAAGGCGTCTAACGCCCAGCGGTCAGACTACTTCGGCACGAGCGTGGCGTTATCGGCCGACGGCTCGACACTGGCCGTAGGTGCGATCGCCGAGGACAGCGCGACGACCGGCGTCGGCGGGGATCAAGGCAACGAGGCCGCTCCGTTCGCTGGCGCGGTCTACGTCTTCGCGCGCAGCGGCGCGACCTGGAGCCAGCAAGCCTACGTCAAGGCGTCAGACACCAGCCAGTTCGACGAGTTCGGGCACTCCGTCGCGCTCTCGCGCGACGGCTCCACCTTGTCGGTCGGCGTGCCGCTCCACGGACTGGACGGAGCCGTCTATGTGTTCACACGTGGTGGTGTGACCTGGAGCCAGCAGGGCTACCTCGAAGCGTCGAACGCCAGCGTGTCGGCGATGGCGAACAACTTCGGTGACGCCGTCGCGCTCTCGGCCAGCGGCAACACCCTCGTCGCCGGTGCACCCTACGACAACAGCGCGGCGATCGGTGTCGGCGGCGACGACACCGACCAATCCGCTCCAGGCGCCGGCGCCGTCTTCGAGTTCATTCGCGAGGGCGCGACATGGACTCAGCGGGCCTACGTCAAGGCATCCAACGCCGAGGCGCAGGACGAGCTCGGCCATGCCGTTGCCCTGTCGGACGATGGCTTGACCCTCGCGGCGAGCGCGATCAACGAGAGCAGCGGGGCGGGTGGTATCAACGGCGACCAGACAGACAATTCCCGCCCCAAGTCTGGCGCAGTCTATCTGTATTTCTGAGGCCCCCGAATCGGGGCCGACGCGTTGCCGTTCGGAAAGCCCGTGGACCAGGTACTGCCGAGGGAGACCGCGACGGCGCGTTCGAGTTTCGTCGGTTATCCGCGACGGAGCATCGGTTCCCCGCACGCGCCGTTGGTTACGCCGCGCGCACAGCGACGCACGTGCTCATCACGCCCAGCCAGGTCGTCGAAAGCATCGAGCTGGAGGTGGATCCAGCGTTCTCGATGAGTGGCCGGGTCGTGCAAATGGGCGGACAGGGCATCGAGGACGTGGCCGTGGTCGCAGCTCGTACCCGCGCTCCGGCGAATGACTCGGCGTCGACTGACGCGAAGTGGTCCTTCCAGATCGTCGGACTGAACCCCGGCGAGTATTCGCTTACGGCGGTTAATGGCACGAACATGGTCAAGATCGACACGCCGATCGCGATCCGTCATCACGACGTTGGCGACGTCGTCATCGAAATCGACGTCGGCGTGACCATCTCCGGTCGCGTCGAGCCGGCAAGGGTGACCGTGGTTGGACTGCAGCTCGCGGTGGAGGACGGCGGCGATCTCAACCACTACACGCGCGCCGGCAAGACACGCGTCGCAACGGACACGACAGGTGCGTTCAGCCTCGAAGGCATTCCGAACGGGAACTTCGAGGTCGTTGCGGCAACCGCCGATGGACACTTCGGCCTCACGGCGATCACCGCCGCTGATGTTGCGCAATCAGGTGTCGTCGTCACGCTGACACTGATCAGGCGTGGTACGTTCACCTATATGGCGATGCCATCACGAGCCGAGCTGCTCAAGCTCGACGTTGCGACGCGACTCGAACTGATCGAGGAGCTGTGGGACAGCATCGCCAATGATCCGGTCGCAGCCTCGCAACTCCCTCTAACCGACGCCGAGCGCGATTTGCTCGCCGAGCGCCTTCGCGAGCACCGCGACAATCCGACCGCCGCCCGTCCGTGGGCCGAAGTTCGCGCCGAGATCCTCAAGACGAAATGAGCTACGCGCTCGTCGTAGAGCCGTCGGCCGCTCGCGACGTTGCCGATGCGTACGCCTACTACGCCGAGCACGGTCGGGGCGACGGGTTCATGGCGGCCGTCGATCACGCCTTTGCGCAGATCGCCGATCTCCCCCTGATGTACCCCGTCGCGTACGGCGAGGTCCGCCGCGCCCTGCTACGACGATTTGCTTACTCGGTCTTCTTCATCGTCGAGGCGGAACTGGCGATCGTTCTCGCAGTTCATCATCAGCGACGCGATCCGGAATCACGACCGAAGCGCTGAGCGCTCTGCCACATCTCTGCCAGACCCCGCGGAATGGAGCTTCGCGAGACCGAACCAGCGGCTCTGGGACAGCATCATCGCGGATGCCAACACGGAGACCCAGCTCCCGCTGTCAGTGGAGGAACGCGTGTTGCTCGACGAGCGCCTGCGCGAGGACGACGAGACCCAGACACGGCGATCCCGTGGGCTGAAGTCAAAGCGCGTCTTCATCGAAAGCAATGAGTCATTCGCTGAGCCTGCGGCCCCGAGCGCTGGCAGAGATCGAAGCAGCTCGAAAGCAGTACGAGCTTGTCGAGCATGGCGAGACCTTTGTCGCCCGAGGAGGTGAACGGTCAACGACACGAAGCCGTGAGCTGCACCGCTACGCGAATCTGGTCCCGTTAAGTTAGCGAGTCCACCGCCTCGGAGCTGAACAACTGGTCGAGGGCGTTGCACATGACGGGCTTGAGACAAGTGCCGGCATCGGAGACCTCTTCGATCCAGATCTAGCGTTCGTCTCATTCGACTCGAACGTTGTCGGCGCTCTTCGCACCCGCGACGCGACTCGTACGTTGAGCTTTTGGATCAGCGTAGCGGACGCACCGTTGATCAACCTCATCGCTGTCCATTGGCCTTCGCGCACATCGACGAAGCGCCGGTCGACGCTGTGTCAGACGCGCGCCAGCAAGAGCCGCGTCGGCAGATCGAGCACCGGGTCTGGGCTTGGCCGCGTGGCCTTGAATTCCAGTCTTCACTCGAATACACGATCACAGACCGCTCAACAAAGCGGGACTACGCAGGCGACGCGGTGCGCATGCCGAGGGCAAGAGCCGTGACGATCCGAAGGTCGCCCCCGCTCGTGGCGTGGCGGGTCTCGATCGCCGCGAATCCGGCAGCCGCGAGCAGTCCGGCGACCTCGTCGTTCGAGTAGAAGCGATACGTCGACGCGGGGAACCGCGCGATCGCCTCATCGCTGCGCTCGCGTAAACCGAGGACGAGACGGCCACCACGTCGAAGGATCCGGCGCGCCTCGGCGAGTTGCGTAGCGGGCTCCGGCCAGAAGTAGATCGTGTGCACCGAGTACGCGGCGTCAAAGCTCTCGGTGTCCCAAGGCAACGTTGCCGCATCGCCGGATCGAAGCTCGACACGACCCGCCTCGATCAGGTCACGACACCGCCGTGCCGCGACGCGTTTGGCATCGGGGGAGATGTCGATACCCGCGAACCGGGCGGTCGGCGCGAGACGTGCGGCGTCGACGATCGTGCGGCCGTGGCCGAACCCGATCTCGAGGACGCGCTCGCCATCGGCAGGCGCGAGCGCGTCGAGCACCTGGCGATTGAGCTTCGACGTCTCGCGCGCCATCACCCGAAGCAAGAGCCGACCGACCCATCCGGCCGGTCGGCTTGCCTGGCGTGCGATGAAGGATGAACGCTGCATCAGCGTCGCAGCGCCATCATGATCCCGACCACGTAGGTCGCGGCCGCCCCCATCAGGGTGGTCGCGAAGCCGATCGATAGCTCGTTGACCCCAGAGAACCCGGCGTGCGGAAGCACGAGCCCGTATCCGATCACCACCGACGGAACGATGAAGCCGGCGAGCGGCACGAAGTGTCTTGGCCGAAGGCACGCGCTGCGTCCCGCAGCATTCGGGATCGGGCACGAGGTACGGCGAAACAAGCGTTCGAACATGCGGTCAGAATAACTGACTCTGCGAGTCAGTCAACGGATAACTGACTGGTCGAGTCAGTCTGGTATGATGCGGTCGCCACATGCCGCGCCGACGCCCACCCGATCGACTCGATCAGATCCTCGAAGCCGCGACCCGGGTGTTCGGGCGCACGGGTCTGGAGAACAGCAAGATGTCCGATGTCGCGACGGAAGCCGGCGTCTCCCAGGGCACGCTCTACAATTACGTCGAGAGCAAGGAAGCCCTCTTCCGACTCCTCCTCGATCGCGGTGTCGGGTCGCCCAAACCGGCGGCCAGCGCGCTCCCATTGAAGAGCCCCTCTGTCGGCGCGCTCGCGCTTCGCATGGACGAGGCGATCGCCGCGACGTTCGCCCTTCCCCACCTCGATGCTGCGCTCGCGCGCCGACGCGTGACTGACGCCGCTGCCGAGCTGAGTGAGGTGATCGACGAGCTGTACGATCGCACGCTCGCGACTCGCCAGGCTGCAGATGTGCTGGAGCGCAGCGCACGCGACGTACCCGAGCTCGCGGCGGTGTTCTACGGCAAGGTCCGCCGCAACCTCTTCGACCGGCTTGAACGCCTGTTTTCGCGGCGGATCGCTTCCGGCCATTACCACGACCGCGATCCACGTGTACTCGCCCGCTTCGTCGTCGAGACCGTCACGACGTTCGCGCGCCACATCTATGGTGACGTCGAGCAACCGGCGTTCGATCTCTCGCTCGCTCGCCCCGTCGTCATCGATACGATCGTCGCCGGCGTGGTCGTCCGGTAGCCACCCGCGGCTCTGCCACGGCTCTGCCAGACTCCTCGGAATTCAGCGTAACGAGACCGAACTCACCGGGACCCAAGTTGTTGGGAGTGCAGCAAGCGCTCGTCATCACTGGTGCCCCGGAAGAGTTCGATTCCCATGCGCTTCCGTTTGTTTTCTCGGCGTTAGATCGACTTTTCGACGACGCTGCCACCACGCTGCCACGAGCGTTCGCGCAGTTGGCGTTCAAACCGCTCTGCCACCGGGTCCCCGTGCGGTTCCTGGTGGCAGAGAACGGACGGCGTCGCCGAGGACCGGCGAGGTGATGTTGATCAGGCGTGGTACGTTCACCTGCATGGCGATGCCATCACGAGCCGAGCTGCTCAAGCTCGACGTTGCAACGCGACTCGAACTGATCGAGGAGCTGTGGGACAGCATCGCCAATGATCCGGTCGCAGCCTCGCAACTCCCTCCAACCGACGTCGAGCGCAACTTGATCGACGAGCGCCTGCGCGAGCACCGCGACAATCCGACCGCCGCACGTCCGTGGGCCGAAGTTCGCGCCGAGATCCTCAAGACGAAATGAGCTACGCGCTCGAGCTCGTGCTCGGCGGGACCTGGCCGCTCGTCGAGCTCGAGGTCTCGGGCAACAAGCTCGGTGCGGCTGGCGCTGAGCTCGTGACCAGCACCAGGCTTCCGGCACTCCGAGCACTCACGGCCGGGGGCAACGAAGGCCAGGGAGCGTGGGCCGTACAGCTCGGAAGCGCGAAGCACCTCGAGGCGCTCGAGTACCTCGATCTGTCGGCGCGGATGGTGGGCGACACCAGCTTCGGACCGTCGCCCGACGACTGGGTCGCGTTCGCGCGTACCACGGCGCTGCCGAGCCTCCAGACACTCGTGCTTCGGGGAAACGACAGGTTCGAAGACAGCGCCACGATCGCACTCGCAAATAATGCCGCACTCGCGCAGCTCGTCGATCTGGACCTGGCCGGCACCGGCGTGACGATGACGGGCCTCGCGGCGCTCGCGGCGAGCCCACACGTGAAGCCGAAGCGCATCGCGATCCCGAAGCGCCTCGCCGACGCGGTCGCCTCCCTGCCAGGCTCCGCGATGATGACCGCCGTCAACTGATCAGATCCGCCGCGATACGCTTCCTAGGGCTGGCAAGGCGACGCGAGCGCCGCGACCCGGATCGGGTCCGGACCGTCCGCCTCGACCACCACGTGATCTCCGACGATCTGGACGAAGATCCCGACCGACCCCACGCTTTCCTTCGCGACCTCGCTCACCTTGCCGCCGGCCACGCAGCCGACATGCACCGTGGCCTCGCGGTCGACGGCAACGATCGTGTTTCCGGTGGCCACCGCATCGGCGATTCCCATCTTGCTCCACGTCGCGACACTGGTGCCGCTACGAGCGTCGAGCAGCGTGACCGTGCCATCGGATCCGACGAGGACGAACCGACCGGCGTTGAAGCTGGCGCGCGCCACACCGTCGGGGAGAGAGGTGAAGGAAACGGCCACCGGTTCGGCGCGGATGTCGAACAGTTGCGTGGATCGGCCGCTCACGATGACGTGGTCATCACCGGCCGCGATCACGGCCGTGCCCTCCACGGTGATCGGGCGTCGCGCCGGCGGTTCCGTACCGGCGAGCGAGACGATGACCAGCTCGCGCTTGCTCGGATCGTAGCCAGCCGGCGGACGCTGATCCACGCGCAAGGCGGGCCCGTTGAGCAAGAGGGCGACGCGCGTTCCGTCGGGAAACCACGCAACGCCGCCGAGGCGTTTCGTGCTGGGTGCAAACGGTTGGAGGGCGGCTTCGATCGCGAACGCCTTGCTGGCCAGGTCGATGGTCCCGAGGCCGACGCGGAGGCGCTTTCCATCGTCGACCCAGACCGAGCCGCCGACAAACCCCACATTGTCGAAGCTGATGGTCGTGGCGGTGTCGCCGGTCCACCACGTCGCGCCGGTCAAATGGAGCGAGAGCACAGGCGCCGACGCTGCGCCGCCGGCGAGCGCACCTCCTCCTCCGCCCTTCAATGTCCTGAACGGGCCGAGAGGAGCGGGCTTGGTGGTCGGCGTCGTCGGTTGGGACGTTTTCATCGGGGGATCCGAGCTGCCGCCGGAGCAACTCGCGAGTAGCGCGAGCGAGGCGACACGTAGGAGACGAGGGAGAGCCACGCTACTCCTGCTTCAGATAATGCGTGTTCGCGAAGCCCACGCTGCCGTCGAAGTCGATCATGGACCAATGTCCGTGTTGTGTCGATCCGGCGACCCGGACGACGGCGTCTTTTTTCAGAGTTCCGATCACATGCGAGCTGGGGCTCGCTCCCTTGCGAACGTTGAGGACATCGGCGGTGACCGTTGCCTTGTGCGGATTCGCATCGATGTGGGACTCGTTCTTTCCGTCGTGGTTCAGGTCGACGTTGCCGTCGATCGTGCCGCCGGGCGCCGGCGGTGCCTTGTCCGTGAGCCCGATGCGCTCGAGGATGCGCCCTTCCCCGTTGGGGAACAGCGTTCCGACGTTCAGCGCCGCCGGGAACGCGCGCGAGGCCTTCCCGCCTGCTGCTTTGATCAGGAACTCGCGGACGTGGGACGGGACGGAGCCGTCGCCATCGGCGATCGTCAGCGCGAGCAGCATCTGCGCCTGTGTCGGCGCCGCCGAGATCGGGAGCAGTGTCGCCAGGTGCGGATCGAGGATCTTGCGACTCAGCTGGAGCTTGAACTGTTCGACGGCCATCCCCGACGAGCCGAGCTTCGCCATGAAGTTCGGCGCTTGGCTCGGGTCGAACTTCATCCAGGATTGATAGTAGTTTGCATTGACGTCGTCGCCGTAACCGACCGCGAGCAGCGCCGGGAAGATCTTCGCGGCCTCGGATTTCTTGACCGCGTCGGCCAGTCGTTGCGCCGGCGTGTCGGCGTATGCCTCGCCCCAGTCGCGCATGCGATGGACGAGATCCGCGAGCATGGCGACGTCGACGTCCTTCCCCGCACCCTTGTGAAGTGCGAGCTCGAACGCGACCCTTACGCAGCTCTCTCCCTGACTCGTGGCGCCGGCGAGTGCCTTGACCCGCTTATCCATCTCGGCCGTCGTCGATGCGATCCCGATCTTTTCATCCGCACAGCATTCGAGCGCTGCACGCAGCACGCCCTCGGGTTCGGTACCCGTTCTCACATATCCGAGCTTCGTGCCACCGATGTCCGGATCGGTGGTGTCGCTGAGCTGCGCCTTGCCGGTCCCCGGGTCGAGGCTGAACGTGCTGAACCCCGTCGATGCGTTCGCCGCGTGCATCTCCACGGTCGTGCCCGTCGCGGTCATGCGGGACTTCACGTAGTCCGCGAGGTTCGGGTGCGCCTTGATGTTCGCGCGCAGGCGCCTCTCGATCGCCGCGGCGGGTCCCGTCAGCTTCGACTTCGACGGATCGATGTCGTGGGAGTTGATGAGGCAGCCGGCGAACACGAGGTTCGCGGTCGCCGGATCCAGGCTGGTCAGGATCGTGTCGATCAGCTCCTGCGTCCCGTTCTTGTCGGGCTTGTTCTTGGTGTCGACGTCGCCCGGCTTGTCGTAGGCAACGCGGTTGTTCCCTGCATCCCACCACCCCTCGGTGTGGTCCGAGCCCATCTCCATCGAGGTGTCGGAGCCGTGACCCGCGAGGACGACCTGGCCGAGCTTGCCGCCCTTGCCGTAGTCCTTTGCGACGCGAGACACATGGGCCGTGGCCGCACCAAGCGTGCGCCCCTGAACGACAAGGCCCAGGTTGTGAGGGTCGGTGACGGACTGCTCGACGTTCGCTCCCTGGAGGAACGCCGTGTTCCAGTCGAGCGCCGACATCACGACGAGCAGTACCGGCTTGGTCTTGCTCTTGTCGGTGATGTTCGCCTTGAGCTTCGACCTCGTCGTCCGCGTGAAGATGTGCAGCTCGCTGATCCAATCAGCGAGCACGGCGTTCGTCCTGACGCCTTCCCTGAGCAGATCCTCGACGTGCGTCCACTCCTCGGGCTTCTCGAGCGAGGGGCGGAAGGTCTTGTAGTAGTACTCGAGGTCCGGAATCTTGCCGGCCGTCATCATGTACTGGAGACCGCTCTCGGGGATCACGTGGCGCAACACGGCGCCGGGGACGAACGCCGCGAGGTCCTTCATCGCCTGACCGAGCTGGAGTGCTTTTGCGAGCGTCGGAGCGGTGGTCGAGAGCTGGATCGAATTACCGGCCGGATTGAACCCGTCGGTGTAGTAGCTGAGCACCTGGCGAGACGGAAGCGCCGCCAGCTCCCCGGTATGCATGGCCGCGAGCGACGACGCCATGTGCGGGCCGTAGTGGAACAGGTTGACGACCTTCCACACCGCTTCGCGATCGGCCGCGGTGAGGGAGGGCTCCGTGAACCAGTCGGCCTGCTTCGTGGTGTACGCCTCGAGCTCGGTGATCGTCAGGCCCGGATTCCCCGGCGTCCCGTCGCCGAGCACCTGGTCCTTCGTCTTCATGGTGGCGGCGATGGGATTGATCGTCGTCTTCTGCTGGATCGGCGTAGCCGGTGCAGCCGCCGAGACCGTGGCTCCGGCACCGATGCCGGCCGCCTGACCATTCGCGGCCCCGGCGCCGGCTTGATCGGCCTCGCGCTCGAGCGATGGATCCCCGTTCACCGCGCCGCCCTTGTTCTGCACATCCCCCGAAGCACGACCTTCCGATTGCTGGACGACGTGCGCGACCTCGTGACCGATCAGCTCCTGACCCTTCGTCGATCCCGGATCGAACTTTCCGGCCGCGAAGTGAATGTCCGTGCCGCGCGCGTACGCTTCGGCACCGGTCGCGTCCGCGGCGCCATCCTGGTGCACGCGGATCGCCGAGAGATCGGTGCCGAACGCCTGCTCCATCTTCACGCGCGTTGCGGCCGGTAGCGGCTTGCCACCGCCGGACGATTGCTGGAGCTCGGCCAACACCTGCTGGACGAACGAATTGCCGTGCGTCTGGTGCAGCTGCCCGAGCACCTGTGCCATCGACGCCGGGCTCGCGCGGAGCTTCTCCGCATAGGAGTGGGGAGAGGTCGGCTCGGCCGGCATCCGAGCGGGCGCCGCGCCCGCCTCGGTCGCCGAGGCGGGTGCCTGCGTCTGCTGCTTCGTAGGCTCCTGGGTTTCCTCGTGCACCGGACGCTCGCCCTTCGGGTGAATGATACGTCGGACGCCCTCGGTTCCTGCCCGCTAACCGCAGTCGATGATGAACTCGACCCGGTCGTTGACCTGGGCGGCGCCCTGCGCGGTGTACCGTTGCGGGGTGACCGGGTGAGCCTACCTTCTTGGACTGCTGTTCGGAAGCCTCGCGACGGTGTGGGCGGTGTTCATGGCGATCGTGATCGTGATGCAGCGTCGGTCGCCGGCCGCCACGATCGCTTGGCTCCTGGTGCTCGCGCTGTTCCCGTTCTTTGGCTGGATGGTCTATCGGACCATCGGTCCACAGCGGCTCGAGCGCCGCAAGCTGCGCCGCCGCATCACCCGCAAGCTCGTGGAGGAGGCTAACGGAGCGCTCGCAGAGATCGAGAGCGAGTCGCCGCTGCGCCACCGCGAACAGCTCGCACGCGTGGCGATTGCGGCGGGCGAGCCTCCTCCGCTGCGCGCGGATTCTGTCACGCTCTACACCGAGGGCGAAGCGAAGTATCGCGCTGTCGCCGAGGCACTCGAGGCTGCGCGCCACCACATCCACATCGAGTACTACATCTGGGAGGACGGCAAGATCGGTCGTCGCCTCCGCGATCAACTCGTCGCGCGTGCGCGTGCAGGGATCGAGGTCCGCGTGCTCCTCGACGGTACGGGCTCGTTTGGCGTTCGAGGACGCTTCTTCAAGCCGCTGATCGAGGCCGGCGGCGAAGTCGGCTGGTTCAACCCGCTGTCGCCGTTTCACATCAAGCGTCGACGTGTGGACTTTCGTTCCCACCGCAAGATCGTGGTGTGCGACGGCGCGGTCGGCTTCATCGGCGGGATGAACGTCGCGGATGGTCAGACCTCCGAGATGACTGGTGACAAAGCATGGCGCGATACGCACCTTCGCATCGAAGGTTCTGCCGTTCGCGCGCTGCAGCGGGTGTTTGCCGAGGACTGGATGTATGCGACCACGCGTTCGCTGCCGCCCGGTGACATCTACTACCCGGCCCCGGTCAAGGACGGAGCTGAGGTCGTTCAGATCGTGGCATCCGGTCCGGACCTCGAGACGTTCGCGATCCACAAGGTATTCTTCGCCGCGATCAACCAGGCGGTGTCTCGCGTGTGGCTGACCACCCCGTACTTCGTCCCCGACGATTCGATGTTGACCGCGCTGGTATCTGCGGCGATGCGCGGAGTCGATGTGCAGGTGATCGCGCCAGCGAAGGGGGACAGTCGTCTCGTCGATCTCGCCGCTCGCAGCTACTTCCCCGAGATGCTCGCTGCCGGTGCACGCGTGTTCGAGCACGAGTCGCGGTTCATCCACGCCAAGACGTTCGTGATCGATGACGATGTCGCGATCGTTGGAAGCGCGAACCTCGACAACCGCAGCTTTCGGCTCGACTTCGAGGTCGAGGCGGTCGTGTACGGAACGGCGCTCAACACTGAGCTCGCGAACGCATTCACGGCCGATCTACGAAGCTGTCGCGAGGTTGCTCGCGACGGCGACGCAAAACAGAAGTTCCTTCCCAGACTTGGCCAGGCGGTCGCTCGTTTGCTGTCGCCTCTGCTGTAAACTGCTCACTGTCATTTGGCAGGGCTCTCGATCTTCGATCGAATGAAGGAGACGAACGCCATGGAGTACGCGCTGTTGCCCCGGAAGAGCTCGATTCCCGTGCGCTTCGGCCATTTGTCAGACGCGGGGTGAGCGGCGGCCAGCTCGTGCAGCGAAGGCGTCGAGAGCCGCGAGGACTTCGGCCGCACGCCAGACCTGGTTGCGCTTGACGTCGAGAGACTCGACGAGGATGCGCGCCTCGAGCAGCGGTTTGATGTATCGGTGAACGTTGCCGACGTCCAGGCCGAGCTCGGCGGCGGCCACGCGTGCATTCACCACCGGTCTGCGCAGTAGCAGATCGGCGAGGCGCCAGACAGCTGAATCGCTACGTGCTTTGACCAGCTGCTGCCAGCGCTGACGGAGCTGACGTAGCTCGTTGACGAGCACGCGGCCGTTGGCGACCGCCTTGAACGCCGCCTGCGCGAACTGGCTCACGATCGGGCGCGGATCGCCCTGGCGGTACGTTGTCAGAGCGCCGAAGTAGGCGCTGGTATCGGAGAGAAGGCCCGCTGATACCGGAACGGTGACGTGACGGGTAAGCTGTCCGTGGCGGAGCATTGCTTGAACCAACGCGCGGCCGGTTCGCCCGTTGCCGTCGGTGAAAGGATGGACGGTCTCGAACTGGGCATGCGCGAGTGCGGCGTGGGCAAGAACGGGAAGGTCGGTTCGCGCGATGAACTTCACGAGATCAGCAACCGCACCCGAGACACGATCGTGATGTGGCGGAACGAAGAGCGCGAGGTGTGGCCCGAGATTCCTGCCGCCGATCCAGACCTGCTCGGTACGCCAACGCCCCGCGTTGCTGGGGTCGGCCTCATTCATCAGCGCGTGGTGCATCGCGAGGATCGAGGACTCGTCGATATCCCCGGCCAACTCCAACGCCGCGACCATCGTGCGCGTGTTGGCCACGACTTCTGCTGCATTGTTCCGGCGCGATGCGCCGATCTCAGCCTCTGCAATTGCCCGAGCGGAAGCGGTGAGGTTCTCGATGCGGGAGCTTGCTGCCGATTCGCTGCGCAGAAGGATGGCGGAGAAATGGGCTATCTCGCCCCCCATCAGCTCGTCGAAACGAGCAAGCTCCGTCGAAGCCTCTCCGACCTGCGCGACGAGTTCGCCGGGTAGCTCGAGGGAAAGCTTCGCGATCGCGGGCGATATGGCGGCTTGATAAGGGCCATCGTGCTTCTTCCGCTCATTGCGTGAGCTGGCGTAGGTCTCGTACTGGGCGTTCCAGGGCAGAACTTCGTAGGTCAGCGGCGGCCAACAGCCCTGGGCGGCGGACCTCCGTTGCAGAGGGCCGTTCTTCCGCCGTGACCGATCTGAAGCCCTGTTCGACATTAACCTCAGATATCAGGCTAAGTGAGGCTCGAGAGATAGGCAAGCGTCGGTTCGGCGGTCACCGCCGTTACGAGCGGGCGCGTCGGCCGACCTCTCGATCTCGTATCTCGCCTCGGCGCTGCCCCGGGTTGTCCCATGCCCCGCGGTGGGTGTGCCTGTGACTGGAGCCGTCGACGTCCGTGCCAGTCTAGTCGCGGCGTTCTCGACGGATTCTGCCACCGTTGTGCGGCATGAGCCTCTCGCCGTTACGCGCCTATCGACTGAACAAGCCGCATCCGCGCGATCGGAGTTTGTGATCACGGAAGGGCGGTAAGCCGCGGCACGTGCTCGAGCAGATGCGCGCAGAATCGAACGAGCTTTGGCGCGAGCGGCTTGGCCGGTGGGTAAACAAGATAGGCGGTACCGCCGACGGCACGGTACTCCGGAAGCACGCGCGTGATGCGACCAGCGGCCACCTCCTGGCTGGCGAGGAACCATGGCAACGGTCCGATGCCGACACCGGCAGTAATTGCTTCGCGCAGGAAGAAGAAGTCGTTGCCGGCGGCTCGTCCGTTCACTGTGACCTTCTCGGGACCGTTTGGCCCTTGGAGCGCGAGCGTGTTGCTGCCGGGGTAGAAGACGACGTTGTCGTGGCTCGCCAGGTCTTTGAGGTGCTTTGGTAGTCCGTTGCGCGCCGCGTACTGCGTGCCGGCGTAGAGCGCGAGGTGCATCGGCGCGAGCTTCTTGGCGGTGAGCGACGATGCCGGAAGCCGCCCCATCGTCACGCGGACGGCGAGATCGAATCCCTCTCGCACCAGGTCGACTAGCCGCAGCGTGTTCTCGAGCTCGACGCGAACCCGCGGGTGGCGGGCGAAGAAACCCAAGAGCAGGGGAGCAATCAAGTGCGCACCGACATCCGCTGGCGCAGTCACGCGCAGCAGGCCGTAGACCTCTTGCGATTCCCGGCCCATTGCGACGGCCGCATCACGGAGGCCGGCGATGTGCGGTGCCGCTCGTTCCGCGAGCACCAGCCCCGGCTCGGTGAGTGTTGGACCCTGCGCCATGCGGCGCACCAGCGACACGCCGAGCTGCTCTTCGAGCCGTGCGATGGCGCGACCCACCGTCGACTTGGGAACGCCGAGCTGCTTGGCGGCCGCGCTGAGCGAGCCCGCCTCGGCGACGGCGACGAGAACGCCGAGCTCGTCGAAGCGGTACGCGCGCTGCTGTGTCGGAACGTTGAGCCTCCGTTGCATAAACGCAACTCGATGTCACGGATTCGCGATCTATGCAAGCTCGGGCGGATAGCGCACGGTACGCGAATGAGCGAACCCGCAGCGCGCCGCTTTCCTCCGATGGCCGGCCGCGCCTACGAGCTTGGCCCGATGACGCTCGCCTTCAAGCCATGTGAGGCGGAGGTCGACGGCGTCTACAGCATGATCGAGTCGATCGAGCCGCCCGGCGCGAGCGTCGATCTCCATCGCCATCCCTCGTGGCAGGAAACGTTCCTCGTTCTCGACGGACGCTTCGACTTCAACGTGGAAGGGGCGCGCCATGCGCTTGGGCCGGGAGAGATCCTCGTCGTGCCGCGCGGCGCTGCGCACGGTTTCAGCTGCACGTCGCCCGACGCTGGCCGCCTACTGACGCTCAGCTCGCCCAGACACGTGTTCGAGGCGTTCGTTGCACAGGTTAGCGCCGCGAATCGGGATCCGTCGATCGACGTGCACGCCGTCTTCAGGAGCCACGGTTTCGAGCTTCTCGCTTCCCAACCCGAGCAGGCGCCGAGCGCGCGTCAACGAGTCGAGGTACGCCCATGAGGACAGAATTGAAGGTCGTGGTGTTCGGCTCGCCGATGGCAGTGGGGCACGTTCGTCCGCTCATGCCGCTGGCTGCGCGGCTCGTCTCGCGCGGCTTCGACGTGGTCTGGGCCATCAGCGGCGATCCGAATGAGCCCGCATCGGTCTGGAAGGAGCCCTTCGCGAAGATGGGCATCACCTTCATCGACGTCGACGCGGTCGCTCCGTTTGCACGCCACGACGCGTTTCCATCGATGAGCGCCGCGTCGGTGTATCCGCGCGCGCTCGCTCGCTCGAACGACGTCGCGGCGGGCGCCGCGAAAGCGATCGCGGCCGCCGTCGCGGGACGCACGGTGGTCGCCGGCGTGAACGACTACTTCGCGCTCTGGGCGTACGTTGCAATGCGCAAGCTCGGGATCGATCGGATCAAGACGGTCGTGAGCTCATTTGCTTCGTCGCTCAGCGCGCCGTCGCTCGACGTGGGCGCGGCGGACCCGGTCGTGGAGAGAGAGCTCGCCGACCTGCGTTTGCGAAACGAAGACGTCAGCGGCCTCGACCGGCCGCTCCGGGCTGGCCTCATTCCCGACGATCCGTCCGTCGAGGTGCTGAGTTTCTCCTCGACGGAGCTGTGCCTCGATCCGCCCGACTACGTGCGCCTCGTCGGCGCGCACGTCGATGCGCTGCCGTCGGTCGACGATCTCGGCTCTGCTCCGCCCGAGCACCAGGCGCTCGTAACCCGGCTTCGCGCGGCGCGCGAGAGCGGCGCTCGCGTGGTGCTGCTCTCGGTCGGCACGATCGTGACGAAGATGGCGCTGCGCATGGGGCCGCCCTATAGCCACGCGTTGAAGCACCTCTATTCCACCGCGGCGCGGGCCGCTCTACGCGCCGGCGCGGTCGTCGTAGCGTCGACCACGGTCGGGAAGCCGGAGGACTTCGGCGTGGACAAGGCCGCGCTCGGCACTGACACCCGCGATCGCGTCATCGCAATGCCGTTCGTCCCGCAGCCGCTCCTCTTCGCGCATGGCCTCGTCGACGTCATGCTCATGCACGGGGGCGCGAACACGTTTCACGAGACGGTGCTGGCCGGAATTCCGGTGCTCGTGTGGCCGGTGTTCGGCGATCAAGAGAGCG
>JBBRBG010000165.1:0-20236 GCA_038206055.1 Haliangiales bacterium
GAGGGGCGCGGACAGGGGCGAGCTGCGCCCGTACTTGTCGACGAACCCGATCGCGACCTGCTCGCCCGGAAGGAGCGGTCTCGGTCCGGGAACGCAGCCCTTGCCGCCGGTCTTGAACGTGTAGACGAGGTCGCTGGTGCGATGCCAGTAGGCGGCGCCTTGCTGACCGTCCTTCGTGACCAGGTACACGACGATGGCGATCACGTCGTCGTCGGCCGGCGTGGCAAGCGTCAAGGTGGCGCTGCTCGTCGGGACTCCTGGCGCAGACCCGTTCGCCAGGCCGTCGCGCGGCAACGTCGACGTGAGGCTCGTGACCTTCGGGGCCGCGTGCTTCGCCTTCGCCTTTGCCTGTGACACCGTCAGGTACACCTTGTAGCTGCTGTCGAGCATCGTGATCGGGCGCCGTCCGGGCTTCGACGGCCGGAGCACCGACAGGCCGGGTGCGATGAACTCCATGGTCGCGGCGACCTGTTTGCCTCGGCTGGCCAGCGTCATGCCCTGTCCCAGCTCGTGGTCGGTTCCGCGTCCGACTCCGCCGACGCGCGTCTCGATCACCACGCCGCCATCCCCGAGCAGGGTGGCGCCGTCCGCGGTCAGCGCCACATCGATGAGGTGTGGGGCCGCGCACGCGCCGGCGGGCGGGGGAGAAGCGAGGAGGGCGGCGAGGCCCAGAGCGACGAAGCGCATCGCCGTATCAACGCCCTGCGTCTGCGTTCGATCTACACCACTCTCCTGGCGCATCACGGCTTCTCGAGCATGAACGGCGCGTCGACCACGGGGACGTTCGACTCGAACCGGCTCGGGCCAGATCCGGAGGTGATCAGCCTGAGTTAGAAGTGCGATCGGGGGGACTCGAACCCCCACCCCTGACGGGACTGCTACCTAAAAGCAGCGCGGCTACCAATTACGCCACGATCGCGAGCGCCTACGCATACCACGTAGTCACCTCGCCGGCTCGGGTGCGATTTCCATACGTCTCCGTCTGCGAATGGCAGTTCGGGCACAACAGGCGGAGGTTCTCGAGCCGGTGGTCGTTGTTGATGCCGTTGACGTGTTCGAGTTGAAGGGTGAGCTCGCGCCCGCACCAGCTCGAGATCCCGCATTCGTTACATGCGTAGGTCCATCCGAGCTCGAGCAACCTCCGAACGACACCAACGGACTTCAAGTACGAGGAGTTCGCGATGAACACCAGCTCGTGTGGGGTGGCCGTCTCCTGGCCAGCGCGCTTGAGACTCGGATTCGTCGCCGCTGTCGCTCCACGGTTCCACGCCCTCCCCGTGAAGTGCGACGTGTCGATGTCGAGCGCCCGAATGTGCTCGGAGATCACGACCAGCGGCCGTCCGTCCTCTGGGAGGCCCAGCTGTGCGAGCACCTGCGCGTACGACGTGGCGGAGCGTACGGCGGGGGCGAGCTGTTCGACTGTGAGCTCTCGGATCTGTCGGGTCAGCGTGCCATGCACGAAGTGCGACGTATCGATCTCGGCGATACGGATCCGGCCACGGATGTGGCGATAGTTTCCGGCGACCGGCCTGAGTCCGAGTTTCTCGATGACCTCTTTCAGTGACTTCGAGGTTTCGACCAAGGGCAGCAGGACGGCGCGCGTGTAGTTCGAGCCGCGCATTCACGCACCGTAGTCGCTCGCTCTGACGCTACTTGAGCAGCGCGGGCTTGTCCGGCGTGTCCGTCGTCGTGCGCGGCGGCTCGACACGAGCCGCGGGGAGCCTCGGCTTCGAGGCGCGCGATGCGGGCTCCGGCTTCGCGAGGCGATGAAGGTCGCGGCTGCGCTTCGTCGATGCGTGCGAGCGGATCGCGCCGCGCACGATCAGCGCGCAGATCGAGAACCCGATCAGCGCGAGCGACATCGACAGGCCGAGGCCCGCGAACGAGAACACGGTGTACAGGCCGAGGCCACCGAACAGGCTCATCGCGGCGACGGGACCCGCTTCGCCCTGCGTCTGATCCAAGGTCTGGCGGGCGCGGCGGCGCGAGAGCGCGATCGAGAACGCGCCGAGGATGACCATCGGCAGCGCGATGATCGTGCAGACGATCTCGACGCCGCGCGCCGTGCCGTGGGTCGTTGGGTGCGGGAAGATCAACGTCGGCAGCAGGCCCTCCGACGGCGCAGCGTGCTGTCCGCCGACCGCGATCAGCGCGTTGACCTCCTCCTTGGAGAGGCCCTTGCCCGCGAGGCCGACCTCGCCGTCGGGGCGCCGCTTGCCGCAGTGCGGGCAGACCAGCGCGGCGACGTTCATCGGCTGGTTGCAGGCGGGGCAGGGCACCGCGCTCATACGAGCTCGGCGTCCTCGAACAGCACGGCGGCGGGACCGACATACGGCCCGCGGCGGAGCGCGGCCGAGCTGCGTCGGGCGTGCGCGAGGGCGGCCACGAGATCGAGGCGCAGCGTACCGCCGGTGAACGGCTTGTTGGTCTGGCGGTCGATCGCGAGGCCGATCTCGAGGCTCGCGTCGCCGGTATATGGATCGATCGAGAGCGAGCGAAGGCGGCGCACTTCGATCGTGCGGCCCGCGGCCGGGGTCTCGGTCCACGTGCCGCGCGCGATCACGAGGTTGCGAACGCCGCCGTTCGGATCGACCTTGCGCCGCGCGGCCTCGCGCGCCGTGATGCCGAGGCCGGTCGCGATGCCGCGCTCGATCAGCGCGAACCGCCGCACGGCGTCGCCCTCATCGCCGACGGGTGCAGAGCGCGACGCGAAGTCGAGTGCGCCGTTGGAAGTGATAGTCAGTGGTTCGGCGAGGGTATCGGCACCGGGGGAGATCGCCGTGGACTGGCGATAGCGCGTCAGGCCCTGGCGCTCGGCCTCCGCGTTCGCGTGGTCGGCGAACACGCTCCACACCCCGAGACCGCCGCCGTGGAGTAGCGCATCGGCGCGCAACATCACCGCGCACGGGCCGAGGACAGCCGGGCCCGCGGTCGCGACCAGCGCGAGGTCGGCGGCGGCCTGGTCGAGCGCGCCATCGAGATCGAGATCCTGGCGCCGCCGTGCGTCGCGCGAGAGATCGAGGCTGTGATCGCCGACCGAGATCAGACCCTCGGCGCGGATGGCGGTGGCGAGCCAGCTCGTCTGGAAGCCCGACTCCGCCTGCACGGTGACGCGCTCGCGCAGGAGCTCGATTCCGAGCTGGACCTGTGCGCCCGCGGGTCGCTTCGTGGTGCTCGCGATCTCGGCGGCAACGGTCGCGAGGTTCGCCTTCTCGAGTGCGGCATCGAGGACGTTGACCTTCGCGGGCGCGGCGGCGGGCGCTTGCGTCCACGCCGGACCGATCGCCGCGCTCGCGAGCGAGATCGCCTGGTCGACGACGTCTCCCGCTTCGCCCTGGCGCGTGGTCAGCTCGAGGTGCGCGGAGCCGCGGCCGCGCGGGACATCGTGGTGCACGACCACGGTCCATCGCGTGCGCTCCTCGGTGCGCTGGGTGGCGCGGTCCTCGGCGATTGCCGCGAGCTCCTGCACGCGTTCGATGACGACCCAGTCGGCAACCTTGCGCGCGTTCAGCGCGTTGACGAGATTGCGGCGCGAGATCACGTGGCCCTCCGCCGCGCTCGCAGCATGCCGCGCGCGCGCAGCCACGGTGCCTGGATCGACCGCCACATCGGCTCACCGCCGATGTCCTCGCGGACCACGGTGGTCTCCGACTCCTCGGCGACACCGGTGACCCCGGCGAGCAATGGCCCGAGCTCTCCGACGAGCTCGATATCCGCGTACACGCGTCCCGTGGTGCCACCGCCCTTGAGCTCGCGTGCGCGTGCGACCGCGACGACGATCCGATCGCTCGCCGCATCGAACACCGCGCCGACCTTGCCCTCGAGCAGCCAACCATCGCCGACGAGATCACGCCGCTTCGTGGTCCCGCCGACGAGCTGCAGATGCGATGGGGTCGGTGCGAGGGCTCCGATGTGGCCCGGTCGGCGCGCGCGCGCGAGCCGCCCGGCGACCTTGCCCTGGTCGAGCAGCACCACGCGGGCGGAGGGCTCGCCTTCGTCGTCGAACGGGAACCCGCCGTACGCGTGCGGCGCGAGCGGATCGTCGATCACGGTGAGCTGCGGTGACGCGACCGCCGCGCCGAGCGCGAGCCGGCGGATGACCTCGGGCCGGCGCGCAGCCGACGAGGTCAGGAGACCGCGCACCGCGGCGTCGATGATGGTCGCGCCAACGCTCGGCTCGAGCACGATGGTCTGCTCGCCGTCCTCGAACGCGCCCGGCGTCATGAGCAACATCGCGTTGAGGCTCGCGGTCGTGACGTCCTCCTCGGAGAGCCGCTGGTCATCGACGTCGCCGACCCACCCGCGCTCGACCTCGCTCACGCTCGGCCGCGAGCCACTCCACGCCGCGCGCGTGGCCCGCTCGCGAACGCGACGAGTCTGGTGCTCGCGGTCCATGCCGGGACCGATCGCCCACAGCGTCACGTCGTCGATGTCGATCATCGCCGCGGCATAGACGATCCGGCTCGAGCCGGACTTGTCCTGTCGCATGATCGCGCCGACGCGGTTGCGCAGTGCATCGTCGGCAACGTCGACGGGATCGTTCGTCGCCGGCGGTGGCTCTGGAAACACGAGATCGGCCGGCTTGATCGAGCCAGGGGCGAGCGCACGCACCGCCGCCTGCACACCATCACGCGAGAGCTCCGCCGTGGCGTGCTCGCGCCACATGCCGGACTTGTCGCGCACCGTGAACACCACGCCATCGCGACGCGTGCGCGAGACCCCCGTACCGAGGATATCGATCGCAGCGGTCGTGCGCTTGCGGCTGACGGCGAGCACATGCACCTGCGGATACACGGTGACAAGCCGCGACACCGCATCGCGCAACCAGGTGCGGACGTCGTTGCGAACCTGCGGCGCGAGACGCACTTGCTTGGCCGGAGCGCCGCAGCCAAACGCGAGCAGCAGGGAGGCCGAGCCAACGCCCAGGCCTGCGAGCATCTCGCGCCGATTCCACGTCACCGCGCGAGCATGCCACGGGCCGAGGCGTTACGGCGTAGCGACGCGGCCGCGCGCTTCGACGTCGAGCTTCGGCGTCGCGCGCTTCGGTCGCTTCGTCGAGATCTTCGAGCCCGGCGCACCTCGCTCGATCCACGCCGAGACGCGATTGAAGTCGCCGAAGCGCGTGAGCTTCTCATCCGCGCCGAGGAATGCCATCACGACCTCGTGCTTCTCGAACCGCGCGGCGGTGACGAAGCAATATCCGGCGGGCTTCGTGTAGCCAGTCTTGCCGCCGATCACGTCGTAGCGCTTCGCGACCAGCGCCTGGTTCGTGGTGCCGTAGCCGATCTTCGCGTAGCGATCCTTCGAGATCACCTCGACGAAGTCCTCGTGCATGATCTCGCGGAGCGTCTCGTCCGACAGCGCGGCGCGCAGCGCGACCGCCATCTCGCGCGCGGTGGAGACGTTGCCGCGTAGACCCGAGGTGTCGGTGAACTTGGTCCGCTTCAGATTCAGCTTCTTCGCAACCTTGTTCATCTGCGCGATCAGCTCGTCGGCATCCATTCCGGCGGCACGCCCAAGGGCGGTCGGGGCACGGTTGTCTGATGCCATGAGCATCGCCCGCAGGAGGTCCTTGTTCCGGAACTTCTGCCCCACATCCAGCCGCGTTCGCGCGCCACCCGCTGCGGCGCGCGCATCGCCCTTGGTGATCTCGGTCCAGCCGTCCAGATCGATGCCTTTCTGGCGCACCGCCATCGCCACGAAGATCTTCGTGGTGGAGGCGATCGGGCGGATCTGGTCGGCATCCTTGCCGAAGATCTCGGCGCCGGTCTCTGCGTCTATAGCGATGGCGGACCGCGACTTCACGTCGGGTAGGTCCTCTGCATAGGCTTCCCGAGCCGTGAGCACACCAAGGACGACCCACATTGCGAAGGTGCGCACGATGCTTATCGTGACACGCGCCTTGCGAATCCGCGACTTTTCACCAGGTTGTGGGATAGGATGATGCGTCGCGGAGACCTCATGGACCCCCATCCAGGGCCCCCACCAGTAGACCTCCTGCTCGGGCAAACCATCGGCAACTATCTGGTCGTTCAGAAGTTGGGCGAGGGTGGGATGGGATCGGTGTATCTCGCGGAGCACCCGCAGATCGGCAAGAAGGTCGCGCTCAAGGTCCTCCATGCCGAGTTCTCGGCGAACGAGGACGTGACCAAGCGGTTCTTCAACGAGGCCCGTGCGGTCAACGACATCGGCCACCCGAACATCGTCGACATCATCGACTACGGCGTCATCCAGGCCGGAGCGTCGCGCGACAAGCTCGTCTACTTCATCATGGAGTACCTCCAGGGCGGGACGCTCTCGGATGTCCTCCGCAAGGAATCCCAGCCGATGCCGCCGGAGCGGGCGCTGGCGATCGCCATGCAGGTCGCCGATGCGCTCGCCGCGTCGCACAAGATGGGCATCGTCCATCGCGACCTCAAGCCCGACAACATCATGCTCCAGCAGCGCGGCCGTGACCGCGACTTCGTGAAGCTGCTCGACTTCGGCATCGCGAAGCTCACGGGTGATTCGCCGGGCTCGTCGCGCACGCGCACTGGCATCGTGATGGGCACGCCCGCGTACATGTCCCCCGAGCAGTGCGAAGGGCGCGGCAACGTCGACCTGCGGACCGATGTCTACGCGCTCGGCATCGTGCTCTACGAGATGCTGACGGGCCGCGTGCCGTTCATCGGTGAGGGCTACGGCGAGATCCTCGTCCAGCACCTGACGCAGCGCCCAATTCCGGTCTCGCAGTTCCGCATGATGTCGCCGCACGTCGAGGCAATCGTCATGAAGGCGCTCGAGAAGCGCGCCGACATGCGGTTCCCGACGATGGACGAGATGATGCGCGCGATGGCCGACCCGGTCGGATACGTCGAGGGCCACGGCGGTATCGCGCAGTTCATGCAGACGCAGCTGATGCCGTCGTCGGCACCGGTGCCGAACCGCATGACGCCGGCGCCGTTCACGCCGGTGCCGGGGACGTTGCAGCAGCCTTCGGGCATCTACGGCAGCACCCCCTCGGGCATCTACCAGGGTTCCACGCCGGCCCCGACCACGCTCGGCGCCGCCGCCGGCCAGGTCGGAGGCGGCAAGAAGAGGAACCGCGCGCCGTTCCTGATCGCGGGCGTCCTCGTCGTTGCAGGCGCGGGGGCGGGCATCGCGATCGTGATGTCGGGCAAGGACGTGAAGTCGGGGAGCGGCACCACGCAGGGCACCGACGATACCGGCAGCGCGGCCGGCACCAACTCCGTCGTCCCCCCGCCGCTGAATGGCAGCGGGGACAAGACCGTCGACAAGGGCAGCGCCGCCACGCCGCCGAACAATGGAAGTGCGGGTAGTGCGGTGACGCCGCCGCAGAATGGCAGCGCGGGGAGCGCCGTCCAACAGGTCGGCTCGGCAGGTTCGGCGGGTTCCGCCGCTGTCCCCGAGGTTCCGAAGGTGGCGGTGCTGACGTTCACCACCACGCCGCCGGGCGCCGAGATCTGGATCGACGGCGTCGATATGAAGAAGAAGACGCCGGAGCCCGTCGAGGTTTTGCGTGAGAAGCACGCGGTGGTCATCACGTTCAAGCTCGACAAGTACGACGATGTGGTGCTCAAGAACTTCTCGGTGGACGGCGACGTCACCGACAAGTTCCCGATGAAGAAGAAGTCCTCGTTGTCGTCGGGGCAGACCGGCAAGGGGCAGACCGGCAAGGGGAACACGGGCACCGGGAAGGGCTCGGGTTCGGGGAAGAAGGGGAACGACACTGGTCTCGAGAGACCTGACGACCTGTAGCGGAGCAACTATGAAGCGATTGATTACCTTGGTGAGCGCGTTGGTGCTGGTGCCGACGCTCGCGGTGGCGCAGCCGAAGTCCCCCGACGATTGGTACAAGGAAGGCGAGACCCAGTACAACCTGGGCAACTTCCAGGGCGCCGTCGATGCGTTCAAGAAGGGTTTCGAGCTCGAGCCGAACGAGAGCAAGAAGGCCGCGTACCTCTACAACGTCGCGCAGGCGTACCGGCAGGCGAAGGATTGCAGCAACGCGCAGTTCTTCTACAAGCGGTACCTCGCGCTCAAGGACAACGACACCAAGAAGCCACTGAAGGCCGACAAGCGCACGGAGATCGAGGACCGGATCAAGGAGCTCGACGAGTGCGCGAAGCAGCAGGAAGCGATCCGGCAGAAGCCGCCGGATACGAACATCCGCCCCGACGGCGACGAGCCCAAAGGCACCGATCCGAAGGTCACCGATCCGAAGGTCACCGATCCCAAGGTCAAGGTCGTCGGCGCGACCGGCGACGGTGACGGCGATGGCGATGGCGATGGCGACGGCGGTGGCATCAAGAAGGGCACCGAGACCGGCCAGCCGAAGGTGCTCTCCCTGCGTGCGTTCGGTGGCGGCGCGAAGATCAGCACCGGCGGCCTCAAGGTCCCCGTGCAGGCAACCTTCGGTCTGATCGCGGGCTATCCGCTCGCGATCAACGAGAAGCTGATGATCGACATCGGTGCCGGCTTCACGTTCACGCCCGTCCCGTACGAGCAGATGGGCATGAGCAAGAGCGCGAAGCTGATCGGCCTCGTCGTCGATGCAGGCATCACCTACGCGGTCGCCTCCAAGGTCGGACTACGCGCTGATGTCGGCGCGGGCGTGCTGTTCTTCGGCGGAGTCTCCGAGAGCCCGTTCACCGACGGGCAGGCGACCACCGGCGCGCTCACCATGTTCCACGTGCGCGTCGGTCTCAGCGGCGACTACGCAGTCACGCCGAACTTCATCGTGACGCTGACGCCCATCGCTTTCTCCTACAGCCCGGCCCACAAAGGCCTGC
Organism: Haliangiales bacterium; assembly: GCA_038206055.1. Lineage (GTDB taxonomy): Bacteria > Myxococcota_A > Polyangia > Haliangiales > Haliangiaceae > JABFXX01. Next base: position 8,793 of record JBBRBG010000165.1, read on the forward strand.
GCGACGACATCCAGTCGATCACCGCTCTCGACTTCATGGTGGGCGTCGGATATCGGATGTAGCGATGAAGAAATGCCCGTTCTGCGCAGAGGAGATCCAGGACGAAGCGATCAAGTGTCGCTTCTGTAACTCGTTCCTCAACGCGGCTCCGGGCGCTGCCCCCGCGCCTGCGCCCGTCGCCGCGCCTGCGCTGGTGAAGGAAGAGCCGTCGAGTGCGGCACCACCGTTCGCACGCAACGCCGGCAAGGACGATGCGATCTCCGAGCGCAAGGTCCTCTACGAAGGCGTTCCCTCGTGGAAGGCTTATCTCGGCATGTACATCGCGGGCGGGTTCGGCGCCGTCCTGTTGATCGTCATCCTCCGCATGATCCACGGTGGCGATCCGCCGCTCACCACGAAGCTGCTCGACGTCGTGATCCCGATCGCCGTCGCGGTCGTGTTCAGCTTTGGCCTGACGCTCTACCGCAAGTCGATCCGGTTCCGCGTCACGAACACCGTGATCGAGACCGAGCGCGGACTGCTGTCGAAGCGGATCGACGTGCTCCAGCTCTGGCGCTGCCGCGACGTCGCCTACCGCCAGAACCTCGTCGATCGCATCCTCGGCATCGCGCACATCGACGTGTTCGCGCAGGACACCACCACGCCTCACATCGAGATCGTCGGGATGCCGGCGTCGCGTCAGCTGTTCGAGAGCCTGCGCGACTCCATCGAGATCCAGCGCCACGCGAAGAACGTCTACGGCGTCGTCAGCTGACGACCTTCGCCTTCGCGACCAGGCCATCGCACCTCTACGCAGAAATCCCCCGGGCCTTTTGTGACTCCTTAGTGCTTGAGCTTTAACGGATTCACGCCGGTGAGCACGAGCTCGCCGGTGGGGCCAATCCGGATCTCGGCGACCGGCGTGGCCTCGACATCCGCGAGCGCGTAGCGGCGCGTCAGCAGCTGGATGCGCTGGTTCGCGGAGCCGCGCAGGCCCGAGGCGAGGCGCTCGGTGGAGACGTAGCGGCCATCGACGAGCACGTCGAGCCGCGCGAGGACCTCGGGGCCGCCGGGCAGATCGCGGATCTCCTCGATCGAGTAGCCCGAGAACGCGAGCGTAGACATCCCGACCGCGCGCGCCGCATCGAGCAGCGCAGTGGTCGCTGCGGGCTGCTGGAGCGGCTCGCCACCGGAGAGCGAGAGCCCTTCAATTCCTGTTGCCGCGGCGGCGGTGAGCTGCGCGACGAGGTCCTCGATCGGCACGGTACGACCGCCGGAGGCGTCGTGGGTCGTCGGGTTGAAGCAGCCGGGGCAGCCGAGCGTGCAGCCCTGCATCCACACCACGAACCGTGCGCCGGGACCGTTGGCTCGGCTGCGTGGCTCGACGGCGTGGACGCGGACCGTGGTCAATTCCCGGGCTTGGGCAGGAACGGCGCCGGCAGCGCGCCCGTGGTGGCGGGCCGCACGTCGATCTCCTTGAGCAGCAGATCCGGCGTCACGATGCCGCTCTCGATGCCGCCCGAGGGCACGAAGCCGTCGTCGGTGCCGCCGGTGAGGCGGAGCGAGAGCTGCGTCTCCGTGGCTGCGAGGAAGTTGTACGTGGTGGTCTCCTTCGACACACCGAGCACGTCCTTCCACGCGCGGATCGGCACCTCGCCGAGCTGCACGCCGCGCACGAGCTCTTCCTTGCCGTTCGGATACACGCGGTACGCGAGCACGGCCGGCGGCGGGAGCTGCTGATCGGTGCTCTTGATCATCTGCACGAGCTCGCGGCGCGAGAACTCGGGCGCCGCCGTGATCGCCGCGTCGTCGAACCGGCGGATCAGGATGCCGTACTTGAGGCCCTCACTGCGGGCGGCCGCGATCAGCTTCGCCTTGAGCGCCGCGCGCGGAAGCGTTGTCTTGCCGCTGAGAAATAGATTCGTCGCGCTGCCGTGGAACGCGCCACCCTCGGCGGTGCGCCGCGCGTGACCGTTCGACGTCATGTTCTTCGCCGACGGCGTGCGCGCCGTGAGCAAGGTCTTCAGGGTGCCGTCCTTGACGACCTCCACGCGCTGCGACGGGACGCCCTCGTCATCGATCTTGTAGCCGCCGATCAGCGCCTTGCCGCCGCCATCGCGCGCCGTTGGGTCGTCGATGATCGACAGGCCGGGCGTCAGGACGCGGAGCCCGACCTTGTCGGTCAGCGCGCCGCCGAAGCTCTTCGCCTCCTGCGGATTCAAGCCCTCGGGCACCGGCGTGCCGCCGAGGTTCGGCGCGAGCGCGAAGCGGAGGAGGCCCACGGCGCCCTCGCCCTCGAACAGCACCGGGCCGGAGTACCGCTCGATCGTCGGCGCCTTCTGCAGCGCCACGATCGTATCCATCAGCTTCTTCGACTCGCCCTTGAGCTCGTCGTCGGTGGGCAGATCCTTCGCGGTGTGCCCGTAGCGCAGGAAGTATTGCGCCAGCGGCTGGCCATCATCGGACTGGCCACTCGCCGCGATCACCACGCCGCTCGCGCGCCGTGTATCGGTGACGCTCGTGCCCTCGGTGGTGATGTACCAGCGCCGCTCGAGGTAGCTCGTCACCGCTACGCGCGAGTCGCGGATCTGTGGGTGGTCGCGGAACGTGGCGGAGATCAGCTTCGCGCGCGCCTCGAGCTCCTCGATCGGCTCGAGCACGGGGACGAACACCGCTTCGTCGCTGACCAGCGGCTTCTCGGTGGTCCATGCGGGCACGTCGGTCGGTCGCGCACCGCTCGCGCGGCGGCTCTCGATCTTCGCGCGGAGCTGGATCAGCGCTTCCTTGTACGCACCGTCGGTGACGAGCCACGCTGCACGCCGCGCGATCCGCGCATTCGCATCGACCGGCAGGTTGATCGCCACGACCGCATCGATCTCCTCGGCGTTCGGCACCGAGAAGTTGCCGTTGTCGAGCGATGGATTGCCGACACGCACGCGCGCCTCGAGGTTCACGAAGTGCCGGTTGCGCTTGCTCGTGGTCTGCCCGAGGCTCGCCGCGGCATCGTTGACGTCGACTTCCGTGACCTTGTAGGAGATGTGATACGGCTTCGGCTGGCCGGGGATCTCGAGGTTGGTCATGCCGCGGTTCATCTCCTCGGCGACCGCGTCGAGAATGTCCTCCGTGACGGCCTTCGAACCGCTATCTCGGGCGAGGCCGTCCTTTGGCTTGGCCGGTTCCTTCGGCGCATCCTTGGGCTTGGCGGGGGCCTTGGGAGCCTCCTTTTCCGGGACCGCGGAGCCGGTGGCCGGAAATATCGCCAGGAGAAGGGCGGCGGCGGCGGGACGAAACGAGCGGTTCACGGCTTCTCCTTGCGAATGCTCGGCGGGTTGAGCAGCGGCGGTCGGTCGGGCGGGATGAACCCGCGTTCGATCTCGAGCTTCTCGAGCAACAGGCTCGGGGCCGAGGCCGAGACGGGCACCCAGCCACTCTCCGCCCCACACACGCCGTTGAACGTTTCGATCTCGCGGCTCGCGGCCCGGATCGATTGCAGGGCCACGAGGGGCGTGCCGCCGATATCGATGCCGCGGACCAGCTCGCGCTTGCCGTCGGGGAACAGCTTGTAGGCCATCACCGGGTTGACCTTGAACGCCTGGGGCGCAAAGGCGGATGTATTCGTGAATCCGCCGCTGATATCGGTGAAGATCATCCCGTACGGCCGGTTCTGCTTCTTGATCTCTTCGATGAGTAACTTCTCGAGATCCGCGCGCGGCACACTCTTCGCAACTTCGACGACGAGGTTGCCTTGACGTGCCACCGGCGGCAGGCCCGGCGAGTGCCGGCCATGGCCGTTGGACTGCATGAAGCCCTTGATGGGGTTTCTGCCCATCAGAAAGCCCACGAGCTTGCCGCGATCGATCAGCGCGACGTGGTGCGCACGCACACCCTCGTCATCAAACCGGTAGAAGCCGTTGAGCTGCATCCCGTTCAGCGTCACGATCATCGGATCGTCGTAAACGCTCAACCACTCGGGTGCGATGTCCTTTCCGACGTACGATGCGAAGGTCTGGCCGCTCGTGGTGTCCTTCTGGCGGTGGCCTTCGATCCGGTGACCAAACACCTCGTGGAAGAACACACCCGCAGCGCGACCCTCGAGAATCGCCGGCCCGACGTAGGGCTCGGCGAGCGGTGCATCGTGCAGCGCATCGAGATCGCCGGTGACCGTGGCGATCATCGCGTCGACGTCCTTCTCGGGGGGCAGATCGGCGGGCTGGCGGCCGAACCGCTGCTCGAGACGCGACAGGCTCATGCCGTCGTCGGCCTTGACGCCGACGGACACCGACATCTGCGCGTTCGTCCACGACAGCTGGATCTGGCTGCCCTCGCTGTTCACGAACCACGCGGTGTTCTGCTGGAACACCACGCCGCACGTGCCGCGCGTCGCCGAGCCCTTCAGCGCCTTCGCCGAGCAGCGCTTCAGACGGTCCACCCAGGCGGCCTTGTCGAACGACAGGGTGACCGGCGCCTCGGAGTAGATCTCGGGCTTGTCGGGCGCGAAGTCGGGAGCCGTGTTGGTGTGGGCCTTCAGCGTGGCCTGGTCCTGGCGCACGTAGCCGAGCGCGGTGACGGCCTCGCGGTAGCGCCGATCGGTCTCGAGCCACAGCGCGTTCGAGATCGCCTGCTTGTCCTCGCCGAACGGCACCACACCGCGCCGGGTGAGCGGCGAATTGAGCCCGTTATCGTCGCTCGCGAGATCGCGCGTGTTGTCGAGGGTTGGCTCACCCACGCGGACCTCGACGTCGAGGTTGCGCGCGTTGTCGTCGCTATCGGTGATCAGCGCGCCACCCTCGGCCTCGAGGTTGACCACGCGCTGCTCGACGAGCTGGTACGCGAGGTAGTGCGCTGGCTCCCTCTGCTTGCGGAGCGCGGCCATTTCGCGCTCGTTCTCGCCTTTCAGAACGTCGAGGATGACGGAGCGCTTGTCGGGAGCGTTCCCATCCGTGGGTTGACTTCGGGTGACGTCGATCTTGGACGGGATCGATGGCAGCTCGAGCTTGATCTCGGCGATCGGCTGCGGCTTCGGGTCGGGCTTGGCGGGTGGGGTGCCATTACCGGGGCAGCCCAGGAGCCCGGCGGCCGCGCCGAGCGGGAAGATCCATCGCATATGTCCAAAACGATAGCACGGCTATAATGAGCGCCACCGTGCCGTTGGATCGTCCTACCGTCCTCGTGATTCACGACGACGCCGACGCGCTGGATCTGATGACCCGCCTGTTCGAGGCGAGCGGATTTGACGTCGTCACCGCGATCACCGGCCTGCGCGCCGAGACCCATCTGGAGGGCGACAGGCGGGTCGACGTGGTCGTCGCTCCCTGGGATACCCAGCACCCCGTCGGCGGCGAGGTCTATCGCTGGTCGCTCCAGCGTCGCTACGATCTCCGCGACCAGTTCGTGTTCGTCGGCAGCGAGGTGCCGGCGGAGTTCGACCAGATCGTCGCCGGGCGCTGCCTCGCGGTCTCGATGGCGCGCCCCGCCGAGATCGTGCGCGTCGCCGCTGCGGCCGTGCGCAACCGGGTCAAGCTCGAGGCCCAGCGCGATGCGCTGGCCGAGTCGGATCATTCCAAACCGCGCCTGCTCCTGTGCGACGACGAGCCGATCCTCCTCATGGTGATGGGCGACCTCCTCGGTGCGACCTACACGGTGACGCGGGTCGAGAGTGGGCACGGCGCGATCGTCCTCCTCGAGAACGAGGACTTCGACGCGATGGTCCTCGACTGGCGGATGGACGACGGGAGTGGCGGCGACGTCTACCGCTGGATCATCACGAACAAGCCGTGGCTCGCCGAGCGCGTGGTGTTCCTCTCGGGCTGGGAAGGCGACGACGCGAGCGTGGTGGCCCCCGGCCGGCCGATGCTGCGCAAGGGCCAGGACTCGCACACGCTGACCGCCGTCCTGCACGAGATTGTCCGTCAGGTGCGCGGTAGCGGGCCCATGCGCGTCCTGCCCTGAGGTATCAAGGCGCGTGCTCGCGAGGATCCTGGAGGACGACAAGCTGGTCGCCACGACCTCGTTCAAGGACATCTGCGAGGCTCTCGCAGCCAAGAAGCGGATCTGGATCGACCTCGAGCGCGAGTCGTCGGATGCCGACAACCTCCTCAAGGAGGTCCTGAAGATCCACCCGTTGACGATCGAGGACATCTGGGGCCCGCGCTCGCAGCCGAAGATCGACGACTTCGAAGAGTACCTCTACGTCATCATCCACGGCGTCGGCGCGCGGAAGAAGGACAAGCTCGAGCTCGTCGAGCTCGACGTGGTGATCGGCGACACCTGGCTCGTCACCCACGACCGCGACGGGCTCGTCAGCGATGACATCGGCACGGAGCTCGACCATTCGCCGCGCCTGCTGCAGAAGGGCATCGCCTGGCTCGCCCACGCCCTCATCGATCGCGCTGTCGATCGGTACCTGCCGGTGATCGATCAGCTCGATGCGGAGATCGAGGAGCTCGAGACCGACGTGCTCGAGAAGGCCGGCACCCCGAAGGGCAAGAAGGTCCTCGCGCGGATCCTCGGCTTCAAGCGCACGCTGCAGTCGCTGCGGCGGATGTCGATCCATCAGCGCGAGATCCTGCTCCGCCTGTCGCGCGGCGACTTCGGCGAGATTCCCGCCGAGGCGATCCCGTTCTACCGCGACGTCTACGATCACTTCCTCCGCATCAACGATATCGCCGAGGGCTATCGCGATCTCGTGACCTCCTCGCTCGACGCCTATCTCAGCGTGCAGAGCAACCGGATGAACGAGATCATGAAGACGTTGACCTTGATGTCCACGATCATGCTGCCGCTCACGTTCATCGCCGGTGTCTACGGCATGAACTTCGACAACATGCCCGAGCTGCACTGGTTCTGGGGCTACCCGTTCGCCCTGCTGCTGATGACCGGCGTCGGCACGTCGATCCTTCTCTACTTCCGCCACAAGGGCTGGATCGGTAATCCCGACGCGGCCAACGCGCGCCGCCGCCGGGCCGATACCGAGAGTGGCGACCGCTAACACCACGAGATCAAAGGCACGAAGAATTCTGGTCACACGCGAGGTCCGTCGGGCTCCACCTCTACGTGTCCTCCCTGCCTCTCGAGTCTCCACGCCTCGCGTTCTCGCGCGATGGCCACCGGCTGATCGCTGTCGACGACGATGGCATCACGATCGTGGATCTTCGGGATCGTCCGACCGTGCGGGTCGGCATCGCGGGGGCACGCGCTGCCGTCGCCTTCACCGAGCAGGTGTGGATCGCGCACGGCGAGTCTGCCGTGCTCGACCGCTTCGGCTACGACGGCAGACGACTCGACCCCGTGGGCTTCGCGCTGCCTCCCGGAGGCCACAGCCTGGTCGCTGCGCCGGTCGGGGAGGTTGCTGCGTTGTGGGCGGCGACCTCCCACGTCGTTGTCGTCGAGGAGGGCGGCGCGCTCCGCCTCGGTGCGGTCCCGCCGTGCGAGACCGCGATCCCGCTAACGGGCCGGCGGTGGGTGACGGCGAGCGGTGGGCGCATCACGGTACCCTCAGGCCTCGCGTGCGAGCTCGAGCCCGGTAAGCGCGTGCTCGGCGGCGCCATCGTGTTCGATGGCACGGCCGTGGCGTTGATCGCCGAACGCGCCGATCGCACGACGGGACGCGAGCTGGTCATGCTCAGCCTGTCGAACGGGCGCTCGGTACTGCGGCGATCGCTGCCGGTAGCAGAGCTGCGCGTCGCTGCTCGTCGAGGTCGACTCGTCGCGTTCGTCGATCCGCGCACGTTCGTCGTGATCGACCTTCTGAGCGGTCGCGTACTGGGTGAGGTCGCCGTCCCGGCAGAGATCGACTTCGCGATGGACTTTGCGGTGGACCCGAACGGCAGGCGCGCGGTGTTGCGCGACGCCAGCGGACACCTCCGGTTTCTCGATCTCGAGGCGGCGATCGCCGCGCGGCGTGTGGAAGCAGCCGCCCCGCCCGACCTGGCGATCGGGACCGCTCCGATCCCGACGCTGCCGCACGCCGCGCCGCGCCGCGCCGCGATAGTTGCGCCGCCGCCACCCGTCCTCCCGGCGCCCGTGATCGTACGCCCGCTCGACCTGTGCGCGCTCGCACCGCTCTCGACGGTGACGCCGCGCGATCGTGACGAGGCGCTCGCGCTCCTCGACCTCGAGCTTCGTCGGGTGGCGCTCCGGACGCTGCGCGCGATCGCCGAGGCGTGGGACTCGCGCCGCATCGGCTACGGCAACGAGGGCCATCATCCGTACGAGCACGAGGTCTCCGCCCTGCTCGGCATGAACCGCGGGTTCGCCGAAGACCACGTCGCTGCAGCGGAGGCGCGGCTCGTCGAGCACGAGAGCTCGTTGCCGGAGAATCTCCGCGATGCACGCTCCCCATTGGGTGGTCTTGCTACCGAGCTCGGGTTGTCGCCCCTTGCGCTTGAGGTGCTGCTCGTGGTCGCGGCTCCGTCGCTGTGGAGCGAAGCCGCCCGCCTGTACGGCATCCTCGCGAACGATCCGGGGCGCCCGGTCGTGGACGAGGCGCTGGTCGAGCAGATCCTCGGCGGTCGCGTCGGTCGGCACGCGCTCGCCGTCGAGCTCGATCCGCGCGCGCCGCTCCTCCGCCTCGGCGTCGTCTCCGTCGATGCGCGCCCGCGGCCGTTCGCGAGCCTGACGATTCACCCGACCATCCTCGCGCGCCTGCGCCGCGAGCTGCCCGACCTCGGCCTCGGGCTCGCCGCTCGCGGCTCGGACCGTGGCCTCGAGGAGCTGGCGATCGGGCACGGTGTGATCGCCGATGCGCTCACCAAGATCGCACGCTGCAGTGGTCCCGCCCGGATCGCCCTGCGTGGTCGGCCGGGAAGTGGACGCCGCACGCTGCTCGCCGCGATTGCCGCCGAGGCGAACCGTGCGCTCGGGACGGTCGATATCTCGGTGCTGCCGCGGCGCGATGGAGCGCTCGCGCCGGCGATCGCAGCGAGCATGCGATCGGCACAGCTTGCGGGGCTGTTGCCGTGCGTCCTCGGGCTCGAGGACGTCGCGTTCGGCGAGCGCGATGTCCGCGAGGCGGTGGGCGAGGTGTTGCGCGCTCATTCGGGACCGCTGGCCGTGGTGCTTCCGGCGGACGCGATCGCGCCGTTCGACGCCGGGCATATCGCGATCGATCTGCCCGTGCTCGCCGAGCACGAGCGCGTCGACGTTTGGAAACGGGCGCTCGCCGACGCTGGCATGACGGTCGCGTCGGTGGACACCCTCGCGGCGCGCTATCGCATCGGCCCGGGAACGATCCATCGCGCGGTGGCCGCGCTCGACCGCTCGGTGCTCGCCGAGGATGCAACACCGGATCTCGAGCGTTACTTGCGCCAGCTTCGAGATGCGCGGCTCGGAGCACATGCGCGCCGTGTCGAGCGGCTCGCGACCTGGGACCGGCTCGTTCTGCCGAGCGACGTCACCGATAGCCTGCGCGAGCTCGTCGGTCGTGTGCGCCACCGCAAGACCGTGTTCGAGACCTGGGGGATGGACGAGGCGATCTCCACGTCTCGCGGTCTCACGGCGCTGTTCTCTGGCCCGCCCGGCACGGGCAAGACGTTGGTCGCGGGTGTGATCGCGCGCGAGCTCGGGCTCGATCTCTATCAGGTCGATCTCTCCAAGCTGATGTCGAAGTGGCTTGGCGAGACCGAGCGCAACCTCGCGGCGATCTTCGACGCGGCCGAGGATGGCCAGGTGATCTTGTTGTTCGACGAGGCCGACTCGTTGTTCGCGAAGCGCACCGAGGTCAAGTCGAGCAACGATCGCTATGCGAACCTCGAAGTCAACTACCTGCTGCAGCGGCTCGATGCGTTTGAAGGGATCGCGATCCTGACGACGAACGCGACGAAGTCGATCGATCCCGCGTTCAAGCGCCGGCTCTCGTTCAAGCTCTCGTTCCCGTTCCCCGACGAGGAGACGCGGGAGCAGTTGTGGCGTGCGCACCTTCCGCCTGCGCTGCCGGTGGAAGGTCCGCTCGCACTCGACAAGCTGGCCCACAAGTACCAGCTGTCGGGCGGCTACATCCGCAATGCATGTCTGCGTGCGGCGTTTCTCGCCGCCGCCGACGACACCGCGCTCACGCAACACCACCTCGAGCGGGCCGTCGTCCTCGAGTTTGCCGAGAACGGCAAGCTCTCGACGAGCGGCTCACCGGACTGACCACCATGACCCACGAACGCGCGCTAGAGAAGGATCGTCAACACGCGCAGGTGGGGCGGAACGAGCTCGGAGTTCCGGGCAGAGTGTCTCGCAGCGCGGCGCTGTCTGCATCGAAGGACCCCGTGGCGTCGGGGATGCTCGCCGATCGCGATGCGACTCCGTCGAAGGACCTCCAGCGCAAGGAGGCTGCGAAACCGAAGGACACGCGGGAAACGAAGCGCTCCGAAGCCGCGACACGTGCAGATCTGATGCAAGCCGTGGCGACGGCGAGTGCACCGGTGCAGTCGCTCGTCGCTTCGGTCGATTCGACCATGCCAGCGGGTCGCATCGACCGGGCGAGGCAGCTCGCCGCGGTGAACGTGGAACCCGCGGGACCGGTCGCCGTCGGAGCGCGCATACACGGTGCGGTCTTGCGGGTCGGCGCGGCGCGCACTCCACGGCCTCCGGTCGCCACGGTCGCCGGGCCGGCCGTCGAACGCGTCGCGGGCGCGGCGGACGTGTCCGCTCTCGAGTCGGCTGCGGCACCGGGACCCTCCCCCGGTGGGCGGATCGACGCGGTGAAGGACGCGGCCGGCCGGCAGCGCACGGCGATCGGCGCCGCGAAGGATCACGGCACGAACCAGGTCGCGGACCATGCCGCCGCAGCGGCGGATCCGTCTTCCGAGCTGGCCGCCGTCGACGGTCAGGAGGTCACCGAGGAAGCGAACATCAAGCAGCGCCAGCAGGTGGGCGCCGCGAAGGTCGACAGCGAGGCAGCGTCCGCCGAAGGTGCTGCGACGCAGGGAGCCGCCAAGCAGGCCACGGGTGGCGCGGGGCAGTCGGCGCAGTCGCACGCCGCCGCGACGGCGAAGACCTCCAAGCAGGCCGACGCGCAACACGCAGCAGCAGAGCAGAAGGCGCAGCAGGTCCGCGAGGCCGCTCGGCTCGCCGCCGAGCAGGTGCGCGCGAAGGGCGAGACCGAAGCTACCGGCCTGCGCGCGAAGGGCTCAGCCGATGCCACGGCAGTCCGCGCGGAGGCGGCGCAGCGCGCGGAGGCCGCGCACGCGAAGGCATCGGCTGACTCGGATCCCGCTCAGGCCGCGGGCGCCGACGCGCTGTCGAAGCAAGCAGTGACCGCCGGCACGCTTCGGGCGAACGAGATCACGCAACAGGCCGAGCACGCCGCGCAGGCCGCGATCGCGGCGGCGGCGCATACAGCCGACGACATCCTCGCGAAGGCCGAGACCGAGGCACACGCCGCCATCGATGCCGCGGACAAGACAGCGGCAGCCGCGGAGGCAAAGCAGACGGCGGATCAGGGCTCGTTGCTCTCGAGCATCACCGCGTCGCTGCAG
>JBBRBG010000166.1:0-20183 GCA_038206055.1 Haliangiales bacterium
CATCGCGACCATGTCGAACGCGGCGAGCAACTTGTCGACGAGCGGCGGCACCGCGCTGCCATCGCCGGCGACCTTGTCGGAGGTCTCGCCGAGGATCTTCGCCCTGACCTCCGGCTTCGCCATCTCGCGGACGCGCTCGGCAAGCGCGAGATGTGCGAGCGCCTTGTAGGTCGGGAAGCCAATGAACGGATGGAACGTGGCCTCGAGGCCGAGGATCACTCCGATGCCGCGCGTGGCAACCTGGGCTCGCAACATGAGACCGGCCGCGTTCGCGCTCTCGATGCGGCCGAGGATCTTCTTCCACTGCTCGGTCGCGCCCACGCGCTGGAGCAGCGAGATCGAGAGCGGGCGGCCGGAGATCCGCGCCATGTCCTCGAGAAGATCGAACTCGGGATCGAAGCGATCCGGAGACACGAACATGTCGAAGTCGCTGACCGCCTGGAGCACGCCGCGATCGATCCCGGCGAGCGCACGTGCAATCCCGCCGAGCTCGCGCGCGCTGGCGTCGGCGGCCGGCGTGGGCCGGCCATCGGCGTTGCGGTGGTTGTCGCTGCGGCCGGTGGAGAACCCGACGGCGCCCCCCTCGATCGCCTGGCGCACGAGCGTGCCCATCGCTGCGATCTCGGCCTCGGTCGCGGTCGCGCCTGCCAGCGCGCGCTCGCCCATGACGAACACGCGCACCGCATCGTGCGGCACGTGACACGCGAGATCGATCGCGTGCGGCCACCGATCGAGCGCCGTCATGTAGTCGCCGAACGTCTCCCATTCCCAGCGCAGTCCTTCCGCGAGCGCGGTGCCCGGAATGTCTTCGACGCCCTCCATGAGTGCGATCAACCGCTCGCGATCTGCAGCGCGGCAGGGCGCGAATCCAACACCGCAGCTCCCCATCGCGACCGTGGTCGCGCCGTGAATACTCGAAGGCATGAGCTCCGCGTCCCAGGTCGCCTGGCCGTCGTAGTGCGAATGAATGTCGACGAACCCGGGCGTCACCAGTGCTCCTTCCGCGTCGATCACGCGCTGCGCGCTGCCAAGGTTGTCGCCGATCGCGACGATCACACCACCGGAGATCGCAACGTCGGCGCGACGTGCGGGAGCGCCCGTGCCATCAACCACGGTGCCGTTGCGTAGGAGCAAATCGTTCACCCCGCGAGCATACCGAACAGTGTGTTTTTAGACCTGCACTCGATGCGCACGTTCGGTACACCTCGCAGTGCGAGCGCTGGCGCACGTGGACGTCGCGACTACATCGAGATTTCTCGCCGTGAATCCGATCTCCAGCTCGTTTGCGTTATCATGGGATCGTAAGTTCGTACGGGCAGCAACCGATGATGAGAACGACATCGTCCGCGGAACCTGGTCTCGACGCGCCCCTGGGCCGCTACCGCCTGATGGCCCTCCTCGGGCAGGGCGGCATGGCCGACGTCTATCTCGCGTGCACGCAAGGCGCGGGTGGCTTTCAGAAGCTGCTCGTCGTGAAGCTCGCGCGCTTCACGGGCGATCCGATGTTCGCGACGATGTTCCTCTCCGAGGCGCGACTCGCGGCTCAGCTCTCGCATCCAAACGTGGTCCACACGTACGAGATCGGCGAAGAGGGAACCCGTCACTACATCGTGATGGAGTACCTCGACGGCGGAAACCTCTCGCGCCTGCGCCAGAAGATGGTGCAGCACGGCGGCATTCCGCTGAGGATCTCGCTGCACATCCTGCTGCAAGTCCTCGAAGGTCTCGAGTACGCGCACGAGGCCGAAGGCCTCGACGGCCGGCTGCTCAAGGTCGTGCACCGAGACCTCTCTCCGTCGAACATCATGGTCACCGCGCAGGGGGTGGTGAAGATCCTCGACTTCGGGATCGCGAAGGCCGCCGACTCGCATAGCTACACGCAAACCGGGCGGTTCAGCGGCAAGCTCGAGTACATGCCGCCCGAGCAGCTGCGCGGGGCAAGCGTCGATCAGCGCGCCGACATCTTCTCGTTCGGCGTGATGCTCGCCGAGTCGTTCCTCGGGCACAAGCTGTGGGGAAACGCGACCGGGCCGCAGATCGCCGTGGAGCTCGGTCAGGGAAAGCTCCCGTCGCTCGAGCAGGGGGACGTCGACCCGGGTCTGCGGCAGATCTGCCAGAGAGCGCTCGCACCGGATCCGGAGAATCGCTACGCGACCGCAGGCGAGCTCAAGGCGGATCTTGCCGCGTATGTCGCCACGCTCGGCAAGCCGGTGTCCCAGCGCGAGCTCGCAGATTTCGTGCGCAAGACCCTCGAGGACGACCGCGCGAAGCTGCAGACGGTGATCGACTCCCAGCTCCAGAAGCTGAGCTTCCTCGCATGGGGCGGCGAGACACCCCCGCCGGATCTGCCGCGGCTCGAGCACACGCCCTCCGGCGGCCCGATCCCCGAAGAGACGGTGATCGAGGACAGCGGCCAGGTGCAGATCATCACGAAGAACCCCGCTCTCCCGCCGCTCCGGAAGTCTCCCGTGAAGTGGCTCGTGGTCGGCGGCGTGGCAGTCGCCGTGCTCGCGATCGCCCTGTTCGTTGCGGTGAGCGGCTCGTCGTCGCCGAAGCCTCAGCCGGCACCCGAGACCGCGCTGTCGGCGCCCTCGCCCGCACCTTCGCCCGCTCCGGCGCCACCACCGGCGCCCACGTCGGTGCGCGTCGAGGTAGTGGCAAGTCCGGCGGATGCGACGATCATGTTCGACGGCAAGCCTGTTGGTGGCAACCCGTACGTCGCGTCGTTCCCGCGCGACCTCACGGGTCACGAGCTCGTGATCAGCGCGCCCGGATACGCGACGCTGACCCAGCAGGTCACGCTCGATCGCGATCTCAACTTCCGCCTCAACCTGCAGCGCGAGCCGGTGGCTGCGGTGGTGGAACCCGTCCCCTCGGCGAAGCTGAGCTCGAAGCGGTCGCTGACGCGCGGACGCACGATCCCGCCGAGGACCCCCGGCACCGCCGTGGTGGAGCCGGTCGTTGCCACACCGGCGACCACGCCGCCCGTCGACGTGAAGCGCTCGCTCGACAGCAACGTTCTCGAGAACCAACCGACCAAGCGCAGCCTCGATAGCAACGTGCTCGACGACAAGGCGCAGAAGAAACCGACGCTCGATCGGGAGAATCCATGGAAAAACTAACGATCCGCGGACTGGTGCTGGCCGTATCGCTGACCGCCGGCGTCGCACACGCCGACCCAAAGCTCGACGAGGCCAAGGTGCACCTCTCGACGGGAACGCAGCTCTACGACGAGAACAACTATCGCGGCGCGCTCGTCGAGTTCCAGCGCGCATACGCGCTCGCGCCGTCGTACAAGATCCTGTTCAACATCGCGCAGGTCTCGATGGAGCTTCAGGATTACGCGAGCGCGTTGAAGGCATACACGCGGTATCTCGCCGAAGGCGGGCCTGACGTTCCCGCGGATCGCGCCGCGCAGACCGCGGCCGAGATCGATCGGCTGAAAGGCCGCGTCGGTCGCGTCACGATCGTGACCGCACCGGGGGCAGAGATTCTCCTCGATGACGTCGCGATCGGTTTTGCGCCGCTCCCCGAGCCCGTGCCGGTCAACGCCGGTCAGCACAAGGTCACCGTGCACGTCACCGGTCGTGAGCCCGTCAGCCGCGTCTATGACGTCGCGGGACGGCAAGAGGTCACCGCCGCTGTGGGCAGCGACGTGGTCGCGCCGGTGGTCACGCCAATGTCCGCGGTCGCCCCAAGGCCGGAGCCCCCGCAGCCAACGAGCAAGACGCCTGCGTACGTCGCGATCGGGATCACGGGCGGTCTCGCGATCACCGCGGCCGTGTTTGCGTTCGTCACGCGCCACGAGGAAGGCCAGCTCGATTCGCTGCGCAACCAGTTCCCTGTGACGACGCAGGCGCTCGACGACCAACGCTCGCTCGTGAAGCGCGATGCACTCTTGACGGACATCTTCACCGGGGCGGCAATGATCAGCGCGGGCTTCGCGATCTACCTCTCGGTGACGCGGCTTGGAGCTGCGGAGAAACCGGATCCCGGGACGCACGTCCAGCTCGGCATCGGACTCAGCGGGATCTCCGTCGCGGGGGCGTTCTAGTCATGCGCACGGTCATGCTCTGCCTCCTGGTCGCGAGCAGCGGCTGCTCGGTGATCGCCGATACCAACGTCACGCAGTGCGACGTCGATGCCGACTGCGAGCACTTCGGTGGTCATCCGGTGTGCCAGGCCAACGTCTGCGTCGCATCCGGCCTCGGACCCGAGGGCTGCTTCTTCGGCGAGCCGACCGCGCAGACCGAGTTCGCGAACCGCTGCACGACGGCGCGGACCTATCAGTTCGACAACTGCGCGCGCCTCGGGATGTGCGACGCCAACGCGCTCGCGAACGCGTACACCACGCAGTCCATGCCCGCCAACCTCGGTGCGATTCCGCCGCCGGTGAACAACCAGCCCGTACCCACGGTCAACTGCGTCGACGTGGCGCCCAACATCATCTTCATCACGGGCTCGACGAACCTGCCGCCGCTGATCAAGGCCGTGCAGCCACTGCTGTCGGCGGGCAATCCCGCATACACGGCGGTGTTCGCACCGCAGACGTCGTGCAAGGGCGCAGCAGCCATCTACGACGCGGATCCCACGAAACACGTGATCAAGAACGTCGTGAACAATTACGCGTTCTACTACGACACCGCAGGTGCGCAGAAATTCTGTCTGCTCGACGCCGCCGGTAACACCGTCGATGTCGGCGAGTCAGACGTGTATCCCTCGACGTGTGGTTACGCGGCCATGGCTGGCATCGCGGACTATGCTGGACCGATCCAGGCGATCACGTTCGTGGTCCCCTCTGCCTCCAAGCAGACCGTGATCAGCGCCGAGGCTGCGCACCTCATCTTCGCCGCGGGTGGTGATGGCGGCCGGACCACGCCATGGACGGACCCGCACTACTACTTCGTACGTAGCTCCGGCACTGGCACCACGCAGCTACCGTCGCGGGCGATTGGTCTGGATCCCACGAAGTGGTGGGGTCTTGATCGCCTCTCGGCAGCGAACCTCGTCGCTTCGATGGAATCGGTCGACCCGAGCGTCGCGGAGAACGTGGTCGGCATTCTGTCGAGTGACTTCGCCGACAAGAGCCGCGCCAATCTCACGACCCTCGCATTCCAGCAGCAGGGGCAGAAGTATGGCTACCTGCCCGATTCGTCGCCCGATGCCTACGACAAGATAAACGTCCGCGACGGCCACTATCCGATCTGGGGCGCAATTCACTTGATCGCCACGACGGCGAACGGCGTGCCGTCACAGGCGGCGAGTTCCCTCATCACGCAGTTCACGGTACCGAAGCTCGATGAGAAGCTCGTCGGTGCGATCGTCGCGTCTGGCTTCGTGCCGGCGTGTGCGATGAAGGTGATGCACACCATGGAGGTTGGTCCTCTTTCCGCCTTCAAGCCGGCGTTCGGCTGCAGCTGCTACTACGACAAGGAAGTCAACGGCACGACGAGCTGCAAGACGTGCAGCAGCAACGGCGAGTGCGGTGGTGCGACGCCCGCGTGCAACTACGGCTACTGCGAAGCCCAATAAACGAAAGGCCGGTCGAGGCGAATCGCTCGACCGGCCGACTGTCACGCGCGGGCAACGCCCGCGAGCGCCCACGCACCTGCACGGTGCGCCGTGGTGTGGCGCAGAGAGTTCCGCGCGAGGATCGTCGCTCCAATCTCGGACTGCGCGTCGTAACGACGGAGCGCGTGCAGCAGCTCCGGCGCGTTCACGATGCGATCCTGTAGCGCGGTGCGCGCCTGACGCAGCAGGTCGCCGAGACCCAGTGCCAGCGCGACGTTGACGAAGCACGTCTGGCCCGAGAACACGTGACCGGTCTGCGCCGCGTCGCCTGCGATCACGATCGGCGCACGGCCGTCACCGCCGATGAAGCGGTGGGGCAGTGTCGTCGCCGCCGTGGTGAACACCATCGGCGGGAGGATGCACGGAACGTCCGCGAGGCCGTGCGCCCGGGCTGCTGTCGCAAACCCCTGACGCAGACGCTCGATGGACGGCGTGCCCGCGATGCGCGGGTCGACCAGGAGTGCGGTTCCTGCACCGGACTCCTCGGGCGTCTGGAGCACGGTGCAGCGCACCGGCTCATCGAAGCCCGCAACCGGCAGCTCCTGACGCGTCCACGTTCCGCGCTTGCTCGTCGTGGCGAACAGACCGGCGATCAACCGGCGCTGAACACCCTCGACGAGCGTCGCGTCACGCAGGATGGACGCGATCAGCGGACGTGCCGCACCCGTGGCGATGACGACCATCGCCGCACGCGCGGTCGTACCGTCGGCGCACTGCAGAGAGACGCTGCGCGCGTGGCGACGCAGACGCGTTACCTCGCAACCGTATACGACGGTCACGCCGGAAAGCGTTGCACGCGCGAGCAGTGCCTGCTGCAGGCGTCCGATCGGAACGAGCGCGAACGGCGGCTGGGACGCGAGCGCCCACAGATCGCGCGGCGGCTCCGGAACCCGCGGTCCCTGAACGTCACCACGAATGATGCGTCCAGAAGCGAGGTCACCCTCGCAGCGGGAATGCAGACGCGACACGACCCGCGGATCCTCGAGGTCGACACCGAGCCGTGCGAGGTGCGCGAGGTCACCCGCGCGCGCGACGAGCAGCTGCGGGCGGACCTGAGCATCCGTCGCCAGCGGCGGACGGCGGTCGAGGATCAGCGCCTTCAGGCCAGCACGCGCCGTCTCGATCGCGAGGGCGAGACCGACCGGTCCCGCGCCGATGATTGCTAGGTCGAACTCCTCACCGAGCACGCGGCGGGGCGGGTAAGCAATTGCGATTCCCATCGCACGCCCTCCCCCCCGTCCTCGGACTCGGCCGGAGCAGTTAGAGTGGTTTTGATCGTGGTCATGTACGTTGCCTCCTTCGCGCGTGGACCAGGCTCCCAACGGGGAAGCCGATCGCGTTGCGCGCGCTCACCCTGAGCGCGCGTGACGTCGATGTCAAGGACGGACCTGGAGCGCCGCGGAATCACGGTAGACTTGCAGCGCGATGGCGGAGGACGACCGCACCCGGCGCTGGCAGCGCACTGCTCGGTACGACGCAGCGTCGGATACGATCCAGGTCCTGCGCATCTCGATCGCCGAAGTGCGTCATGCGCCGCGGGATCCCGAGGCGCGCCGCAGGCTTCGCGCGATCGCGGCGGAGCACGGGTTGTGGGAACAGCTCGCCATTCTGCTCGGCGATGAAGCCCGCGCCGCCTCGGAGCACCCCGAGCGCGCCGCTGCGTTCTACGAGGAGCTCGCCGACGTCTACGAGAACCTGGATCAGCCGCTCGAGACGATCGCGGCGATGGAGCAGGTCATCGCGATCGATCCCGATAACGTGGATCGACTCGATCGGCTCGCGTGGCTGTATCGCCGTGCGGGTGCGTGGTCGAAGGCCGCGGAGACGTTCGAGCGCGTCGGGCAGCTCGCGCACGACGATCGATCGCGCGCTGCGTTGCGCGCTGCGGGGAAGCTGTATCGGGACAATGGCCGCCTGGATCGCGCGGCGGCGATCTACCGCGTGATCGTGACGCGCCGTCCCTCGGATACCGAGGCGTGGCGCGCACTCGAAGATCTGCTGACCGAGCTCGGGCGCTGGCGCGATGTCGCGACCGTGCGCGGTGAGCATGCCGACCGCGCGGCGAGCGGTGTCGAGAAGGCCGCTCTGCTGCGCTCGCAGGCACGTGCTCTCGAGCAGGCAGGCGAGCAGAAGGAGGCTGCGGTGCTCGTCGCCCAGGCATCGCGTCACGCACCGGAGAACGTCAGCGGGCTTGTCGACTATGCGGAGGTGCTCGCGCGCGGAGGCCAGGGTCGCGAGGCCGCGGACATCCTGCGCGCGCGCGTAACGGAGGCGAACGATCGCGGCGCGTCCCTCGATGATGTCGCGGCGCTGCGGTTGCGACTCGCGGGGATCCTCGAAGAGAGCTGCAGCGATCGCCCGGCGGCGACCGCGATGCTCGAGGAGCTGCTCGCAGCGGCGCCCGAGTACCTGCCCGCACTCGAGAGGATCACGGCGGCCGCCGCGACCGATCCGGATCCGCGCCTTCATGCGGCGGCACTGCTGCGCTATGCAGCGGCACTCCCCGACGATGCCGATCGCTCGGGCTACGTGGCCGCGGCTGCGCGGCGCTCCAGCGAGGCGGGCGATCATCGCTCCGCGGTGCGCGCGTTCGAGCGCGCCACCGAGCTCGCGCCCGACGACGATGCGCTGCGCGGCGAGCTTGACGATGCGCGCACGGCGCTCGCGGTGGAGCGTGCGACGCAGGAATCCGCCGATGGCGACGTGGCCGGTGCGGAGCGCCGTCTCCGCGGGCTGTTGACCTCGCAGCCACGCCACCTCGGTGCCCACCTCGCGCTCGCGGAGATCCTCGCCGCGGCCGGAAAGCTCGACGCCGCTGCCGAGCACCTGCGGGAGACGCTCGCGGACGCACCCGAGTCCACGCGCGGTGAGGATCTCGCGCCGCTCGTCTACAAGTTCGGCGTGGTCATGGCGGCGCTCGGTGATGCCGACGAGAGCCACACGCTCCTGCACGAGGCGCATCGCCTCGATCGCCGCTCGCTCCCGATCACGCTCGCGCTGGGCGAGAGCTGCTTCGCGCGCAAGCTGTGGCGCCAGGCGTCGTTGCACCTCGGCGCCCTCGCCGAGCATCCGGATGCGGCGAGACATGCGACCGCGGTCGCGAGCGGCCTCGTGCACGCGGCGCAGGCCGAGACCCGCGCGCTGCGACCGGCGAACTCGCTCGCGCATCACGAAGCGGCGGTGCGGATCGATCCGAGCTGCGGTCCGGCATGGCACGCGCTCGCGGAGGTCGCGATCGAGCGCGGCGATCTCGTGCGCGCCGCGGAGTGCCTCGAGCACGAGGCCGGTGCGACGACGAATCCGAAGGATCGGCTACGTCTCTACGATGCGCTCGGCGACATGGCGGCCGACGTGCTTGGCGATCCGGCGCGCGCGGAGCGGTGCTGGGGCCGCGTCGCGGATGCAGGGAGTGCGACGGTGCTCGACAAGCTGCTCACCGTGCTGCGCAAGCGCGGCGCCACCACCGAGCGCGCGGAAGCATGCCTGCACCTTGCGGCCATCAGCGATCCCAGGCGCGCGAAGGAGCTGACCGCGGAAGCCGCGGATGCGTTCGTCGCCGGCGGTCAGGTCGCGCGTGCGAGCGCGCTCGCGTCGGAGCTGATGGCGAAGTACCCGCGCGATCTCGACACCGTGGTGTGTGCCACGCTGGTCGCGGTCGCGGCCGGCGATACCGCGCGGATCGCGGGCTGGCTGCGCCCTACCCTCGCCGCGTGGGAGACCGCCGTCGATCGCCGCGAAGGCGATCCGCGGCGCGCCGAGCTGTGGCGTCGGCTCGGAGATGCCGAGCGCGACCTCGGCAACGAGCACGCGGCGCTCGAGGCGTTCCGCAAGGCAGTGATGGCATCGCCCGAGTCCGATGGCGCGCTCGCGGCACGGCGGGGGCTCGTCGAGCTCGCGTCCACCACGGGGCGCCCGCAGCACTCCGCGCTGATCGCGCTCGTGGAGGCGGCACAGGATCCCTTCGACGTGATCGCGTGGGCGCGCAACCTCGCGCGCACCGACGTGATCGAAGATGCGCGCGCGGCGTACGAGCTGGCGCGCGCCCTCGGTGCGCGGTTGACCAAGGAAGACGAGACGTTTCTCGAGACGAACCCGCCGCGGATCCTCGCCTCGGACGAAGGGTACTCGTCACCGCTCGACGCGGCGGACCGGCGTGACCTGATCGACGATCCCGACGATGCGCCGATCGGGGAGCTGATGGATATCCTCGCGGAGGCGATGTCGATCATCGCGCCGAGCGCGAATGCCGCTCTCGTCGAAGCGGACCTCATGGATGCGAAGCGCCTTCCGGCCTCGAGCGAGGCCGCGACCGCCGCGGTCTACCCGCAGCTCGTGAAGGCGCTCGGTGGGCCTCCGACGTTGCTCCACGCAAGCGCGCGCTCGGGTCGCGATGTCACGCTCGTGTTCGCACATCCACCGGTCGTCGTCGTCGGCGCGCGTCTCGCCTCGGTGCGCGCGGGCTCACGCAGCGACATCGATCTCGGGGGGGATGCGGCGCTGCGGTTCGAGCTCGGTCGCATCGTCGAGCTGTCGCGCCCACGCCGGATCTTCGCCGGCGGCACGGATACCGCGAGCTTCGTGCGCCTGATCGCAGCTCTGCGCCACGCGTTCGGTCCCGCGAGCGATCAGCCCGTCGATCGTGAGATCGTGGGCGAGGCCGATCGCCTGCGCTCGAAGCTCTCGGTGGTGCTCCGGCAGAAGATGACCGAGCGGCTCGCCTCGATCGGACCGCTCGACGCGGAGGCGTACGTCGCCGCGTGCCATCGCGCCGCTGATCGTGCGGGGCTGCTCGTCTGCGGTGACGTCACGGTCGCCCTCGAGCTCGCCGGCGGTCCCGCGGTCGCGTCGCATCTCGTGCGGCTCGCGTCGTCGCAGCGCTACCTCGCGGCGCGCAAGAAGCTGCGCGCGCGCGCCGGCGACGACACCACGAATCCATTCACGCGCTGATCACGCTTCGGGAAACACGACGCCGTCGAAGTCCGCGGCGGAGAACGGCAGGTCGAGCCGAGGCGCGCGCTGATGTGGCTCGAGGGTCTCGGTGTCGAGCTCGAGGTCGATCGAGTCATCGAACAGCTCGTCGTTCGGCTGCGGCATGTTGCCCGTGAGCCACAGCGCGACTTCACCTTCGCGCGCGAAGGGATCGACGGGCGCACCGTCGAGCTGCACGGCGAAGTGCACGTGCGCATCGCTGGACAGCGCGATCGGCTCGCCGCGTGCGACCTCGGTTCCCACCTCGACAACGCTGCAGGCGACCTGACGGACCGTCGTGCACAAGCCGGCGCCGTGATCGATGCGCACGAGATCCGCAGCGACCGTTGCCACTCGCCCGCCCGCCGGCGCGACGATCGTGGTTCCCGCCGGCGTCGCGAAGTAGGTGCCGTCGGGGCGCACGTATGTCGGGACAAGCTCCATGCGCTCCATCTAGCGAGAACGCACCGCGAGCGTCACGCGATTTCGGCCGCGGACCCGCCGTTGGCGCCAAGTATCGTCGGCACCCCACCGTTACCCGGTACCTGCTAGGGTCTTCCGCATGTGGCGGTCGGCTTGGCTCGCGCTCGCGCTCCTCGGAGGAGCGAGCGTGCTCGCCACCGCGGCGCCGGAACCGGCGAAGGCGACGGCGGCGAAGAAGGCGAAGAAGAAGAAGAAGCGCACGAAGGCGCGCTCCGGGCCGTCGCGCTACGGGAAGGTCGATGATGCGACCACCACCGCCGCGTGGCGCTACGGGATGATGACGCAGGACGAGTGCGAGGCAGAGCTGACCACGCGCACGATCCCGTTCACACGCGAGCCCGCATCCCGCGGCGTGCGCGCGCCGGCTCGCCTCACCGGCAAGCTGCACGGTGTGGAGTTCCGCACCGACGAGACCGAGGAGCGCAGGAAGACAAGTCCCTACGAGGTCGGCGATTGCCGGTTGATCCTCGCGATGGATGACTTTTCGAAGATTCTCGAGACCCACGACGTCGTCCAGGTCCGCCACTACTCGATGTGGCGCCCGCCCGGAAAGTCGTGGCCCGAGGACAAGGATGCAACGCGCCACGCCGGCGCCGTCGCGCTCGACGCGGGTCGATTCACGAAGTCCGATGGCAAGACGCTCGACGTCGACCGCGACTTTCATGGCCGGATCGGCGCCAAGACCTGCGGCGACGATGCGAAGCCGAACCCCGCCACGCCCGATGCGCTCGAGCTCCGCGCGATCCTCTGCGAGACCGCTGCTGCCCATCTCTTCAACGTGATGCTCACGCCGAACTTCAATCGGCCGCACCACAACCACTTCCACCTCGAGGTGACCTCGGGCGTGAATTGGTTCCTGCTCCACTAGTGTAGATCAGACGTTGCGCGGCTGGATCGCGCTCGACACCGTCAGCTCCGCGAGGCGACCGCGGGTCTCGATCTGGATCTCGACGGCATCGGCATCGATCGGTACATACTTCGCGATCACCGCGGCGATCTCGGCGCGCATCTCCTGGAGACGCCCGCCTTCGAGACCGGAGCGATCGTGCGCGAGCACGAGGTGCAGGCGGCCCTTCGCGACGTCGCGGCTCGACTTGCCTGAAAAGAAGCTCTTGATTGCGTTCAACATGGGTCGACTCCTCACGCCGGCGTGGCCGACAGGCCAAGCGCACGACCGAGACGGGTGAAGAATCCGACGGGGGCCGCATCCTCGACCTCGTGGCCCGCGAGCCGCTTCGCGATGCGAATAAATTCCTTGGCGGCCTGGGACTTGCCCTCGAGGACGAGGGGAACGCCCTTGTTCGTCGTGGCGATCACCTCGTCATCGAGCGGGATCGCGCCGAGCATCTCGAGCGCGAGGATCTCGATCACGTCGGCCTGCGAGAGCATGTCGCCCTTCTTCACGAGGCTCGCCGAGATCCGGTTGACCACGAGGCGCGCCGGAACGTCCGCGGCGGCGAGCAGGCCAACCACGCGATCGGCGTCGCGGATCGAGGACACCTCGGGGGTCGCGACGACCACGGCCTCGTCGGCGCCGGCGATCGCGTTCTTGAAGCCCTGCTCGATGCCGGCCGGGCAGTCGATCAGCACGAAGTCGTGCGTCGCCTTGAGCTCGAAGATCAGGCTGCGCATGTCGTCGGGCGTGACCGCATCCTTGTCGTCGGTCTGCGATGCAGGGAGCAACCACAGGTTGTCCATGCGGCGATCCTTGATCAACGCCTTCTGGAGGGTGCACTTGCCGCGGATCGCGTCGACCACGTGGTAGACGATGCGGTTCTCGAGCCCCATCACCACGTCGAGGTTGCGGAGTCCGATGTCGGCGTCGACGAGCACGACCGAGTGTCCGAGCTGCGCGATTGCCGCTCCGAGATTGGCAGTGGTGGTGGTCTTGCCGACCCCGCCCTTGCCGGAAGTGATGACGATTGCTCGACCCATGGAACTCCTTTAGATGCTGGTGGCGAGGTTGCGCGGCAACTTGCCCAGGTAGCGCTCGACGACGATCTGCTCGCCCGTGCAATAGGCGATCTCGGCCTCGTTGGCCGGAGTGTCACTGTCTGCCGCGCGCGCGACCTTGCGGCCGACGCGCAGCTGCTGCGGCTCGAGGCGCAGCGCCAGGATGAAGCCGACATCCTGACCGATACCCGCGTGCGCGGTACCGCGGAGACGGCCGAGGACGACGATGTTGCCGGAGGCGCGGATCTCCGCGCCCGGGTTGACGTCGCCGAACACGATCAGGTGGCCCTGGTGATCGAGGATCACCCCCGAGCGCACCGGACCGACGACGAGGCGGGTGCCCGGATCGGCGACCTCGGGCAGCGGGCTCGCGGCGAGCGCGATCGGCACGGCGGTCTGGGTCGGCTCGTCGAAGCTGACGAGCTGCTCGGCGGTCAGCACCTGCACGAGCTCGGTCAGCTCGGACTCTGCGAGCGTCACCGCCGGAATCTGTGACTCGATGACGGTCGCGTCGCCGGAGGGGATGGCGAGCAGCGGATTCGGGCCCATGCCCGTCGGCGCCTCTTCGAACCCCTCGAGCGGCTCGTCATCGGCGGCGGCGAGCTGGGGAGCGGGGGCCGAGCCTGCGGCGAGGTTCGGCTGCGGCACGGCATCGCCGAAGGACGCCGCGAGGGCGACCGGCTTGGCCTTCTCGAGCTTCGGCACGCCGACCTCGACGATCCGCAGGTCGTACTTGGTGGCGAGCTCGTCGAGCTTGCCGAGGCAGCCCGGCGGCAGCGGCCCGGATTCGACCTTGATCCGCACGTCGGAGCCGCGGAAGAAGCTCGGGGCCTCCTCCAGGCGGCGGGTCACGGCCTCGACGATCGGCTCGATGCCGGCCGAGCCGATGACGTGGATCTCGAGACCCTTGGCGGTACCGCGCAGGAGCGCCGGCGGCCGGGTGTCTTCGTTGTCGTTGGATACGGCGGAAGCTGTGTCCATGGGAGTCCCATGAAATCCGTAAGCCGGGCGCACCAAGTGGGGCAACTTTTCTTCGATAAGGAGATCACTTTGTGCCGGATCCGTCGGAGGACGGCGAAAAGCCGCGACACGAACGCACGGGTTGCGGCCCGTATTTCGGCAAACTGGGCTCCTGGCACATCAGGAACACGGAGCCCTTGCCGCTCTCCACGATGCGCACATGCGCACAGCGATGGCACAGGCTCTCGGGGAACGGCAGCGCCTCGGCCACGCCGAATAACTCGCACGCGTGCCGAAACATTGCACGCGCCGAACGCACATCTACACTCGAGGGAGAGATGTGCCGGATGTTCGGAGTTGTCGCCGCGGAGCCCATCGCTCCCCGCGAGCTGTTGCGCGATTCGCCGCGCAGCTTGCGCGCCCTGTCGCGAGAACACCCGGATGGTTGGGGCGTCGCGATCCACACCGCGAACGAGTGGATCGTTCACCGCAGCACCTCGTGCGCCGCGGACTGCGCGCGCTACGGCGAGCTCGCCGAGGGCGTCGCAACCAGGCTCCTGGTCGCGCACATTCGCCAGAAGACCGTCGGCGCCACCGCGCTCGCGAACACACATCCATTTCGCCGCGGCGCCTTCGTGTTCGCGCACAACGGCACGATCAAGGACGTCGCGCTGCTCGTCGCGATGTCGTCACCGGAACGGCTCGCGCAGATCGAAGGCGATACCGATAGCGAGCGGCTGTTCGCGTTCGTGATGACGCACGTCGATGCCGCGGGCGATGTCGATCGCGGCGTTGCGCTTGCCGTGCGCGCGCTGCACGCACTCGGCGAGGTCGGCTCGGCCACGTTCCTCCTGTCGTGCGGCACGCGCCTCTACGCGCATCGCCTCGGCCGCACGCTGTTCGTCTCGATCCGCAGCGGCGCCGTCGTGATCGCGAGCGAGCAGCTCACCACCGAGGAGTGGTACGAGCTGCCGGAGCGCTCGCTCGTCGTCGTCGATCACGCGGGCGCACCGCCGCGCACGCTCGCCGCTTAGTCGGAACCGGGAGGCGGCTCGTCGAACGTCACCACCGGGTTACCGGCGCCACCGGTCGCGTGCATCTTGTACGTGATCGAGATCCCATCGCAATCGAGATCGCCGATCGCCTCCGCCTCGAGCGTCTTGCCATCGGAGTGCACGCGATACTGGAACCGCGTCGGTTCGTCGATCTGGAAGTCGAGCTTCGTCCACAGCTCCTGCTGCCACGCGGCGCCCGCGGGGTCGCACTTGCCGTTGGTCCCCTGACAGCACGGCGTTGCCGGCGTCAGCGGCGCGTCGCCGATCGGGAACTCCGCATGCTCGGCGTAGTACGCCTTCGTCGCCTTCGCCAGTCGCAGCAGCATCAAGCTCGCCTCGGTCTTCTTGCCCTTGTTCATGTAGTCCATGAACGCGGGGATCGCGACGGCGGCGAGCATTCCGACCACCGCCATCGGCGCCATCAGGCCGCTGGTGCCGGCCTTGTAGTCGGCGGCGAACGGCGAGCTCGGCGCGCCCTCGGCGATCGCCTTCGCCGCGTCACCCGCCGTCCCGGCGAGGAAAGTCTCGGGGGAGACCTTCGCCAGCTGCGCGACCACGTCGTCGGGGTTCGACCATAGCGTGCGCAACGCAACGGCGACCTTGATCTTGTCACCGTCGACCCGGACCGAGCCGCCGAGCTCGTTCAGAAGCGAGAGTCCGCGGATGCCCATCAGCACCTCCGCCGGAATGCTCGGTAGCTTCGGCATCTGGCCCAACGCCTGACCGTAGAGCGTGCCGCGGCCCCAGAACGCGAACGCGGACGCGGTCGCGGCGAGCTCCGTGCCGAAGGCGGTCATCGGCACCGCGACACCCGCAGCGGTTCCGCCTTTCTTGCCGATCCGGATCTCCTTGCCGTCGATGAAGATGTCGAGTGCGTAACCGATCGATGGCACGGTCACGTGACACGCGCCGCCTTCGAACGTCGCCCCGGCGGCGGCGAGCGGCGGGATCTCCGCGCAGTGCGCGATCAGCGTCGAAGCCGGCCCGATATCCTTCACCGGGATCCGCAGGTCGATCTCGGAGCTCGCCGGCGAGATGTGCAACGTCACCGGTCCATCGAGCGAGCCTGCGAGATCCGCGAGGGAGACGCCACCGACAAGCGGAACCGCCGGCATGCCCGCCAGCAGCGGCGCCAGGTTGATCACGCCGAATCCGGCGGTGGTGTCTGCGGGAGCGCGTGGCTTGATCTGCGCGCCGCTGTATCGCGAGGTGATCGCCGTCGGCAGGCCGCTGACGACCGCGCGCGCCGTGACCGTGCCGCGCGCGAGCTGAACGACGCCGGCGATCGGGGTGGGGGTACCGAGCAGCGGAACATTCGCCACGACCTCGATGTCACCGCGCGTTCCGACCGCATCGAGGCTCGCCTTCAGCGTGCTCTTGCCGATCTTCGCGAACACGTCCTCCGCACTCGCACAGATGTACGTGCCGCTGATCGTCTTGCACGTCGCCTTTCCGACGCTGTCGCTGTCGGTGCCCTTCGTACCGTGCGCGGCGGCCACGAACTTGTCGCGATCTCCGACGGGGATGATCGCGATGCCACCACCTCCGGGCGTGACGAAGAAGGCACCGCCCTTGGTCGGCGTCAGCCCCAGATCCGCGAGCGCCACATCTGGCTTGCCGAACATCTGCTGGAGCTCGTTGCCGAGCATCATGTTGACGGGCATCAGCTCGGGCGCGCTGGCGAGCAGCGTGCGGATGTCGAGCCACGCGTGCTCCGCCATCGCCACGGCGCGCGGCGAGGCCACGATCGCGATCGTCGCGCCCTCCGGTGCGAGTGCCCACAGCGCATCGATCTCGACGGTGGACGCCGGCGCGCCGGTCGCATTCTCGACGCCTTCCGCAGGCTTCTTCTTGCAGCCGATGGCCAGAGCACCGATGACCATGAGGAGCGTGGCTGTACGCATGTAGCGCTTGTATCGCAGAAGCGGCTCAGCCGGTATGCGCGTCGAGCCAGCCCTGGGTGCACGCCGCCATCATCCCCATCGACTTCTCGAACTCCGAGACGATGCCGCGCTCGATCTTGCCCGACAGCAGCGTGATGTTGACCGTGACCTTACCCGAGTAGCGGCGGTGGATCTGGTTCTCGCCGAGCTGCTTGAGCTGGTAGACAGCGCTGATCTGCACGCGTCCATTGAGGATGTCGGGCGTCACCGTGAGATCACAGGCGTCATCCTTGCGCCGCCAGGTCATCGCCTCGAAGTACGAGAGGCGACCGCCCTTCACGAACGGCCGCACGAACACGGGCAGCGGCTTCGCGGCCGTGACCCGCCACGTGGTCCTGCGGATGCTCCCGTCATCGTGCTCCTCCGTCACCGTGCGATCCACGAGCTCCGCGAGCTTGTCCTGCGTGGCCAGGTGATCGGGATTGAAGTACGCCTCGAGAATCGTCGTCGTGGACGGTGCCCGGAACACGTGCTCGTAACTGAATTCAGTGGGCATGGATCCTTGTTGGTACGGCGAAGTGGACCACACGGATCAACGTGACGCTAGAATGCCCGCGTGCCGCAGTTGGTCGACGACACGTTTGTCTGCGAGCCCGAGAAGTCGCTCGTTCTCCCCGATGGATTTCGGTTCAGCCACGGTGACCGCATCGCACCCTTCACGATCGTCTACGAGACCTACGGCGAGCTGAGCCCGGACCGTTCGAATGCGGTGCTCGTGTGCCACGCGTTGTCTCCGGGCGCGCACTGCGCCGGCAAGTTCGCGGCGGATGATGCGAAGCCCGGCTGGTGGGACGGCATGGTCGGCTACGGCAAGGGCATCGATCTCGCGAAGTACTTCGTCGTGTGCGTGAACTTTCCGGGCTCCCCATGGGGCACGACCGCGCCGCGCACGCCGGATCCCGCGACCGGCAAACCCTACGGGTCCCGATATCCGTGGGTCACCGTCGAGGACATGGTCGAGTCGCAGCGCATCGTCGCCGATCACCTCGGCATCGCGACGTGGAAAGCGATCGTCGGCAACTCGCTCGGCGGCATGGAGGTCCTGATGTGGGCCGCGCTCTATCCCGAGCGGATCGGCGGCCTCATCAGCATCGCGGCGTCGGCATTCGTGCCGGTCGCGAGCGTCGCGTGGCACCTGATCGGGCGAAAGGTCATCCAGAGCGATCCGGCGTTCAACGGCGGCGACTACTACGACAACCCCGATCCGCTGCGCGGCCTGCAGCTCGCGCGCATGGTCGGGCACATGACGTATCTGTCGAACGAGGCGCTCGAGTCGAAGTTCGGTCGGAGGCGACGCGGCGGTACCCGCCAGTTCGAGGTCGATTCGTACCTCGAATACCAGGGCAGCAAGTTCGCCACGTCGTACGACGCGAACTCGTATATCCGTGTGCAGGCCGCGATGGACGAGATGGATCTCGACGAGCAGTTCGGTTCGCTCGCCGCCGCGTTCCGCCGGCTGCGCTGCGCGACGCTTCTGATCTCGTTCGATACCGACTGGCTGTTCCCGACCAGCGAGATCGCGCGCCTGCACGCCGCGATGCGCGAGGCCGGTGTCGGTGCGACGCACGTCGATATCGCCACGCCGAACGGCCACGACGCCTTCCTCATCGACTACGACAAGCTCGCGCCGCCGGTGCGCGACTTTCTCGCGACGCTCTAGAGAAGATCGACCCAGATCTCGGTGCCGACGCGCGTCACCTTGTACCGGCGCAGGGTCAGGGCGGGCATGTGCACGCAGCGCCCGGTGTCGAGATCGAACGTGTAGCCATGCACGCGGCAGCGTACCTGGCGCTCCTCGAGCAGGCCGTAGTCGACCAGTGAGACGTCGTCGTGTGGGCACACCCCCGGGAACGCCACCACGTCGCCATCGAGCTCGGTGACCATCACCGGCCAGGTCACACCGTCGACGTCGAAGCCGCGCAACTCACCGGGGACGACATCGCCCACCTCGCAAACGCGCACGCGGAGCGGCATCGGAGTGGCAAGTGTATCGCGGACTTGCAGTTCGTAGGCCGAGCGCCGCCGTGGTGCGTCGATAGGTGGAGATGCAGCTCCGCCGCTCTGCCGCCTTCGTCGCCGCCATCTCGCTCGTCGCGCCCGCCGCCATTGCTCAGCCGAAGGCGAAGCCCGCACCCGACCCCGCGCGCGTCTACGACCGCATGGTCCAGAAGGTCGCGGGGATGATCGAGGACGAGGGCGCCGCCGAGCTCGCCGCCGCGCAGAAGCTCCAGCTCCTCAACGTGCTATGGGAGGACACGGGCCGCTGGGAAGGCAGCTCTGTCGGTCCCAACATCAGCGACGTGACGATCGAGGTCGAGGGCTACTCGAAGGGCAAGACGCACCACTCGTACCTCATGCCCGTGATGCGTCACGACAACTACGTCGACAAGACCGCCGACGTGAAGATGGACAAGATCCTGATCCCCGTCGGCAACCAGGCGAAGAACGGGCAGCTCGAGCTCGTCACGCTGACCGAGCTGCTCCAGGATCCCGGGAAGTACATGTCGACGCCCGACAAGGGCAAGATCAAGGGCGGGAGCCTGTGGGCGAAGCGCGACACGCACGCGCTCGTCAGCGCGCAGCACGCGTTCCTCCCGGTGCCGAAGGAAGGCCAGGCGAAGTTCTGGCCGGTGATCTTCAACTATCAGTCGGCGAAGAAGAACCCCGCGGTGCTGACGATCCTGGTCACGCGCCAGGGCACGAGCCTCACCATCATCGACAACGATCGCGACACGGTCGGTCAGGATACGTGGGGCCAGCGCCTCTACTTCAACAACGCCGGCGAGCGTGCGCCGCTGATCGCGGAGCGCCTCGCAGACGTCAAGGCATCGGGCGTGACCGCGAACGGCGAGAACGCGCAGAACCTCAGCGACGACTCGAACGTGCTGATGCTGATCCAGGTGCCGCTCAGGTACCGCGAAGCGCGCCGGGCGAACGCGCCGATGAAGATGGCGGCGCCGAAGGACGACGCACCGATGGGCGGCCTTGCGGCGCCGACCGAGAACGAGGGCGGCGGCGGTGGCGGCGGGTACGCCCGTGGACGCTCCGATGTCGACGTGGCGGTGCTCGGCCACGGCGCGAGCGAAGGTCCATATACCGAGCTCGATGGCCTGACCGTCACGCGCGACACGCGGTTCCCCGTGCGCGTCACGCTGCAGTTCTACCAGGCCACTTCGAACGGCGTGATCTCGCGCGACAACGTGAAGGCGATGGCCGCGCAGATCCGCAAGGTCTACGGCAAGGGCGACTT
>JBBRBG010000167.1:0-20130 GCA_038206055.1 Haliangiales bacterium
AGCGAACGCAGCCGGAAGTCGGGGTTACACGCGGTCGGATGCCCGACGACGGCGAGCATCGGATAGTCACTGAAGCTGTCGGTGTACGCCCATGACTCCCCGAGGTCGACGTCGTGCTCCTTCGCGTACGCGCGCATGATATCGGCCTTCGTGGCGCCGGCGACGAACGGCTTCTTCAGCTTGCCGGTCGCGTAGTGGTCGACAAACTCGAGGCGGTTCGCGATCAGATCGTCGACGCCGAGGTAGCGGGCGAGCGGCTTCATCGTGAAGTCGAGCGCGCCGGAGATCATGACCTGACGGCAGCCGGCGCGGCGGCTCTCCTCGATCAGGTCGCGGGCGCGCGGATAGATGTTCGGCTTGACGATGTCCTCGAACATCTCCTCGGCCAGCGTGATCAGCCGGTCCTCGCTCGCGCCCGTGTAGGAGCGATAGAAGATCTCGTTGAAGTACTTCCGGCTGAGCTTGTCGGCGGCCCAGAACAGCGGGATCGAAAGCGCGGTCTTGACCGTGCTCGTGACGCTCTCGGTGAGCGATGCATGACGGCTCGCGTAGTACGCGAACGTGTGCACGATGTTGATCTTGATCAGCGTTCCATCGACGTCATAGAACGCCGCGGAATTCTTATACTTCGGCTGAGGATGCATGCCGGTCGTGCAGGCCCCGGGAGTGGCCAGGGACATCGTCGCCCGCGCACTCTGGACCACCCGTATCGGGCCTGTCAATGCTACGTACTCTTCGCATGAGAGTCCCGGTCTGGCTCACGCTCGGCGTCGCGGCTCTGGTCGTCATTTTCGGTATCTACCGGATCCGGATCGGCTTCAGAAACGACGAAGAGGACAAGCGTGCGCGGGCGCGTAAAGGTCTATACGCCATGGGGCGGCGGACCCACGTCCTCATCGGCGTCGTCTACCTCCTCCTCGGCGGCGCGCTGATCGCGACCTCGTTCGGCTGGAACCCGTTCGGCAACCTGTTCGGCGGCGACACCGAGGTGCCCGCGAAGGACAAGGCGCCGACCAAGAGCGGCATCCCCATCGATGGGCTGCCGAGCAAGGACAAGAAGTAACTACGGCGCCGCGCCCCAGCGGCAATGCCCGTTGTCCCACGCGTCGGGATCGACGAGCGCGTCGTGGAGCTTCGGCACGCTCGGCACCTGCGCGTGGAGAACGCTGACCGTGCAGACGTGCACGCGATCGCCGACGTCCGAGGCGAGCAACGTGGTGTACGCCTTCCAGCCCACGCTCTTCGTCGAGTAGACGAGCAGGAACGTTCGGCTGTCGTCGGAGACGAGCCAGTCGTGGACGATGTCCTCGCCGTGCCGCGGGCCATCGCCGAGGAAGTCGCGGGCGCCGTCCTCCCACGACGGATCGAGCAGCACCGCGTGGTTCGCGTCGTCATAGAACGCGAGCCGGCGGAGCAGCGCGTGGCGCCCCGAGCTGTATCCCGCGATCACGTCGGGGCGCTCGGTGCCGAGCGCGTAGGTCTCGCCCCACGGGGTGCCGTTCGTCGGCGGGATGTAGATGTCGGCGCCGGCAAGGATCCGCTCGCACCCCTTGCCGCCCGCGCAGCCGGGATTGCCGGGGAACAGGATCGACGTCGCGTCGGGATCGCCGCAGCGGAGCTTGGTGGGGCACGCCGCGCCGTCCGCCTTGCCGAGTCCGTCGACCGCGTCCTGCGGCCCGTCGAGATCGTCATCAGGAACGTCGGCGCACGCACCGAGCAGAGAGGCCAGAAGCAGGACTCGATACACGCCGCGCCGATGTGCAGGTGCGATGCCGTGGTCCGGCCACTGCGCAACGGGCAGTTACGCGCAGGTGGCAACTCGAGTTGCCGGGTCGCGTGTCCGACAATGGGGTCGGACCCCATTGTCGGACATCACAGGATCTGGAGGCGCCGGCTCTGCTCGGCGTGCTCGCCGATGTACTCGAGCACGTGCGGGTGAGTCATGATCACCTCGCGGAAGTCGGCGGCTGGCAGGCACAGCGCGAGCCCCTTGCCGCGCGCCACGACGTCGCTACGGAAGGTGCCGCCCGAGAGCAGCGCGGTCTCGCCGAGCAGCTCTCCGGGGCCGACCGTCGCGACCGTCGCGCCGTTGCGCTGCACCTGGTACGTGCCCGCGAGGACGATGTAGAGACCATCGGGCCGCGCGCCCGCCGTGAGCAGCTTCGTGTCGGACTCGATCTCGAGGAACTTGAACCGCGCGGCGAGCGCGTTGCGTTCGTCGTCGTTGAACGGCCGGAACAGCGGGCTCGTCCGCATCCAGCGATCGACGAGCCGCTCGCGCACGAACCGCAGCACCGCGCGCAGCACGTCACCGTGCTCGGCGAGCACCGTGGACAGCGTGGTGCGATCGATGCGCAACAGCTCGCTCGGCTCGGTCGCCGTCACCGTGGCGGAGCGCGGCTGATCGGTCATCAGCGCGACCTCGCCGATGAAAGCGCCCGGCCCGAGCCGCGCCATCTCGACCAGGGGCGGCCCCTCGGCCTGCACGCTGACCTCGCCCTCGACGATCACGTAGAGCGCATCGCCCGGATCACCCTCCTTGAACAGCGCGATGCCCGCCTCGAGCGACACGATCGTGAGGTTCTCGACGAGCGCGGCGAGCGTGTGGTGCGGGAGCCCGGCGAACAGCGGCGTGGCCGCGAGCGCGCGCTGCGCGGCCTGCCCCATCCGCTTCGGCTGCCCGAGCGGAATCTCCTCGATGTCGTCGAGCGCGAGCTCCGTGGAGTCATCCACCTCGGCGTTTGTCGAGATGTCTTCGTCGACCTCGATCACCGGCACAGATCCCGAGATGACCTCGATCTCGTAGGCCTCGTCGTCGATCGGGATCACGGTGACGCCCGGCGCGCTGCGCTGCGATTGCGGCACTTCCTTCGCGAGGTGCACGGTCTCGAGCGCGGCGCCCGGCGGCATCGAGATCGGCTTGCTCTTCGTGCGCGACATGATCGGCGTCACGTACGGCGGCGTGGTCGGCTTGTTGCGATGGCGCTGGTCGAGGAGGATCGGCAACGGCATCGTGGCGGCTTCGATCTCGCCCCCGGCGTGCGTCTCCTTGCGCCGTAGCATCTGAACGTTCGGGTTCGTGTGCAGCTCGGGGTTGTTGTCGGCGTAGCTCTGCGCGCGCGAGGGGCCCGCGCCGACCTGCTCGTTCATCTGCGACAGCCGGCCGAGCGCGCCCGAGTGCTGCGGATCGATCTGCAGGATCAACTTGCACACCGCGATCGCCTGAACGAGAAATCCGTTCTGCGCATAGCGCTCTGACGAACGCTCGTACGCGTCGATCGCGTTCTTGGTGTTGCCGAGCCGCTTGTAGGTCTCGGCCGCGCGCTTTGCCCACTGGGCATCGCGCGGCTCGATGCGTTCGAGCTCCAGATACGCAGCGAGGGCGCGCTTGTACTTCCCGGAGGCAGTCGCCTCCGCAGCCTCTTCACGTAGGGCTCGGCCGTCCTTGGCCATGGACGCCCGACTATACCCGAGCCGCCCGAGCCGCAGCCCCGAGCGCGTGCATTTCCGCGTCGACACACTTGGCAATCCGCCCCGTGATCGGCCCCGCGACGTGCGCGACACCGTCGAGCCGCGTGACGGCGACCACGCCGCGAAGTGAGCTGGACACAAAGATCTCGTCTGCGCCGCGAAGCGCCTCCACCGTGAACGCGTCCTCGCGCACGGGAATACGCTCCTGCCCACAGGCGGCGAGCACACGGCCGCGGACCACCCCGGGCAACAGTCCTCCGTCCACGGGCGCCGTGACCACCGCGCCGCCGAGGACCGCGAACAGATTACTCGTCGCACCTTCCACCGCACGGCCCTCCGCATCGAGCCGGATGCCCTCGTCCGCGCCCGCGGCCCGCGCGAGGTCGCGCGCGATCACGTGGTCGAGATACGCGAGCGTCTTGTGCGCGTGCCCGCTCCGCCGCGGCAACGGCCAGTCCACGATCGCGGCGCTGATCTCTCGCGGCTGCTCACCAAGCGCCTCCGCGATGACGATCGCCCTGCCCGGCCCGAGCTCCGCCGTCTCGGCACCGAGCCCTCCCGGGCCGCGGGTGAGCACGATCCGGATCCGCTGCTCACCCTGCCCGGCCGCCGCGATCGTCCGCTCGACCGCCGTGGCAAGCTCTGCGCGTCCGATCGCGCGAAGCTGCATGTGCGCGATCGTGCCGTACAGCCGATCGAGATGCGCCGCGAGATCGACCGCGGCGCCGCTCCACGTGCGCAGCACCTCGAAGCATCCGTCGCCGTAGAGCAGCCCGCGATCGAGCACGCTGACCGTTGCCTCCTCGGGCGCGACGAGCGCTCCGTCGATCGAGATCGCGGTGGACACGCCCCGACGATACGCGATTGTCCGACAATGGGGTCCGACCCCATTACCGGACGAGCGGCTCGCCCAGCAGGTCCCTCACGGCCCGCACGTCCGTCTCGGCGTGGATCCGCCACAGCTCCGCATCCGGCAGCGGGCCGGCGTCGATCGCGAGCTTGTAGTCTGCGGCGGCTTTGCGCAGGTAGATCAGCGCACGGCCGCGGAGGGTGCGACGCAGGCCGGCCGCGACGTTCTGGTCGAGCTCGGGCGGCAGCTCGAACAGCAGGCCGAGCGCGAGGTCATGATAGAGGCTGCCCGCGCGGTAGTGCGCCGCGACGAGCGCCACCCCGCCGTGATCGGCGATCGCGCGGTACAGCGCGACCACGGCCTCCGTCATGTCCTCCTTTGCGCGGATCGACGTCGACAGCGTCTCGATGATCGGGCGCGGGCGAAACCGGTGAACCTTGTCGAGAGCCTTCTCGGCCGCCGCGAAGGCAGCCGCGACACCGGACTCCACCCCGACGAGGGTCGTGCCAAGCGGCGGTCCACGGAGATCGCCGGCACCGCTCGCGGCGGCCGTCGAGGCGCGGATCTGCGCGCCGCCTTCCATGACCACAGGATCGTTGGGCGCGAGCGCGCTGGCGCGCAGCGAGTAGTCGCGCGCTTGACTCGTGCGACCTGCCTTGGACTCGAGCTGCGCGAGGTGAAGCGCGGCGCGCGCGGCGAGCGGCGCCGGCGAATCGGGTGCCGCGAGCACGCGCTCGAAGCCGGCGCGGGCGGCGGTCTCGTCGCCGGTGAGCTCGGCCAGCACGGCGTCGCCGAATGCCGGAGCGGCGCCGTCGAGCTCGGTCTGCATGCCCTCGGCGGGATCGGCTCCGGTGCGATCGGCCGCGGGTGTGGCCCCGCTGACGAGCGGGTGCTCTTCGGGCTCGCCGCACCCGCCGAGAGCGAGCGCCAGCAACGCGAGAACGATGGGTGCCGCGCCGACACCACGGCGTCGCCCGCCGTAGGGTGTCCGCCGTGATGCCGGCGCGTTCACCTCGCCGAGATCAGAGATACCGGTTGCGGCCGCCGGTAGCGTCACGGCTTCGCAAAACATCGTCACGGCTTTGTCATCCAGCGGATGGAGTCGCGCGAGACATCGAGCTTGTAACCGGCGCCGTGGATCGTGACGAGCCAGCGCGGCTTGTCGGGCTCGTCCTCGAGGGCGCGGCGCAGCTTGACGAGGTGGTTGTCGACCGTGCGCGTGTTCGGGTAGTCCTCGTAGCCCCAGGCCTCGTCGAGCAAGATGTCGCGGCTGACGACCTCGCCCGGCCGCCGCGCGAACACCTTGAGGATCGCGAACGCGCGGCTCGGCAACTCGATGCGCTTGCCGGCGCGCGAGGCGACCTGGCCCACGAGGTCGATCTCGATGCCGCCGAATGCGAGGGCGATCGGTTCGGCGCTCTCGCCCTTCGCGCGGCGCAGCACCGAGGCCACGCGCGCGAGCAACTCCATCAGCGAGAACGGCTTGGTGACGTAGTCGTCGGCGCCAAGCTCGAGACCGCGCACGCGATCGAGCTCCGCGCCGCGCGCCGAGAGCATGATCACCGCCACGCCGCGCGCCGGGCTCTGCCGGATCCGCCGGCACACCTCGAACCCGTCGATGTC
The DNA here is from genome assembly GCA_038206055.1 of Haliangiales bacterium. Lineage (GTDB taxonomy): Bacteria > Myxococcota_A > Polyangia > Haliangiales > Haliangiaceae > JABFXX01. The sequence continues at coordinate 5,945 of JBBRBG010000167.1, forward strand.
GGGGAGCATGACGTCGAGCACCACGAGGTCGAACTTGCCGGAGGTCGCGCGCTCTGCGCCCTCGCCGCCCCGCGCCACCGCCTCGACCTCGTAGCCCTTCGCCGTGAGCGTATCCACGAGCCCCAGGCGGATCGACGGATCGTCCTCGACGACCAGGATCTTCGTCATACGGTCTGCTCCTGGATCCGCGGAAGTCTGATGGTGAACGTCGCACCTTTGCCGACCTCCGACGCGACCTCGACGGTTCCGCCGAGCGCCTCGATGTGGCGCTTGACCAGGGCGAGGCCGAGGCCGGTGCCTTCCACACCCGACCGGTAGGCCTCGGGCGAGCGATAGAACTCGCGGAAGATCCGCGGTTGCTCCGACGACGGAATGCCCGGGCCATGGTCCGTGACCCGGATCCACCCACCTGCCGCATCCGCACCTACCGCGACCTCGATGGGCTGGTCCGCACCGCCGTACTTCGCCGCGTTCGCGAGGAGATTCAGCACGGCCTGCACGACCACATCACGATCGACTTCCACATCCACCCGCATTGCTTCGGGGGACACGTCAACCTCGATGAAATTGCGCTTCCCATCGGGGTCCCGGAGGGTCTCGAACGTGGTCACGGCGTGGCGCGCGAGGTTGGCCAGGTCCTGCCGGCTCGGGGTGTAGCGCCGGGTCCCCTTCTCGATCTGGGCGTAGTCGAGGAGGTTCGCGATCAGCAGGCCGAGACGCTGGCTCTCCTGGACGATCACGCCGTGGTACCGCGCCATCTTCGCGGCGTCACCCTGCGCCACGCCCTGCTCGAGCATCTCGGCGAACATGCGGATCGAGGTCAGCGGCGTCTTCAGCTCGTGCGACACGGTCGATACGAAGTCGCTCTTGAGCTGTGCGAGCTCTCTCGCGCGCGCGGCGCCGCGGATCATCAGCAGCAGGCCGAGGCCGAGCGCCACCGCCAGCGCCGAGGTGTAGACCACGTGGCGCTTGGAGCGCTCGCGGATCACCTCGTCGCGCGGATCCGGATCGGCGATCGGGTTGACGATCGCGAGCGTCAGGTGCGGCAGCTCCACGCCGAGCGGCACCTGCACGATGCGCCGCAGCTCCGGCACCACCGGCGCCCCCGCCGGCATCACGAGCGCACGCGAGTTGCGCGCCACGCCATCCCCCGGCTCGCGCCCCGCGGCCTCCTCGAGCATCGGCGCATCCACGGAGATGCCGATCACGCCGCCATCGGCACGCCGGCGATAGATCACCGTGCGCGTCGGCACGTGGCTCGCCGCGCGCCCGCGCCAGGTCGTACCCGCGCTGCGCATCATCTCGGGCACGTCGTCGGCGAGGCCCGCGGCGGCCCGCGCTTCACTTCGGATCTGTCCCACGCGTTCGTCGAGCGCTGCGCGCCGCTGTGCCTGCGCGTCGGTCAGCTTGCCGTCGAGCCGAAGGCGGATCCGCGCGAGCACGCCGAGCCGCACGATCGGATCGAGTTGGTAGCGATTGCCAAGCACGCCATCGGCGACGTCGAGGGACGCGCTCGCATCGGCGGCGCGCAGCATCGCGACGACGAGCTTCATCGGCACGCCTTCGAAGGCACGATCCGCGAACCGTTTCTCGAGGTCCGCGAGCGCCTGCGATGCACGTGGGTCGTCGAGGAGCTGCAGGGTGCGCGCGAGGCCGAGCTGCGCGACCGGGCCGGTATCGTCGAACTGCGCGAGCACGGTGTAGTGCCGCTTCGCCTCGGCCCAGCTCGCCGCGCACGCATCGCTGCGGCATGCCTCCGCGCGCTGCGCTGTCTGCAGCCGGGTCACGCGCGTCTGCCGGGTGGCGAGCTCGCGCACGCAATCCTCGAGTGGGCTTCCCGGCGCGCACGGCGCACCGCGATCGAGCGCGCCGCCGAGCTCGAGCGCCGCCGGCACGGGATGCGGCACGCGCATGCGGCCATCGGCGTCGATCCAGAACCAGTAGCGCGCGAGCGGCGCATTCACGGTGGCGCGGCCGCTCTCGGTCTCGAGGGTCGTTGCATGCTCGACGGCATCGAGGGCGTCCACGATCGAGCCCGAGATCCGGTTGGCGATCCCCATGGCCGCCTGTGTCTGCCGCTGGTCCTGCGCGGCGATCGCGCCGCGTTCGTCGCGGTAGGACACGGCCCCCAGATAGGCGATACCGCCGGCCGGAACGAGCAACGCCGCGACCGACAGCACGTAGATCCAGGCGCGGCGGGGCTTCACCACCATCCCGAGCATAGCGCGTTGCAGCGCAAGCGCCTGATCGCTATCGTCTGCCGCCATGCCGCAGTCGCTGATCGTCGTGCCGACCTACAACGAGCGCGACAACGTGCGGCTGGTCGCCGAGCAGTTTCTTGCGGCCTTGCCGGGTACCGAGCTGCTGTTCGTGGACGACAACTCGCCCGATGGAACGGGCGCGATCCTCGACGCGCTCGCCGCCGCCGAACCGCGCATCCACGTCATGCACCGGGCCGGGAAGCTGGGCCTCGGGACGGCCTATGTCGAGGGCTTCGGCTGGGGCCTCGCGCGAGGCTATGACTACCTGTTCGAGATGGATGCCGATGGCAGCCACGATCCGAAGTACCTCCCCACCATGCTCGCGCTCGCCGAGGATGGCGCCGATGTCGTCATCGGGTCGCGCTACGTCCCGGGCGGGGGCACCGAGAACTGGAGCCTCGGGCGCAAGGTGATCTCGCGTGGTGGGGGATTGTACGCACGCACCGTCCTGGGCATCGACGTCCGTGACGTCACGGCCGGCTTCGTCTGCTGGCGGCGCGCTGCCCTCGAGGCGATCGAGCTCTCTTCGGTCAGCTCCAACGGCTACAGCTTCCAGATCGAGATGAAGTACCGCGCCCACCAGAAGGGCCTCCGGCTCGTCGAGACCCCGATCATGTTCGTCGATCGGCGTGTGGGACAATCAAAGATGTCCCGCGCGATCGTCGCAGAAGCTCTGCTGAAGGTGTGGGCGCTGCGATTTCGCAGACCTTCGTGATACGTTCGTCTGCGAGTCGTCGTGGTTATCCTGAAACTCCGCATCCGTACGGCCGACGAGTGGCGCGACCTCGCGCCAAGCGACACGGTCGGCGAGCCGGTGTTCGTCCCCACCACGGACGAGCTCGAGCCGGGACAGCAGGTCATCATCGAGGTGTCCTCGAACCTCCTGCCCAACAAGGTCCTCGTGCGCGGTGCCGTGCAGACCTGGCGCCCCGCTCTGCCGCGCATGCGCGTACGTGCAGGTGCCACGGTCGAGCTCGCGAATGACGAGCAGATCAAGCTGACGTTCCTTCACGACGTGTTCTCGGGCAAGCGCACCGATGTGCCTCGGCGCCGGCACCACCGCCTGCCCGTCTCGGTCACCGTTCGCTATCGCATCGCGAACAGCTCGAGCTTCATCGACTCCGCGATCTCCGAGATCGGCGTCGGCGGCGCGCTGCTCACCACGCAGCAGCCGCTGCCGATCGAGACCGAGCTGACGCTCGAGGTCGTGCCGCCGGGCGCCGCGGCTCCGATCGAGATCACGGGCCGCGTCTCGTATCACGTGCCGTCGGGCGGGTCTGGGCTGCGCTTCGTCAGCCGCGACGGCGACGGCGATCGGCGACTTCGCGAGCTGATCCGGCGCCTGCGAGCGTCGTGAAGCGGCCGCCCCCACGCAAGGGGACCACCCGAACGCTCGAGACCCAGTCCGCAGCGCAGGCCATCCTGCGCGCGCTCACGCACCACGGCCTGTCCGATGAGATCCGCGGCCAGCGCGTGATCACCGAGTGGACCGAGCTCGTCGGGCCGAAGGTCGCGGCGCGCACGCGCCCCGATGGCATCTCCGAGCGCGTTCTATGGGTCGAGGTCGCGACGAGCGCGTGGCTGCACGAGCTGAACATGTTGAAGGCGCAGCTCCTCAAGGGGTTGATCGATCGACTCGGCGAGCCGCGACTGTTCGAGGACATCCGGTTCAAGCTCGCGGGCCGCAGTCGCCGCGAGGTGACCACCGCGCCGAAGCCGCGCCCGCCCCCGCCGCTTCCGGTCCCGACCGGACTTCCTGCGACTGGCGCGCGCCGCGAGCAGATCGTGAACGAGGTCGCGGCCGTCGACGACGAAGAGCTGCGCGAGCTGATCGCCCGCGTGCGAATCACGAACGATCGGTAGCTACTTCGAGGCGCCGGCGAGCGCGGAGCCGCCGACGGTGAGCAGCGCCGCGAGATCCTCGTCGTTGAACCGCAGCATCGCGCCGAAGAAGTAGTCACGACCATACCGGAACGTATCGAACTGCGTCGGAACGGCCGAGTTGCCCTTCACGACGTTGAGGTACTGCGGTTTGTTGAGCAGCTCGTCGACGCCGCCGAGCACGTAGAAGTGCTTGAACATCTCGTACGCCATGGCGAGCTTGATCCGCGGGTAGTTATCGAACGAGGCATCGAATGCGTCGACGGAGAACCGCAAGCCGTGGCCCCACCACTTGAGATCGACGTCGGCGCCGAGGCCGCCGGTGGACTCCTTGATGCCATAGCGCAGCGTCAGCCACGAGAATCGCTTCGCGAACTGGAACGTGAACCGGATCGAGTCGCTGATCGTGCTCTTGCGGACCCAGTAGTTCGGATCGACCGTGGGATCGAATTCGAGCGTGACATCGGGGTAGCCGCCCCGCGGGCCCTTCTCGAGCTCGATCAGGTAGTACTTGTCTGGACGCGTGTGCAGCTCGATGGTGACGTAGTGCCGCGCGAGCCCGGCGAACACGTTGTACTCGCTGCGTAGCCCCACGTACGCCTTGATGCCGAACAGCGTGCCGAGGAAGCCCTTCGCATCCTCGGTGATTGCCTCGACGTTGTCGGCGATCTCCGGATCGTTGACGAGGCGACCGAGGGTGCCCTTGTCCTGATCGATCTTCGCGGTGATCGATTCGGAGTTCGAGATCACACCGTCGAGCTTGTCGAGCTTGCCGCGCAGCGCATCGCCCGTGGACTTCAGCTCGGACTTCGCGGTGGCCACCAGGTCCTTCGCCTCGGCGGAGGCGGCGTCGAGGTTCTCGAGAATCTTGTCGATCTTCGGGTCTGCGCCCTTCGTGATGCTGCGCAGGTCGTTCGCGATCTGCTCGATCTTCTGCATCGAGCGATCGGCGCGCTCGACGATATCGGCGACCGTACCTGCCTCGCGCTGGACCAAGCCGTCGACGCGCGTGGCGACCGACTGCAGCGGCCCGTTGACGACGCGCCGCACGTCCTCGGAGAGATCGCGCACGCTCTCGAGCACGCGGTCCACGTTCGGCAGCGTCTGCTCGATGCGGTGCATGAGCTGATCTGGCGTGGTCGCCTCGATCACGTTCGGCACCTGCTTGCACGGATCGGACTTCGCCCGATCCTTGTCGTCGTACGTGGCACACGTCGGGCCGAGCAGCGTGAACGTCTGCTTCGTTCCGTCGGGGAGTTGCTTGATGTCGTCGCCCGGATCGATCTCGAGGTAGTTGTCGCCGAGGAGCGACGTGGCCTTCTTGACCACGATGCCGCTCGTATAGACCTGGATGTCCTTGCTGATCTTGAACGTGACGCGCGCGTAGCGGCCCTGGACCTCGAGCGCCGTGACCTCGCCTTGTGCGATGCCGGCGACCACGACCTTGCTGCCGAGCGGCAGGCCCGCCGCGTCGCGGAACTTCGCGACCAGCTTGTAGTTGTCCTTGCCCGCGGGGTTCTGCCCGAGGTTCTTCCACACCAGGTACCCACCGACGAACAGCAGGATGAACAGGATCGCGACGCGAACACCGGCGGAGACGGCTTTCACGCGGGCACCCCGCCGAGCTTCTGGATCGCCGCGACGCCCGACGCGTGGAGAAACTCGTAGATGAAGGGATCCTGGCTCTGCGCGATCACGGCGGCGGGACCGGCGGCGAGGATCTTCTTGTTGTGGAGCATGGCGATGCGATCCGCGATGCGGAACACCGATGCCATGTCGTGGGAGATGACCACGGAGGTGACCTTATACCGCTGGCAGGCATCGAGGATCATCTCGTCGACGTTCCGGGTGGCCAGGGGATCGAGGCCGGTTGTCGGTTCGTCATACATGAGGATCTCGGGCTCGAGCACCAGCGCTCGTGCGAGGCCAACGCGCTTGCGCATGCCACCCGACAGCTCACCCGGGTACTTCTTCTGAGTGCCCTTGAGGCCGAGCGCCTCGAGCTTCTCGGCGACGATGTCCTTGATCTCGGCGTTCGACTTCTTGGTGTGTTCCTTGAGTGGAAACGCACAGTTCTCCTCCACCGTCAGCGCGTCGAACAGCGCGGAGAACTGGAACACGAGACCGAACTTGCGGCGGAACTTCGACAGCTCCTGCGTGCCGAGCGACATCACGTCGGTGCCATCGACCCAGATGTGGCCTTCGTCGGGGCGCAGGAGGCACATGAAGTGCTTGATGAGGACACTCTTACCGGCGCCGGAGGCACCGAGGATCACGTTGACTTTGCCGCGCTCGATATCGAGATCGAGGTGGTCGAGCACGAGGTTTGGGCCGAACGACTTCGTGAGCCCGCGCACGCGTACCTGCCAGCGCGGATCCTTCTGCTCCGGCGGCGACGCGCCGATGAGCTCGTTCGCGTCCACGGCGTTCGCCATCAGGTCTTCCCCGTGTGGAAGATCGTGAACAGGATGTCGGTCAGGAAGTAGTCGAGGCACAGCGTGGTCACGCTGCCGAGCACGACGGCGCGGGTGGTCCCCATGCCGACGCCGCGACCACCGCCGGCCGCGTTGAAGCCCTGGTAGCAGCCGATCAGCGCCACCAGGAAGCCGAAGATCACGCTCTTGATCATGCCCTGCAGCACATCCAGCGGCCCGACGATGTCCCGCAGCTTCGCGATCCATTGCCCCTGATGCACGCCCTCGACGAGCACGGCGACGAAGTACGCGCCGCCCATGCCGATGATGAAGAACAACAGCGTCAGGATCGGCGTCACGACCATCGCCGCGATCAGCCGGGGCAACACGAGGTACTGGATCGGATTGACGGCCATCGATTCGAGCGCGTCGATCTGTTCGGAGATGCGCATCGTGCCGAGCTCGGTGGCGATTCCCGCACCCGCGCGGCCCGAGAGCATCAGCGCGGTGAGCACCGGCCCGAGCTCGAGCGACAGCGCCTTGCCCGTGGCGGCGCCCGAGAACGATTCGAAGCCGAGCTGGCGGAACGCGAACACCGACTGCAGCGACAGGACCATGCCGGTGAACGCGCCGACCAGCAGCACGATCGGCAGCGAGCCGAAGCCGATGTACTCCGCGGCCTCGAGGTAGTTCTTGCCCCGGAACGGGCGGCGCGGCAGCCACGCGAGCGCGCGCCCCATCAGGATCAGGTGGCCGCCGACCAGGTCGAGAAATCTGATGATCGGCGCGCCCGCCTGCTTGAAGCCGCCGAGCACGGCATGGCCGACCGACTCCTTCGGCTCGGGCTTCTCGCCATTGGCGCCGGCAACACCCTCGGGATCCATCAGCGCCGGCGGTGCGGCTGCGGGTGGCGGTGCCGCGGTCGGATCCGCGGCGGCGTGCCCGAGCTTCGTCTGGCGCGGGCCAGCATCGGGACGCACCCCCGTCGGCTCGTCGTCCGCCTGGGCGGGACCCTCGCGCGTCGGCTCGTCGTCGTCGCTCGTGCTCACGAAGGATCTCCCACGTAGGTGCGTGGCACGCGTTTGCTCATGCCGCACGTCACCTCGTACTCGGAAAGACCGGCCCACTCGCCGTATTCCGCCACGCTGATCGACACCCCGCCGGCGGCGCGGCCCAGCAGCACCACTGGATCGCCGACGGCCACATCGGGCACGTCGGTGACGTCGGCCACCGCAATGTCCATGCTGATGCGGCCAACGAGCGGCACGCGCTTGCCGCGGATCGCGACCTCGGCGTGACCGCTCGCGCGGCGCGGTAGGCCGTCGGCATAACCGACGGGCAGCACGGCGACGCGGCTATCGCGCTCGGCGCGCCACGCGGCGCCATAGCCAACCGAGGTTCCTCGCGCGATCGAGCGCAGCTGCGCGACCTCGGAGACGAGGCGCATCGCGGGCGTGTGCGCGGCGCCTTCGGGCCAGCGGCCGTTGCCGTAGATCGCGATGCCGGTCCGCACGAGATCCAACCGCGCCTCGGGGAACAGCAACGCGCCCGAGCTGTTCGCTGCGTGGCGGATCCGGATCGGCGCTCCAGCAGCGACCACGGCGCGATCCACCACGGCGAACTCCGCGAGCTGCTCGCGCGTCATCGAGTGCGGATCGGCGGGATCGTCGGAGTCGGCGCACGCGAAGTGCGTCATCAGGCCGACGAGCTGCACGCCGTTGTTCGCGGCCATCACCGCGAGCTCGGCGGCGCGGTCGACGGAGACGCCGAGCCGTCCCATCCCGGTATCGACCTTGAGGTGCGCTTCGATCGCGCGCTGGCGGCGCTGTGCGACCGCGGCGATCGCATCGAGATCCTCGGGGCTGCCGATCACCGGGGTCATCCCCGCCATCACCATCTCGTCCTCGCCGCCGTGCTGGCTCGGGCCCATGACGAGCACCGGCGCGGTGATGCCGGCCTCGCGCAATGCCACGCCCTCCTCGACCAGGCTGACCGCGAATCCCGATGCCGCCTTCGCCCGCGTCAGCGCCTGGGCGACCGCGACGGCACCGTGACCGTAGCCATCCGCCTTGACGACCGCGTAGACCTCCGCCTTCGCGAGCGCCTGCACGGCGCGCGCATTCGCGATGATCGCTGCGAGGTCGACCTCGACGCGCGTGCGTCGGATCATCGCCCTGGCGTGCATCCCCGCGATCTGGCTCTCGCCGCACCGCGCTGTCAAGCTAACCGGGCGATTCCTCGACGGAAACCGCGATCTCCGAGAGCCGCACCTCGCGGTGTCAGCGGGCTTCGAAAAACCTGACACCGCTGACATCGTCAAGCACGCCATCTCGCGGAGTTGCGCGCTGGCGCGCGGACTGGAGCGCTGGCCACGATGCGGATGGGAGGGGCGATTGCGTTGGTGATGGTATCGGCCGGCATCGCGATCGCGGAGGTCCCCGCCACGCCGCCGCCGCCGGCGCCGAAGGAGTCGGTCTAGTACGACACCGATCCACCGAACCGGATCACCGGCGGCATCGATGCCTCGGCCGGGCCGATCATCGCGTTCGGCGGCTCGCTCGCGTACGAACGGCGCTTCGCTCACAACGCCGGCGTGCTGCTGCGGGTTGGTGGCCGGCGCTACGTCGGCCGGTTCTACGTCGGCCTTGAGGTGGGATACGCGGCCATCCGCAAGGGCGGCTACACCGAAGCCGATCCGCTCGTGAGCATGCCGTACCACCCGATCAGCTACCAACACGGCGTGAGCGTGGCTGCGGGTATCGGCGGGAAGATCTACGGCGTGGTCGACATCGGCCTGTCGCTGATCGTGCCGGCGGTCGGCCTCCAGGTCCACTTCGGCATCGACTTCACGCAGTTCTGAAACGCAAACCGCCCTGGCCACGCGGGGTGGACAGGGCGGTTTCGACACGAGGGAAACTACGTACGCTACGCGGCCCGCTTCCTCTCGGCCTTCTCGATCAGGGCCGGAGTGACGACCAGCGAGCGACCGCGCGGGATGATCAGACCATCGCGCGCGAGCTGGTTGAACGCCCGCGAGATGGTCTCGCGACAGCTACCGATCATGTTCGCGAGCTCCTGCTGCGTGGGACGGCGGCGAACCAACAGCCCATCGGGGCCCGACGCGCCCTCCTCGCGGCCGAGCGCCACGAGGCGGTGAATCAGGCGCTCGTTCACGTCGCACAGCGCGAGCTGCGCGATCGTCTCGTCGGCACGGCGCAGGCGGCGCGCCATCTCACCAAGGAGGTTCACTGCCGTGCGCGGGTGCGAGCCCATGTGGCGCATCAGATCTTCGCGCGACAGGACGAGCAGCGTCGTCGGCTCAATGGCGAGGCAGTGCGCCGAACGCGGCGCCTGATCGAACAGCGACATCTCGCCGAACGACTCTCCCGACCGCAGGATGGACAGCGTCACCTCGCGGCCGCTCTCGCCGAAGATCACGACCTTCACGCGGCCGCTCATGATCACGAACATTGCATCGCCAGGCTCATCCTGTGCGACCACCGCCGAACCAACGGCGACCTTGCGAACGCTTACCCGTGCAGTGAGGTCTTCGATCGCGCTGATCGGAAGCGCCGCAAACAGCGGCGCCCTTGCGATGGTTGCGCGAATGCGAGCCGGATCCTCGCCGGCAACGCGCGGATCCGGGTTGGAACGGAGCGGCATGGTGGCCGAGGGCGCGAAGGCGGGACGAGCTATTCCTAAGGTCATGTATGGCTCCTGTGGAGACGACAACCCACGCTCACCTCCTTCTGCCAGTGTCGTGCCCGTGGTCGAGATCACCCCCCACTCACGTAGTTCTCGATGGTTGCCGCACTGCATCGTCGTCGGGAGTGTGACGGTCACTTCACAAAACCGATCATCACCGCGCCACGGATGTCGTGGTCGTCACACCCGAGTTGGCGGAGGGTGGTAGGTTCCGCCGCAATGCCGACCCTCGACGTGGTCATCAACGGCGAGCCACGCACCGTTTCTGAGGGAACCAGCGTCCTGGCCCTGATCGGTGAGCTTGGCCTGGCGGGCAAGCCCGTCGCCGTCGAGATGAATCGGGAGATCGTCCCGCGTGCTAACCACAGCACCACACTCCTATCCGCCGGCGACCGCCTCGAGGTCGTGACGTTCGTAGGAGGAGGCTAGCCAAATGACCGACTCCTGGAAGCTCGCAGACAAGATCCTCACCTCGCGCATCATCGTCGGCACCGGCAAGTACAAGTCGAACGACGAGACCGCCGCCGCCCTCGCCGCCTCCGGCGCAGAGATCGTCACGGTCGCGCTACGCCGCGTGGACCTCTCGAGCAAGGCACCAACCGTGCTCGATGCGATCGATCGGAAGAAGTACATCCTCCTGCCGAACACCGCCGGCTGCTACTCCGCCGACGAAGCGATCCGCACCCTCCACCTCGCGCGCGAGCTCGGCATGGACGAGCTCGTCAAGCTCGAGGTCATCGGGGATCCAAAGACCCTGTTCCCCGACAATGCCGCTACCGTCGAAGCCGCGCGGCGCCTGGTCAAGGAAGGCTTCAAGGTCCTGCCGTACTGCTCCGATGATCTCATCACCTGCAAGCGTCTCGAGGAAGCCGGCTGCCTCGCCGTGATGCCGCTCGCCGCGCCGATCGGCTCGGGCCTTGGCATCCGCAACCCGCACAACATCCGCCTCATCATCGAGAACGTCGGCGTGCCTGTCATCGTCGACGCCGGCGTCGGCACCGCCTCCGACGCAGCGATCGCGATGGAGCTCGGCTGCACCGCCGTCCTCATGAACACCGGCATCGCGGGCGCGCAGAAGCCCGTGCTGATGGCCGAGGCGATGCGCCTCGCGGTCGATGGTGGCCGCAAGGCGTTCCTCGCCGGCCGCATGCCGCGCAAGGACTACGCGAACGCATCCTCACCCACCACCGGGCTGATCGAGTGAGCGTCCATATCCTCGAACCGGTGCGCGTCGTTGCGATCACCGATCGCTCGATGATGGGCGCCACGCCGAAGGAATTCGGCGAAGCGATCGAGCGCGTGGTCCAGGGGTGCCCGCCTGGCTCCGTCCTGGTCCAGGTCCGGGAGAAGGACATCGACGGGGCCGCGCTCCTCGAGCTGATCGGGATCGCGCGGCGCTACTCGCGCGTCATCGTCAACGACCGCGTCGACGTCGCACTCGCCGCCGAGGCCATCGCGGTTCACCTCCCCGAAGACGGGCTCACCGTCGCCGAGGCCCGCGCGCTATTCACGGGCGTCATCGGCGTCTCGCGCCATGCGCCCGACGCCGACACCGGAGCCGACCTCGTCCACCTCGGGCCGATCTGGGCCACCCCGTCGAAGCCCGGCATGACGCCCCTCGGCCTCGACGTCCTGCGCGCTCCCCACGGCACCGCGAAGCTCGTCGCGATCGGCGGCATCGACTCCCCCGAGCGCGCCCGCGAGGCCGCGATGGCTGGCGCCGACGCCGTGGCCGTCATCCGCGCCGCCTGGTCCGGCGGATCGCTCGTCCCTTACGTCACCGCCGTCGACGCGGGCCGCGCTCTCCGCAGCTGATGTCCGACAATGGGGTCGGACCCCATTATCGGACATGGAATGAACTCGGAGGCCCCTGCGTTGGGACCCCGTGCGCCCTGGCCTGATCCTGCTCGCGGTCGCCGCCTGTGGTCGTCACGAGCCGACCGCCGCCCCGCCCACGCCGAACGAGACCACCGCCGCCGCCAAGCCGATCGAACGGCCCGCGTCGAATCCGCTTCTGCCGTGCCCGATCGAGAAGCCGATTCTCGGCCCCGGCCTCACGGTCGAGCGCTGGCAGATCGCCGCGGTGCCGGCCACCGGCGGCAAGCCGTGCGTCGATGTGGTGCGCGCCGATCCAGCGACCTTCGCGCTGCGCGTGCTCTCGCAGGCAACGGATGATCCCACACCGCGCTCCGCCCTCGCGTGGCGCGATGCCTTCCACCTCTCGGCGGTGATCAACGCCGGCATGTTCCACGAGAGCGGCAAGCCGGTCGGCATGATCGTCGCCGACGGCATCGTGCGCAGCGAGTCCAACGCGAAGATGAGCGGCTACCTCGCGTGGGATCCGGTCACCGATGCCGATCCTCCGTTCACGATCGCGGGCCGCGACTGCGACGGCTTTGATCTCGATGCGCTCCGCGCGCGCTACCACTCGGTCGTGCAGAGCTATCGCCTCCTTGGCTGCGACGGCCAGCCGATTCCCTGGAAGGATCCGAAGCAGTACTCCGCCGCCGCGATCGGGCTCGACCGCTCGGGCCGCATCGTGTTCCTCCATGCGCGCGCCGCGGTGACGATGGCCGAGCTGTCGGCCGCGATCGGCACCCACGACCTCGCCGGCGCCCTGTTCCTGGAGGGCGGGCCCGAGGCCTCCCTCGTGGCCCGGGGCTCCGAGGGCGAGCTGTCCCGGGTCGGGAGCTACGAGACAGGCTTCGTCGAGAACGATTCGAACGTCAGCTACTGGACCCTCCCGAACGTCATCGCCCTGCTCCCGCGCTGACGCCATCCTCTTGCAATGATGCGGCTCGTCGGGTACTAAACCGCCCCTACCCCCGCCGCTATAGCTCAGTGGTAGAGCAACGGTTTCGTAAGGCGTTCTCAGACCTTACAACCGACGCGGATCGAGCCGAACCCACGCGAACAGATCCCGATCTTGTGAGTGCATCGACGCGGACGGAAGTGAACTCTCAGTTCTGCAGCGAGCAAACCGCTCGCGATTTCCTCGACCCGATTTTATGCGGACTCCTGACGGCACAGAGCGCGTGGATGGCCACGCGGGACCCGGCGACGCTGCGGCGCGAGCTGCTGCGCCTGCTCGCGTGCCTAGGGTAGTGCTCGACGCGGCGTACCCGCATCTTGCGAACGCTTCGCGATTCGGGTACAGACCTGTTCCGTTTCGCCGACGTAGCTCAGTGGTAGAGCAGCGGTTTCGTAAACCGCAGGTCGCCGGATCATACCCGGCCGTCGGCTCCATTCGCTTTTGCTCGGTTCCGAGACGAAGATCAGCGCCGAGCGCTATGGCGCCGCGTACGCCGTGATCGCGTGCCCAACGCCCGGAGGCATCGAGACGAAGATCAGACCGACGCGAAGGCGGTCGCGCGCGCGCTCGACACGTGCTCAACGCCCGGAGGCATCGAGACGAAGATCAGTCCGGGGACCAGCGTCGCAGGCCTGCCGTCTCGTGGTGCTCAACGCCCGGAGGCATCGAGACGAAGATCAGGAGAAGTTGTTCACAGTGCCCGTGGGCAGCTGCTGGTGCTCAACGCCCGGAGGCATCGAGACGAAGATCAGCCGTGGACAGGTCGCGCCACGCGGTGATGACGAGGGAGTGCTCAACGCCCGGAGGCATCGAGACGAAGATCAGCCCGCCGGCGAACGGTGGCCGTCGCTACCGCCCGAGCGTGCTCAACGCCCGGAGGCATCGAGACGAAGATCAGGTCGTGCGCTTCCGTGTCCCCGTTCGACGTGGTGGTGCTCAACGCCCGGAGGCATCGAGACGAAGATCAGACAACACCGCCGGCGGTGTCGCGGCGGGGTTCTGCTTGTGCTCAACGCCCGGAGGCATCGAGACGAAGATCAGGGCGGCGGCTCGACCGGCGGCGCAACTGAATCCGTGGGTGCTCAACGCCCGGAGGCATCGAGACGAAGATCA
>JBBRBG010000168.1:0-19893 GCA_038206055.1 Haliangiales bacterium
GACAAGTTTCTGTGGAGCAAGGGGCTCGAGCCCTACCCGGTGCAAGAGCAGGCGATCACCAAGATCTTCGCCGGGGAGAGCGTGCTCGTCACGGTGCCGACCGGGACGGGCAAGACGCTGATGGCGAAGGCCGCGCTGCACAAGGCGATCGGCAAGGGCCAGCGCGCGATCTACACGACGCCGCTGCGCGCGCTCACCGAGGAGAAGTTTCGCGAGCTCTCCGAAGATTTCGGCGAGCACAACGTCGGCTTCGCGACCGGCGACTACAAGGTCAACCGCGAGGCGCCGATCCAGGTCGAGGTCGCCGAGATCCTGTGGAACCGGATCGTCGCCGAGAAGCACGTGAGCCCGGCCGACATCGTCATCATGGACGAGGGCCACTACTTCAACGACCCCGAGCGCGGCTACGTCTGGGAGCAGTCGATGATCGGGCTCGATCCGCGCACGCAGCTCGTCGTGCTGTCGGCGACCGTCGGCCATCCCGACAAGTTCTGCCACTGGGTCGAGCTGACGCGACGGGTGCCGATGGCGCTGGTCGAGTCGCGCGACCGCAAGGTTCCGCTCGTGCACGAGTTCCGCGAGGAGATGATGATCGACACGGTGCGCGAGCTCGCGCACAGCGGGGACGTGCCCGCGATCATCTTCGTGTTCGGGCGCGAGCAGTGCTTCGAGGTCGCGAGGCTCTTGAAGTCGTGCCGGCGGTTCACGACCGACGAGGAGAAGCTCAAGGTCGAGGCGATGTGCGACGAGGCGCTGTTGCCGTCGGGCGCGTCGAAGGAGCTGCGGCCGCTCCTCGCGCACGGCATCGGCATCCATCACGCGGGGATCCTGCCGAGGTACAAGCAGCTCGTCGAGCAGCTCGCGCTCGAGCGGCTGATCAAGTTCGTGGTGTCGACCGAGACCATCGCGGCGGGCATCAACCTGCCGGCGCGTACGGTGGTGTTTCCATCGCTGCGCAAGTTCATCAAGAAGGAGGCGCGGCTCATCACTGCAGCCGAGTACCACCAGATGGCGGGCCGGGCAGGGCGCCCGCAGTTCGATGACCGCGGTCTCGCGATCACGCTCGCCCCTGAAGAAGTCGTCAGCGACATCAAGAAGAAGCTGAAAGACGCGTCGAGGCGGCCCGCGTACGACGAAGGGAAGGTCAAGCGCGGCGTCTACGCGGCGGCGCAGGCCGAGGCAAAGAAGCGCGGCGACATCGTGTGGACGCCGGAGATCCACGCGGATCTGGTCAAGGGCGAGCCGGCCGAACTGCGCAGCAAGACGAAGATCACCGCCGAGCAGGTGCTCGCGATCGGCTTGCCCGATCTCACGGCGAGCGTGCTGCCGGGCGATCTCGCCGGCGCGCGCATGGCAGAGGCCGAGGCGTCGCTGCCTCCGTCGATGCGGCTCGATATCGTGACGGTGATCGAGAATCTGCTGCTGACCGAGCGCGAGCGCAAGGAGCTACACAAGGTCCTCGCGCAGCTCGTCGCGAACCTCAAGGCGATCGGCGTGATCGACGAGCAGGGCAAGCAGGTCTCCGGCGAGATGATCCGCGAGCTCCAGGGGATGGACGGGCTGCTCATCTACTACATCCTGTTCAACCACCAGCTCGAGTACGTCGAGTTGCGCGAGCTCGTGGAGTATCTGATCGACCACGACATCATCCAGCGCCAGCTCGATCGCAAGGGCGAGGACGCGAAGCGCGAGTGGATGCGGACGAAGATCCGCGAGATGCGCGAGACGAACCCGCAGGTCACCTGGGATGACGTCGAGGCAGAGTGGGAGAAGGCGAACCCGCGCGTGCTGACCAAGATCGAGCTGATCCACCAGGAGTTCTCGTCGAAGATTCCGCACCCCGAGCTGCACGGTGGCAAGAAGCCGAAGAGCACGTGGGCGCAGCTCGAGGACTCCGGCCTGACGTTTCTCGAGTTCGTCGACAAGCACGGCCTCGATCACGAGGAGGGAAATCTGTTCTCGTATCTCGTGCGGGTGATGAACTTCTCGCGCAAGCTGCACACGGCGGCGCACCTCACCGAGTTCGAGGACATGGCGGAGCGTGTCCAGCGCCTGCTCGCCCGCGTCGACGTGCGCCTCGTCGACGACAAGAAGTGGTAGCTACTCGTCGCGTAGGCGATAGCCCACGCCGGGCTCGGTGGTCAGCCAGCGCGGGCGCGCGGGATCGGTCTCGAGCTTCTTGCGCAGCGCGGCCATGTGCACGCGGAGGTACTGCGTGTGCTGCGTGCTGCGCGGCCCCCACACCTCGTGCAAGAGCTGGCGGTGCGTCAGGACCTTGCCGGCGTGGCGCGCGAGGAACGAGAGTAGCCGGAACTCGATCGGCGTCAGGTGGACGAGCGCGTCGTCGACCGTGACCTCGTGCCGCGCCTGGTCGACGCGGATCGGACCGATCGCGAGGACTGGATCCGCGGTAACCGTCTGCGCGCGCGCGTGTCGAAGCGCGACACGGATCCGTGCGAGAAGCTCGCTGACGCCGAACGGCTTCGTCAGGTAGTCGTCGGCGCCGGCATCCAGCGCCTGCACCTTGTCGTCTTCGCGGTCGCGCGCCGACAGCACGATCACCGGTGTCGTCGACCATTCGCGCAGCTTGCGCAGGAGATCGAGCCCGTCGCCATCGGGGAGGCCGAGGTCGAGCAGGATCGCCGCGGGGTGGGTCTCGGTGGCGAGCGTCATCGCGTGCGCGACCGTACCGGCCTCGATCACCTTGAAGCCGTGGCTCGACAGGGCGGCCGACAGGAACCGGCGCATCGCGACTTCGTCCTCGATCACCAGGACCAGCTCCGTCATCGCGCTGCCTCCGCGGCCATCGCAGGTGGTTCGTCGAACGTCGGCATCGGCTCGCCGTCGGGGAACGTGCAGCGGAACACCGTGCCGCCGCCATCTCGGCGCAAGGCCTCGATGGTCCCACCGTGCGCGACCACGATGCCTCGGCACACGGCGAGGCCGAGACCGACGCCGGTGCCGCTCGCAGGCGCCGCACGGAAGAATCGCTCGAATACGGCGCGCTCGCTGCCCTCGGGGATCCCCGGGCCGCGATCCGCGACCTCGATGATGGCCCCGGTCCCGTCGCGCCGCGCGGTGAGATCGATCGGCGTGCTGGGCGCCGTGTGCTTCGCAGCGTTGTCCAGCAGGTTGACGAGCAACAGCTCGCCGAGGACGGGATCGATGTGGACGATCGCATCGTCCGCGATCACGACCTCGACCTTGCGGCCGGTGAGCGCGCCGTCGAGCTGCATCAACGCGGTTCCCACGACCTCCTCGATCGGCACCCACTCGCGCCGCGGCTTCGCACCGGCTTCGACCTTCGTGACCGTCAGGAGGTTCTGGAGGATCCGGCTCAGCCGCTCCGATTCGGCCACGATCGTATCGAGGCCCTCGTGCGACGTGACCTCCGCCGTCTCGCGGAGCGTGGTCGCCATTCCCGTGATCACCGCGAGCGGCGTCCGCAGATCGTGCGAGACCGCCGACAGCAGTGAGTTCCGCAACTCCTCGGTGGTGGCTCGCAGCTCGGCCTCGCGCGCCGTCGCCGCGAGACGCAGCTTTTCGATCGCAGTGGTTGCCTGCCCGGTGACCGCCTCGACGAGCGCCCGCTGCTCCGCGCCGATCGTCAATCGCCCGAGGTTGACCTCGATCGGACCTGACGCAGGTACGTCGACGGCGTGCGGCTCGAGATCGAGCCCCTCGCGCAGGTGCTGGAGCACGGCCGCCTTCACGCCCTCGACATCCGGCGCTGCGGCGGCGTCGCGCGTGAACGCGAGCAGCATCGCCGTGTCGCGCTCGCGCTGTCGGCTCGCGGCCTCGGCGGCGCGCAGCCGCACCGTCAGCGTTCCGATCGCCGCACCGACGGCGAACATCACGAGGAACGTGAACAGAAACCGCGTGTCGGCGACCGCGAGGGTGAACCGAGGTTCGACGAACACGAAGTCGAACGCGATCACGCTGAGCGCGGCGGCGACCAGGCCGGGGCCGCGGCCCGCATGCGCCGCGATCAGGATCGCGAGCGAGTACAGCATCGCCTCGTCGGCGAGGCTCGCGTGCTGCGCCGCCGCGAGGCCGCCGAGCGTCGCCGCGCAGACCACGGCCACGGCGAACAGGTAGCCACGCGGGCCGGTGCGATGGGAAGGAAGCGAACGGGACATCTACCGACCTAAGGGCCTCATCAATACACCCTTCGGCGGCATCAAGAACCGATCAAGAAGGCTTGGGATCCCGTTGTGATCGCGGTGGGTTGAGCCGAACTTCGCCATAGTGGCTCGGTGAGCCCGTATCGCGAGTCACCGACGCCGGTCGAGGACGCACCGCAGGTGCCGGGCGAGGAGTGGGTGCTCGCCATCGTTCTCGTGGTGCTCGGCGCGGTGCGCATCGCGATCGCGCTCGCGACGCATGAAGAATTCGCCGCCGATGTCACGATCGCCGGTCTGCTCGGTGCGATCGGATGTGTGCTGCTGGCGCAGCTCGCGCGCCGGCGACGGTGAGCTGTCGCTGCGGCGTTTCAGCGCCGCGAGGACGGAGCGAGCAGGTCATGAACTCGATGATTCGAGCGCAGCCATGAACAACGGAGCCGCCATCTGCAGCAGCGGCATCTCGGTCGAAGGTCGTTGGCAGCGGTTCAGATCGAAGTGGCACAACGAGCCGAACGGCTCCCCGTTGGCGCGAACGAGTAGTGTTCCGCAGTACGAAACAACGGGGCTCGCAGACTTTGCCGCGCACGGCGCCCCCGCCACATCCCCGAACGATACCTGGCCGTGGTCGGCCAGCAGCATGCAGTACGCGTCCTCGAGCGGAACGTCGCCGCCCCGCGAGACCTCCGGGACGAACGCGTCGACCAGGTGGACGTTTGCAAGGATCGTCGGCGTATAGCGGTAGATGCCGGTGAAGCGATGGGGCGCACGGCTGTTGAGCACGCGGAGCGCAGCAACGACACCGTGATCCCGTAGTACGCGTTCGAGCTTCAGGAGCGGCGTGTCGTCGATCGCTGGCATCGCCGCAAGCTAGCACGCGCGGTTTGCCTGTTTCGCGGAGCGGCAAGGGCATCGCGCAGATCGTCGTTCACTGGCGTAACTCCAGCGTGCTACACGCGTCCAAGGGAGACCAGTCATGCAGCCACGTGTCCTTGTCGTCGGCGCGAGCGGAAAGCTCGGAGCGAAGATCGTGCGCGAGCTCGTCGCGCTCGGCGCGAACGTGCGGGTCACGCACCGCGCGAGCTCCAATTCCGAGAGCGTGATGGCGCTCCGCGCGCTGGGCGTGGAGCTGGCCATCGCTGACCTCGCCGATGCCGCGTCGCTCGCGCACGCCTGCGCCGGGGTCGAGGTGGTCGTGTCCTCGGTGCAGGGGCTGCGCGAGGTGATGGTCGATGGCCAGACCCGGCTCCTCCGCGCCGCCGAGCAGGCGGGCGTGAAGCGCATGATGCCTTCGGACTACGCGCTGGATTTCTTCAAGACCACGCCGGGTGGCAACCGCAACCTCGATCTTCGCCGCGAGATGGATGCGGTCCTCGACGCCTCCAAGGAGGTGCGCGCCACCTCTCTGTTGTGCGGCGCCTTCATGGACCTGCTCGCATGGGGCGCGATCGGGCCGGATCGGCAGACCGGGGTCTACAAGGTGTGGGGTGACGCCGATCAGCCGTACGACTTCACGCACACCGACGATGTCGCGAAGTACATCGCGGCGGTGGCGCTCGATGCCGAGGCCGGCCGGGTGGTGCGCGTGGCCGGCGAGACCCTCTCACCGCGGCAACTCGGCGCGGTGTTCGCCGCGGTCCGCGGCACCCCGGTGACGATCGAGTATGCCGGTACGCTCGAGGAGCTCGATGGCCGCATCGCCGGCATGCGCGCGGCCGATGAGGCTCCGGACAACGTCTTCCCGGTGTGGCAGCAGATGCAGTACTCGCGCGATATGGCGGGCGGCCTCGGTCGGCTCACGCCGCTCGACAACCCACGCTATCCAGCGATCCGGCCGCGCTCCGTGCGCGACGTCATCGCCTGACTACTGGCCGTTGTTGCCGTTGGGTAGGTTCGGGAACCGGTTCGGGTCCGCGGCGCGACCGTCGCATTCGCACACGTACTTGTTCACCTCGTCGCAGCTGCGGTACTCGGTGCTCGGGGTGTTCTTGAGCCGGATGCAGTCCTTGCTGGCGTTCGCTGCGGTCGGCAGCAGTGTCAGCGTGGTCGTCTGGTTGGTGACGTATTCGATGGTGTCCTCTTCCTCGAGATCCGTGGCACCGATCCACTGATCCTGGATGTTCCCGTTCCCCGAGAGGCCGCCGATCACCGCGAGCATTTCCGCCGCGTCGTCGAGCACCACCAGGTGCGTCGCCAGCTCGCCGCCGGCCGCGTCATCGGCGCAGTCGTTCTCGGCGTCGATCCACTTCAGACCCGTCGCACCGCTGAATCGATAGCGCGAGCTCATCGGATTCACGGAGACGATCGGTGCGTACGTGCTCGGGCACTGCGGGCCTACCGGCGCATCAGGCATCTGGGTGACAGCGGCATCCGTACCGCCGTCGCCCTGGTGCGCGGCATCGATGGCGCTGGCATCAGCGCCGGGGCCTCCCTGGCCACCGCTCGCGCTGAAGCCGCATCCCGTGACGACCGCGAGAACGGCAACGAAAGGACCACGCATGAGCCCATCGTACGGGCCTCGTGAAGCTCTGCGAAGTGTGCATGTTTTGCACAACTCCGCGAGATCACATCTCGATCTGTAAACCCAGCTCGACCACGCGGTTAGGCGGCAGGTTGAAGAACGCGGTGGGCGGGCGCGCGTTTCGTGACAGGAACGAGAACAGGATCTTGCGCCATCGGGCCATCTTCGACTTGCCGCCGGTCAGCAGCGTCTGCCTGCCCAGGTAATACGTGGTCGTCATCGGCTCGGTGACGAGGCCCTTCGCCGAGCATCGCTTGAGCAGCGCGGGGACATCGGGAGTCTGCATGAAGCCGACCTTCGCCAGCACGCGATAGAAGCCGTGGCCGAGGTCGTTGACGACGAGGTTGGAATCAATATCGACCGATGGCACCGGCTCGATCTTCAGCGAGAACAGCACGGTCTGCGGATGCAGCACCTGGTTGTGCTTGAGGTGGTGGAGCAGCACGTTCGGCATGCCATCGGGCGTGGATGACATGAACACGGCCGTGCCCTTCACGCGCGGCGGTGGCGATGCGGCGATATCGGCGAGCAGCATGTCATCGGGAATCGAGCCTGCCTCCAGCGTCTTCGACAGCTCGACGCGCCCGCGCCACCAGGTGGTCATCACGATGAACACGCACAGACCGGCGGCGAGCGGGAACCACCCGCCGTCCGCGATCTTCGCGGCGTTTGCGGCGAAGAACGTGAGGTCGATGATGAGGAACGGGATGAGGAAGCACAACGCCTTCGCGCGCGAGACGTTCCAGCGCCGGCGGCACACCAGGTAGAACAGATACGACGTGATGCCCATCGTGCCGGTGACCGCGATGCCATACGCCGCGGCGAGGCCCGAGCTGGAGCGGAACTGCAGCACGAGCGCGACACAGCCGACGAGCAGCAGCCAGTTCATCTCGGGGATGTAGATCTGGCCCTCGGTATCCGCCGACGTGTGTACCACCGTGACGCGCGGCCAGAACCCGAGCTGCATCGCCTGGCGGGTGAGCGAGAACACGCCGGAGATCAGCGCTTGCGATGCGATCACCGCGGCCATGGTCGCGAGGATGATCATCGGGATCAACATCGGTCCCTCGACCATCGCGTAGAACGGATTCGTGATGCTACCGGGCTTGCTCGAGAGCAACAGAGCGCCCTGGCCGAAGTAGCAGAGGAGCAGGCCGGGCAGGGCGATCGTGAACCACGCGAGGCGGATCGGCCGCTTGCCGAAGTGGCCCATGTCCGCATACAGCGCCTCGCCGCCGGTGACGACGAGGAACACGAGGCCGAGGAGCAGGAACCCGTGCCTGCCGTGGTGGATCAGCATGTCGACGCCGTAGCGCGGGTCGAGCGCGCGAAACACCGAAGGATCGACGGCGATCCAGCGCACGCCGATCGCGCCGATCGTGATGAACCAGACGAGCATGATCGGACCGAACGCGATGCCGATCTTCTTCGTCCCGAAGCGCTGCACGAGGAACAGGCCGACCAGGATCACGATCGTGAGCGGAACGGCGAGATCGCCGAGGGCGGGGCTTTGCTCTCCGAGGCCTTCGACTGCACCGAGGACGGAGATCGCCGGGGTGATCGCGCCATCGCCGAACAGCAGGCCGGCGCCGAACAGGCCGAGCAGAAGCGGGATCGCGAGCCGATTCCGCTTCACGCGCGGATCCGTACCTTCGAGAAGCGCCGCGAGCGCCAGGATGCCGCCCTCGCCCTTGTTGTCCGCTCGCAGCACGAACACGAGGTACTTGAGCGTGACCACGAGCATCAGCGCCCAGAACATCAGGGAGAGGACGCCGAGCACGTTGTTCTCGGTCGCGGGTACCCCGTGCGGCCCCGCCAGGCACTCCTTCATCGCGTACAGCGGTGAGGTGCCGATATCACCATAGACCACGCCGAGCGCGCCGAGCGACGCCGCGGCGAGAGCGCCTCGCCCGGTGGGAGCGTGGTGGTGGCTGTCCGGCGGATCGCTCGTCGGGGACGTTGAAACCGTGCTGACTGCTTCCATCTTGCCGCCCATGGCGACAGGCACTTGGGTACGCTCTACCATATTACGATGGCGTCAAGGCGGGCCCAGATCGGATCAAGAATCCATAAAGATGGACCCAGGTGACCTGAACAGTTCTAGCCCCTTAGCCTGCACCTTGGACGTTAGCGCCAACGCCGGCTGAGCGCGACCTCGGCGGCGTACTCGGCGATCATCGCCGTGCGTTGCTCGGTGGTCCAGCCGTGGATCTTGCCCAGCGTGTCCGCGACCCGATCGCAGACGCCGAGGCCCTGATCGCGGCTGACGAGGAGCAAGGGCACGCGGCGGCCAAGGACGTCCTCCACGGTGCGCGCGAGATCGTGCGTGGCCGCGAACTCGATCTCCGCCCACACGTACGGCAGCTCGGGATCGAGCCGCTCGCCGAGCGCGCGGTCCGCCTGGATCCGCTTCCCGATCACCGGCGCGCGCGTGCCGTAGACGCCGCACAGGTGCGTGGCGGTATCGACATCGAGGCCGAAGTCGTCCATCAGCGCGCGGCCGACCTTCGCGACACCTTCGAGGGTGTCCTCGGCCAGGCCCGCGGCACCCGGCAGCGGGCGCGACTTCGTCACCGACTTCGTGACCTCGACGCCCTCGCCGAGCTCGGTCATCAGCTTGATCGTCTCGTGCACGGCCTGGCCGGCCATCCGACGATAGGTGGTGAGCTTGCCGCCGGCGATGATCACGAGGCCATCGTTGCGCGCGAACACCTCGTGCTCGCGAGAGATCTCGGACTCGTCCACGTTCGGCGGAGCGGCGATCAGCGGTCGCAGGCCGGCCCACGTGGCGATCACGTCGTCGGGCGTGAGGTTCGCGCCCGGGAAGTAGCCGTTGCCCGAGTCGCACAGGTACTTCACGTCGTCGGCGTCGGCGGCCACCTCGTCGGCGCTCCCCGTGAAGTCGGTGTCGGTGGTGCCGAGCACGGTGCGCTCGCGCCACGGGATCGCGAACATCACGCGCTTGTCGACGGGAGAGATCAGGGTGATCGCGCGCGCCAGCGGGAGGCGCTCGCGCGGCAGCACGATGTGCACGCCCTTCGTGCGACGGAGCAGCGGGCGATCCATCGGGATCTCGAACCGCCGGATCATCTCGTCGGTCCAGGCGCCGGCGGCGAGGATCACCACTCGCGCCGTAACCAGCCGGGTCTCGCCGGTGAGTCGATCGCGCACGTGCACGCCGACGATCCTGCCATCGGCGCGGCGCTCGAAGCGCATCACCTCGGTATACGTATGGCAGTGCGCGCCGGCGGTGACGGCGTCGATCGCGTTCTCGAGCACGAGGCGCGCGTCGTCGGTGGCGCAGTCGTAGTACTCGAGCACGCCGCGCAGCCCCTCGGGGCGGAGCTGCGGTTCGAGCGCGAGCGCGGACTTGACGCCGCGGAACGTCTTGTGGAGGCGCGGTGCGCGGAACAGCGCAAGCGAGTCGTAGATCCACAGGCCGACGTTCATCAGCTCGAGCCCGGGCTTTGCGCCCTTGTAGATCGGGATCAGGAACGGCAGCGGGCGCACGAGGTGGGGCGCGACCTTGGTCTGGACGCGGCGCTCGGAGACGCTCTCGAACACGAGCCCGATCTCGCCGTGCTCGAGATACCGCAGGCCTCCATGCACGAGCTTGCTCGACTTCGACGACGTGCCCGAGGCGTAGTCGCCCTTCTCGAACAGGGCGACCTTCATCCCGCGGAGCTGAGCGTCACGTGCGATACCGGCGCCGGTGATTCCTCCGCCGATCACGACGACGTCATAGGCCGCGGAGGTCACAGAACGAAGATCCCCGGTGAGCCTGCGTCGGTCAAGGCTTGGGCCGCGCAGCTCGGGTGATCACTGCGGTCTTCACATCCTTGTAGGCAAGCGCACCGAGCACCGCGGCGAGCGACTCCGCCGTGGCCTCGGGCTGCAGCGCGAGCTGGGGCGGAAGGATGAACGCCGTTGCGGGTGCAGCGGCGATCGCCTTGACCGTGTCGTCCGTGCTCGCGCCAAAGGTCAGGAGCAGGCGCTGTGCCTTGTCCTTCGGCAGCGTCGCCGGATCGACCTCGCCGACGAGATCGATCGGCGCCGCGCCGTACTGGTCCCATCCGGGGAGCGTGCTGGTCGCCTCGACCGCGAGCTGCATCGGCCGGCGCTTCGTCGTGGCGAGCACCTCCACCAGCTTGTCCGCGCTCATCTTCTTCGGCATGAAGACGAGCACCGGTTGCGGCAGTTTGTCGAACGTCGCGGGGAGATCCGCGAGCTTGACCGCGTTGCCGGGATACATGTCGGCGGTGACGGTGACGCCATTCGCGCCGAGCCGGGCGTGTGGCAGCGCACCCGCGCGGATCTCGGTGACGGTGAGCGTCAGGTGGCTTGGTGCCGCGCTCGGCTTCGTGACCGCGCTCATCGGAATCTCGAGGCCGGCGCCGGTCACCGACGCCGCGGGGAGCACGAGATCGATCGCCGCGAGCAATTTCCCACCATCGGGCCGCGCCGCGACGTCTCGCGCGATCCGATCGAGCGCGAAGAACGGCGCCGACATGAACCGCGCATCGGGCACGGAGGACAGCGCTTCCTTGCAGAACTCGCCGAGCACGCGCCAGGGTCGACGGTTGTTCTTGCCCCGCGAGTCGTCGAGCGCGTTGACGAAGCGCATCTTCGCGTTCGGATCGCAGTACGCCTTGCAGCCAAGCATCGCGGTCTCGATGTCCTTCTGCTTCGGCCCACCGCTCTCGACCGGCGTCTGCCACTCGAGGAGCGGCTTCCAGTCGCCGCACGGCCTGCACGCATCGATCAGCGCAGCGACCTGCTTCGTCGGCGGCAGCTTCGGCGATGCCTGGAGCGCCGCCTTGCACACGGCCCAGTCACCGGCGACCGGGACGGGGACTGGCTCCGGTATGGGATGCGGTGGAACCGCGACGGGGTCCTTGGTGGGCTCCTTGCCCTTGCAGGCGGCCGCGAGCACCAGCACAGCCGCGAGCCGCCTCACCCTCGGTCGACCTCGAGCCCGTACTTCTTGACGAGGCGATGGATGTAGTTGCGATCGATGCCAGCCTCTGCGGCGGCGCGCGAGATGTTGCCGCGGTGGCGGTGGAGTAGCGCAGACAGATAGTCGCGCTCGAAGCTCTCGACGAGCGCGGCCTTCGCTTCCTTGAACGGCAGCTCGAGCACGTCGGCGCCGGGCGGCACCGAAGCCGGGCGCGCGGCCACCGCTTCATCGTTCGTCGACGGGCGCTTGGTACCCTCACCCAGATCCTGGAGCGCGGCGGCGCCGAGCGAGAGCGCGCGTTCGACCACGTTGCGCAGCTCGCGCACGTTGCCGGGCCAGTCGTGGCGCTCGAGGAGGTTGAGCAGCGCGGGTGACTGGGCGAACCCACCGCGGCCCATCTTGTCGGCGAACCACGATGCCAGCGCCGGGATATCCGCCTTGCGATCGCGGAGCGGCGGCACGACCGTCGCGACAACGGCGAGCCGGTAGTAGAGGTCCTCTCGGAACTGGCCCGACTTGACCATCGCGCGCAGGTCGCGGTGGGTGGCGGCGATCACCCGGATGTCGACTTCGACCGACTGCGTCTCGCCCACGCGGCGGACCTGACGGCGATCGAGGACGCGCAGGAGCTGGGGTTGCAGATCGATTGCGAGCTCGCCGATCTCGTCGAGGAACAGCGTTCCCTTGTTCGCGGCTTCGATCAGCCCCTGCTTGTCGGTGGCGGCGCCGGTGAACGAACCCTTCGCGTGACCGAACAACTCCGAGGCGATCAGCTCGTGCGGGATCGAGCCGCAGTCGACGACCACGAACGGCCCGCGGTTACGCTTGCTCGCTTTGTGGACGGCCTCCGCGATCGCTTCCTTGCCCGTGCCGGTCTCACCCTGCAACAGGATCGTGGCCTCGGTCGCGGCCGCCTTGCCGAGGAGCGCGAACAGGCGACGCATCGGTGTGGTCGTGCCGAGGACCTCGCCAAACCGATCGCCGTGCCAGTCGCCGAGGTCGATGCTCGTATCGATCGGCTCGACGTCCATCTCGGTGTGCTTGCCGAGTCGCAGCCGCGCAGCGCCAGTGAGCACCACGTTACCGACCTTGGTGCCGCCGTGCTTCGTGCCATTGGTCGTATCGAGATCGCGGATCTCGATGCCATCGCGGCGTACACGGATCTCGAGGTGGTAGCGCGACACCGTGGCGTCGGCGAGCACGAGGTCGTTGTCGACGTGGGTGCCGACCATCGTCGTGCCTTCGTCGAGCGTGTGCTCCTTGCCCGCATCGGGCCCCGAGACGACGCGAAGCCGGAACGTGCGCTCGACAAGCGCGCCGCTGGCGTCGTCGGTCAGGAGCTGCGTATGGACTTGGGACACCCTATCCAATCGTAACGCGGCGGCGGCTCAGCAGGAACCCCACCAGGGCCACGAGTGCGATCGGTGGCGCGCCTCCCGTGCCAGCTTCGCAGCAGCCGCCACCGGGGCCCGTGTCGGGGTTGCCCCCGTCAGGCCCGAAGCCGCCGTCGCCGGTGGTCGTGGCATCGGTCGCCCGCGGGCCATCGGGAACGCTCGCATCGGCAGGAGGATCCACACCCAATTCGAGAACGACCGAGTTGTACGTCTGGATCCCCGAGTCCACGATCTGGCACTGCCGCTTGGTCTTGTAGCCAATCTTCTTGACCACCACGCACGCGAGCCGCGGTGTGACCCCGGTGAAATCGTAGAACCCGTCGCTCATCGTGGTGTCGACGCGGCCATCGTCGAGCGTGACCACCGCGCCGGTCAGCTTCGTGCAATTGAACACCGAGTCCGCGCAGATCAGACCCACGAGCTCGCCGCGAGGGAGCGCACCGTACTTCACACCGAGGTGATTCGCGACGGTGCGCTCGATCCCATCCGACGGGTTCGTGATCACGTTGCCGTCGAGCACCATCGCGGCGGAGCTACCGCCGTCGAGCGCCATCGCCCACGCCGCGCCGCGCGCCGAGAGGAACGCGCCGAGCTCCGCGGCGGTGAGTCCTACCGAGCCGGCCTGCCAGCCATCGACCGTGGCGAGCCACATCGTGTTGCCATCGCCGGAGATGCCCACGCCCGAGCGCGGCGCGCGCTGGCAGGCGAGCGTCACCGGATCCGCGCAGTCGAAGTTGCTCTCGACAGCGCCCGAGCGCACCAGCAGCGGCCGCCCACCGATCGCGCCCTGCGTTCCCTCGGGAAGATCGTCGGGCGTGAGTACGAGCTCGGGGGGCTCGATCACCGCCACGCTGCGCTCGCCGACGCGCCGCAGATGAAGCAGCGGTAGCTGTGCGGTGTCTTGCGTGTTCGTCCACGGCGTCGAGTCGCCGATCGCGAGACCGCGCGGACGATAGCCGGCGATCGCGAATGCATCGCCGTTGATCGCGACCTGCGCCGCCATTCGGACCGCGAACGCGCTCGTGGTGATGCCGCGATCGGATTCCTTCGTCGCGTACAGCCCGATCTCCGCGGACGTCAGGTCGATGCGCACGAGCGCGATCCGCGCGGGCACCGCGCTGTCGACCCAGGTCTCGGAATGAATGCCCGGGTGCGGATCGCTCTGCGCCGTGCGCACGGGGGCCGCGCTCGCCGAATGGGCGATGGCAAGGCCGCCGAGGATTACGGAGATCCGCACGCACGCCGAGAGTACACAGTTCCGCCGCCCCTGCGTCACTCGTTCCTCGACGGGCGTGACGGTTCCACCCTCATTCCCGGAAGAGTTGCCGCAGAGACTCCGAGATCTCCGAGCGGAGGCCATTTCGGGCGGTCTCCGCCGAACGTCGCGATGGTCCCGATAGAGCCTCTTCTCGGAGAGCTCCGAGTCTCTGCGGTAAATCCTCCGGGAACGCCGTGGAGGGAACGTCGGACCACGCGGCCGCTCGCCCCCGTTGCGCGCGATCGCGTAGCCTCGACGGCGATGGCGACGCGCGTGGAAGAAGAAGTTCGGCAAGCGCGTGAAGCTGCCGCAGGATCTTCCGGGTGCCGTCACCACCTCGATCGCGCCGTCGTGCGCTTCGACGGCCCCGTAGACCATCGCACCAGCGCGATCTCCGCCAGCCGCTCCGCGACATCGGGGGCAGGTTTGACGCCGGACCACCACGAGCTGAGGTCTGCCGGCTCTTCGGCCACGTGCTCCTGGTTAGTTGGCGATCACGGTCGCGTTGGCCTTCACGATGATTGTGACGGCGTGCGCGGGCTCGTCGCCACCGCTGACCGTGACCTTGCGCGTGCCGACCTCGAATGCTGCGCGCCGTGACCCGCTACCGCCGATCTGGAGCAGCTTGTTCGGTCCGGCCTCGACGTAGCCGAAGTCGATCTTCTCGCCGACCGCCTTGGTGCCGATCGTGACCTTGCGCATCGCGCGGCCACCGACCGCGTTCTGCGGCATGGCGGTGACGTCGACCAGGTAGCTCCCCGGCGCGAGCACGCACTCGCTCGGCAGCTCGAGATTCTGGCAGTGCGGCGCGTTCGACACGCTCACCTTACCATCGAGGTTCGAGTCGACATTCAGCATCGCACCGTCGATCAGCTTGCCGTGCTTGACCAGGCCGTCGGCGCCGCGGCTCGGGGTGAACGTGTCGATCACGGCGGGGACCTTGCCCGGCATCGTCAGCGTGATCCGGACCGGCTTCGCCGCCTCCACGAGGATCTCGGCGGGCGTGGTCACGCCGGCGAGCAGTAGCCCGTTCTGCACCACCTGAGCGCCCGAGGGCTCCGAGGTGACCTTGATGCGTGCGAGATCCGCCGAGACGGGCAGGGGCTGGATCAGCTTCGTCTCCTTGCCGGGGCCGGGCACCTCGAGCGTCGCGGTCGTGTCCTGGTAGCCGTTCTTGTGGAACATCACCGATACGGTCTTGCCCGGCTGCAGCGTCTTCACGGTGATCGGCGTGGTGCCCGCTGCCGCGCCATCGATCTCGATCGTGGCGCCCGTCGGCGACGAATCGAGCGTCACCGTCGGCGCGAGGGCCTCGAGCACGAGCGTCACGTCGGTGCCGTCGGCGCGGGGCTGGACCACCGCGGTGCGCGGCAGGTACCCGTCCAGGCGAGCAACCACGGGGTAAGCACGCCCGACCTCGAGGTCGCGCACGATCAGCGTGCCATCCGTCGCGGTGCCGGCGTTCTTGCCCTCGACCTCCACCGTCGCGCCCTTGGGCACGGTGTGGATGGATGCCTCGGTCTTCTTCGCCCCGCCCATCAGCCTCGGCCACGCCGCCACGGCGACCAGCGCGAGCGTGGCGAGGATCGCCCCCACGAGCAGAAGAACGAGGCCTCTCGGCGTACCCGGTTGCTTCGGCGTTCGGCGCTCGACGGGGTGTCCCGTGCCGACCGGGAGCCGGCGCGATGGCCCACTCGCCAGGCGACCGGCGGCGTCGATGCGTTCCTGGAAGAAGCCGAACGTCTCGAGCTGAAGCTTCGGCGTCTCGAGATCGAACGTACACACCGCCTCGGTGGCCACGCCGGGGAGCACATTGAAGTACACGCTCGTCGACGAGTTGGTTATCAAGTACAGCCCGAGCCCTGCACCGCCTGCCTTGCGATCGATCTGCTGCTCGTTGTGCAGGCACTTGTGCAGGTAGCGCAGCACCGTGGCGCGATCGAGCGTGCCGAACGCGTCGCGCACGGTCACGGCGAACTGGGTGCCATCGCACGCGTACTGGACGACGACCTTCTGCTCCACGCGCAGCGAGATGCGCGTCTTCGTCGGGATCTCCGAGAAGATCTGCTTGCCCTGCTCGTCGACGGGCGCGTCGTAGAGCGCGTTCATCAACATCTCGTCGACGCACTGCTCGATCGACTCGCGGTATTTGCGCCGCACGCCCATCAGCTCGGCGAACTCGCTGATCTGCGCGATGCACAGCGACTTCTCCTGATAGTCACCGACGAGGAACGAGTGGATCTGCGTCCCCCACAGGATCATCTTCTCGAGGCCAAAGATGTCGCCGGCGAGCACGCGGGTGGCCATCGACGACAGGTTCCGCGAGTCGAAGTCCTCGGCCACCATCATGCCCGCGACGCGCTCCGACGCCTGCATGATCTCGACGACGGCCGAGAGGTTCGAGCGCGGGAGGATCGCGATCACGCGTGTATCGGCGGTCAGCCGCGGCAACAGCTCGGGCGCAACGCCGGCGAGCGGACCGTCGAGATGGATGACGAGCAGCGCCGCCTGGAGGTCGCCTTTGCCGAGCGAGTCCATCGTGGTGTGCGCATCAACGGCACCACCGGCCGCTTTCAGAGCGACAGCTAGCTGTTTGCTGAATGCCTTGTCAGGCGAGACAGCGATGATCCTTCGCGCGAGCACCCCACTGAGAATCGTAGCGTAGGTGCGGTCTAGACGACAGTTCCGTCGTAGCGACTGATCCATCTCTCCGGCTGAAATTCCGGGATGGCCAGTGGGGTCATCCGCGGTGCGTCGTCCTTCCAGAACTGGCGGAACGGGAGCTTTTCGCCGGTCTTATAGAAGTGCATCAGGTAGGAGCTGTCACACGCGGCGAAGTCCGACAGCCACTGATCGAGGTCCTGAAACCCGGCCTCGTGAACGAGTTGGAGGCTGAACCTACATGCCTCCTGCTCGTAGGCAATCGCCTGTGCGAGTAGCTCGTCGGTCCAGGATGTGGGCTTCGCGAACGCGATCGCCCGGTTGCCTTCCGAGATGTTCCACTGAACGGTGTGCCCGAACAGGTGGATCAGGATGAATACGGCCTCGTGAACATCGAGGTCGAAGTCGACCATGATCTTCTCGCCGTCGAGATCACCCGTGAACGGATTCGGGACGTCCTGGATGATCACGGGGATCCCCCAGCGGTCCTCGATCAGCCTCTCGGTGCGGTCGAACACCCGCTTGAGGTAGTCCCCATCGGGTGCGTGTCGCCCCCAGCCCTCTTCCATGGTCAGGACTTCGGCGCGACGGCGCTCTGCACGCGGGCCTGCGCCATCTCGTGCAAGGTGCGCATCACGGCGTAGGCCGTGAGCTCGGCGAGGAGCTTCGTGACCCCGGCGTGCTGCGAGTCATCGAGGGAACCCTCGACGGCCTTCATCGCGTGGACGAGGAGCTTCTCCTGCGTGGCGAGCTCGTTCGCGTCGATCACGCCGTCCGCGAGCGAGTTCGCGAAGTGCTCGAGCTTGTTGACGTGCGCGTCGAGGTCCGGGGTCGATTCGTCATTGATCCAGCTGGTACGTGCCATGGCCATGTCTCCTTATCGATCGCTAACGCTGTTCCAGAATCTGCTTGATCGCGGTCAGACGTTCCTGGAGCTTCTCGCGGCCCCCCATCTTGTCCATCCGCTCCTTCTTGCTCTCGGGCAAGAACTCCACGTCGGTGCATTCGATGATCGCGGCGAGCTCCTGCGCCTCACGCTCGAGCGTCTGCGTCGACGGCATGAAGCCGGCGAGTGCAGAGGCCAGCGCGTCCTTCGTGATGGTGCGCGAGCCCCCGAGCAACGACGTGCGGTAGGCGCGGCCGACGATGCCCTCGATGTCGGCGCCCGACAGGTTGCCCTTGTGCGCGATCTCGCTCGGCACGTCATCCGGGTTCACCGAGGTGCCCGACTTCCTGGCGAGCGTGATGATCATCGTCTTCAGCTCGGCGTCGCTGACCGGATAGAACAACGGGATGTGGACCTCGGCGCGACCCTGGCGCTTGAGATCGATCGGCAGGAGGTCGGGGCGAGCGGTCAGCAGCATCCAGATGATGCGGCCGCGGTACGCCGTGTCACCCATCTGCGAGGCGATCATGCCGAACGTGCGCGCGCCGACGCCCGAGTCGCCGCCCTGATCGCGATCGCCGAGCATCGCATCGGCCTCGTCCACGATGACGACGACCGGGCCCATCGACCGCAGCACCCCGAGCACGCGCTCGAGGTTGCCTTCGGTCTCGCCGACGTACTTGCTGCGGAAGTTCTTGAGCACCACGGCCGGCGTGCCGATCGATCCGGCGAGGCAGGTCGCGAGGAAGCTCTTGCCGGTGCCGACCGGGCCACAGAACAAGTAGCCCATCGGGACGGTATCGAGCTCGCCGCGCTTGATGAGGTCCGCGTCGTCCATCAGCCGCTTCTTCGCGGCCTCGTGCCCGACCACCGTGTCGATGCCCCACTTCGGCTCGACGAACTCGAGCATGCCCTGGGCCTGCCGCTCGATCAGGCGCTTCTTAAGCTCGCGGAAGTAGTTCGTATCGAGGCGGCGCTGGCCCTCGACGGAGCTGCGCACGAGCACCTCGAGATCGGTGAGGCCGATGCCGGCGGTCAGCTTGCCGAGCTCGTTGACCCCGTAGTCGGAGAACGTCTTGACGTCCTTGCCCGTCGCCTTGACCTGAGCGTCGAGGAACGCGGTGCGCTCGTCGGCATCGGGCAGCGGGACCTCGATCGTGGCGACGTGCGGGTTGTTCGCGAGCCGCTCCGCGATGCTGGTCAGGCGCGGATCGATCAGCACGAATGCCATGTTCAGGCGCTTCACGTACGGGCTCGACGCCCAGTTGAGGAGGGTTACGAGGTGCGTCTGCTCGGCGAGGTCGAGCCGATCGCCGCTCGGCGCGACGTAGCCGGCGTGATCGATGAGGATCGCGCAGCGGAGGCGCTTGTCGTCATCCGCCATCACGTTCTTCTGGATCAGCAGATCGATCGCCGCGAGACCCTTGGTGGGATCGCGGGGCAGGGCACGCAGATCGCCGAGCCACTTGTTCGCCGTCTCGACCATATCTTGCAAGCGCTTACCGTTCGAGCCGGCCGCGCAGCGCAGGCCGCGCGCGAGGTCATAGTGGATGACGAGGTCCCAGCGCCCGAACAGCTGCTCGGCGAGGAAGTCCGCGAGCCCGACCCATCGATCCACCCCCGAGCGCACCACGTCGAACGTGTTGCCGTGGACGACGAACATCGAGGTCGTGCCCGAGAAGTACAGCTCCGCAAGCTTGCCGGCCCACTTCGGGAAGAACGGCGGCAGTTGCGTTGCCTTGGTGACGCCGTCGGTGCCGGCGAGGGTCTTCGGTTGATCAGTCATCAGCTTCTCCGTCCCGCGCCGGTTGTCTCGGCTCTCCCCTCCACCGCGCGCGGTTGCGCGGTGAGGTCCGTGTCGAGAATCGACGGCGTTGTATCAGCGTCGCTGACGCCGGTGATCTGCTGCAGGTCGCGGATCGTTTGCTCGGTCTGCGAGATACCCTCGGAGATCGCATCGATGCGACTCGACATCTCGTTCGGATCCGTGTGTCCGACGGCCATCTCCGTGACGGCCTGGATCTTGTTCTCGAGACGATCGAGCTCGGTCGAGATGAACTCGGCGTTGTTCTTCGAATTCGCGACGTTCTCCTTG